>PAPB01000045.1 GCA_002708715.1 Fidelibacterota bacterium | reverse complement strand
CTTTTGAATGAAAAATCCCAGAGGGAATAGTATGTAAAACATGCTTAATTCCATCAAACTCTAACGTATGCCCAGCATTTGGACCTCCTTGAAAACGAGCTATAATTTCATAAGAATCCGTAAGAAAATCTACAATTTTTCCTTTTCCTTCATCTCCCCACTGAAGCCCCAATATTAAATCTACAGACATTTTAGGTTAATGTTTCTCTTTTTTTCTTCTTCTTTTTCCATAAAAGTAGAGAGAATGACTGTGTATCTCTACATCAAAAACTTCTTCAATTGTATTTTTTATATTTTGAATTCTTGGATCACAAAACTCTTCTACATCCCCAGTGTCAGTATAAATTAAATGATCATGTTGACTGTCAAAATATGACTTTTCATATTGTGCTTGATTATCTCCAAATAGGTGTTTTCTAACAAGACCACATTCTAGAAGTAATTCAATTGTATTATAAAGTGTCGCTCTACTAACTCTATAATTTTTATTTTTCATTTTAATATACAGAGATTCTATATCAAAATGGTTTTGTGTGTTATATATCTCGTAGAGAATAGCATAACGTTCTGGAGTTTTTCTATGTTCTTTCTTAAAAAGAAATTTTGAAAAAACATCTTTTACAATTTCATGATTTTTATTATCCATACGATACAAATATATAAGTAAATTATTCTCGTTTTACTTTTTCTATTCCTTTTAGTTTAGTTAAATTTTTTGTTAATCTGTCTAGAATTTTTTTATTCTGCACACTTACACTTATAAAACCACTAAAAAAACCATTTTCAGTCTCCAGGTTTATCTTATTTATATTTACATTCATGTTATTTGAAATTAATCTAGTAACCTCATTAAGTAATCCTAGATCATCTATTCCTGAGAGTTTTAATACTGCAGTAAATTTATCAAATTTTGAAATTACCCATTTAGCTAAAATAATCCTATAACCAAAGTTAGACTGCAATGTTAGTGCATTAGGGCAATCTTTTTTATGAACTTTTAAACCATCATTTATAGTTAAAAACCCAAAAACAGGATCTCCTGAAATAGGATTACAACAAGAGGATAAGGTATAAGAAAGGGATTCTCTTTCTTTCCCAAAAACAATTTTATCAAGTTTATTTTCTTGATCTTTTTTAGCATCTGAAGAAACAGGATTGATATTTTTTCTCCTAAAAAAATTAAAAAAACTATTATTAAAATAAGAGGCGAAACTTTTTAAATCTTTATTTTCAATAGTTCCAATTCCAATTCGGTAGAAAAGATCTAAACTATTATCGAGTTTAAAATATTTATACATTCTATCAGTTGTCTTTTCATTTAGTACAATTTTTAATTGTTTTAGTTTTCTCCGCAGAAGTTCTTTTCCATCTTTTGCTATTTGTTTTTTCTCCTCATTTAATGATGATTTTATTTTTGATCTTGCCCTTGATGTTTGAACAAAATCAAGCCAATTGGCAGTTGGTTTAATATTTTCAGAGGTTATTATTTCAATTTGATCCCCGCTTTTTAAAACTTTACTTAGAGGAACCAATATGTCATTGACTCTGGCACCTCTAGTTTTCATACCTACTTCAGTATGAATACTAAAAGCAAAATCAAGAGCTGTTGAAAATTTAGGAAGAGATTTAAGTTCACCAGTTGGAGTAAAAACAAATATTTCTTCAGCATATAAATTTAATTTAAAATCCTCAACAAAATCAATAGCATTTCCAGTGTTGTCTTCTAACACCTCTTTTAGTTTATCAATCCAATTTTCAATACCTAAATCTTTATGATCTCCACCTTTATATTTATAGTGAGCTGCATATCCCTTTTCAGCAATTTCATGCATTCGCTCTGACCTAATCTGAACTTCAACCCACTTGTTACCAGGACCATTAACTGTTATATGTAAGGCTTCATATCCGTTTGATTTTGGAGCAGTAATCCAATCACGAAGTCTTGTCGGGTTAGGTGTAAAATGATCAGTTATAACTGAGTATATTTTCCATGCTAAAAACTTTTCATTTCTTTCATTTGATTTGTAAACAATTCTTATGGCAAATTTGTCATATACCTTTTCAAAAGGAATATTTTGAGTCTCCATTTTACTGTAAATGGAATAAATGGACTTACTTCTCCCTTTTATATAATATTTCAAACCTTCTTTTTGAAGAGTACTTGAAACAAAATTCGAAAAAGATTTAATGTAACTAATTTGAGATTTTTCTCCTTCTTCAATTTTACTTTTTACATGAAAATATTTTTCCGGATCAGTATATTTTAGACTTAAATCTTCGAGTTCGGTTTTAACATTATATAGACCTATTCTATGAGCAAGAGGGGCATAAATATACATTGTTTCTGATGAGGTTTTTAATTGTTTTTCCTCTGGCATTACCTCAAGGGTTTGCATATTGTGTAGGCGGTCAGCTATTTTTATAATAATTACTCTTACATCATCATTTAGAGTTAGAAGCATTTTTCTGAAATTTTCAGCTTGAAGTGAAATATCAGTATCTTTTTTTAGGTTAGAAATTTTGGTTAGCCCATCAACTATTTTAGCAACAGAAGAACTTAATTGACTTTTTATTTCCTCTATTGTATACTTAGTATCTTCAACAACATCGTGTAAAAGTGCAGCAGCTATTGAAATAGAATCAAGACCAATTTCATTTGCAACTATTCTTGCCACAGCAAGTGGGTGGAAAATATAAGCTTCTCCAGTTTTTCTTCTTTGATTTCTGTGAGCATCAACAGCAATATCAAACGCAGTTCTAATTTGTTTTTTATCATTTTTTGAAAGGGTTTGATAACTAACACTAAGAAGTTCTTTGTATTGCTTAGCAATTTCTTTATTTTCTATTTCCTCACTAACTATCACTGTTTAAAAAAATATATAAATGATGTTTATCAAAGTTAGTGATTTAAGCTATGATAAATTAAAATACCAGCTGAAACTGATAAGTTAAGTGAATCGATCGTTTCATTAGTAGGAATTTTAGCAACTTGATCTGAACTTTTAAACCAAATTGGGTTAAGTCCTTTGTCTTCAGAACCAAAAATTAATGCAAACGGAGTTTTATATATAATTTCATTATAATTTCTAGCTTCTTCATTTAAGGAAGTTGATATTATACATATTTTATTCTTTTTGAGAAAATTGATGGTTCTATTTGAGCTATCAATTGCTATTTGAAGGAGAAAAATTCCCCCTAAACTACTTCGAATAATATTTGGATGGTAAATATCTGTTTTTATATTAGAAATTATTACAGCATTAATTTCTGCAGCAGCTGCAGTTCTAAGAATTGCTCCTATGTTTCCAGGTTTCTCTGGGGATTCTACAACTAAAACTCTTGCTTTTTTTGTTAATTTGAGTTCATCTAATCTTAATTCTTTTGATTTTGCTATAGCTATCATTTTTTCTGAACCTGAACGAATACTAATTTTATCAAATAAGGACTTTTCGATTTCAAAAAAAGTTGTGTTTTTAATCCCTTCAAAATTTTCATTAGAGTTTTCGCGGAAGAAGATAGATAATAAATCATAACCTGACTTATGGGCTCTTATAATTTCTCTTTTCCCCTCAATTACAAAAAGCTTCAGTCTTTTCCTTTCCCTTGATTTTTTAATTAAGAGCTTTATTTTTTTTATCTCAGGATTTGAAGAGCTAGAAATTATTTTCATTTCAATCCAGACATTAATTAAGGGGAATTGTAAAAAAGTTATTCTTTGGAATATTTTTTTGAATATCTTTTCCAAAGTTTTGTTTGGTGAGATTCAAGGCTTATTTCACGCCCTTGAATAAAAGCTCTAGATATAATATTGGTCTTCATATCGAGTGCATCCCCCTCAGAAATAAATAGCGTGGCATCTTTACCTTCTTCAAGAGAACCCATCTTATCATCTATTCCCAATATTTTTGCAGCATTTAAAGTTATCATTTCAACAGCTTTTTCTTTTTCAACACCATATGCAGAGAAACTACCAGCATAAAATGGAAGATTTCTTGTATTCATTCGTTCCATACTTCCTTGCACGTCTATAGTCAATAAAATTCCTTCATTAATTAATAAGCTGGCAAGTTTATAAGGTAGTTTTAAATCTTCATCTTCATTAGTTGGAAGCCTATGTGGATGTGATAGAATTACTGGAATGTTATTACTTTTAATGATATTTAACTGATTTGCCAATCCTCTTCCACCGACAAGGACAATTTTTTTTATTCCAATGTTTTTAAGAAAAACAATACCATCAACTATTTGCTTTTCATCATTGGCGTGTAAAAAAACGGTCTTATTTTTTTTAATAGCTTGATTTAATGAATAATAGGGAAGATTCTTCGTTTTCTTATTTGCTGATCTCGCGATGGCATTTTGAAAAAAATCTTCAATTTTGGAGATATTTTCTGCATATTTTTTGTTGACTTTTAGGTCAGGACTCTCTCCAAGCCACCATCTTCCTCGAGTATATGGATTAGGCCAATTTAAGTGAATCCCATCATCATATTTTATAACTGCATCTTCCCAGTTCCAAGCATCTAGTTGAACAATAGAGGATTTACCAGAAATAAATCCTCCACGTGGAGCAACTTGAGCGACTAAAATACCATTTGGGCGCATACTCTCAACAATTTTAGATTCTGCATTGTAAGCAATAATACTGCGAATATGAGGCAACATATCTCCAATCTCATCAACATCATTACTGGCTCTCACGGCATCAATTTCTACAAGACCTAATGAAGTATTAGCAGCAATAAATCCAGGATAAACATGCTTGTCAGAAATATCTATTGTTTGATCATATTTGCCTTCTACTAAATTTTCTGTTGAAACTTCAGTTATTTTTCCATTTCTAATACCAATTGCACTACTTTCAATTATAGTTCCATTTCCAATATGAGCTGTTGCTCCAATAAAAAGTATTGATTCTTCAGTCAAACTTGCAGGTGTCTGCTGACTTGTAAGTTGACTTACAATTAATAAAAACATTACATGAAATATTTTTTTCATATTAATAATCAATTGTTTCACAATGAAATTCTCTTTTCCTCCTTAGTTCAAAATTTTTTGTACTGCTTCCCATATTTTTTGCATTTAACATTTGTAAAATCAGCTTCTTTCTCTCATTTTCTATTTGTTTGATTTTTGCTGGAAGTAAATCAGCTTCATAATAGAAAGCACCTTCAATCATAGTTTTTTCTACTTGTGAGTAAATAGACATGGGGTGTCCACTCCATAAAACTAAATCAGCAATTTTGCCAACTTTAACACTTCCAACTTTGTCATCTATACCAAGAAGAATTGCTGGATTTAATGTAACAAACTTCCAAGCCTCTTCTTCAGATACTCCGCCATATTTAATGGCTTTTGCAGCCTCTTGATTTAATCTTCTTGACATTTCAGCACTATCAGAATTATATGCTACAGTTACTCCTGCATTATGCATTATTGCACCATTGTAAGGGATTGCATCATTTACTTCAAATTTGTATGCCCACCAATCAGAAAATGTTGAACCTCCTACACCATGGATTCTCATTTTATCAGCTACTTTATAACCTTCTAAAATGTGAGTAAATGTTTTGATTCGAAAATCAAATTTTTCAGCAACCTTCATCAGCATATTAATTTCGCTTTGAACATATGAATGGCAAGAAATATATCTTTTTCCTTGGAGTATTTCCCAAAGAACTTCCATTTCAATATCATAACGAGGTTTGTGTGTTCTTAATTTAGTTTTTCGATCTAGATTATTATAATTGATCCATTTTTGACCATATTCTTTTGCCCTTTGAAAATAATCTATGTAGAGTTGTTCAACACCCATTCTAGTTTGGGGAAATCTAGAAAAGCTTCCCCAGTTAGACTGTTTTACATTTTCACCTAAAGCAAACTTTATAAAAGGACTAGAATTTGGATACAACATTTCATCAATACTTGATCCCCATTTTAATTTAATTATGGCTGATCTTCCGCCAATTGGATTTGCAGACCCATGAAGAATTTGTATTGTAGTTACTCCACCAGATAAATTACGGTAAATATTTATGTCATCAGGATCAATAACATCTTCTATAGTAACTTCAGCAGAGGAATTCTGGCCACCTTCGTTAATACTAGAGGCAGCTATATGAGAGTGCTCATCAATGATTCCACTAGTTAGATGTTTGCCAGTTCCATCAATAATTTTCACGTTTTTAACATCAAGATCTTTCCCAATTAAGCTTATTTTACCATCTTTAACTAAAAGATCAGTATTTTGAATTATTCCTTCCTTTTCATTTGTCCAAAGAGTTACATTTTTATACAAAACGCTTTGAGATTCTGGAATTTTTTCAAAGCCATATGCATTGTTTGGATATTTTAATGGTAGGACCTCTCTTAGATTTTCTTTTTTAGCATCATTTTTTTTACCACTCCCAGTTTTATCAGTTTTAACAGGCGTTAATACAGAATCAAAATTATTTCCAGAAAAATCTACTCCACTTGAAGAAATATATTTATCACTTTCAATTTTAGAGCTTATGCGAGCAAAATTTTTCTGATTTTTATCAAAAACTGTCATGTGCAGCCATCCATCTTTATAATTAGTCTTTGATTTTAATTTAATAGAATCCAGTTTAACATTTGCTTGAATTGATGAAGTACTGTTTTTTATTTCTAAATCATAATTTTCAGTTCCTATAGGAATTTCATATTTACCGTCTATATCTATTTTTTTCCTATCGGATATGATATGGGCATCACCATTTACCCAGTTTTCATATATTTTTGTTTTATCATCAAATATTGATCCAGAAGTAACGATAAAGTTTGCATATGCTCCTTTTTTTAAAACTCCAATTTTATTTTCCATTTTTAAAATTTTGGCAGGAATAATTGTTAATGCCTGAAGGGCTGTTTTTTCGCTAAGACCATACTTAACTGCTTTTCTTAAATTTTTTAAAAAATTATCTTGATTTTTAAGATCTGCAGTAGTTAGGGCAAAAATAATTTTAGATTTCTCTAGTAATGAAGGATTAGAAGGAGCTTGATTCCAATACAACATTTGACTAAGTTCAATTTTTCTTGTCATTAATGGATCAGAAACATCATATGGATCAGGAAAGTTTAAAGGAATTATAAGTTTAGTTCCAAGTGCTTTAATTTGCTCGATATTCTGATACTCATTTCCAGAACCTTTAATTATAAAATTTAAACCCATTTCAGAACTAATTTTACCCGCTCTTAAAACGTTAAGTTTATCTCCAGCATCAAAAATTTTAGGTAGTTTAATATTGTCTAATATGGATTCAATGGAAATATCTTTATTTGCATTTTTTCCTTGTTTGTACCAGTTTGCATCATGATAAAGCTGACGAATTAATGCCATTGATCCCATGATAGAGCCGGGATAGGATTGAGACGAGGTTACGCTTTTAGAAAAAGAAAAATGTTCTGCTTTTTTATCTGATAAAATCCGCTCCCCATCATTTGCAAAATCATTGAGCGCAATTAGAACACTAGTACCTCTATGAATTCCATTTTTTCTATGACTATTAACTACACCAAATCCAATTTTACGCATTTTGGTCGCTAGATCTTTATTGTAATTATAATCTTTTATGCTATTATAGTCACTAAGAATATGATCGTTCCAGTAATATCCTTTTCTTTTAGGAGAATATTCAGCACTTCTTCCACTACTTTGAATTCTTTTTGGTTTTTTTATTCCAAAATCATTATGTAATTCTATAAATGAGGGATAAATATGCAGTGATTGCATGTTATAAATTCTTGCATTTTTTGGTATGGGGATATTTTTACCAATCGCAACAATTTTCCCCTTATGAATCAGGATAGAATTTGACTCTATAATTTCATTTGAATTGGAGTGGATTTTGACATTAGTAATTGCCTTATAAGTATCTTCTTCAGTCTTTACACCAGTATTAGTTGGAAAATATACTTGTCCTAAAACAAGTTGATTCACAAAAATTATAAGATAAAAGATATTTCTTCTCATTACTTATTTTACTCTAATATTATGAAATTTAATAAATATATATTAATTACAAAAAACATGCACAAACTAAAATAGTTTTAAAACTTATAATTTATTATTAATCCTACAACTTCATTATAACTCTTAATTCCTTTTTCTTGTGAATTGGCTTTCAGGAATTTATCATAGGAGATTTTAAAAATAGGTTGAAATGGATTTTTATATTTTTGCCAGAAAGAATCAACATTTTTTATATTTTCAATGATTCCATAATTTAATCTTATAATTTTTTCTTTTGCTTTCTTTGGATCGATATCATAAAGAGCTGAATTCAAGTATCTTATAGCGAAAATTAATGAAGCATATTTTACATACGGATCTGGATTTATATATGAAAAAAAATAGGCGATAAAATTGGCTTCTTTCTCTGATGCATAACCCATTTGATGTGCAGCTTCGTGCAGATCGCTTATAATTAAATTCAGATAAGGTGTTTTAGAATTGATTTGTCCTTCCAAAGTAAAAGGATTTATATAACCTGAAAATCCCATATATGAGAGCGGAGTACTAAAAAGAGATTTTTTTCTGATAGAATTTTTGAATATTTCTGATTCGGAGAATTTATCATATCCATAAAGACTTATTTTTAATAAGTCTTTTTTGTTTGTTAATTTTAGTGGAAGACTATCACTTCCGCTCAAACTTATGTGAAGTTCATTTGCCTTATTTATTAAAAAATCAAATTTTTCTTCTAAATCCGTCTGAGTATAAATAGTTTTTATATTTAATTTTTCATTAAGAGGAAGTCTATAGTAGTTTATTCCCCATGTAATATTAAAAAGCAGTATCATTCCCGATAGAAGAGCTCCAAGATCAAAGATCAATTTGAAAAAAGAATAGCCATAATCTTTAAAATATTTTATGATCAATTTAAAAATTAAAAATAAAGTGAGTAAATAAATTATATCACCAATTGAAAAAGGAATTTTATCAAAAAAAAATGAATAAGTTTTATATATCAGCGGATATATTTTTTGACTGTAAAATTCTTCTACCATTAAAGGTCTACTTTTGATATATTCAATAAAAATCCAATGAGGCAAAAGAGATATCCATAAGAAAATTTTTAATTTTTTTCTCATTTCATTTTTTCTTTTTGATAAAACTTATTCTATTATGTCAAGGATTTCAATCTCAAAAATAAGATCAGACTTTGGAGGAATACCCCTTGTGCCACTTTCACCGTAAGCTAAATTGTAGGGAACAAAAAGAGTTGCTTTGTCTCCAACTTTTAAAAGTTTAACACCTTCTTTAAAGCCCTGGATCATCTGAGCTTTAGGACTAACATCTGCTACAAGAGGTTGATATCCATTAGTTTTATTTCTGTTTTCATCAAAAACACCGAGGATTTTAGCCGTCTCAGGATTGCTAGTTTCAAGGAATTTCCCATCTGCAAAATAAACTGTGTAGTGCAAAATGGCTTTGTTAGTTTTAGTTACTTTTTGACCTTTACCATTTTGTGAAATAAAATAACTCAATTGGGAATTAGTAATTGTCGCTTTTAATCTTTGCTCTGCAAATTTTTTTACTGTTTCACCCTGAATTTTGAACTGTTTTTGAAGTTTTTCTTTTTCTGCAATATCTTTTTCGATGAAATAATTTGAAAAAATATCTGGAGCATTAAATTTTTTAGCTAATGAACCTTTTCTTATGATTCTAATTTTTCTTATTGTATCATTCTTGACTATACTATCAACTATAGACTGACCAGATATTACTTTGCCAAAAACAGTATGCTTTCCATCTAACCATGGAGTTTTTACGTGAGTAATGAAAAACTGACTGCCATTTGTTGAAGGGCCGGCATTTGCCATTGATAAAATTCCAGGACCACTATGAGTCAAATCAGTGATTTCATCTTTAAAGCTGTATCCAGGACCACCTTGACCAGTTCCGGCAGGATCACCACCTTGAATCATAAAGTTATTAATTACTCTGTGAAAGATTAATCCGTCATAAAATGGTTTACCCTTATAATTATTATTGACATTGATATTATTTCCTTCAGACAATGAAACAAAATTAGCAACGGTTACTGGTGTTTTCTCCATTTCCAACTTAACAATTATGTTTCCCTTTGATGTAATTATATCCGCGTATAACCCAGAATCAAGTTCGGGATATTTATTATTACAAGTGCTAAATAAAAAAGGCACTGTAATTAGCAACAAAAAAATAAATTTGGATTGTTTAGGATTCATGTTTTTTTCTGTTTTATTTTTAAAAGATTTATGGTAAACTTGAGAGGTTGGTTCATTCCAATTTTTTCACCGTCTCCTCGATACCCGAAGCAAAGGTAGGAAGGAAATAGAAAAACAACAACTTCATTTTCTTTCATGATTTTAATTCCTTTTCTCAGAGCAGGTATTAAGTCTTCTTCATCAATAAAAAAGGAAACTTCTCCTAGCTCTTTTTTACTATAAAGTAAATTATTATTTAGATCCTCAATTTTGTACGAAAAAGTAACTTGATCTCCTTTTTTTGGAATTCTCCCATTAATTTTTGTTTTATATGCGTACCAGAATCCAAACTCTGAAACATTAAATTCTAAGGTAGAATTTTTAGCAAATTTTTTGAATAGTTCCTGTTCAATTTCAAATCTATTTTTATTTCTTATTGCAGATTCCTTTAAAAAAAGTTTTTTGTTTTTATTTGATGGCCTTCTAATTTCAGATTCTTGACAGTTAATAAAGAATAAAAAACAGATTGGTAAGAGAAATAACCTCATGCTTCAAAATCTTTTTTGCATTCTTGGATTGCATTCATAAATATTTTTTCAGTTTCCTTAAGGGTTTTTAATGATGTCCCACCAGCAGCGTTATGATGACCTCCTCCATTAAAATAGATTTTTGCAAATTTATTTACAGAAAAATTTCCTTTTGAACGAAAAGACATTTTAATCAGATTTTGTAATTTATCTTCAATCATTATAACCGATAGAGAGATGTTTTTTAAACTTAGACCATAATTTACAAAACCTTCTGTATCTCCCTTTTTAAAATTATTTTTACGCAAATCTTCTTGCGATAAAAAAGTATAAACAACTGGAAGGTTTTTAATTTTTTTTAAATTGGAAAGACAAGTTCCTAAAAGTCTTATTCTATTAAAACTATAGTTGTCATATACATTTTGATGAATTTTTGAGTGATTAGCTCCAAGATCAATTAATTTTGATGCTATTAAGTAAGTTTTAGAAGTAGTTGAGGGAAATCTAAAAGATCCTGTATCTGTCATCATTCCAGTATATAGACAAGTTGCAATATTTGAATCAATTTTACTATGATCTAATTTTGAAATAATATTATATACCATTTCAGATGTAGAACTAATTTGAGGTTCTGAAAAAGTTAAATCAGCGTATGACTTTGGATTCTCGTGGTGATCAACCATTACAAAAGGAATATCTGCAGAGGTTAAAATGGATTCCATTTCTCCAGTTCTTGAAAGATCATTGTAATCAAGAGTTAAGATTAGATCTGCTTTATCGATTAAAGAAATCGCTTTTTTTTTGATTCAATGAAAAATTAATTATTTTGTTTTGACCGGGAAGCCAATTAAGGAATGAGGGATATTCATTAGGAGAAATTACTAAAGAATTATGACCCTTTTTTATCAAAAAAAAATTTAATGCTATACTGCTTCCAAGAGCATCTCCATCAGGATTTTTATGTGGTATTATAAGAGTGTTTTTTGATTTTTTAAGCAGAGAATCAAATTCATTTATCAAATTATCTTTCATAGTTCAAATATACCAAAAATTGACCTCTTATATTTGCACAAAAAAAAATCTATGATCATTTATTTAAACTTAACGTTATATATAATCATACAAATTTTTAAATTTGAAATTCAAAAACTCAAATGGCAAAGACATATACATTTTCAATGATTAAACCAGACGCTGTAGAAAGTGGCTATATTGGTTTAATATTAGATAAAATTACTTCTTCTGGATTTAAGATTATTGCTATGAAATTTACCCAATTATCATCAAGAGAAGCTGAGAAATTTTACGATATTCATAAAACAAAGCCTTTTTTTGGTGAATTAATAAAGTTTATGACCAGAGGTCCAATTGTTGCAATGATTTTGGAGAAAGATAATGCTGTAGATGATTTCAGAACCTTGATCGGATCAACAAATCCTGAACAAGCGAAAGAAGGTACTATAAGAAAATTATTTGCTAGCTCTGTTGGTGAAAATGCAATTCATGGTTCAGATAGTGACGAAAATGCAAAAACAGAGAGTTTTTTCCATTTTTCTGGACGAGAGATTTTTTAAGTGAAAATAATTTTAGAAATAGTATTCTCTCCAATTTCACTATTCAAAAGAGAAATTATTTTATCAGTTCCATAAGAAAGTTCACTTCTCAAAACTGAACTACTCAAATAAACATAAAGCGTTGAATTTTTATATTCTACTTTCTGAGTATATTTTCCAACGTTTTCGCCCATTACTTTTTTCCATAGGTCCTCAATTCTAACATTGATAATCCCTTTTTTTAGAGCTTTAGAAGAAACTATTTTAGATAGTATTTTATTTATTTGTTCAGGTTCAGGTTTTCTTTCAGAATTTCGCATTGTAATTTAGATATTTTGATTTGCAATTTTTCAATCCATTGAACTAATAAGTTAAATCATAGTAAAATCTATAATATTAAATAGAATTTAAATTAAAAATTTTATAGGAGTTTTTAAGAGGAGATAAAACTTTTTTAATTCTATTTTCATCAGTGTCTGATATGAATATTTGTCCCATCTTTTGATTTTTAAAAAGTTTAATTATTTTTTTCACTCTATTATAATCAAGTTTATCAAATATATCATCTAATAAAACAATTGGATTGGTATTAAAGACATTTTTCATAAAATTAAATTGAGCAATTTTTAGAGCAATTAAGAAAGATTTTTGCTGACCTTGGCTTCCGAATTTTTTGATATTTTGCCCCATTATTTTAAATTCTAAATCATCTTTGTGAATACCCTTTGTAGTAAATTTATATGCTCTATCTAAATCTATACTTTCTTTAAGAAGATCAGAAGTTGATTTTTCTTTTAAGTCACTTTTATAAATTATATTCACATTTTCATCAGACCCACTAATTTTTTTATAACATTCTTTAAATAATGGAATAAAACTATTTAAAAATGACAATCTTTTTTCAAAAATAGGTTTTGCAAGTTTACTTAATTGGGAGTTATAAATTTCTATAGTCCCTTTGTTAAAGTTTTGATTTAAAGAAAAATATTTCAAAAGAGTATTTCTTTGCGTTAAGATTTTGTTGTAATCTAAAATTTTTTGCAGATATATTTTGTCCGTTTGTCCAATTACACCATCTATAAATTTTCTTCTAGTTGCACTTCCCTCAAGAATCAAATCTTGATCAATAGGAGAAATTATTACAAGAGGGATTAATCCTATATGATCTGAAATTTTATCATAATTCTTTTGATTTCTTTTAATTTTTTTTTTTTGCCCCTTTTTAAAACTGCAAATAATCTTTTCAATTCTTTTAAGATTTTTAAATTTTCCTTGAATTACAAAAAAATCTGTTCCGAATTTGATATTTTCATTGGCTGATGGGTTAAAGTAACTTTTCCCAAAAGCTAGATGATAGATAGAATCTATAATATTTGATTTTCCTATACCATTGTCTCCAACAAAACAATTAATTGATGAATTAAAATCTAATTCAAATGCGCCAATACTTTTGTAGTTTGTCAATGAAAGTTTCTTTAAGATCATTTTAATAGAATTAAAAAGTTTTTAAGTTAATAATATATTCTTTTAATAAAACTTAAAATCTACCTTATTTCTGTTTTTGGTTTTGGAATAAAAAAGACTACTTTTGGAAACTATAAAATTATAATGGCAACATACAAAAAGAGAGGATATAAAAAGTCTATTATAAATAAGGTTGAAGGCCTTTCAGAAGAAAGTACTACTGCTGAAGTTTTTGATAAATTAGATAGCTCTGCCTCAAAAACTGAGCAATTTGTTGCTAAATATCAAAATTATATTATCAGCTTTATAGGCTTCATAGCTCTTACTATCTTATCTTATTTAGCTTATATAAATTTTGTTTTTGAACCAATGGAAAGGGAAGCTATAAGTGAATTAGGCCAAGCACAATATTATTTTGATATAGCTGTAAATACTGAAAATTCTGATTCACTATATTATTTAGCTCTAAATGGGGGAGAGGGAAAATATGGTTTTCTCGATATTATTGAAAATTATGATGGCACACAAGCGGCAAAACTTGCTACATATAGTGCAGGAATGTCATATTTGAATTTAAAAAATTATGAAAAAGCTATATTTTTCCTAGATCAATTTGATTCAGATGATATTCTTCTAAACGCTCTTTCGAAAGGGGCAATTGGTGATGCTTTTGCAGAAATAGGTCAAATGGATGATGCATATGAATATTACGTACTTGCTTTCCAAGCAAGTCAAAATTCATTTACAACACCGAAGTATTTGTATAAAGCAGCTATGATTGCTGATTTAAATAATCAAAAAAAATTAGCATTAAGTTATCTCAAGAGGATAAAAAAAGATTACCCTGAGGCTATTGAATCAAAGTTAGTTGATGTTCAAATCGGACGTCTCGAAAATTTTAATTAAATATGGACTTATCAAAATCTAAGATTTCACAAGCAAATCTTGTTGAAATACCTAATGGGTCTAAGTTTAAATTTGCAATAGTTGTGTCTCAGTGGAATAAATCCATAACTGAAAAATTATTTGAAGGATGCTATGATGTGCTTATAGAAAATAGTGTGGCATCAAAAAATATTTTTAGAATTGATGTGCCGGGAAGTTTTGAACTCATTTATGGATCTAAGAAAGCGCAAGAAAGTGAGGTTGATGTAGTTATTTCAATAGGCAGTGTCATTAAAGGAGAAACGGAGCATTTTAATTTTATTTGTAATGCTGTTTCTCAAGGGATAAAAGATCTTAATATAAACTCTAAGATTCCAGTAATTTTTTGCGTTCTTACTGATAATACTTTTGATCAGGCCAAGGCTAGAAGTGGGGGCAAACATGGGAATAGAGGTTATGATGCTGGTATTGCTGCATTAAAGATGGCATCAATTGCAAATTTGTAACTTTTCTTTTTATTTAAAAACTAGTTTCAATACCTTTCAAAAAAATACTTAATAATTTATTTAAGAGATTATTAAATTATATTCATTTAAATGAAAATTAACTTTTTTAAATTAAAAAGAAACAGAAGATTTAATTATACCCCCAGATATTTTAAGGGGAAAGAAGACGTCAATGATCCTTCAGGAATTTCTAGGTTTAATTTTGATTCTAGGTTTTCAAAATATAGACAAGCATTTAACAAAAATGATCTTGGTCATAAATGGAGTGAAGAAAGAAAAAAAATGAGAGTTTATAGTAATAGATTTTTTTCGTTAAGACTCGCATTAATTATTTTATTTCTTGTATTGATTTTTCTTTATATTATAGATTTTGATATAGAAATTTTTAAATTTTAAAGTTAGTGACTCAAACAATTTCAATTCTTCCTGAGAATATAGCTAATCAAATTGCTGCTGGAGAAGTTATTTTAAGACCTTCATCTGTAGTAAAAGAACTTATAGAAAATTCAGTTGACGCAAATGCAAAAAAGATTCAACTAATTATTAAAGATTCTGGGAAAACTTTAGTTCAGGTTATTGATGATGGCATAGGAATGTCAATAGAGGATTTAAAATTATCATTTCAAAGACATGCTACTTCAAAACTTAAAAATTTTGATGATCTTTTTCTACTAAAATCTAAAGGGTTTAGAGGTGAAGCGTTAGCATCGATTGCTGCAATTGCTAGTATTCAAGCTACTTCTAGAAGAAAAAAAGATAAACTTGGTAAATTAATAAAAATTTCTGGAGGTAAAATTGGATTAGTTGAGGATTCTGTAACATCAGTAGGAACTTCAATTAGTGTAAAAAATTTGTTTTATAATGTGCCAGCGCGGAGAAATTTTTTAAAATCAGATAATGTAGAATTAAAACATATTATTGACGAATTTCATCGAATAGCTCTTGCGCATCCAGAAATTTGTTTTGTTTTTTTCCAAAATGACTCAGAATTATTTAAACTCCCTATCTCAAGTTTACAAAAGAGAATTATTAATATTTTTTCAAATAAGATACAGGAAAAGTTGATTCCTGTAGAAGAAAAAACATCAGTTGCTGAAATTTCAGGTTTTGTTATAAAGCCTGATTTTTCAAAAAAAACGCGAGGCCAACAATTTTTTTTCGTAAACAATAGATTTATTAAAAGTCCTTTTTTAAATCATTCAATTGTTTCTGCTTTTGAGGGACTTTTATCTGATGGCTTTTTCCCTGGTTATTTTATTTTTTTAAAAGTTGATCCTAAATCAATAGATATTAATATACATCCGACAAAAACAGAAGTTAAATTTGAAGATGAACAAAATCTTTTTGCGATTTTAAAAGCTACTGTAAAACACAGTTTAGGAATGTTTCAGGTTTTTCCAAGTATTGATTTTGAGAAAGATCCTGGTCTAGATGTACCTTATGAATATATTCGAAAATCTCCTAAAGAACCCCCTATAGAGGTAAATTCTTCATTCAACCCCTTTAGGGAAGAAAAAGGGGTCGAAAAGATATCCCAGGATTCATGGAACAATCTTTATTCCAAGATTGAATCTAAGGATTCAGCTAATATATCTGAAGACGAACTTCAATTAAATTTATCTCAATCACCCAGGGTCTTTCAACTTTTCAAGAAATATATTATAACTTCTTTACGTTCTGGATTATTAATTATAAATCAGCAAAGAGCTCATCAAAGGATACTCTATGAAAAATTTTTAAAAAGCCTAACAAGTGAAAAAATGGTTACGCAAAAACTTATATTTCCAACAAAGATTAAGCTTTCAAAAAAAGAACTAGTTCTTTTTGATGAATATCATAAGAATTTAAAAGCTATAGGATTTATAATAAAATTATCTGGATCAAGTCTAGAAATTAAATCTGCTCCATCAATTTTTAATAATGATAATTTAGAAGACATTATATTAAACTTATTTTCTATGATTGATGATGGGAATTTTGATAGTTTTAGCAAGTCAGATTTTCTATCAAAAGCCCTTTCAAATGTAGCTTCTATTAAGTCAGGAAGAATTTTATCTGTAAAAGAGCAACAGATTTTGGTTGATGATCTATTTGCCTGCAAGGAGTTTTTAACATGTCCGTTTAATAATCAAATTTTTGTTACTTTGAGTAAAGAAGAATTAGATGAAAAATTAAATTAATGTATAATATTACTGAAACAGTAAAACATTTATTAATAATTAACGGTATTTTTTTTCTAGCTACTGCTATATCAGGTAATCAATTTTATGACCTTTTTGCTCTACATTATCCTGATAATCCTAAGTTTCAAATATGGCAGCCGATAACGCATATGTTTATGCACGGAGATGTATATCATATTTTCTTTAATATGTTTGGATTATGGATGTTTGGAACACCTCTTGAAAAAATGTGGGGTAAAAACAAATTTATTTTTTTTTATTTATCTACTGGACTTGGTGCTGCTTCATTGCAGTTGCTTCTGTATAATTACCAAATAAATAGTATTAACGAGTTCCTTTTTAGCTCAGGAGTTAATGAATCTGAATTAGTAAATTTTTATCGTACCGGTTACTTGCCTGGTAGAATTAATGAATCTATTCTAAAAGATTTACCTCTCATTGATGCTTTTAATTCTTATCATTCAGTAATGGTTGGAGCCTCAGGTGCTTTGTATGGTGTTTTAGTTGGATTTGCAATGTTGTTTCCTAATGCTCAACTGATGTTATTATTTCCACCAATACCAGTAAAAGCTAAAATACTTGTTCCTATACTAATTTTGGCTGATCTTTTTTTTGGATTTTCTTCTTATTCAATAGGTCCCATAGCTCATTTTGCTCATTTAGGGGGAGCGCTTACAGGACTTGTTATGATGTGGTATTGGAAAAAGAAACAATTCGATAACAATCGTTGGGATTTATGAGTTATTTAAATGATCTTAAGTATAAATATTCAGGTTTTTCAATAGCAGAAAAAATTATTTTAGAACTTTGGAAAAAAAAAATAAAAGAAAGTATAATCACCGAAATAGATGCTAAAACTAAATTACAAGAATTTTCATTAAAAAAATATAAGAAATTACCCTCTTACAAACTTATTTCAAGCACAGGTCCAAGACACAAGCCAATTTTTAAAGTTGGTGTTAAACTTCAAAATTCAAAATTATATATTGCTGAAGGTAGCTCAAAAAAAGATGCAGAACAAAATGCAGCGATTTCATTTTTAAACGATAATTTAAAAAAATAATGATTTGGGACGATACAGGTTTTTTATTATCAAAACATAGATATAATGAAAATTCATTAATTACTGAAATATATACTAAAAATCATGGAAAAATATCAGGTTTAATTTTTGGGGGGACTTCTAAAAAAATTAAAAATTATTTACAAACAGGAAATGAACTTTTTT
>PAPB01000044.1 GCA_002708715.1 Fidelibacterota bacterium | reverse complement strand
TTTACGAAAATAACAGCTGATGATCAAACTTTAGCAACCACCCTTCTTGATAAGCAAAGAGATCTTTTAAAGCCTATTGTCGAAGAACATAATGGTAATTGGCTTAAAGAAATGGGCGATGGTCTTATCCTCATATTTGAAACTGTAACAGATGCTGTTAATTGTTGTATTAAAATTCAAGAGACTGCTAAAAATGTAGAGCATTTAAACTTGCGCATAGGTATGCATGAGGGTGAAATCCTTTTAATGGAAAATGATGTAATTGGTGATGATGTAAATATAGCCTCGAGGATTGAAGCATTCTCAGCACCAGGGGGCATTGCTATTTCTAATAAGGTAAATGATGCCATAGCAAGAGAGAGTCACTATACGACAAAGTATTTAGGAAAACCTAAGCTTAAGGGTGTGGGGCAAAGTGTAGAGGTTTACTGTATCAATTCTCATGGTTTGCCAGAAACAAATATGTCTGAGGTATCTGCAAAACTAGAGAGAAGCTCAACGTTTATTTATGTGTCTGCTGGAGTAGCATTGTGCCTATTTATGTTTTTGTATCTGTTTTTAACAAAACAGGATAGTGTAGAGTCTATTGCTGTCTTGTATATGGATGTAGGGGCGAATAAAGAATTAAATTATTTAGAGACGATAACCGAAGATCTTATTTTTGATCTTGCAAGTACCTCTCAAGGATTAATTAAAGTTTCAGAAGCTGGTAAAGTGAAAAAATATAAAAATACAGACAAAAGTTTAGACGACCTTGCAAGTGATATTGGCGTTGACTATGTATTCCAAAGTAGTATCCAAGCAGATGAAAATGGTTATAATCTTAGATGCCGTTTATATGATTCTGAAAATGAAGAAGACAGGTTTATTAACAAATGGTTTATAGAAACCAAAAATCTGCAGACTATCGTCGGAGTTTTGGTTGAGAATATAATCAAAGAACTAGATATTGAGGCTTCTGGCGAATTCAAACGCTTAGAATTTGATCCAGAAGCATACGAGCTATACCTACAGGCAAAAAGTGTTTATACCTTGAGTGTCAGTCAAGATGATAATATGAAAGCCATAAATATGATGGATAAAGCCATTTCAAAGGATGAAAATTTAGTTATGGCGCAGATTTACATGGGTACGATGCAATATGAGCAAGGTAATTATGAAGAGGCATCTAGATTTTATTCAAAAGCGCTAACGAAAGGCAAATCGTTACAGGATAATGCAACTATTGCTGAAGCACTAAGGAAGCAAGGACAGTTATTAAGGAAAAATAAGAATTTTGAAGATGCTATCGAAAAATTTTCTGAAGCTTTATCAATATCAACAATTTTAAATGATAAAAATTCTATGGCTAAGACATTAAACAGTATGGCTATTTCATATTACCAATCAGATGATAAAGATAATGCATTAAAAAATTGGTTGCAGGCACTTTCGATTGTTGAAGAAATAGGAGATAAAAGTTCTATATCCAAATATTTAAATAATATCGGTATTTGGTATTCTAATGATCAGAATTACAGTCAGTCTATATCTTATTATGAAAAAAGTATAGCTATTAAAGAAGAGCTAGGAGATGTTAGAAATATTGGAAAGACATTTAATAATTTAGGTGAAATTTATTTTTCAATGGGACTTTATGATGATGCTGTGGTACAGTATGAAAAAAGTATCATTATAAAAGAAAAGTTGAAAGATCGACGAGGTCTGCAATCATCTTTTTTTAACAGAGCACAAGCATATTTTTATTCGGATAAATTTGGGGAAGCAATTCAAGATTTTAGAGAATCTATGAAGATGTCAGATCAGAAATACCTTACCAATGAAGAATTTAGGTATATCGGTATGTGTCATTTTTATATGGGTAAATTTGATAGTAGTAGTATATATCTATCTAAAGCACATGATTTTTTTGAAAAAGATGATAGAAAGTTGCTCTCTCTTTTACCATTCTTAATTTTAAGTGATTTAGAGAGGAAGGAAATACAATCATCAAAACAATACTTAGAACAATTTTTATCCTCCATCATTGAAATTGACCCATACCCTGAAGATTATATATTAACTAATTGGTCCATGTATAATGCAATGGTCTCAATGAATAAAAAGAATGAGGCTTCCGAATACCTTGAGAATGCATATTTTGAATTAAAGGCTAGATCAAAAAACATCAAAGAAAAGAAAGATAGAAATAGATATCTTAAAACAAGTCTTCATGAAAAAATCACTACAGCATGGGTAGAAAAATAAATTATTCATATTGAAGGTTGTACTGTTAATTAATTATTTTTGGTAGTGAGCTTATTTAAAATTTTTATAAACACCAACTAATCCTAGGAGAAATAATGAAAGTATACCTATCGTTATTATTATTTTCTATTTCCTTTTTATTTGCCACTATAATCCATATTCCAGAGGATGCATCATCTATCCAAGAGGGTATTGATGAAGCCGATCCAGGGGATACTGTGTTAGTATCTCAAGGTATATACTACGAAAATTTACTTTTAGAAACGGAAATCACTATTGCTAGTCATGCGTTATTTGATGATTTAGACTCAGATTGGTTAAGTAATGAACATATCAATAATACCATTATTAGTGGAGCGCAGACTCCTGCAGATTCTCCTCAAGGTAGTTGCCTGATTATTAGAAATGGTAACATCGCCCCAACTATTTTAGGCTTGACATTCCAGGATGGGATAGGCACATCCATGCGTATTGCAGATTGTGAAGTCTCTGGCGAAGTTAGTCGTAAGGAAAAATCAGGTGGTGCGGTATTAATGTATAAGGCATATCCAATCATTAAATATAATCGTTTTATTAATAATGGAAGTACTTCTGAAAATAATCAAAATGAAGATGGCATGGCTACAACAAATGGTGGAGCTATGAGCCATTATAGTAATGATGAGGTTGAATTTGATGAGGATAGATTATCAGGATATGTAAATACAAGTACCAATAGAGATATACCTAACACCATGGATATTCAAAATAATTACTTTGAGAATAATGGTAGTGGTGATGGTGAAAACTTTTATTCATTTGGTTTTGAGGGATCTATAGATTTAAGCAATAGTATCTTTGATAATATTGATTGTGAAGCTAATAAGGTGAATGATTTTGTATTGAATTCTAAGACAAAGCAGGCTGAATATATTCAAAATAATATAAGTGGAAACTGTATAGAAGAAAACACCTATTACGTCCACGCGGGTATTGGTAATGATTCACATCCTGGCACTGAAGAGGAACCTTTTTTAACAATAAGGAAGGTTTTAAGCCTCGTTAAAGAAGGTGCTATTACAACGTATATATATGTCGCAGACGGATTATATTCTCCAAGTACTACAGGAGAAATATTCCCACTGACAATTCCAGATCACGTCCATCTAATAGGAGAAAGCTGGGAAAATACTGTAATAGACGTGGAAGCTTCTTCTGAAAAACAAGCCAGAGGTTTCATTGTAAGAGAAGTTGAAGATGTTGTTATCTCAAACTTTACAATAACAGGCGGATCTGCTGAAGATGCAGGATGCCAAGGAGGAGGAGCGATCTCTTTGCAAAATGATGATGATGCTGTTTTCAATGCAAATGGCTCGTTTGCTACATTTGATTCTTCTAATGTTTTACTAGAAAATCTATATCTAACGGGAAACCACGCCTATAATGGTGGGGGTATTGGTGTTTTCAGATTGATCGGTCCTAGGATAAATAATGTTATTGTTGAAAATAATACGGCACTAACACATGGTGGAGGAATCTTTCATCATGCAGGCGTCACGGAAATTTCTAACACTATTATCTCTGGAAATTCCACCGAAGATATGCACGGAGGTGGGTTATCAATTTATGTAACGGAAACAGAAACTACTGTTCTTACTAATGTGGAAATCACGAATAATAGCGCGGCCTTTTGGGGAGGAGCAGCTATGTTTTTTCAGGCTAAGGTTGATATGATACATACAACTGTTTCCCAAAATACAGATTACGCTAACAACTCGGTTCTGAAAAATCAGAATGGAGAACTTAATATCGTTAATTCTATAGTATGGGATAACACCCCAAATGTAACTGATGGTAATGCTTCAATTACTTACTCCAATGTATCATCAGGAGCGGGTGAAGGAAATATTTTTAATGTAGATCCACTATTTGTCAATGTCGAAGAAGGAGATTACAGTTTAATTACAGATTCACCTTGTAAAGATGCAGGAACCGCGGACATTGATGGTGATGGTGAAAACGATATTTTAGATTTTTATGGTGATGCACCAGATATGGGCGCATACGAATACGGTATCGCGCCACCAACTGAATTTAGTTTTAATATAGAAAATACCTCCATCACTGTAACGTGGAATGAGAGCACTGAAGATAATGTGCAATATTACGGTATCCAAATTTCTACAGATTCTTTATTTAATTCTAATGTTGTAGAAAATTTGACACCAGATAACTATTACACATTTAATGAATTAGAATATAATGTAGTGTACTATTTCAGAGTTGCAACAATGGTTGGGCAAAATGAATGGAGTGATTATTCAGAAATTGTTAGCGCAACAATTGAATTTGTGCACAATGATAAAGAAGAACTTTTACCAATATCATTCGAACTAAAACAAAATTATCCTAATCCGTTTAATCCAACTACTAGTATAACTTATGTATTACCAAAAAATGTTGATGTCAATATAGATATACATAATGTTAATGGAGTTCTTATCAAATCATACAATGTGGGTAATGTATCGGCAGGTATTCATTCGTTTTTGTGGGATGGGAAAAATAATTATGGTGATAATGTATCTGCTGGAATGTATTTTTATACATTAAATGCTGGTAAGTATATATCAACTAATAAAATGATATTATTGAAATAAATACTTTTAGATACAGTAAAATATGAAAAACCCTCTTTTGGAAAAATTTGAAGGTCCTTTTGGTACTATTCCCTTTGAAGATATAAAAACTGAACACTTTGTACCTGCAATTGAGTTTGGAATTAAAGATGCAGAAGCATCCATAGAAAAAATATCAAATAATAAAGAAGTACCTACATTTGAAAATACATTACTCGCACTTGAATTATCAGGGCATCAATTAAATTCTGCTATCAATACGTATTATCATCTTTTTGGCAGTGAATCTGAAAAAGATTTTAAAGATTTATCTGATAACATTAGTCCAATGGTTGCAGAATTTGAGAATAATATTTATTTAAATAAAAATTTATACGCAAAGATTAAAGAAGTGTATGATAAAAAGGAATTATTAGATGATGATGAAGACCTCAGACTATTAGAAATTACTTACAATGATTTTGTAAGGAATGGTGCTGCTCTTAGTGATGATGATAAAGATGAGTTAAGAAATATTGATAAACAGCTTTCAACATTATCTCCCCAATTTTCTAAAAACAGCCTAAATGCTACAAATTCATTTGAATTATGGCTTAATAAAGAAGACCTAGATGGCTTGCCAGATACTGCTATAGAAGCGGCAAAAATGGCTGCTAAAGATAAAAAAAGAGATGATAAATGGTTGATAACTGGTCAATTGCCAAGTTTTTCACCATTTATGCAATACTCATCTAGGAGAGACTTAAGAGAAAAAGTACATATAGCAACTTCTAGTAAGTGTAATGGCGGGAAGTATGATAATAATGAGTTATGCAAAATGATAGCTAATCTAAAGCATAAACGAGCTCAACTTTTAGGATTTGAAAACTATGCTGACTATATACTTGAGGAGAGGATGGCCGAAAAACAAGAAAATATTTTTAATCTATTAGATCAATTATATGCCTCTTGTATCGATCATGCGAAAAATGATCTAAAACAAATTTCAGAATTAGCTAAAAAATTAGATAATATTGATGAAGTTAAATCTTGGGATATGGCATACTATTCTGAAAAGCTAAAAAAAGAAATATATGATTTTGATGAAAACCTTTTAAAGCCTTACTTTAAGTCAGACAATGTAATGAAAGGTGCTTTTGAAGTAGCTAAAAGATTATATGGTTTAAATTTTATAAAATTAAATAATGTTCAAACTTGGCATAAAGATGTAAATGTTTATGAGGTAACAGAAGAGAATGGAGCTCATGTTGGTGTCCTTTATGAAGATCTTTTTCCGCGAAACACAAAAAGAGGTGGCGCATGGATGAACCCATTGCGATCTCAGGGTATGATAGATGGTACCGTTTTAAGGCCTCATATCTCACTTACTTGTAATTTAACAAAGCCAACTGAAGAGAAGCCGTCTTTACTTAATTTAAGAGAAGTAGAAACTATTTTTCATGAATTTGGACATTGTTTACATGGCCTCCTTTCAGATAGGAAATATCAAAGATTGTCTGGAACATCAGTTTTTTGGGATTTTGTTGAACTTCCTTCTCAAATTATGGAAAATTGGGTCGGCGAAAAAGAGACCCTTGAAATGTTTGCTAAACATTATAAAACAGGCGAGGTATTGCCGCAAGATATGCTTCAAAAAATCAAAAAATCAAAAAATTTTCGATCTGGTACCAATTGTCTTAGGCAGTTAATGTTTGGGTATTTAGATATGGCGTGGTTTGGAAAGCATAATGAAGTTGAGGATGTTGATGATTTTGAAAAAGAAGCAATAAAAAAGACCATGCTAAGAGAAAATGATACACCTGGTGCATCTATCTCTACGCAATTAGGCCATATTTTTGCTGGCGGATATTCTGCTGGATATTACAGCTATAAATGGGCTGAAGTATTGGAAGCAGATGCATTTGAAAAATTTAAGGAAGATGGTATTTTTAATAGAGATACGGCGAATTCATTTAGAAACAATATTTTATCTCAAGGTAACTCAAAACATCCCTTAGAACTCTATAAGTCATTTCGTGGTAGAGGACCCAAAGTAGAAGCTCTACTAAAAAGAGAGGGTCTTTTTTAAGTAGGCAACTTTATTACTTTTTATTAATTATTCTTTCTTTAACGAGCTTATTTAACTTAGGTCTGATTACAAATAAACAATAAGGTTGGTTTGGATTATTATCATAATAATTATCATGATAATCTTCTGCATCTGTATAGTTATTTAATTCTGTTATTTCTGTTACAATAGGCTCATCCCAATAATTGCTACTTTCAGCATTTTTTTTTGAATCTTCAGCTTTTAATTTTTGTTGGTTATTATGATAAAAAATTACAGATCTATATTGTGTTCCTACATCATTGCCTTGTCGATTTAAAGTCGTTGGGTCATGTGCTTGCCAAAATATATTTAATATTTGATTAAAATTGATTATTGTAGTATCATATTCAATTTTAGCAACCTCAGCATGGCCAGTTTTTCCAGTACATATTTCTTTATATGTAGGATTTTTAACATGGCCCCCTGCATAACCAGGCTTTACATTCAAAATGCCATCAACACGCTGATAAACAGCTTCTACACACCAAAAGCAGCCGCCGCCTAAGGTTGCGATTTCAATTTGAGCCATAACAGAACAGTTTATTAAAAATAAAAGCCATAAGAGAAGATATCTTTTCAAGGTTGCAAGAGAAAATCAGATTTATACCATCCACCTCTACCATACTTAACTAAGATATTAGGTTTGCCTCTGACAGAATTTGAATACTTTAATGGTGGTGTTATTTCTAATTGATAAACACCCGGAAGGGTAACTGTAAACGCAAATCTTCCTTTCTCATCTGAGACTCTTCTTTTAAAAGTATTATATCGAAAATTATAGAATTTTTTATCTTTTTTATCTTTTTTATCAATATTTGCAAAATACTCAGCCATTGGCATGACCCTAGAAATACTAAGACTGTCATTACCTGAAAAAGAAGTTGTTTTATTCCATGCTTCTGAAAGTACTATCTCTGCACCAGGTATTGGATGGCCATTTTCTTTATCAATAACTGAACCAAAAATGACGGTAGGTTCAAGCATATATTCAGGAAGATAAACAGGAAGTCCTGATTCTTTAAAGATAGGTTCAGATAAGAGACTTTGGAGGATAAAAGATAGATTTTCATATTTACCATTTTGAGGGACATAGCATTTTGAGACATCATACATTTTTCCATTGACTTTCATAGAAATATATTTTTCTTTTAATTCAATGGCTTCAACGGTTTTAATTATAATTTTATCGGCTACTCTTTTATTTCTTAAATTATAAAATACATTTCCTTTTATAAAAAAAATTTCTGCTCTTTTTGTAATAGTGCTTTGGTTAAGATTAATAATTCGTTGATTCTCTGGTAAAGGTGTAATCTTTTGCTCAATATGCATATTCCCGAAAGAGTCACTTTGTTCAGGAGTAATAGAGAAAGTTTTTCTTTTATAATTGTTTAAATCTAGACGAATTCTTGGCTTCCATAAATATCCAATATTATCTTTAGAAAAAGATCCATCCTCGTCAGTTAAAAGGGAGTGCTTTAATATATTATTCCCTGTAAATAATTCAACTATAACATCCATAACTGGTTCACCAGTCTCCTCATCAAGTATAACACCAGACAGTGTATTTAATTTGAATTCTATACCTTTATCTGGCGGTAGCTTAATATCGACATCCTGCGATATTGCCATTGAAATCAATAACAAAAAAGTTAAAACTGACCTAATCATGTTTTTGAATCTACAAATAAATCTTTTTTTAAGTTTAAACTTTTGATAGTTCTAATGTTTAATTTTATTATATGGAGATGAATAGTTTAAAACCAACAGATTTTGATTTTTGGTTAAATGTGAAGACTAGATGGGGCGATATGGATTCATTGGGACACCTAAATCACACGGTATATCTAAGCTATATGGAAACAGCACGTGTATCAACATATATGGACTTAGGTTACTCTGGAATTCGCAATGATACAGACGAAAGCACAATATTAGCTAGCATGGAAGTTCATTATCTAAAACAAGTAAATCATCCTGCATCCTTAAACGTAGGTCATAGAATATGTCGCGTTGGTAAAAAAAGTTTTGATACTTTGTCAGCAATTTTTAATAATAAAAATGATGAATTATTATGTACAGCACTATTTAAACTGGTTGCTTTTAATTATGAAACTAATCAAACAATTATTGTTCCTGAGATTATTAAACGGCATTGTAGGCCCTTTGAATGAATGTAAATAACACTAGATTAATACAAGATTTAAAAAATATCGTTGGTGAGAGACATATCCTTACTGCTAAATGGAGTAAGGAACAATACTGTAAAGGCTGGAGATATGGAGAAGGAGAGGCGTTAGCCGTTGCTAAACCTGAAACATTACTTGAAATTTGGAAAGTACTGCAGATCTGCGTAGAAATGGACATTATTGTAATTATGCAAGCCGCGAATACTGGATTAACTGGGGGATCTACTCCATATGGCAGCGATTATGATCGTCCTATTGTTATTATAAATACTATGCGAATTAGCGATATCCATATTATCAACGAAGGGAAACAGATTGTAGGATTTGCAGGTAGTACATTATTTGGCCTTGAGAACAAGTTAGCTATTTATAGAAGGGAACCTCATTCTGTAATTGGTTCCTCTTGCATAGGTGCTTCTATTGTAGGTGGCATTTGTAATAATTCTGGAGGGGCTTTAGTTAAAAGAGGACCGGCATATACAGAATTTGCCCTTTACGCACAGGTTAATTCAAAAGAACAACTAGTATTAGTTAATGAGCTAGGCATTGAACTCGGGAATACGCCTGAAGAAATCTTAACTAATTTGCAAAAGCAAAATTATAACCAAGACCAAATAAAATTTCCAAAAAAGTTCGCATCTGATAATCAATATCAAAAACGGGTTCGAGATATAGATAAAGAGACTCCTGCTCGTTTTAATGCTGATGAACGTCGATTATATGGAGCATCAGGATGCGCAGGAAAGGTTGCGGTTTTTGCAGTGCGTTTAGATACTTATCCTATACCAAAGAAAAATCAGGTATTTTATTTAGGAACTAACAGTACAAAAGTACTTGGACAATTGCGAAAAGATATACTAAGTCAATCTAAAAATTTACCAACTTCAGGCGAGTATTTACATCGAGATTGTTATGATGCTGCTAAAAAGTATAGTAAAGATACATTTATAGCGATTGATAAAATGGGCCCGAGTTTTATTCCGAAATTATTTGAATTTAAACGAAAAGTAGATCTTATAGCTGAAAAGTTTAGATTTCTACCTAATAAATTTTCAGATAAATTGATGCAGTTTTTAAGTTTTTTTTGGCCCAATCACCTGCCGCATCGCATGGAAGAATATCGAGATAAATATGAGCATCATTGGGTCATCGAAATGTCAGATGAAGGAATCCAAGAAGCAAAAAAATACTTTGAAAAATTTTTTTCAAAAAATGACGGGGGGTTTTTTGAATGTACTAAAAAAGAAGGTAGGAAAGCCATTTTACATCGCTTTGTTATTGCAAGCGCAACACCACGCTACCATATTCTTAATAGTGAAAAATCTGGAGGAACGATGTCTTTGGATATTGCTTTGCCTCGAAATGCAACAGATTGGTTTGAAATATTGCCTCCAGAAATAGATGATTTATTAGAAATGAAATTGTACTACGGCCATTTATTTTGCCATGTTTTACATCATAATTATATAGTCAAAAAGGGTGTCGATGTTGAAACGTTACAAAATAAATTATTAAAAATATATGATTCTAAAGGAGCTGAGTATCCAGCAGAACATAATGTTGGTCATGAATATTTTGCTAAACCTTCACTATCTAATTTTTACAAAAAATTAGATCCTACTAATAGCTTTAATCCAGGATTAGGGAGCACTAGTAAGCGTAAACATTGGAAATAAAATGGATTCTAAAAAAAATATTTTTTCTTTTATAAAAGCTATTATATGATTCTATAAAAAAGTAATTTTCTATTAGATTAAATAAAGATGCAAAAAATTTCTAGAATATTAATTTTATTTTTATACATATCTTTTGGGATTTCATTACTAAAAGCTGATGTTATAGCTAGATTGATGAAATCAGAAGGAAAAGTATTTTTTAAGCGACTAGGAATGAATACATTTTCTGAAACTGCAAAACCTGGAGCGGCGATTGTTAATGGTGATGAGATTAAAGTGGATGAAGGAAGTTTTGCGGCTATCATTTATATTGATGATAGATCTATTATAAAAGTCAAAGAAAATACTAAGTTTAGTTTTATGGACTCCCCAAACACCAGATCTATTGATCTTGAGCATGGCACTCTATTGAATACTATAAATAAAGAAAATAGGACAAAAACTTTCCGGATTCAAACTCCTGTTTCAGTTGCAAGTGTAAAGGGAACAGAATTTGCCGCAATTGTTAGTCAGGATGGAATTGAGCAATTTGTATGTAAAGAAGGATCTTTTGAAGTTTTAAATATGGTTAGTGGGCAAACGGTAAACGTTGGAGCAGGACAAAAGGCCTTTAGTAATGCAACTGGAGATCTAGTACAGGCTGTAGCATCTTCAACAGATTATCCAGAAGACCCAGAAAATAAAGTGAATTTAGAATCAGATCTTGAAGATTTAATTGAGAAAGAACAAAAGGTCGCAAAGGAATTAATTGAAACCCAAGTAAGTCCAAAATTACCAGAAAAAATTGAAGAACCCGAGATAATAGAAGATACTAATGATGAAAATATAGAAATGGAGTCAGAAGAAAATCAAAATTTGGAGCCCGAACCTTCTCCAGATACTGGACCGCCGCCAAAACCTTTTGCTATGGGTCTTGGAATAGGCTCAGCAACGATTGATGGAGTTCTGTATAATCAAATAGCACTACGACCTGAAATTAATATTGGTAAGGTAGGTGTAGGATTAGATTTAGTATTGTATATAGATAATGAAGGAAATATGCGTCCTAATGAATGGGATATTGATAACGACCCAAGCCTATTATTAGATAAAATCTTATATGTTAAGTATGGTGAAAAAACAGATCTTGGTTGGGCAAAGTACGGATCACTTGAAAGCCTTACGCTAGGATATGGTGGTCTTGTAAACAATTATTCTAATATGATGGAATTTCCAAGTGTAAGACGTGTAGGTTTGAATGGAGGGTTTAATATAGGGCCAATTGGAGGAGAAATTTTTATTTCAAATTTTAAAGATATTGAGAGAGGTGGTACACTTTCAGGATTGAGATTATCTTATACTATATCTGAAAACTTACCATTGTCAATAGGTATAAATTATGTGGTTGATGCTAATATGTTTTCAGGGCTAAAAGATAAAGATGAGGATACATTTCCTGATATTTTTGATGATTTTCCTGATGACAGTTCAATGTGGAATGATACTGATGGTGATGGGTTTCCTGATCCAGGAAATGGGTTTTCCGTACCTGATTCTTTAATTGATATTGATGCAGATGGTGATAATATTCTTGATCAAAATGATGAGAATATAAGTCTTAAAGCTAGACCCTTTAGTTTAAAAGAAAACAAAGCCGAAGCTCAAGGTTTCTCCTTTGACATTGGATATCCTTTGCTTAACTCAAAGATGGTTAAACTAGATCTATATTCAGAATATAATAGCTTAAAATTTCCGTCTGCTAACCTTATAAATCGTATAGATAGAGCAGGCACTGGAATTACCGTGCCAGGGGTACGTTCTACGTTATTTGGTCTATTAGATATATCTTTAGAATATCGAATTTTAAATGATTCATTTATTCCTCAGTTTTTTGATCAAGCATATGATTTAAATCGTGTTGTAACCTCTACAAAAACAGATTCAGTTACGGGTGTTGATACAACTATAGTCGAAACGAAAGATATGACAGTATTTGGTGATTATGAAGTAGATGATTCTGGTTCAAGTTCTAGTGGACTTTATGGCTCGGCTGGGCTAAATATATTTAATATAATAAATTTTTCATCATCTTATGCAAATATGAAATCTGGTACCTTTGAAAGGAAAAGTTTTACTTCCCATTTAAGTTTAAATACAGATAACATACCTAAACTAAGTTCAGCAATGGCCTATTACCAAAGAAATAATGATGATAATCCTTTTGAATTTGGCAAGCCATCAAAAAATACAATCATGGGATATAGAATAGGATACGAGATGAGTAAAGGAATAAGTTTAATATGGGACTTTCGTCAATATTATCGGGATGATGGCAAAGGGAAATTAGAGCCTATTAAACAAACTACAATTGAGACTTCGTTTAATTTTTAATGAAAGTATTTTTTAATTATATCTTTTTAGTTTTCTTTTTTCAAATTAATGGTGTTTATGCTCAAACTGATGTCGTTATCTTAAGTGAAAATGTGGGCACAGAAATTGACATACATGAGAATAGATTTTATAGAATTTTTCCTAGAGAAAAAGGTTTTATTAACGCTCAGATTATAAAATCGGGAGAGAGTACCTATAAGGTAACAATTGTAAAAAAAAATAATCGAAAAAGTTTTAAAGTGATAAGATTGTTAAATCAAACGAATTTTCAACAATTAAAGGATAAGGTTGATCAGCAACCAGAATTAACAAAAGAAGCAAAAATCGCAATGTATGAGGGAATGGATTTTTTGCGTGCAGAAAAGGTTATCCAAGATTTGCCTAAGCCCCAATTCATAGTTTTAAAACACAGTGGGAAAAAAAAGCTTAAAGGAACTTTGTTAAACTTTGAAGATAATATTTTATATATCCAGACAGCATCAAGAATTGAAAAAATCAACTTAAGTTTATTAGATCAAATTTCATATCGAACATCTTTAGGAAAATATGATCCATATAGAAATTATTTCTATATTTTAAGTAGCATAGTCGGATTAGGAATATCCCATAAATACAATTCCCAAAGACCAACAATCTACAATGAATACCCTTACCAAAATGTGCCAAGATCAGATTTATCATTTTATAGATATATTACTGGAATTGTATTTGGACTTATTTTTAGTAGCGAAGTGTTTGATGCTTTAAGTACATTATTAACCTCTTCTGATACAATAATTTTATCAGAAGCTGAATATGAAGCTCAAAATTATAAATAAATACTGGAGGAATTATGCCTACAAAACCAGCAGATAACACACCAGTTGAAGATGGTGAAAATGGAGGTCAAACAATAGATCCTCAAAAAAAATATTTGATGGATCAATTTGGTAATCTCATGGAACAGGTAGGGGATGGTTTTGGAGGACCACTTCAAGAAGAATTGATTAAACGCTTGGAACAGACCATAGCAGACTTTCATGAAGAAGTTAGTGAAATGATGGCAAGTTTGACTGAGAATGCTGAAAAAAGACATGAGAAATTAAAAGAAATTTGGAATAATCCTGAAGCAAGCTTAGAATCAAATGAAACTCCCGCAGAAGGTGATAAAGAACAAAATAATGATTCTGATGGCGAAATGAGTGAGTGGGAGAGGAGATTGGAAGAAGCAGGGAAGCTTGATGGTAATGCAGGTGGTGATAAAGAAAAAGTAAAAGAAGAAGAACCGCCAAAAAAGAAAGGATTGTTTGGGAGGAAGAAAAAGTAGTTACAAATTAATAGATGAGAAATCATCTCTTAATTTTTGTTTCATTACAATTTCTTATTTTTGATTGTCTTATTTCTCAAGTCCAATCAAAAAATATTGTAGAGTACTCTAATCTCAAAAAAAGAGTATATAATTTTACAAAGATAGATTTTGTTACTTCAGAAGGTGAATTTAATGAATCTATATGTACTTTACTTATTCCAGATTTAAAAGAAGACAGCCCACCTTTTGTAGCAATTTATTATAAAAGAGATAACTCAGATTGGTTTACAGAATCTTTATATAGAAAAAGACTTCGTTTTAATTTTAAAGACGGTGTATTAAAATTAGACCAGTCAAATTTCTGGGATTGGTTTGAAATCTCAGAAATAAAAATAGTTGTTATTTATTGATATAAAATTATTAATGTTATTTTATAATTATTAATATTAGGCATAGGATTTGATAAAAATATTTTTGACTAATCTATAATGCTTAGGCCGTGCTAGATGGGGAATTAGCGGTGCCCTGTAACCTGCAATCCGCTATAGCAGGATTGATGCTGGCGCTAGGTTAATACCGGTTAATTATAAAGGTTGATTTGATATTGAAGTTTAGATCTATTACAATGCTAATAATAAGAACCCCGTCAGGCCTGGAAGGGAGCAGCGGTAATTTTTATGACCCATGTGTATATGGTAATCTAAGCAGAGTTAAATCCTCATTTTTTAATTGATTATGGATAAGCCAACCGTTAGTGCGCGGCCAAATTATTAATGACATATAAAGTTTTATCACTCAAATGGAGACCGCAATGTTTTGAAGACGTTGTGGGTCAAAATCATGTAACTCAAACATTAATTAACGCCATTAATCTTGATAAAATTGGTCAAGCTTACCTTTTTACAGGTCCGAGAGGGGTTGGGAAAACTACAACTGCAAGAGTACTTGCTATGGCTATCAATTCATCAGATTCGCCATCTATTAATTTTGATCCAGATTCAAATGAATCTCGTGAGATAGCAGCAGGAAGATCTATAGATGTTTTAGAAATTGATGGCGCTTCTAATCGTGGCATTGAAGAAATTAGAAACCTTCGCGAACAAATTAAGTTTCCTCCGATGAATGCAAAATTTAAGATTATCATTATTGATGAAGTCCATATGTTAACAACACAAGCTTTTAATGCTTTGTTGCGAACATTAGAAGAACCACCATCTCATGGTAAATTTATTTTTGCGACCACTGATATACATAAAGTTCCAGATACTATTATTTCTCGTTGCCAACGTTTTGATTTTAATAGAATAGCAATATCAATTATAGTTGAACGATTACAATTTATTACTAAAGCAGAAAATTTCAACATTTCCAAAGAGTCGATATTTTTGATTTCTAAAAAAGCAGATGGAAGTATGAGGGACGCACTGTCACTTTTAGATCAAGTAATTGCATATTGTGGTGACAGTTTTGAGCATGAAAAAGTTATTTCTGCTCTTGGGGTTATTCGTTCAGAATTATTTTTTCAATTTACAGATGCAATTTTAAATAAAGATTACAAAAGAATGGCCTTATTTATTGAAGATATTGCAAATACTGGAACTCACCCAAGTGAAACCCTTGTTGGGTTAAGAGAACATCTAAAGTATATTTTATATGCTGGCATAGATCAAGGAAATTTTTTGTTAGATATTCGTGCAGAAGATAAAAAAAAGTATATTGAAGAATATAAAAAATGGAATAGAAAAGATTTATTTTATGTACATCAAATTTTGATTGATGCATCACCAACTATAAAAAATTCTGATTCGCCATTTCTGTTATTGGAAATGATATTATTTAAAATATTAGAAATGGAAAATTCAATTCAATTAGATAATTTAATCAATAAGATTGAACAAAATATTAATAATAACGAATCATTTGTATCAAAAGGGAAAACAAACAATGGTATTAGAAATTCCAATAATGATTTTTATAAAAAAAAGTTTGAAACTACAAACCCTAAAGGAATAATTGAAGATGATCAGAAAGAGAGATTAACTAAAAGTGAGGAAAGTGAAAAAATAAATTTAGATCTCATAAAAAAAAATTGGAATAAAATTATAAAAGTAATTCAGAAAAAACGACCATCTATAAGTGCCATGTTTGAAGATTACAATCTAGAAAGTTTTATGAATAATAAGTTGATATTAAAAGCCAAAAATAATCAGAACTACAATGAAAAAATTTTAAAAAATGGTTTAGATATTTTAAAAAATGAAATTTCATCGCAGTTTAATACTCAAATCATTATTGAAACCGTTAATATTGAAGATCAAAAAAAAGGTAAAAAATCTAAAGATGATCTCAAGGATCCTACTATTGTAAAAAATGATGATGAAGTTTTTAATAAAGTTGTAGATTTATTTGATGGTGAAATCTTACGTTAGGAGGCGTTATGTTTAAAGGAAATATGTCAAAGTTGCTTAAGCAGGCACAGGATGTGCAAAACCAAATAGAAAATGTTCAGAATCAACTCTCTGATATGATTATAGAAGCAGAATCTGGTGGTGGTTTAGTCTATGTTAAGGTGAATGGAAAGCAAGAAGTCCTGGAATTAGTAATAGATCCAGATGCAATGAGTGAGGATAAAGAAGTATTAGAGGATTTGATTGTTTCAGCCTTAAATAAAGCACTTCTTAAGGCACAAACTGATTCTCAAGAGAAAATGAATAGTGTTACGGGTGGCATGATGAGTGGATTCAAAATTCCAGGGATGTAAATGTATAGTCTTCCTGAAAGTGCTAATAAGTTAATTGATGAATTTGCTAAGCTACCTGGTATTGGCAGGAAGACAGCACAAAGATTAACTTTTTTTATTTTAAAAAATGAAAAAGATAAAGTTTTTGAATTATCTAATGCATTGTTAAACATTAAAGAAAAAATCATACATTGTTCAATTTGTTTTGGAATCACGGAAAATGATCCTTGTGCTATTTGTAAAGATACGAGTCGTAATAAGAATCTTTTATGTGTTGTTGAGAATGCATATGATATAATTGTTTTTGAAAAAACAAATGGTTTTAAAGGAAAATATCATGTTTTAGGAGGAGTTCTATCTCCGCTTGATGGAATAGGACCAGATGATTTAAGAGTAACAGAATTAATACAAAGAATCAAACCTGAAATGGAGATTATTTTAGCGATGAATCCTAATGTTGAAGGCGAGACAACTTCTCTTTATTTGGCTAAAATACTATCCAGAAAAGATATTAATATAAGTCGACTTGCTAGAGGTATTCCTGTCGGTAGTGATCTTGGCTATATTGATTCAGCCACATTAACCAGAGCAATGGAGGGTAGAACATCCGTTTAAATGTCCCAAATGTACTAACTGTATTTAGAATATTTCTAACTCCGATATTTATAATTTGTTTATTTTCCACGAACCAATATGGTCACATATTGGCTTTACTAATCTTTATTATTGCTAGTATCACAGATGCTTATGATGGTTATTATGCAAGAAAATATAATGAAATAACTACAGAAGGAAAATTTTTAGACCCCTTAGCAGATAAAATCCTTGTTTCATCAGCATTTATATCGTTTGCTCTATTAGGTATTATTGATTTTTGGATGGTTGGAATTATTATTTTTAGAGACTTTTTTGTGACTGGTTTGCGAATAGCAATGGAACAAAAAGGGATATCAATGGTCACATCCATGATAGCTAAACTAAAAACATCTGCTCAGATGACTATTATAACTTTAATACTGATAGTGTTAGGCTTAAAAGGTGTGTCTATGGCATGGGCTATACCCGTCCTAGATATTATAAATAATTATAAAATTATTTATAATCTTACGTTATTTGTTACAATTTTTACTTTTTTCACTGGGTTAACATATATTTACTCAAACTGGAAAATGATTTTACAGTTTTTAGGCGAAAATGAATCTTCAGTTTAAAATAGCTCATGCTATCGGTACAGTTTTCTATGTAGGCAAATTGCCTATTGCGCCAGGCACATGGGGAAGTCTAGCTGCATTAATATCTTGGTTTATCATTAAACCCAAAATTAGTGATCCTTTATTTTTATTAATCACTGGAGGTATTTTTTTTATTGGAATTGCTTCTTCTGAAATCATTATAAATAATACTGGTAAAAAGGATCCAAAAGAGATTGTAATTGATGAATGGGTAGGTATGTGGATTAGTCTATATTTAGTGCAACATGATATAATATGGGGAATTGTTACTTTTTTATTTTTTCGATTATTTGATATTTTTAAACCTGGACCGATTTATGCAATGGATCAAATGGAAGGTGGTATCGGAGTAATGATGGATGATGTAGTAGCGGGCATTATAACTTGCCTTTTAATGCAAAGTCTTACTCAGTTTACTTTATGAAAATTGCTCTTTTATCAATTGGAAATGAATTGCTATCAGGAAACACTATTAACTCAAATGCAGCTTGGATTGCTAATGAATTAACAACAATTGGTTGCGAAATTGAAAATCAGATTACAGTTCAAGATAAAGAAGAATCTATTGTATCGGGTTTAGATTTTTGCTTACTGTTAAAACCTACTTATTTAATTATAACTGGTGGTCTAGGTCCTACAGACGATGATATAACCATGGCTGTTCTTTTGAAATTTTTAAAAATTGAATCCGAATTTGATTCCGATTATTGGGATCAATTAAAAAAAAGATTTAATCGTTCTGGTTTATCGATAACAGATTCAAATAAAAATCAAGCATTAAAACCAAAATTTGGTTCGATAATACCTAATCCTAAAGGGTCAGCTAGAGGATTAAAATTGATAACAAAAGAAACAACTATAATTGCATTACCAGGTGTACCTTTAGAAATGAAAAGCATGATTAATGAATTCGTAAAACCTCAAATTATTAAATTAATTAAAACACGAATATATTCTAAAACATTACGCACAACTGGTATACCAGAATCTTCTTTATTTGATATGATCAAAAATCAAGATGAACAGAATAGTAATAGTATTGGATATTATCCTTCCGCGTATGGAGTGGACATTCGAATAAGTAATAATAGGAAAGAAAAGCTTAATAATTTTGCAGACCATTTATATAAAATACTAGGAGATAATATTTATGGAGAAGATAAAATTAGGATTGAAGAAGTTATAGTTAAAACTGCTATTGATAAGAAAAAAACAATTGCAGTCGCTGAATCCTGTACTGGGGGATTAATTGGTAATAGAATAACAAACGTAGCAAATAGTTCTATAGTATTTAAAGGTAGTGCGGTTACTTATAGTAACCAATCTAAAGTAGATATTTTAGGAATAGAGAAAATTTGTTTGAAAGAATTTGGTGCAGTAAGCAAACAAACTGCTAAGCAAATGGCGGAAAATGTTAAAAAATTATTTGGAACTACTTATGGGATATCAGTTACAGGTATATCAGGACCAGGAGGAGGGACAAAAGATAAACCTATTGGTCTAACATATATAGGTTTGGCTAAGTTAAATGAGACTTCTGTTAGTCGATTTGTATTTGGTCAAGATAGGGAAATAAATAAGTTAAGAACAAGTCAAGCAGCATTAAATATGTTAAGGAAAACGTTAATCAATGAATGAAAAATTAATTCGTACTTTTTTATGTATTCCCGTCTCAAGTGAAGTCAAATCAAAAAAAAATATGCTTTATTCCACTTTGGAAGATTCTCCTGCTCAAATTAACTGGGTAAAAAATACCAATCTTCATTTGACAATTAAATTTATTGGCCATACACCAGAATCATCGTTTACAGATATTATTAAGGAGATTAAAAGTGTTACTGAAATATGTAAACCATTCTCACTAAAAATAAAAGGAACAGGATGTTTCCCTATTAAAGAAAGGCCAAGAGTACTTTGGTTAGGAATTAAAGGAAATATGAGTCCATTATTTCTTTTAGTGTCGCAAATTGAAAATAAATTAGAAAAAATAGGTTTCTCTAAAGAACAAAATGAGTTTTTCCCTCATATTACATTAGCTAGAATTAAGTATCCTCAAAAACATACACCTAATATTGATCAATTTTTACAATCGTCCTATGATCCAATTGATTTATCATTAAATCGTTTGCAATTTTTTGCTAGTGAATTACTACCTTCAGGGTCTGTTTATACACTTTTACAATCATTTCCATTTGGAGAACAAATTTAAGGAACATATAAAATGGCATCGGAATCAAAGAAAACAAAAGCTTTAGAATTAGCAATTACCCAGATCGATAGACAATTTGGAAAGGGATCAATAATGCGTTTAGGTGGAGAATATACACCAACCATTGAGAATTCCGTTTCTACAGGTTGTTTATCACTGGATGTTGCGTTAGGTGTTGGTGGCGTGCCAAAAGGAAGAATAATCGAAATTTATGGACCTGAGTCATCAGGTAAAACTACTCTTGCTTTACATATTGTCGCGGAAGCCCAAAAAAGTGGTGGTTATGCAGCATTTATTGATGCTGAACATGCTGTAGATCCAGAATATTCAAAAAAATTAGGTGTGAATACAGAAGAATTACTTATTTCTCAACCTGACACTGGTGAACAAGCCCTGGAAATATGTGAAACCTTAGTTAGAAGTAGCGCTCTTGATGTAATTGTTATTGATTCAGTAGCAGCTCTAGTACCTCGTGCTGAACTTGAAGGAGATATGGGTGACACGCATGTTGGCTTGCAAGCAAGACTTATGTCGCAAGCATTAAGAAAGCTAACTGGAACTGTAAGTCGATCAAATACAACTGTTATTTTCATTAATCAAATTCGAGAGAAAATTGGAGTTATGTTTGGTAATCCGGAAACTACACCAGGGGGTAGAGCATTAAAATTTTATTCGTCAATCCGTATGGAAATACGAAGGATTACAAGTTTAAAAGACGGGGGAGAAATGGTTGGCAGTCGTGTAAGAGTTAAAGTAGTTAAAAATAAAGTTGCGCCACCATTTAAACAGACTGAATTTGATATAATGTATGGGCAAGGTATATCATACGAAGGAGATATTTTAGATCTTGCCGTTACTGGAGATATAGTAGAAAAAACAGGTGCTTGGTATTCTTTTGAAGATATGAAAATTGGTCAGGGGAGAGAGAACTCAAAAACCTTTTTAAAAGAAAATTCAGATGTATTAATAAAAATAACTGATAAAGTTCGTTCTTTTATGGGTCTTGGATCTGGAAGTGAGTGAGACTAAATATTTAATAAATTCTATAAAAAAAGATTATAAAAATAAAAGATATTATACAATTTTTTTGGATAACGGTGAAACCTTTCAAGTCTCAAATGAAACTCTTCTTAAATATGATATTAAAGAAAAATGTGAAATCACAAATGATATTATTAAAAAAGCAATTGATTTTGATGAGCAATTAGTCATTAAAAATAAAATAATTGTTTTATTATCCTATAGGATGCGAAGTAAATATGAGTTAAATAAATATTTTTTATCTAAAGGATTTAATAATGAAAATATTTTATTGGTAATAAAAGAATTAGAGACAAGAAAATATCTTAGTGATTTAAAATTTGCTAAAATGTATTGTAAACATTTAATTAAAGAAAAAATGATGGGGGAGTATCTTGTATCCAATAAATTATTAAACCATCAAATACCTAAATCTCTATCCGAACCTATCCTCAGTGAACTTTATAACACCTATACTCCACAATTTCTAATTAATAAAATATTAGAGAAAAAAAAATATACAATATCGCATTCAAAAGAAAAAAAAATACAAATTATAAATTATTTAAAAAGAAGAGGCTTTTCATGGGATGATATAATATCGTCCCTCAGTGATAATGCTTTAAATTGATTAATTTATTGGATTTAAAGCCGATTTATAAAAGGTTAAAATCTCGTTAAAATCTCCAATTAATAGAATCTAAAATATCTTATATCACAAAATTTAAATTTTGTAAATCTTAATATTATTTAGTTTGAAGCCTTTATATAATATTTTAACTCAGGTAAAATAAAAAAAATTGGGGTAGCGCTAATTAAGACCTCGGACAAGATTAGCGTCTACCCCTTCCACATACCAAAGGCACCAAACCAGCACCTTCAACCGTTAAAGTATTGGTTTATTTGTAATTAGTCAAGGAAAAAATAAAAACTGAAAATTGAGGTATTTTTGTTTAAAAGTACCGGTGGAGGGGCTCGAACCCCCACTCCCTTGCGAGAAATGGATTTTGAATCCATCGCGTCTACCAATTCCGCCACACCGGCAAATATTTCTCATTTAATTGATTATTTTAATTTAACGATAT
>PAPB01000043.1 GCA_002708715.1 Fidelibacterota bacterium | reverse complement strand
GTTAAGCGAGGCTTTTATTGAGAGGTTCTTGGTATTTACTCTCTGTGCGGGACCGACGAGACTTGAACTCGCGACCTCCGGCTTGACAGGCCGGCGTTCTAACCAACTGAACTACGATCCCATAATAATATTTAAGTGTTTTTATTTTTCACCATTAATGAAACTGGTATTAAAAAATAACCTATAAAAAGAATTATTGGAGCAATGGTTAAGCTTTGGGTACTATATACTTCACCATTTGCCATTAAAATATATCCGCTTAGAATAAAAATTAATCCTATAATAAAAAGGAGGTAATTAGTTTTACCAAAATCCCATGATTCAAAAATTTCTGAATCATTTTTAGAATTTTTATTTTCAAATAGTTTGTTCATGTTACCTTTGATATTACACTTTATTAATTTTTACCCAAAATCATTTTTATATACTTTGAATAAAAAAAACATAATTTATTATTTATAATTGATTATTATATTTTGCGCCCTAAAAATGGGTAAAAAATATAATAATCTAGTAGTCTTTATCTTTAGTGCTTTATTTGTAGTTTCTATCGTAGTATTTATTACTTTTATTTTATTTTATCCTCAAAGGAATATGAACAAATTGGTTAAAGTTTCTATTAAGTCAGGGTTTACTTTAAATGAAATTTCAAATTTGTTATATGAAAAAAATGTAATTAGGGATAAAAAAGTATTTGAATTGGCAGCAAGAATTATGGGAAAAGAAAAGGAATTTCCTGTTGGTACTTTCAAATTAGTAAATGCTAATTCTAATTATAAAATTATTGATCAGTTGGTTAATGAGACTCCTGAAGTTGTAAGAGTAAGAATTTTGGAAGGGTGGGATAGTAGAAAAATTGCTGGATATCTTAAAAAGACCATGGAAATTGATAGTGCTAGAGTCCTTGAATTAACTCATGATCCAAATTTTATAAGCCAAAATAACTTGGATGTTAAATCTCTTGAAGGTTATTATTTCCCAGATACATATTTCTTTTTTAAGGGTGAATCCCCTACGAAAGTATTAAAACGTTTTATTGCTCAGCATAAATCATTTTGGAATAAAACATATCATATAAGAGCAAAACAATTGAATCTATCTAGTCATGAAATTATTACATTGGCTTCAATTATTGAAGGTGAGGCAATATATAATGAAGAAAGAGCCAAAATCTCTGCTGTTTATCATAATAGACTAAATATTAATATGAAATTACAGGCTGATCCAACAATTCAATATATTCTTGATGAAAAGCCCAGACGTTTATTTAATAAAGATCTGCGTATAAAATCGCCCTATAATACTTATTTAAATAAAGGTCTACCTCCAGGTCCTATTAATTCTCCTGGAAAAAATTCATTATTGGCTGCTTTATTTCCTGAAGAAAATGATTTTTTGTATTTTGTGGCACGTGGTGATGGTTATCATATATTTAGTACAAATAAAAAGGATCATGATAAAGCTAAAAGAAAATTTCAAAAATTAAGACGAAAATTAAAAAGGGAAAGAAAAAAAACATGAGTTCTGGTAAACTCAATAAAATACAACGTGCGGCAGTTGAAACCAATGAAGGTCCAGTTTTAGTTTTTGCAGGAGCAGGAAGTGGTAAAACTCGAGTATTAACACATAAGATATATCAATTAATTAAAAAAGAGGGCTACCAACCTGAGAATATTTTATCTGTTACTTTCACTAATAAAGCAGCTAAAGAGATGCAAAATAGAGTTTCGTCATTATTAGGCAATAAAGAATCATTAATTAATATTGGTACCTTTCATTCAATTTGTGCTCGATTATTAAGAAGAGAAGCTAGCAAAATTAATTTTAATCCTCATTTTGTTATTTATGATGTGCAAGATCAATTAGATTTGTTAAAAATCATCCTTAAAGAATTAAATATTACTAAAGACCTGATAACTCCTAATCAAGCACGTAATCACATTAGTTTACAAAAAAACAAGATGCGTTTACCAAAAGATCAATTTCAAAAAGCTAAAACAATTTTAGAAAAAAACATGGCAGACGTCTTCAAAAAATATGAAGTTGTTTTAAAAGAAAATGATGCTCTTGATTTTGATGATTTATTATTATCACCGCTTAAAATTTTTGAGGAATTTCCGGAGATTTTAAAAAAATATCAGCAAATATGGAAATATATACTTGTAGATGAATATCAAGACACAAATAAGCCGCAATTATTATTTCTAAAAACATTAGCTGGAGAGCATAAAAATATCTGTGTTGTCGGTGATGATGACCAATCAATTTATGGATGGAGGGGTGCAGATATAGCGAACATCCTTAGTTTTGAAAAATTTTTTCCAAAATGTACAATTTTTAAATTAGAAAAAAATTATCGATCTACTCAACAAATTCTAGACGCAGCTTCAGCTGTTGTTTCTAAAAATGAGAAAAGAGCTCATAAAAATTTAATTGCAGAGAATGGCGATGGAGATCCACTAGTATTAATAGAAACAAGAGATGAATTAGAAGAAGCAGATGCTATTATTTCAGCATTAGAAAAAGAAATAAAAATTAATAAACATAATTTTAGTCATTTTTCAATTCTTTATAGAACAAATGCACAATCTCGAGCTCTTGAAGATAGCTTAAGGAGAATGGGTATACCTTATAATCTGATCGGTAGTATTCGTTTTTATGAAAGAAAAGAAGTCAAAGATTCTCTTGCATATCTTAAACTAGTTAATAACCTTAAAGATACTGTATCACTTAGAAGGATTGTTAACTTCCCTCCTAGGGGTATAGGTATGAAGACAATGGATAAATGTATGGATAAGGTGGAAAATGATAAGATCACCTTATTTGAAGTTTTAAAAAAATCAAAACAGTTATCTATTAGAGGGAAGCAGTCAGATGCTTTATTGAATTTTTACGATTTAATAAAAAAATATAATGGTTTGCGAAAAAAATTAAGTGCCAGTGAGCTTGCACATAGTTTAATTGAAGAAGCTGGCGTACTTCGTTATTTTAAAGATTCAGAAGATCCAACAAATAAAGAACGTTTTAATAATGTAATAGAATTATTAAATAGTATTGATGATTTTTGTACTAAAAATCCTAAAAGTGATTTGAGTGATTTTATAGAAGAAGTCTCTTTGTTAACAGATATCGATCAATGGAATGATTCAGAAAATAGAGTTACTTTGATGACTGTTCATGCTTCAAAAGGTCTTGAGTTCCCAGTGGTATTTGTTTGTGGATTAGATGACGGTTTATTCCCTCTATTTGCCACAATTGATAAAAAAGATGAATTAGAAGAAGAACGACGTCTTTTCTACGTGGCTTTAACAAGAGCAAAGTCTAAAGTTTTTCTACTTTATGCTACGAATAGAAGGAGAATGGGTGGCGAAAACATATTAGGTTTACCAAGTCGCTTTATTTCAGAAATTCCGATCGAATATTTAGAAAGAGTTGATTTCCAATCTGCTTTAACTCGACGAGTTGTTGGTGGCACATTACAGAGAAAGACTAAACTTAAAGTAAGGAGGACTGTAACAACATTTGATGATTTTAAAGTCGGTGATATTGTAGAGCATGCTATTTTTGGTATTGGGAAAATAATGGTTTTAAGTGGAAGTGGAGAGAATCAAAGAGTTGGTGTAGTATTTAAAGATGGGACAAAGAAAAAATTAATAGTAAAATATGCTAACCTAACTAAAGTAAATTAATTAGAAATCTATCAACATTGTTAAATAATTGAAAAAAGAAATAAAAAAATCCCTAAAAGAAATTTTGATGAAAGAGGGTATGCGATATACCAAGCAAAGGTTAGCTATACTCCAACAAATTGAAAGCAGTTCGGGACATCATGATGCGGAAAGCATTTATACAAATATTAGAGCAAAAAATTTAAATGTATCTAGAGCAACCGTCTATCGTACTCTGGATATGCTAGATAAAAATAGATTGATACGGAAGTTAGATGTTGGTGATGGACGGATTAGGTATGAATCTAGAAAGGAGAATGATCATCATGACCATATGATTTGTTTAGAGACTGGTGATATTATTGAATTTTTTGATGAAGAATTAGAAAGGATCCAAGATAAGATTGCTAAGAAACATGGTTATAAAGTTATAAGGCATTCACATCAGTTATTTGTAAAACCTATAAAATAAATTTAGAAGCTTTACTTTTTCATAAATACTTTATCATTTTTATGTTCTTTTTTTTTGTAGGAACAACTTTTTCATAACCCATATTCAAATATATTTTTACTGCAATAAAATTTGTTTTAACAACATTTAATGATATTGTTGATTTTTTAAGCATTAAACCTATTTGATTTACTTCAACTAAAATTTTCTTTGCTAAACCTTTTTTTCTATGTTTTGGATCTATAAAAAGATGATAAATATATAGATTATTTTTTTCTATACGAATACTGAGATGTCCAACTATCCAATTATTTTGTTTTAATATTTTTGTTGTTATTGTTTTTTTATTATTGGTGTAATATTTTGAAATCCATTGTTTAAACTTAAATGGATATGGAAGGTTGGGGGAGACAAGGTTTAGGGATTTTGGATCCTTAAACCAAGAATTGAGAACTGCTTCCATTATTCTACAATCTTCTTTCTTTGAATATGAAATTTCTTCTAAAGTATATTCTTGTTCGCTCATTTTACAAAATATTGTTAATTAATAATAAAATTTAGTTAATTGTGAATAATATTATGAAAAATCTTACTTCTATATGCAAGTTCAAAGAAGGTACTCAAATCCAAGGATTTTATCTTTGTGTAGAGAAACATTTGAGATATACAAAGGCAGGAGATTTATTTATTGATCTAGAATTAAGAGATATAACTGGACATATTACTGCTAAAATATGGGAAAATGTACATGAATTAAATATAAAATTTGAAAATGGAAATGCTGTTGTCATTTCAGGTTATGTTGAAGCGTACCTTGATCATTTACAATTGGTTGTGAAAAAGATTAATAAGGCAACTGTTCAGCATTATGGGCGATATGGTTTTGATCCAGCAAACATAGTTCCTACTTCAAAAAAAGATCCACTTAAAATGTGGAAGAATATTTTATTAACTATTAATGAAATCAAAAATAAAGAACTTCAAAGATTAATTCTGTTAATTTATAAAGCAGATAAGAAAAAAATACTAATCCATCCAGCTTCAGTTAAATCTAGTTATAATTTCAGGTCTGGGTTTCTTGAGCATGTGTTAACTATGACTCAGTTGGTTAAAAAGATAACACCTCATTATAGAGTAGATAAAGAATTAGTGATGGCTGGTGTTTTATTAATTAAAATCGGAGTATTGAATGGAATTAAGTCTGGCTATGTAAATGATTATTCAAAAGAAGGTAATTTGATTGGTCAATCTGTTATTGCTAAGGATATGATGAATAATGCTGTAAAAAAAATAAAGAAATTTCCTCTAGAATTAAAAATAAAATTAGAACATATTATTCTATCTCACGAAAATAATTATCAGTCTGTAAATTCCTATAGACCTTCTTTTCCAGAGGCATTATTAGTTCATTTAATACATAGATTTGATACTAATATGACATTAATGGAACAAACAATAAATGATGATTCTGAATTAAATGATTTTACTAGTAAGCGTAATTATTTTGGTTTGCCAATTTTTAAGAAATAGTTAGAATCTATTGATAAAATAATAGATTAGTTTTGAAAAACTTTATTTATCCTATTTTTAATTTTATCTTTTGTTCTGCACTTTGTTTTGGTTCTCACCAAATAATATTATATGATTGGAGTGGTCAATTTGGTTATGTAAAAGATAAAGGATTAATTTTTTGGGGTAAAGATTGGAGATCTAAAAACTTATTATTTGATGGTGCTTGGGCCATTTTCCCTCAAATGTATGGGGATAATATTATGCAAGGTTTTTTGGCTGATCCGCAAGATAATCAAACAATAGATTCTTTAAATATTCTTTCATATCTAAATTATGATCAAGGAGATTATGGACTTGATCGATTCTCTTTTGGATTAGAAAATTTTAGTAAAAATAAAAATTTTAAAATAGAAGCATTTAAAAGAAGTTTTCTTGGTAATCATAATCAATATTATTATAGTACTTATCAACCTTTACAGCAGTCTTATATTATATCTTACGAGACAAATGATTCTTTAGATCATTCAGGTTTATCAATTGGCCATTTTAATACATATTCTGGTTTTCCAGATAAACAGAAAATTACAAATGGATTATATGATAATAAGATTACATCATTAAACTATTTTTGGAAAAAAAAAATAGGTCAAATATTTTATGAATTTAGTTTGGATCAATTTCTGCAACGATATAAGGCGATACATACCTTGTCAATATATGAAGGATCTCGTTTTTTAAATAGATCTCAGTATAAAATAGCAGGAACTTATTTAAATGATGGGAACTTAGTTTCCTTTGGTATAAATACTAATAATAGAAATATAATTTTTGATACAAAATTTAATTCTGTTTGGCATGAAATTATTTCTAAAATAGATCGATCACCATTTTATATATTTTTATCCATTATAAAAAATAAAAAAGATTATTTTTTCAATTATAATATCTCATTTACTAAAAAGTTAAACTCAATAAAATTGCAATTATCTAATTTATCTCAATATACACCCACACATCCGTATTACTTTTTTAAAGATAGTTCAAAAGTGACACCTGAATTTTTTCAAAAATCTAGGAATAATGCTTTACTGAAATGGGATGGAATAAAAAATGATATTTCTGTTGAAGTGTCTTTTACTAAAGATAAACAAAATTTCTTGGGGAGTCATATTCAAGACTCATTATTAATGAAAAATCAATATTTAAATATGGAATTAAGTTATGAAAGAATTTTGATTTCAAATTTTCACTTATTATTAAAATATAATATTAATCAGACAAATAATTATTATTCAGGCGGGATCGGAAAAAAAATTAGTGTAGAGTTTAATTCGTATTTTTCACTATTTGATAAGTATATGAAAATTGAATTACGTACTCAATTTAATCATCTATTTGACAGGGTTAATCATTCATTAATTAATCCTATTGAGATGGTCCCAATAATATATCAATCGAATGACTTTACAGAATTGGATAATCCTATGCCAATTACTTTAATAAATGGTAGCATAAATGCGAAAGTATCTTCTTTTACAATAGGGTTTAAATGGATCAATATTACTGAAATAATATTATCATCATTAGGATCTGACAGAGATAATCATTTGACTTTTCACCCTGAAATGCCAGAAATGGGTCGACAAATTAATCTTTTACTAAGTTGGAGTTTTCAAGACTAATAATTATAAATAGCAAAATCCCCTGGCAAAACATTAACCTCTAAAGTTTGCTGTAGTTTACCTGAATTATCATAAAAGAAAACCGTGTCAGGTATGGTATAATCGGTTGACCCTAAAATTAATTGATTATCAAGTGACCCTCCAGAGTATATGCTATTGTAGGCTCCTATTTTCGCAGCCATGTTTAAATTAAGTTGAGCGTCTAAGGGGACCGCACCATTTGTTGTCGCTCTATAGATATTATTATTGAGTTTAAAAATATCTGATCTGCATGCAGCACCAGCTCCATAGTTAACAATTGTAACTTCTCCTGTGTTTATATCAATAGTGCTTGAGCCATAACTAGATATCCAATTTTCATCATACATTGTTCTGGAAACATAAAGTAAGTTTGCATCTAAATATAATTTTTCTGGACCTAGCCCCACTTGAAAAGTTTCTTCTAATGAACCATCAGCAACATTGAATTTTAAAACGGTTGAACCTTGGTTATTATCATACAGTTCTAGGTTGGGTGTAGTCACCCATAAATAATTACCATCTGTTAAAATATCTTCAGGCACATTTTGTAGAGTTACAAATGTTTCAATGGCATAATTATATAAATCTAGAACCTTTATATCTTTAGTGTTCCAATTCGTGAAATATAATTTATTATCTGTAATACACATTTCCCGAGGTCCTGAATTATAAGTGTCGACTTCGATTCCAGGGAGGGATAGTCCTGAAGTAGTTATGGTAAATTTTTTTATTTTGTGACTATTATTGATTGCTACAAATAAATTATTATCATGTATTAATATTGATTGAACAACGTCACCAATATTTTCGACTGTTTGAATTTTTTTATTATCTCTAAATACTTCAATTGATCCATTACCATTACCAAAGTTTCCTTCACATGCGACAAATAGAATGCCTTCGGTGCTGCTATCTTCTGATAATAAGTTGGCTTGGTTATCCTCACAACTAGTAATTAAAAAGAGAAAAATAGGGATTAAATATTTCATTGTGTCTCCTAATTTATTTAGGAGTGAATAGATGAAAGACTATATTATGTCTATCATTACTTTTCACCCGAAAGTATTAATGATTGAGTAAGTATTTTGTAAGCTATTCAGGTCTCCTGACTTATACAGTTTCATTAGGATTACCTTCTCATATGACTAAGCAAATAATGGTTATTGAATCCATTTTTCTGTATTTACAGTAGCGGGGACTGTAGTTGACTTTCACAACTTTCCCTGTTAGAGCATTACAACAAAGTTAAGTTATGGATCAAAAAAAAAATATTCAACAATAAAACCATCTTTTTTTAAAATATTAAAATTAATTTACATTCATGACATTGGTTAAAAATAAATGGTTTGTAATATCTTCTGGAACAGCGCCTATATATTCTGATGCGAATTTTAATTCTAGATGTCTTTCTGAGGCTGTTAGAGGAGAATCTTGTGAAATCTTAGATGTGGAAAAAAATTGGCTTTATATAAAATGTGAGGATAATTATAAGGGTTGGATTAATAAATTCTATGGCTTTCAATCTCAGGAAAAAAATGAATTTCAATATATTATAGCATTTCCTAATGAGTTTGGATTTTTTAGTCCCAAGTATCCATTTGGCGCGAAAATTAATCATGATTTTTCTGGATCTATTAAGAATGGTAAAAACTTTAAATACAAGCATATTTTAAAATTATTAAAAAATTTACTTGGGATACCGTATAGATGGGGAGGAAAAACTTCACTAGGTTTTGATTGCTCAGGCTTAGTTCAATCTGTTCTAAAGGTACATGGTTTAAAAGTTCCTAGAGATTCAAATGAACAGTGGAAGTTTTTTGAACTTTATAAAATTCAACTTTCTGAATCGAAGGTTGGTGATTTACATTTTTTTGGAAAAGGTGGGAAAATAGCTCATGTTGGTTTTTCGATAGGTGGTCATGGTATTATTCATTCACAGGGATATGTTAAACAACAGTCTCTAGATGAAAAAAGTCCATATTTCAATAAAAATCTTTTAGATATTTATCTGTGTAGTGCTTCTGTTAGTCGCAAATTCAACCTATGAAAATACCTATGCCTAATGCAGTTAATGGCCATTTACTTAATAGGGCTGTTTTAGTCTTAAATGCTAATTATTCACCAATGATGATATGTACAGCAAAGCGTGCGATATGTATGCAAATTTTGAACAAGGTGGATATTTTAGCAAACTACAAAGAAAAAGTTAGTAGTCCATCAATAAAGATAAATTTGCCAAGTGTTATTAAAGTACGAGATTTTATTAGATACGATAATTTATCTGTGGATTTAAATAGAAAAAATATAATTAGCAGAGATGGGGGAGTTTGCCAATATTGTGGGTCAATAGCATTGCCTTTAACTATTGATCATGTCTTGCCCAAGGGCCGTGGTGGGCAAGATTCTTGGGATAATCTTGTTGCTGCTTGTAAACCATGTAACCAAAAAAAAGGATATCGTACTCCTGAAGAAGCAGGTATGCATTTAAAGAGAAAACCAAAACGTCCAAATAGACTACATTATTTTTATAAATATGTTAATAATCAACAACAAGAATGGAGACCCTATCTTTTTATGGAACCATTTAAAATAAATTAAATTATTGATGGATAAAAAAAATAAATTGCGAGTACTTAGTGGTATTCAACCATCAGGTAATTTACACATTGGTAATTATTTTGGGATGATGGAGAGAATGATTAATTATCAGACAAAAAATGAATTATTTTGTTTTATTGCAGACTATCATGCTCTGACTTCATCTCCTAGTGCCCAGGTTTTATCATCAAATACTTTTAATGCCGCTTGTGATTTTCTTGCACTTGGATTAGATCCTGATAAGACTACTTTTTGGATACAATCAGACGTTCCTGAGGTAACTGAATTAGCATGGATTCTTTCTTCGCAAACTGGTGTTGGGCTTATGGATAGATCGACAACATACAAAGATAAGATTACTAAAGGTATAAAACCAAATATGGGACTTTTTTCTTATCCTATCTTGATGGCAGCCGATATTTTGTTATTTGATAGCGAGTTAGTGCCAGTTGGAAAAGATCAAAAACAACATATTGAAATTGCTAGGGATATTGCAATAAAGTTTAACAATAAATTCGGTGATACATTTATTATTCCTAATCCAGATATTGAAAAAAAAACTCAGTTGGTTCCAGGTATTGATGGCCAAAAAATGAGTAAATCATATAATAATACTATTCCAATATTTGGGAGTGAAAAAATAATACGAAAAAAAATTATGAGTATAATCACAGATACAGCTGATATTAATGAGCCAAAAGCAAAAGACACACCTCTTTTTAAATTATATTGTTTATTCGCAAGTTTAAAAGAAAGAGAAAGTCTATCTGAAAAATATGATGGAAAAGGCTTACGTTATGGTGATGTGAAAATAGAGCTTTTTGATAAAGTAATGGATTATTTTTCAATATTTAGAGATAAAAGGAAGATGTTATTTTCCAAACCAGATGATGTTTTTGATATTTTATCAATTGGTGCTAAAAAAGCGAAGTTAGTTGCATCAGAAATTTTAGAAAGAGTACGAATTGCTAGTGGACTTAATTATAGATTATGAGTTATGCGATACAATTAGATAATTTTGAAGGTCCGCTTGATTTACTACTTTACTTTATACGCAGAGATGAATTAGATATCTACGATATACCAATCTCCAAAATTACTGAAGATTTTATTAAAACTATTAATGAATGGAAACGCTTAAATATGTTGGTTGCAGGAGAATTTATTGTGATGGCTTCTACTCTTATGAGGATAAAAGCAAAAATGATGATTCCCCGTGTAGAATTAGATGATGATGGAGATATTATTGATCCGAGAACTGAATTAATGCAACAGCTTATAGATTATAAACGATATCGAGATGCTGCAGATACTTTAAAAATAATGGCTCAGGAGAAAAGTCAATATTTTTCAAGATCAATTATTGAAAATTTTCCAAATGAGGAAGAAGATCTTAACTTATTTTTTAAAGATATATCTTTATATGATCTTGGAAGAGTGTTTAAAAATGCTTTGGATAATAAACCAATGATCTCGCCTTATGAATTAAATCGTGAACCAATAAAATTAGAAAAACAAAAAGAATTGATAATGAGTTATTTTGATGGTGATGGAAAACTTTATTTTACAAATTTATTAAATAAACTTGATTCTAAGATGGAAGTTATTGTCACATTTTTAGCGATTTTGGATTTGGTAAAAGAAGGTATTTGTGCTTTTTACCAAGAAAATATTTTTTCAGATATTGAACTAATTAATTTACAATCCCAAACATAATGAAAGATTCTGAAATTAAGGATATTATCGAAGCTCTTCTTTTTGCAGTCCCAGAGCCATTAACTCAAAAAAAAGTAAATAATGTCTTTGATCCAGATACTCCGAATTTAAATGATATTATTACCACACTTAATAATCAATATATAAAAGAGAACCATTCTTTTAAGATTAAAAAAATCGCTGGTGGTTTTCAAATTGTTACAAGAAAAAGGTTTGAAACCTATATTACGAAATTATTAAAAAAGACTGGACGTCTAAGTCTTTCCACTGCAGCTATGGATAGTTTAGCGATTATCGCTTATAAACAGCCTATTAGTCGTTTTGAAGTAGAAGCTATAAGGGGTGTAGATTCTAGTGGCGTTTTGAAAACTTTGCTTGGTCATGAATTAATTAAGATTAAAGGTAGAGATATTGGTCCAGGTAGACCTCTTTTGTATAAGACTACAGATAGATTTTTAGAATATTTTGGTTTAAATAGATTATCTGATATGCCAAAATTAAAAGAGATTTCTGAATTAATAGATTCAGATCCAACCTTAGGTGAGCAAATATCTGTATTCAAAACCGAAATTTCAGATGACAATAATGAAAATATTTCAGGAACTAAGCTATCTTAAGATTTAAATGAGATTAAATAAATATTTGTCTAAGTCAGGTGTTGCTTCTCGAAGAAAATCAGATGAATTAATTCAAATGGCAACAACTCAAGTAAATGGAAAAATTTGTCTTAATCCAGCATATGATGTTAAGGATCAGGATATAGTTCGTTTTGATGGTAAAAGGATATTTTTAGAAAATGAAATAATTGTTCTTATGCTTAACAAACCTAAAAAGGTTATTTCGACTGTTTTTGATACTCATCAAAGAAAAACAGTTATGGATTTCATACCAAAAAAAAATCGTCTTACGCCAATAGGTAGATTAGATCAAGATACTACAGGTTTATTATTGTTTACAAATGATGGTGATCTTCAAGAATATTTAACACATCCAAGAAATCAGATTCCAAAAGATTACGAAGCAGTTATTCATGGTAGGCTTCAGCATTCACAAATTAAAAAAATAAAAAAAGGTATATACATAGGCGATAAGGAGTTTGGTAAAGCTGAGGTGATGAAACAATTGACAGAAAAAAATCGGTCGAAGGTTATATTACGTTTACGACAGGGAAAAAAAAGAGAGATAAGAAGAATTTTCTATCGATTAAAAATTAATTTAATTACTTTAAAACGTATAGGATTTTCAAAAATAAAATTGGGTTCTCTTCCAGAAGGAAGTCATAGGATTTTAAAAAAGAATGAAGTTGATCTATTAAGACCAAATAAAATTAATTTATAATTTTTTTTTTCTTCATTATGAATTTATGATAACAAAAGTTAATATTGCCGGCTTATTGAGAGTTGGATTTTATGATAATAGCTATTGATGGTCCATCTGGTTCTGGTAAAAGTACCACTGCGAAGATCCTTGCGGAACGTTTAAGTATAACGCATTTGGATACTGGTGCCATGTACCGTGCTGTTACTTGGGGGCTAATACAACAAAATATTAATCTTAGGAACACAGCACATTTAATTGATTTTCTTAGTAAAATTAATATTTCTTTTAATAAATTAAATGAAATATTTCTTAATGGAGAAAATATTTCTTTAGAAATTCGAAAGAAAGATATTACGTCAAGAGTTAGTTTAGTTAGTTCGATTGTAGAAGTGCGATCAGCTTTAGTTAGAATCCAAAGAGAAATGAGCGAAGATATGGATTATGTTATTGAGGGCCGAGATATAGGGACTGTGGTTTTCCCAAATGCAGAATATAAGTTTTTTTTAACTGCAGATCTTGATATTAGAGCTGAAAGAAGAATGAATGAATTAACAAAAATTGGAGAAGATTTTACAATTGATGAAATTAAAAATTTAATAGAAAAAAGAGATTTAAAAGATTCTACAAGGGAAAATTCTCCCTTAAGAAAGGCTATAGATGCAATAGAAATTGATACATCTAGTTTAACCGTTAATGAGCAAATAAAAAAAATCATTAACATAATAAAAAAAAATAAATAAATAAGGAACATCAAAGTATGTTTGAGAATGTAAAAGAAGAAAATGTAGTTGAACAGACTTTAGGCACATCTAAAAGTGATGTTGTAGAAGTCAGCGGGGAATTATCGCCTACTACTTCAATAGATATAGATGACACCCCAATAAATTATTTAAATCCTAATCTATTTGATGATATAAAAGTAATTAATAAAGATGAGCTTGATATAGAAAAATCTAATGAAAATAAAGATCAGGAGCTTGATGAATTATATGCGAGTACTTTTGGTGATATTTCAGAGCATACTCTTATCCAAGGTCGAGTTGTTGGCATGAATGATAGAGATGTTTTAATAGATATTGGTTTTAAATCTGAAGGTATTATAGATCGTTCTGAGTTTGATAAAAATGATTTACCAAAAATTGGAGACCAAGTTGAAGTATATCTTGAGTTTATAGAAGATGCTGGTGGTAATACAATACTTTCTAAAGAAAAAGCTGATTTTATGAAGCGCTGGCGTGCATTGAAAGAAGCTTTTGATAGTGAAAAAATTATTAAAGGTAAAATTATTCGAAGAATTAAAGGAGGACTAATTGTTGACCTAGGCGTTGTTCAAGCATTTTTACCAGGTTCTCAGGTAGATGTTCGTCCAATTCAAGATTTCGATTTATATCTAGAAAAAGAAATTGAGCTTCGAATTGTAAAATTCAATGAAGCAAGGAAAAATATTGTTGTTTCGCATAAAATTATCCTTGAAGATAGTCTTAAAGAGCAAAGAGAAGCGCTATTTAAGGAGCTTGAGATTGGATCAATTATGGAAGGTCGAGTAAAAAATATAACTGATTTTGGTGTATTTGTTGATTTAGGTGGTATCGATGGTTTGCTACATATAACAGATCTTTCATGGGGAAGAGTTAATCATCCATCTGAGATTATTAATTTAAATGATAAAATTACAGTAAAAATAATTGAATATGATCAAGAAAGAAAGCGAGTTTCCTTAGGTCTAAAACAATTAACACCTCACCCATGGGAAGATGTGGAAACTAAATTCCCAATAGGAAATATTGTTAAAGGTAGAGTAGTTAGTTTGACAAATTATGGTTGTTTTATTGAACTGGAACCAGGTATAGAAGGATTAATTCATCATTCAGAAATCTCTTGGACTAAGCATATAAAAAATCCTTCTGAGGTTTATTCAATGGGAGATGAGGTAGATGCGAAGGTACTTTCGATTGATTCTGATGAAAGAAAAATTAGTTTAGGAGTGAAGCAGCTTATACCCGATCCCTGGGATAAAATTGAAGAAAAGTACATGGTCGGAACAGTGCATGAAGTAAAAATAAAAAATCTAACTCAATTTGGTGCATTTGCAGAGCTAGAGGATGATATAGACGGTCTTATTCATGTTTCAGATATGTCATGGACTAAAATTATTAGGCACCCCAAAGAAATAGTCGAAAAAGGTCAAAAATTAGAAGTTCGTATATTAGAAGTTTCTAGAGAAAACAGAAGAATTTCTTTAGGGTATCGTCAGGTTACTGATGACCCTTGGCCAGAGCTTGTTGATTATTTTGAATCTGGGAAAGAAGTTAGTGGTGAAATTATAAGGATACTTGATAAAGGTATTATAACATTGCTTGAAAATGATGTAGAAGGTATAATCCCATTTGGGAAAATGTCCAAAAAAGATAGAAGGAATTTAGCTGGACAGTACGAAATTGGTGCTAATCTATCGGGCATAGTAATGAAGGTCTCTCCAGAAGATAAAAAAGTGATATTATTTAAAGAGGAACTTGCAGGTACAATAAAAAGAACTTCTGCTAATGATGAGGTTAAGCAATATTTGAAAAATCAAAACACTGGTTCTGGTGAAAAATTAGAGCTGCCTCAGGAACTAATAAATTTAGCTAGCCAGGTTGAAGAAGAAGTATCTGAAAAATCATCGGAAGATACAGAGTCTAATAATGAAGAGGAGAATTAAAACAAATCATCAGGAGTAAGAATACTTCTTGAAAGAAAAAAAAATATTTTATTTATTAAGTTATAAAATAGCCATACCCTTTGGTTCTTTGGTTTTGGCTATTCTTCTATGGGTTTTTGTTGTATCTGGAAAAGATTACAATATGGTATTAGACTTGCCTATAGAAGCTAGAAATTTAAATTCTCAAATGGCGCATAAAGAAGAAGTACCATCATATGCTACGATAAAAATACGTGGTACAGGTAGAGATCTTTTTAAAACTCTTTTGTTGAAAAACTTTGCAGGTTTCAAATTGGTTTTAGATCTTGAGGGAATTTCTAAAGAATATGAGTTTGATCTAAATGAGTATTTTGAAAAATATCCAAGAAAAGTAGTTTTACCTCTTAATTATAATTTATCTTTTGTTGAAGTCCTTTATCCAAATAGAATAAAAATTAGTTTAGATGAGAATCAAGTCAAAAAAGTTCCATTAATTTCAAATATATATGTTGACCCTAAACCTGGTTATATCCTGGTGGGAGAAATTTTTTTGGAACCTAAAATAATTGAGATCGCTGGTCCAAAAGAAGAAATTGCTTTAATTAATCATGTCGAGACTATTTATGATACAATAAGTGGAATTACAACACCCTATTTTTCAAAAACTGATATAATTATTAATGAGAGATTAATAGAATATTTTCCTAGTAGTATAGATGTTAGACTGGATATTCAACAAATTAGTGAAAGAATTATAGCTGATGTCCCAGTAATTATTAACGATATTCCAGAAAAAATCAGAGTTTTTCCTTCGCCACAAACAGTCTCTTTAACTGTAATCGGTGGAGTAGAGAGGATTGGATCGCTTTCCCCAGAGGAGATTTTAGTATTTGTTAGTTTTAATGATTGGAATAATCAAGTACAGTTTTATGAGCCAGAAGTAAAAATTCCCGTAGATATATTAAATTGGAAAGACATCTCTCCAAAAAATCTTGAAATTGCAGTGGCAAGAGAAATAAAATGATAATTTTGGGCATTGAAACTTCTTGTGATGAAACAGCTGCTGCTATATGTAAAAATGGTGAAATAATTTCAAATGTAATTAGTCAACAAATTATTCATTCTATTTATGGAGGTGTGGTTCCTGAATTAGCATCTAGAGAACATGAACTCTTATTAAATCAAGTTATTAATAAGAGTATTGAGCAAGCACAAATATCTTTGTCTGATTTAGATGCAATATCTGTAACACAAGGTCCAGGATTAAACGGGACACTCTTAACTGGAATTTGTTTTGCTAAAGGATTAGGATATGGTTTAGGAATACCTGTAGTCCCTGTTAATCATTTAGAAGGTCATATATTTGCGAATTTTATTGCAGAGCCATCACTGCAGTACCCTTTTGTTTGTTTATTGGTATCAGGTGGGCATACACAATTATGGTTTGTTGAAGGGATTGAAAAATATACACTTTTAGGTGAAACACGAGATGATGCTGCAGGTGAAGCTTTTGATAAAGGCGCAAGAATATTAGGACTAGGATATCCTGGAGGTCCTGCTATTGAAAAGGCAGCAAAGGGAGGCAACCCTTTAAAAATTAAATTTCCAAGGAGCGTCTTGGGTAAAGATAATTTAGAGTTTAGTTTTAGTGGTTTAAAAACTTCTTTACTTTATTTTATGGATAGTATCGAAGAACCATCAAAAGAAGATAAAATAGATATTATCGCTAGTTATCAGCAAGCTATTATAGATGTATTAGTAGAAAAGGTACGTAGAGCACTTGATTATACAAAAGCTACTACTTGTGTTATTGCAGGAGGGGTAGCTGCAAATCAATGTTTAAGGAATAGATTAAAAACAATTCTCAAAGGGAAAAAGCTTATTTTCCCAGAACCAAAATTTTGCACTGACAATGGAGCTATGATTAGTTATTTGGGGGAATTAAAACTGAAATCAAATAAATATTCCGAACTATCTTTTAGTGCTAAACCAAATTTAAAGTTATTATAAAATTGCAATTTACATATCTTAACTCAGGTCATCTATTTTGGATTTTAATACTTTTATTTGGAATTTTACTATTTCATTTATATCGAAATATTTTTCATTATATTGAAATAAAAAAAATCATATTATTTCGTCTTCTATCTTTCTCTATCTTGATTTTTTTAATATTAGATCCACGATTCATATTCCATATTTCTAAAAAACAAGATTTATCTTGGAATCTTTATATCGATAAATCTTTAAGTATGGCATATCATTCAAAGCCTTCATTAGGATCTTTGATATCAGGTATAGATCAAATTATCAATAAGATTAATGAAAAAAAGATTAATAGTACAATATTTAGATTTGGTACTGATTTAGATACGAATTGGATATATGGTGAAAAAAAATTTCTGGATGGTTCAACTAATTTAGGTATTGTAATGGATCATATTAAATATAAAGGTGATACAAAATCAGCAGGTTCAATTATAATTACAGATGGACAGGCTAATTTAGGAAGAGAAATTCCATTAGAAAATTTAGATCAGTATAAGCCTATACACATTATTGGTGTTGGTAATATTGTACCTTTTGTTGATGTCGCAATACAATCAATAGACGCTCCTCCAGTAATTATAAAAGGTGATAATGCTGAAATTATTGTATCAATTACATGCAATGGTGATATTGATCAAAAACTTAATATTACTTTATCATCTGATGAAAAACTATTGGGATCTAAAGTGATCTCTGCTTCTGCGAATGGAAGTCTTGATAAAGTACGTTTTATGGTTACACCAGACCAAACTGGAAAAATGGAATATCGATTGAAAGTAAACGCTATTGCAGATGAAGTCAATATACTTAATAATAGACAAAATTTTTCAATTCAGGTATTAAAAGATATTTATCGGATAGCTATTATTACTGGAGTCCCCAATTTTAATACACAATTCTTAAAAAATATTATAAATGATAATGCGAAAGTAGAATTTGATCATTTTGTTTATCGGAGCAATGGATATTCAAATTCATTGAAAAATTTTTGGGATACGAAATATGATTTAATCATATTTGATAATCATCCAATTATGAATAATGCAGAAGAATGGCAGTCATATTTAAGAATTTTTGCAAAAAAAATATTATCACAAAAAACTAGTTTAGTTTTATTTCCTGGTTATGATATTGAAAAAGAAGTATTTGAATCTTATTTAAAATTAATGGACCTAAATTATAAAGAATCAATTATTAATATAGGAGATGAATATAAATGGAGTCTTACAAAAGATTGGGAGTCATTTTTTCCATTTATTGATACTAAGATTATAAATAATATTTCAAATAATCAGCCTCCTATTTATACTAATTTAGATATTGATCCAGTTAACTCTCAAGTATTAGCAAATTTTTCTATATCTGAAATGGATGTCCCTTTATTATTAATATCAGAAAAATCTCCATTAAGATTTGGAGTATGGACATCACCTGATTTAAATAAACTTTATTATAAGAACCAAAATGGAGATTCCTCAAGTATTTTAAATACATTATTTAGGCCTGTCTTTTCATGGTTAATTAGAACTGGTGAAGAGAAAAACTTTTATTTTAGAGTTGGAAAGAACTCATATCAGCAAGGTGAGAGAATAACAGTTATTGGTAAGCCTATTAATCATTCAGAGATTAGCAAAGAAGGATATATACATATATATAAAAATGATTCATTAATTAATTCTAAGCAATTATATTTTGATAATGAAAAAGGAATTTATACTGGAAATTTTTGGGCATCAAAATCAGGTATTTTAAATTATGAAATTGAATTATTTAACAAAAAAAATTCTATAATTGTAAGTCGTGGTGAAGTAAGAGTTCAAGAAAGTCAAATTGAATTAAATAATATTTTTTTAAATAAATTCCGTCTGCAAAAATTAGCAGACCTTACAAATGGTTCTTTTCGTTATTGGGATGAGAGATTATCCTTAGTTAATAACATAAATCCAGAAATAGAAAAAACTATGGTAAATTATAATATTGTATTAAAAGAAAATAAATGGTTAATAATTTTCTTAATCTTAGTGATTACAATAGATTGGATTCTGAGGAAAAGATATGGGATTTTATAAATTATGAAAAAAATTACTTTTATTGGAACAGGTTATGTAGGATTGGTAAGTGGTACTGGGATTTCTGATTTTGGACATAAAGTAACTTGCGTAGATATTGCTAAGGATAAGATTCATGATTTAAATAATGGGAAGTTACCTATATATGAACCAGGTCTTCATGAATTAGTAAAAAAGAATATGGAAGCTGGAAGACTTAATTTTACTACTGATATGAAAAAGGCCATTCAAGATGCTGACGTAATTTTTATAGCTGTTGGAACACCAATGGGTGAAGATGGAAAATCAAATTTAAAGTATGTGGAGTCTGTGGCAATGACCATTGGAAAATATTTGAGAACATATACGGTGATTTGTACAAAAAGTACAGTTCCTGTTGGAACTGGTTCCTGGATTGAAGGTATAATCCGATCTTCTAATAAACAAAATACTCCCTTTGATTATATTTCTAACCCCGAGTTCTTAAGAGAAGGATCTGCAGTTAAAGATTTTTTATGGCCTGATAGAGTTGTAATTGGTGCATCCAGTCAAACTGCATTTGATATTATGAAAGAAGTATACGGTCCTTTATATATAAATAAACGTTCTATTGTTCATACAAGTGTAGTTACTGCAGAAATGATTAAATATTCTTCTAATGCATTTTTGGCTTTAAAAATCAGTTATATTAATGAAGTTGCAAACCTATGTGAGGCTCTGGGTGCTGATGTGCATATGGTATCAAAAATAATGGGGCAAGATGGTCGCATCAGTCCTAAATTTTTACATCCAGGTCCAGGATACGGTGGCTCATGTTTTCCAAAAGATACAGAAGCATTTGTTGATATATCAAAGGAAAATGGATTACGTATGTTAACAGTTGAAGCAGCTATAAAGACTAATAAAAAACAGAAGATTAGAATGGTTGATAAAATGAAGAAGCTAATGGCAGGAAATTTTAATAATAAAATAATTACAGTATTAGGATTAGCATTTAAACCTAATACTGATGATATAAGGGAATCAGCATCTATTGATATGATTAAGGCTCTACAAGATGGAGGCGGTGATGTTAGAGCTTTCGACCCTGCAGCTAATGATGCAATGAGAGAAGTATTCCCTAATATAAGCTATTTTAATTCTTGGGAAGAAGCTTGTCAGAATGCAGATGGTGTCGCGATAATGACTGAATGGAATGAATTTAGAGGAATCAGTATAAATCGTTTAAAATCAATTTTAAGAAACCCTATAGTATTAGATACTAGAAATATTTTAAGTGTAAAAAAATTAAAAGAAAATAATTTTTCTTTTGATAATGTTGGGCATCTTATCGAGAGATGATTATAAAAGATTGTAAAATAGAAGGCTTAAAGGTTATAACTCCTAAAATCCATACTGATAATAGAGGTTCTTTTTTTGAAATATTTAAATCGACAATATTTGAGGAAAATGGATTACCATATAATTTTCTTCAAGATAATCAAGTGATATCCAAAAGAGGGGTCCTTAGAGGTCTGCATTATCAATTAAATAAACCTCAGGGTAAATTTGTTCAAGTTATTGTTGGTGAAATATTAGATGTAGCAGTAGATCTGCGATTAGGTTCATCAACCTTTGGTGAATATCACCTTGTGGAACTTTCAGATAAAAATAAAAAATTATTTTATATTCCTGAGGGTTTTGCACATGGTTATTTAGTAATATCTGATTATTCAATTGTTGTATACAAATGTACAAATATTTATGATATAAATAGTGAATACGGCATAAAATGGAACGATCCTGATATTGGAATTAATTGGGATAATAAATTTCCAATTTTATCAGAAAAAGACAAACGACTTCCTCTGCTAAAAGATCAAAAATTTTTACCTAAATTTTAAAATGAAAAATATACTTGTTACTGGTGGCTGTGGATTTATTGGATCAAATTTTATTCTTTATATTTTGAAAAGGAATAAAGATTTAAGCGTAATTAATCTAGATAAATTAACTTATGCTGGTAATAAAATGAATTTATTTACAGTCCCAAAAGATAGATATACATTAGTACAGGGTGATATTTGTGATAAAGGTTTGGTAGATTCCTTATTTAATCAATATCAATTTGATTCTGTTGTGCATTTTGCCGCAGAGAGCCATGTTGATAGATCTATAGATACTCCTAATCAGTTTATTCAAACTAATATTATTGGGACTCTAAACTTGTTAGAGGAGTCAAAAAAATTCTTTTTAAAATCAAAAACTAAAGATTTTAAATTTTTACATGTGTCAACTGATGAAGTTTTTGGTTCACTTGGAATGGATGGGAAATTTCTTGAGAATACTCCTTACGATCCAAGTTCACCTTATTCTGCATCTAAAGCTGGATCAGATCACCTTGTTCGTGCTTGGCATAGAACATATAGTTTGCCTACTTTAATAACAAATTGTTCCAATAATTATGGTCCTTATCAATTTCCTGAAAAATTAATACCCTTAATGATTATTAATGCGATAAAAGAAAAACCACTTCCTATATATGGTAAAGGTGAAAATATAAGAGATTGGTTATACGTGATAGATCATTGTGATGGAATTTGGTCAGTTTTATGTAATGGAAAGATTGGTAGTACTTATAATATCGGTGGCAATAATGAGATTAAGAATAAAGATATTGTTAAAACAATATGTAATATTTTAGATGAATTTATACCAAGAAAAAATAATGAATCATATTCAGAATTAATAACATATGTTAAAGATCGTCCAGGCCATGATTTTAGATATGCTATTGATGCAAATAAAATAAGTACAGAATTAAATTGGACACCTCGAGAGTCATTTGAAAGTGGAATTAAAAAAACTATTCAATGGTATCTTCAAAATAGTAATTGGTGGAAATCAATTCTTGATAATACATATAGGCAGGAAAGATTGGGGGTTATAAAATAATGAAAGGGATTATTTTAGCTGGAGGTAGTGGTACTAGGTTGCATCCAATAACTAAAGTTGTTTCTAAACAATTATTACCAATTTATGATAAGCCGATGGTTTATTATCCGTTATCTACATTAATGTTAGCTGGTATTCAAGATATATTGATAATATCGACTCCTGATGATACTCCAAGGTTTCAACAATTATTAGGTAATGGTATTAATTTGGGTTTAAATATTTCTTATATAGTTCAACCATCACCTGATGGTCTTGCTCAGGCATTTATTTTGGGTGAAAATTTTATTGGAAATGATACAGTTTCATTGATACTTGGAGATAATATATTTTTTGGTCAAGGTTTATCAAAACTTTTATTGGAAGGAAGAAAATCTATTGAGGATGAAAATAAAGCCTTAGTATTTGGATATGGAGTTAAAGACCCAGAACGATATGGAGTTGTTACTTTTAATGAATTAGGTCAGGTGATAAATATTAAAGAAAAGCCAAAAAAGCCTGATTCAATTTATGCGGTAGTAGGTTTGTATTTTTATCCTAATGATGTTATTAATATTGCAAAAAGTATTAAACCATCAGCAAGAGGTGAATTAGAGATTACATCTGTTAATCAACGATTTTTAGAACAAAAAAGACTAGCCGTAGAAATTATGGGGAGAGGTTTTGCATGGCTTGACACAGGTACAAATGAGGCGATGAATAATGCATCAAATTTTATTAAAGCAATAGAAGATAGACAAAGTCTAAAAATTGCTTGTCTTGAAGAAATTGCATATACGAATGGCTTTATTAATGATGAACAATTAGAAAAACTTGCTCTACAGTATAAAAATGAATATGGAAAATATTTATCTGACCTTTTAAAATAGCTAATGGTTTCATCATATTTACTTAATACTTTTTTAATATTGATTAATGTGTAAATGATCGAAAAACAAAGACCAATGTAAGAATTAAAATAAGTAAATCTAAACTGAGATCTCTTTGCTCAATATATAAGAGATCATATTCAGGATTATCATGTATTTCTGATTTTCTAGCCGGACTTACTTGCCAAAGCCCTGTTATTCCAGGAAGAACTGAGAATCTTTTCTTTTCATAATTCTCATATGTATCTACAATAAATGGCATCTCCGGTCTAGGACCTACTAAGCTCATATCTCCTTTCAATACATTAATAAGTTGCGGTATTTCATCAATACTAAATTTTCTTAACCAGTTCCCAACTTTTGTAATTCTAGGGTCATTACCATCAATTGGACAATGTTCATATTTTTTAGAATTGGGCTTCATTGATCTAAATTTAAAAATTATGAAAGGCTTTTCGTTTATTCCAATTCTTGTTTGTTTGAAAAATATTGGACCTCCATCGCTAATTTTTATGGCAAGGCTTGCTAATATCCAAATAGGGATTGTTAGTATTAGACAAATAAAACCTACAAAAACATCAAATATTCTTTTAAATAAATTATAAAATGGTTTTTCTGATATTGAATATTGAGTACTAGATAGCAGAGGCAAACCAGCTATATCTTCAAGTTTATAAGGATTTTTTTCAAATAACTTTTTAGTAGGATGAAAGCTTAGAGAAATTTCATGTTTTTCAGTTATTTTCTTCAAAATCAAGTTTGTTTTAGGATTTGGTTCTTTAATTGCAACTATGATGTGATCAATTTTATGTTTTATTATAATTGATTCTAAATTTTTAAGCCCACCTAAAATTGGTTTATTATTGGTAGTTGTTGTATTTATATTTTTTCTGTCATCTATGAAACCTATTATTTTTAAGGGAGATGAAGACAACTTTGAAACTGCTGCAACAAATGCATTTCCAACTTTACCTGCTCCAAAAACAATGATGTTTTCTTGATTAATATTGCGAAATAGTTTGGCTTCAATTAATTGGATTAATAATCTAGAAAATATAATAGCTATAGGTATTGTTATAATAAATGTCATTGAAATGATACGAGGGATTTGATACTTGATTGTGTAAGCTAAAACAATATAGATGAGAACAACTTGTAGAGTACCTTTTATTACTCCTTTTAATCTTTTAATCCCAGCGAAATCACGTTTTTTTATATATGCTCCATTATTATACAATACATATATAAATAATAGATAAGATAGGAATATTTCTGTTTGTGTAACATCAAAAACAGATCTGCTTAATCCTAAAAAACCCGTGTTATATAAGAATACACAAAAAGAGAATACTCCCCAAAAAGTTATGCTATCTGCAATTAAATTAAGAAAAAGGTTAATAGTTTTTGGTTGGGTTTTTTTTATCATATTAACTTATTCTTAATTTAATTATACAATTTTATTGTAGAAGCTCTGAGCAGTGCGTTTTCATATTTAAGTTGAGATTTTTGGTGGAATAGGAATTACTTAAAGGAGAATATATTAATCCTTCATTTTATGATATCATTGCCCTGTTTTATTAGAAAATGGGAGCGATTTAATTCGATAGTATTCCTAGTTTGTATAAAAAATTTATTTCTGATCTTATTTAAATCCTAATCAAAATATCAAGACAAACAATAAGCATATTTTGAGAAATAAAAATGGATTAATAATTATCTTAAAAAATTTTAAAAACTACTTTTTAATTTGATTAAAACTTGTGTACCTAAAGATGACTTGAAAAGTATGTATGTTAAAATTTAAAATTTGGATCTGTTCAATTTTATTTGATCTAAATCTCTTATTATTGGCTTTATTTGTTTTTTTAATTTGAAGAAGCCTTTTTTGGCATGGGGCCAAAATAAAATATCCCAGCTATTATAAAAGTATTTAAAGTTAATATTTCTCTTATTTTCTATATCAGCAAGCTTATTTTTTAAAAACCCTATGGAAGGATATGGAGAATAAACCTCGCCTATTTTATTTTTGTATAAAAAGTTTTGAATTGGATGGAAATTTTCAAAATTAAAAGGAATGACTTTCCCAGAAAATTTCACTTCTATTCTTTTTTTTAGATCCTTCAGTGCTTTATCAATATATCTGCACACCTTTTTTGATCTTGCTATGTTTTGCAAACTTTTTTGTTGAATCAACATATACTTAAAATCTGGAATATCCTGCAATGATAAATTATTTTCGTGGATTAAAATACAATTCACATTTTTTGGTTTTTGATAATCTTGAAAATTGAAATTTTCTGGTTCAAAATTTTCCCAGGTAAATGTTTTAGGATTTTTATTGAGTTGTTTTTTTGGGTAAAATGCTCCTCCAGTGAATTTTTTTATATTTTCAGCAGATGCAATATAGTATTTATTTTGAGTATGAATACCCGCGACCCATCGCCATGAAAGAGTATTAGAAGCAGGGTCTGCATCGTATAAGTTTTCCATAAAAAGTTCCGCACCCAATTGCCAAGGCAGATTAAGAGTATGAATCCATATGCTTGCAAACCACATCCTTGTGTGGTTGTGCAGATAGTTGTTATGTCTAAGCTCTTTAGACCATGAATCAAAGCAATCTATGCCCGTGCATCCTGATAACGCTTTTATATAATTTTGATCTTCTTTCTGAGATTCTAGGGAATTTAGATCTTGTAAATAATTTTGCCAAATTTTTGGACGATGTTCAAGAAAACCTTTCCAGTATGTCCTCCAGCAGATCTCTTGGATGAATTTTTCGACAGCATAAAACGGAAAAAATTCGAGTACTTTATTTACAACATACCCTTCGGTCAAAATTCTTCTGGTAATTGCAGGAGATAGGCCGCTTACAAAATTATCTTTTAGTGCGCCAAAGTCGTAGTTTCTCATCTTGGAATAGGAATGAGCTTTTTCTCTGATAAATGAATCTAACTTCTCAGAAGCATTTTCGAATGAGTGTATATTTTTCAATGATATTTTTGTAGAAAGACTTTTTTACAATTCAAGTAAGATATTTATCATGGCTTTTCTCAATCAATGCGGAGAGTTCTATGAATTCCAAAGCCTTTTCATGAGTTGCCTCAAGAACAACAAATGGTGCGTAACCTGCATCATACGCTTGTTTCCATCTTATAGCACAAACGCACCAACGATCTCCTTTTTTTAATCCTGGGAAGTTATAAAGAGGATTGGGTGAAGAAAGATCATTGCCCATGGATTTTGAAAATATAAGAAACTCGTTTGAAATTATAGATGCAACTACGTGACTACCTTGATCTTCAGAATTTGTTTTGCAGTACCCATCGCGAAAAAATCCTGTAATTGGTTCTGTTGAGCAACACTGTAATTCTGTCCCTAAAACGTTTTTAATATGATTTAATTTCATATTTAATTGTATGCTTTTTTTCTTAAAAAGTTCAAATCTATTCATAAAAATATTTACTTGATTTAAATAGGTTGGCATTTATATTATCTGAATAGTAATGAGCGTTATGAGCGTTTATTTAAAAATAAATCTTGTATTTTTAAACGGAAAAAAAGGAGATAATTATGTATTTAAGTACTTCATTGTTAGCAGCAGACGATTGGGTTGGAATGTCATTTTGGCTTGCAACTGCGATTATGTTAGCAGCGGCTGTGTTCTTCTTCGTAGAAAGAAGTGATGTGAAAGGTAAGTGGAAAACCTCACTTACTGTAGCAGGTCTTGTAAATGGAATTGCCTTTTGGCATTACCTGTATATGAGAGAAGCCCACATGTTGGCCAAATACGGAGGAGAAGAATTTGCAGGCGCAACTACAACCGTTTTTAGATATATTGATTGGCTGGTAACTGTACCATTACAAATTGTAGAGTTCTATATAATTTTGGCTGCAGTCACGGTAGTTCCTCTAATGTTATTTTGGAGGCTATTAGGAGCATCATTAGTAATGTTAATATTTGGCTTTTTAGGAGAAGCTGAAACGGGGATGGATCCAATGTTGATGTTTGTCATCGGAATGGTGGGTTGGCTTTACATCATTTACGAGGTTTTTGCTGGTGAAGCTTCAAAATTAGCTATTTCAAGTGCCAACCAAGGCGCCCAGTTTGCTTTCAATAGCTTACGATTAATACTCACAATTGGTTGGGCAATTTATCCAATTGGTTACTATTTGGGAATGGGAGAAACAGGATCTTCTGACGCGGCTAACGTTATTTATAACTTAGCGGATCTTGTTAACAAAGCTGCGTTCGGACTCGTTATTTGGGCTGGTGCAAAAATGGATTCAGAAGAGTAAACAGGTGATTCAAATATTCCCAAAAAGCGTTTTGAGTATTTTATCAATAATATAATTACATTATGTTATTGACATTGAAATAACATTATTAATATATTTGAGCGTTATGAACGTTTTATAAAGAGGATTACATTATGAAAAAAACAATTTTAATTACAACAGTACTAATGGCAGTTCAGTTACTTTTTGCGGGTTGCGGAGGTTGCAGTACATCAAAACCGCATAATTATCAAATGAAAAAAGCTGGTCTATTAGAAAGTATTCCTGCCGATAACTATATCTCTGGAAACGTACTAGTTTCTTGTGGTATGTGTAACTTCATGACAGAAGATAATGATTGTTCACTAGCGATAAAAGTTGGTGCAAACACTTATAAAGTGAATGGTGTCGGAATAGACGAGCATGGTGACTCTCATGCCAAAGACGGTTATTGTAACGTAATTAAGAAAGCATATGTCGAGGGTAAGATAAAAAATAACAAATTCATGCCAAGCAAAATGGATTTAGCAAAAATTTAATAATACTTATCTTCATGATTGGGAGTACGGTTAAAATAGGCCCATCAGCGTTTCCACATAGTCTGATGGGTCTATTTTTTTAGATTATTAAGAGATGCACCAGATAAAATTTGCCTAATGATTATCTTCAATATCCCCATTTAATGTCAGAATCACTTCAAAAAAAAACTGGCTGTATTATAGGTAAATCATATCCAAATCCGATAGTTGATTTGAAATTGTCCTCTCTTTCTGCTAGAAAAAAAATTTTTTCAATCAAAGCTTTACCGATTACAAAAAAAGAATCAAAACTTGTATATGAAATGCACGGCAGTAGAAGAAAAACAAAAAGGAGGTGAAAAGATGAAGGTAATTAAGGTGACAGGAGCTATTATTCAAAATAAAAATAAATTTTTAATTTGCAGAAGAGGTCCAAATGAAAAAGCATCAGGATTTTGGGAATTTCCAGGTGGAAAATTAGAATGGAATGAAACATTAGAAGACTGTATGCTAAGAGAATTAAAAGAAGAGTTATGTATTGATGGAGTTTTACATAGTCTGTATGATAATTATTCCTTCAAAACAAAAGAAGTGACATATGATTTATATTTTTTTAGAATTAAAAAATATCATGGAAAATTAACAAAAACTGTTCATGATGCAATAAAATGGGTAGACTTAAAAGATTTTGACAATTATTCATTTTTACCTGGGGATGAACCTTTAATTACAAAGTTAAAAAAAGATGACAATATTTAATTATATACCTTCTAAAACTATTTACTATCTAAAAGGCTGATATACTTTTTAGGATAAAATTATGTACTGTATAAAATGTGGTAGAAAAACTAATAGTGAAATTATAAGTGGAGACAATATTCCAAGGATCAGGTGCGAGGCATGCAATTATATTCATTATATAAACCCAAAAATTATTGTAGGTGCACTTCCTTTTAGAGATGATAAAGTGTTGTTATGTAAAAGGGATATCAATCCTGGTTTCGGCAAATGGACATTGCCGTCAGGTTTTATGGAAATGGGAGAATCTCTAGAGCAAGGAGCAGAGCGAGAAGCTGAAGAAGAAGCAAATCTTAAACTCAAAATAAATAAGCTATTTGGAACATACAGTATCCCAGAAATAGGACAGGTTTTGTTTATTTTCATTGCAAAAATAATGAATGATAATTTTAGAGCTGCTGATGAAACAGCAGAGGTGAATCTTTTTAGCATATCTAATATTCCATGGGATCAGATAGCTTTTCCATCTGTTGAATTTTTTTTAAGGAATTACACTAAAGACTTTTTAAATGGAAAAAATTTTTCATTCCACTCAAACTTTTTACCAAAAAAGTATAATATATAGTTTAGTTAACTAAACTATTTTATAATGTTTGAAGAAACAAAGAACAGAATTATTGAAATGGCGTGGGAAGACCGGACACCTTTTGATGCTATTGAGGACCAATTTGGATTGTCTGAAAAAGATGTGATCATAATTATGAGAAGAAATTTAAGCTTATCTTCTTTTAAGCTATGGAGAAAAAGGGTATCGGGTAGAAAAACAAAACATAGAAAACATCATGTTAAGAACAGATATCGTTTCAGATCAAAAAACCAAATTTAGATTTAAGAAATGTATTTAATGAGAAAACAGAGTTGTTTACCTTTTTTTAACAAATGACAAACAAAATTCACGATGTAATCATTATTGGGGGAGGTATATCTGGCTCTTATTTGGCTTTCAAATTGAAGAACAAATTTCAAGATATTTTAATTATTGAAAAGAGTAAAGTTCTTGGAGGAAGATTGAGCACAAAGCCTGTTGGATCAGGTCTGGCTGATTACGGGTGTCAGTATTTTAGTCCTAAATCAGATAAACTTACATCTTTGGTTAACATGCTTGAAAAAAAATCAATAATGAAAAAAATAGGTATTGATTCAAAAAAAGATGTCTTTATATCCCCATATGGCATGAATAAAATTTCTCAGTACCTATCTCTAGGTATACCTGCTATTACTAATTCTTTTGTTGATAGGGTAATAAGAAGAGATGATAATTGGGATGTCCAAGTTGGCTCTTTATTTTTTAAGGCAAAAAGAGTCATTACTACCATTCCAATAAAACATGTAGCTTTACTTTTAGAAAAAAGTGGATTAAGCAAGTTCAAATTGCCTAGGTCTAATTACAATGAATTCTTTACGGTTACATTTACATCCAATAAATCTGATAAAGGAAATATTGTTGAAAACTCAAAATCATTACCTTGGATATGTAACAATAAATTAAAAGGATTACATAATGATAAGAACGTATATACTGTTAATTTTTCATCAGAATTAAGTTTGAGCTATCAAAAATTAGATATCGAGAATAGAGAAAAATCCATGCGTAAAGTTTTGCATATCAATGGTTTTGATAAAATAGAGAATTTCTCTACACATTTTTGGAAGTATGCATTTTCATTAAATCAAAATAATATAAGTCATTTTTATGATGGGAATATCAACTTGGGAATATGTGGAGACTCATTTTCAATAGGGCAAGTTGATGGAGCTATTATATCATCTGATAAAGTCTACCATAAAATTCTATCTAATACTTAACCTTTCATAAAATCGATCTAACATAAAATAAAACAAGAGTTGATCCTAAAAAAAGCCATGTAGCTCCTAGAAGTTTTCGTTTTGATCACCTTGAAAATTTTTCAATATGATAAGTGTCCCTAGGAAGCACAGAGCCAAGCCGAGTGGTAAAATTCTAAATTTGAATATGATAATAAAATTGTCATTCATTTCCATCTGAAATATCAAATATGATTATTTTTCTATTACGCACCTGATATTGAATTTTGTTTGGATTGCAACAAATTTCACAATCCCATATTTCTGTGTTAGTAGTATTATAATTATCTAAAAAAATTTCAAATGTTTCAAAACAAAAATAACAGATTATAGTAATCATCTAATTGTTTTTGGTAGAAGATTTTTGCTTATTGGAAAATGAGGGTTCCAGTCCCACATAAATAGAGGTATGTAATTGTATCCTCTTTTGGTTAAACGAGCCCTTTTTTTGATAAGCTCTGACAAAAGTAAATAAGTAGAAATAATCTTAGCATGATTTTCAAAGCTTGATTTAATTATTAACCTGTTCCTTATTTTTAAATTTTGTGAAAATGCTTTGTCAATAGCCTCTAACATATTTTGCTGAGATTCAAACTTTGCATTTTTTTTTGTCCTGAAGAGCTTTTTTGTAAGATTCTACTCTTTTGCTCTCCCAAGACCATGGGTACCCATGATCGTTATCAACGAAGTCTTCAAAAATATTTTTTGTAGGGTGATTATCTTTAGTCTTTTTTAACATTAACGGTATAATGAAAATAAAATATATAGTGACTATCCCAAGTAATATTGCTAAAAACACACTATTTACTTGTAGTCATTATCGTTAATTTTTTTTGCATCATCCCAACAATCTCGTTTGTTTGAAACAGATTATTCTTAGTGTTTTCTAATTCAATTTTGATTTTTTTCAATTCAGACTGTTGTAGTCGAATTGAAAAAAGAGAAATGATTAGAACAAAAAAAATAACGATGTCTTTTAAATACTTAATGTAAACCATGTGACATTATAATGCCTTTTTCCATAAGAATTCCAATCAGTTATAAAATTCAATTAAGAAAAGAAAAAAAGACAAGGTAAAAGGCAGTGTAGTATCAAAAATTAACTAAGGTTAATAAATTTTTATTTTTTATATTAATTATTTTTTACGAATTATTCAGAGTAATTTAAAAGAGCGTTATAAGCGTTTTTAAGAAAATAATTAAAATAAAAATGTAAATAAATAGTTTGACATTTAGCAGTATTAAGTTTTATACTTCATGAGCGTTATGAGCGTTTTAATAAATAATAATAAGGAAAATAAAATGAAAAAGTTAATCTTATCGATAATTTGGATGGTTTCACTTAGTGTTGCTAGTCAAGTACAAGTGTTCCACTCGAGTCCTATTGGTGATGTGAACGTTTATATTAATGGTAAAGTAGCTATTAAAAACTTCAAATTCCAAGAAAACACTGGCTTGGTACCACTCGAAAGAGGTTCACTAATTACCATCCAAACTTTAAACCAAGACCTTACATTTGATTATCAAACAGATCATTTGGAAGATAAAAATCACATTCTATCTGCCATTGGGCAACATGAAGACCGCACCTTTCATTTATCTCATTCAGAAATGAGGATTCAAAATGAATTTAAAGAGTACTTTGGTATGAAATTTTTAAATGGAGTGGTTGGTTCTGGTCCTCTGGATTTGTACGTTGATGGCAATTTAGTCGTTGAAAATATCAATTTCGGAGAATATAGTAGCTATTTCCAATTAACTCAAGGAATCAAAGAACTTAAAGTAATTGATCAGAACCTTGGGAGACAAGTTGCCTCCTACAATATTAATTTAAATGGTAAGGGTGGTGAGACAGGTCTTTTTACTATAGCAGGAAAGATAAATGTAGAAATGGATCAGTTTAGTTTATCATCAAAACTCGTTAAGCCTTCAGGGTCTTCTATAAATATCACTAATATAGATTTGGATAGTTCTTTTAATAATGAGGATGATCAAAATGAATATGATAGTTTTTCTCGTGAAACCGCTCAAGTACAAATTGTACACAACTCACCATATCCTTTAGTAGATATTTATGTCGATGGTGCCCTTGCACTTGAAGATGTAGCTTATCGCGCAAGTACAGGTCTTGTAGATTTACCAGTAAACACAGAAGTTGGTATAGCACCAGCGGATGGAGATATCATTGCAACGTTTCCGTTTGAATTAGCAGAAAATGGAACATATGTAGTGGTAGCTTCTGGTATTGTAGGTGACGATGCACACCCATTCAATTTATTGGCATCTACTCTAGAAGTGGCTGCTACAGATAATGATCATTTTGCCCTAAAAGTAATGCATGGTGTAACAGATGCCCCTGCAGTGGATATTTACGCGGATGGCAACTTGCTGGTTGAAAACTTAGCATACGGTGATTTTCAAGGATATCTACAGGTGCCTGTAGGTGACTACACACTAGATATCACAGGTCATGGTTCTACAGATCCAGTAGCATCATTTAGCGCACCGCTATCTTCTTTCGGAGGAGGAAGTGGAGTCGTGTATGCATCAGGATTCTTAGCTCCAGCAGAAACGGACTCTGCTTTTGCATTGGTGTTAACAACACCTAATGGGGATATAGTTACACTACCAGCATCCGAGACTGCTTTAAGTGTAAATAACGATAATTTTGTAAGTACTCCTAAGGACTACATTATACATCAGAATTATCCAAACCCATTCAACCCAACAACGTCTATTCAATATGAACTCTTAAGTGATTCCAAATTAAATATCACGATATATGATATGCTTGGTAATGTCGTTGACGAGCTTTACGATGGATTTCAGACGTCAGGAAACAAAAGTATTAAGTGGGATGCACGAAATACTTCTGGTGAACTTGTAAGTGCTGGAATGTATTTTTACAAAATTCAAGT
>PAPB01000042.1 GCA_002708715.1 Fidelibacterota bacterium | reverse complement strand
TTTCAAATCCTGCAATTGTCAAATTTGGGGCCTTTGGGATTACTCTACTGATGTCGGCTGCAGTGATTACTCACATAAGATTAAAAAGTACATTCAGGAGATACGTAGCCTCAGTCGCAATGCTGTCTATAAGTGTTTTTATTCTTTATAACTTAACAAGTATGAATTAAAAGCTAAAAGCGTCTCTATTAGTGATTCATTACATGACTAAACAAAAAAATTGAACTATATATGATAATAAATATGATGTTAAAAAAGTTAAAGTATTATTTGTTGACTGTTTTAATAACTGTTTACGGCTGTACTAAAGAAAATCTTGATGCGAATGACTCTATTGCAGACAAATGGAACTCAATTAATGGTCCGAAGCACGAAGTGTGGTTTCAAAATTGGGGAGAATATTCGAGATTATTTTTAATCATTCACCAAGATACTATATTTGTTGAGCCAAACCCTTATGCAACAGCTTCTAAAGAGAAACAATATCTTAAACCAAAAAAATTCGAGAAGGTTGTAAAACAGCAATTGATTGGTAACTTATATTGGAATGAGAAACCACGTTGGGATTCTGGCACAAATAATCAAGCTGTTTGGATAGTGGATAGAGCTAATCCAAAGTTGAAACTTCCAATGGAATTGAAAATCGATGCTTTGGTAATGCTAGATACACTAAAACTCAGAGTAAGAGATAACAGCAGTCTGTTGTACGATTTAGAAATGAAAAAATTATTGGAATATTAAAACGTGCATAACGCCCAGAAAGTATTTGTAATCAAATCATAAGTTAAACTAAATTTTAGTATGAATATTATAGTTATTGGCGCAGCCGGTGGAATAGGCAACCAATTAGTTTTGGACTTGGCAGATACATCCAATCTCCTTTTGGGCTACAATAGTAGCAAAGTCAGTGTATCTGCCGAGTCACAAAAGGTCGACGGGAGAGATTTTGAATCAGTCTTCTCGTTCATTCAATTCGGCCTTGAAAAATACGAAAGCATAGATGCGGTAGTCAACTTACCGGGCAACTTGATGCTCAAGCCACCACACTTGTGTACAGAAGAAGATTTTTATTCAGTCATAGATACGAATTTAAAAACCGCGTTTTCCGTAGTCAGAGCTGTGGGAAAACTACTTGAGGGTTGTTCAGTGGTCTTGATGTCAACCGCAGCCGCATCCATAGGATTAGCTAACCATGAATTGATAGTTAGTGCCAAATCTGGAGTGGAGGGATTAGCAAAATCTGCTGCAAAGACTTATTCGAAAAAAAATATAAGATTTAACACAATATCACCAGGTCTAGTTGACACTCCACTGACCAAAGGCATAGTCAATAATAAGATTGCCTTAAGTGCAAGTGAGAAAATGCACGCACTTGGTAGAATAGGTAAACCAAAAGATATAGCAAATATGATAAAATTTTTAATAGACAAGGAAAATGACTGGATCACCGGACAAAACTTTATTGTTGATGGTGGTTTGTCAGCAACAAAATAGGAACTCAAATGAAAAAACCAGCAATTCGAAAAAATCGTTTCAAAACGTCAAATTTTATTGAACACGATTGGACCATCAAATCCAAGAACATCGGTGAATATCTATTTAGAAGAATATCGCTTGATCAATCAAACAAGGAATTACAAGATATTAGACCAAGACATATTCTAAGTCAGCTCATAATCAGCAGCAATGAGATAACCCAATATGTTAATGATTATCTTGAGATGGTTGAAATGAGAAACCAGAATATTAAAATTCAGTCAAAAAAACAAAAAAGAAGAAGCATCCAGTTAGATAAAATATCATTTTCAGATAAACAACTCCGGAAGATATAAAATGACATTCAGAAAAAAAAGGAGGAATATAATGTACGCTTTCGCAACAACTATCATAGCTGGAATTTTTTCGATGGCATTTTCAAAAAAAATTTTAGAACCTACAAAAGCTGCTACTCCTATTAGTTCTTTTTATGACATAAAATTGAAACACATAAATGGAAGTTCAATCAACCTTGCTGAATACAAGGGAAAAAAAGTAATGATTGTAAATGTTGCTTCTAGATGTGGATACACTAGCCAGTACGCAGGGTTACAGAACTTATACGAAAGCTATTCAACCAACCTAGAGATCATAGCGATTCCTTGCAATGATTTTGGTTCGCAGGAGTCTGGTACAAATAAAGAAATAAAATCATTCTGCGAAACAAATTTTGGGGTAACATTTACAATGGGAGAGAAGCAGAACATAAAATCTACACCCCAGAGTGAACTCTATAGCTGGCTATCCAGTCCGCAACTTAATGGGTGGAACAAAACACTACCATCTTGGAACTTTTGTAAATACATAATAAACGAGGAAGGAAATTTGACGCATTTTTTACGTAGTAGTGTAAGGCCTGATGGAAAAGAGATAATGGAAATTATACAAAGTTAGGTAAAATCATATTTCAGTAAAATAACCGGTTAGAAAGAATATAGATTAAGCAACAATCTTCTCTATCGGTATGCGCTAATTAAAACCTTATTCGTAGACAACCTTAAAGACAATATTTAATCATTAGTTGGAATATACTTTTATCTATCCCAATCAGCTTTTTGAAGTAAACCCAGCTGTTTCAAAAAGTAGAAAAGTCCTCTTGGTCGAAGACCCATTATTCTACGGAGATTTAGAATATCCCCTCAAATTTCATAAAAAAAAATTGATGCTTCATTATTTATCAATTCGCAGCTATTGTAATAAATTAAAAATAAAAGGTTACAAAACTGAAATAATTCATTATCTAGATTTAAAGAGGAATAATCATATTCAATGGATTCTAAAAAAGTATAAAATAAAAATAGTTCATATATCAGATGTAACAGATTTCGTACTGAAAAAGAGGATTGAAACCGCCGTTAAATCACTGGGTGTATCTGTAAAATGGTATGATAGCCCAAACTTTCTCTTAACTTTATCTGATGTACATAATGATTTTTACGGTAAAAAACGCCATTTCATGGCAACCTTTTACAAAAAGCAGAGAAAAAGATATGACATTCTGCTCGAAGAAGATGGAAAACCGCTTGGCGGGCATTGGAGTTATGACGTTGAAAATAGAAAAAAATTACCAAAAAATATTGAAATACCTTCAGATATGACAATTTCATATGATTGCAATGCATATTCCAGCGCAAAAAAATTTATTGAAAATAACTTTTCTGATAATTTTGGAAATATTGAAAATTTTAATTATCCCATTAATCATGAACAGGCAAAACGTTCATTTCATTATTTTCTTAATGAAAAATTTCAACATTTCGGACCCTACGAAGATGCATTATCCAAAAAAAATTCAGTTTTATTCCACTCTGTGTTAACTCCTTATTTAAATATTGGTCTTATTAGTCCATCAGACGTAATACAAGCTCTAACCGAATACTCAAAAGAAAATTTAGTTCCAATCAATTCTCATGAGGGATTCATCAGGCAGATTATTGGCTGGAGAGAATTCATCAGAGGTATCTATTTAGTTGATGGTGTCAAGCAAAGAACAAATAATTTTTGGAAGTTTAGTAAAAAGATACCGCAGTCATTTTATGATGCAAATACAGGTATTGAGCCGGTCGACAGATCTATTGAGAAACTATTAGATGGTGCTTATTTACATCACATTGAAAGATTAATGATTATGGGGAATATTTTCTTTTTGTTAAAGATTGACCCTAACGAAATATACAAATGGTTCATGGAATTATTCATTGATGCTTATGATTGGGTTATGGTTCCTAACGTATATGGGATGAGTCAATACTCAGATGGAGGATTAATGTCCACGAAACCATATATTAGTGGCAGTAATTACATCCTCAAGATGAGTGATTACAAAAAAGGTGATTGGTGTAAGATTTGGGATGCTTTGTACTGGAACTTCATTAATGAAGAAAGGGTGTTTTTTAAAAAAAATCATCGAATGTCAATGATGATAAATATGTATGATAAAAAACCAGCGGACCTTAAAAGTTCTTATAAAAACCTAGCAGAAAATCTAACGCTATGATGTATAATATTATTTTTTCAAATAATTAAATCACGCCATCTTCCATCAATCGATAAGGTCATTCCGTTCGATTGAAGATTAACAAACATAGTGTTATCTACTGGAGAAAAACAAACACCTGCAAATTCAGATCCAGTATAATTATTTTCGGCAATTAGATAAGGTTTTCCTAATGGGTTAATACCCCATAAACGATTAAGGTCTGAATTATCTTCACAAACGATCAGATCTCCCCAGGGTGCAACAGTCAAATTATCTGGCATGTTTATTGATTTTTCATCAATTACTTCATACCACAGTTCAATAATGGATCTCTTACTGGTTATTGGTGTTAATTTCCAAATTTGACCTTTCTTTAATACTCCTCCAGTAGTGCAGCATATGTATATTGAATCGTTACTCCTAACTATACCCTCTGGCCTGGCAAAAGGAGTTGCACCGTTTTTCATGCCTTCATGACGCATGGTATCTTTTATAGGGTCATTATCATTTATTCTTACCCAGTTTGCGATGTACCTTTTATTTTGTGCTATTGTTGAATTTTTCCAATTTCTAGAATCTTTAAAGCCTTCAATATTCAAGGCATATAATTCTCCTGATAAAAGAGAATTATAATTATGCGGGATAAACTTATAAATTAATCCGTCTTTCCTATCTTCAGTTAGATAAGCATGGTAGAATTTATCAAACGCAACAGCTTCATGATTAAATCGTCCCATAGCCTTGAGCGGGACTGGCTTTTCAAGACCTCTTTTCTTTGGGTCCACCTCAAAAACATAACCGTGTGGAATTTTATTCTTTCTTTTTTTACTAATATCCTCCTCGCATGATAACCAAGTGTTCCAAGGTGTTATACCTCCTGCGCAATTATTTCGAGTTCCACTAAGGCTTAGATATTCACTTACGACCTCTTTGGAGGTTTGATTTAAAATTATGCTAGTTGTTCCTCCTATGGAATCCTTGTCATAATGTTTGTTACCTAATTTTTTTATTTGAGACGATGGGTCTTGAAAAGCACTTCTATGCATGCCATCACTTGGAATTAGTTCATGGTTTCTGATTAGTACGATATTCTCTCCAACCAAAAAAGCACCCATCCCATCTGCTAGTGCAGGTACCTTAAATCCATCAGACATCTCTGTACCTTGATTTGAAATTAATTTGTATTGTAAAGAAGGATGAAGGTCCAAAATACCATTTATGTCTTTGTTTAATTTATTCCTGATTTTTGAGTTTTCTTTGGCTGGTGATAGTGATGCCAATGTTTTTCCGAACCCCATTAAGGGTAATAAACTTGATAATATGAAAAAATCTCTACGTTTCATCCCGGAAATTTATGTTGTACTTAAATTAAAGTAAAAATCAATATTAACTATTTTCTTATTTGTTATCCATCTGGGGGACTTCAATTTGATTTTACTTTTATTTTTTATATGTATTAATAATCCTTAACAAGCTCTTGATAAGGATTCGTGTTTTTTTTAATTTTTCTGATATAATGTAGATAATTGAGCTTTGAGCTAATTTTAGTTTGAAATATCATACTTAGAGATATAACTACTTAAAATATTCTACTTGAAATTTAAATGATATATATAATAGGAATGAACAAATGGCAACCATGATAATGCGTGATTCGCATCGTATACTAGAAAAAAAAATGAAGGATCTTGATAGATTAAAGGACGAAACAGCGAAGCGGATCAAAGAAGCTGCAGATCAAGGCGATTTGAAGGAGAATGCGGAATATCATGCTGCAAGGGAAGAACAAAGTTTAATAATACGTAAAATACAAACACTTCAAACTTATTCACCATTTCAAATTGTTGAAGAGGGTGAAATTGAAACTGATATGGTTGGGTTTGGTAACAAGGTTACCATCCTTGAAGAGGGTAAAGATAAAGCTGAGGATTATTATCTATTGGGACCAATTGAATCTGAATTAGACCTTTTCCCTTTGGTTGTTACTGGTCACTCACCTTTTGGTCAGGCAATCATTGGATTGGAGGTAGGAGATGAATTCACGCTTGATATACGCGGAGAGGAAATAAAGTTCACAATTACTGATATTGATGTTGTCTCAAACAATAAATAAAAGTTAATGATGCATTTCCATTAACTAGAGCTTTAACTAAATTAATACGAATATCATAAACTGATACATTTACAAAGGATTCTTTAGGAATTTCATACTCTGTATATTGAATCCCTTCATTAACAAAGCTATTATTGATTATACTTAAGTAGCAAAAGATAGACCTTAAAAGTATATACTAGAAAAAAGAATTAAACATTTAAAGTTAAAAGAAATTCTTCTTTTAAAAATATTGATAAAAATACCATTTTTAGATTGTGCATATAAAAATAAATTCTAATTAGTATTAAGATACACGGATAAATGATAAAAAATCTTCAAATCATGGAAGTGGGGCTGAGAGATGGACTCCAAGTTGTTCAAAAAGAAGTAAGTATGGAATTGAAATTGTCAATCATTGATTCTCTAATTTCATCTGGGGTAAAGAATATTCAAGTTGCAAGTTTTGTTAACCCTGATCGTATTCCTCAAATGGCTCAAGCTGATGAGCTTGTCAAAAGACTTCCAATTAAAAAAGATATTCAATTCAGTGCATTAATTTTTAATCAAAAAGGTATTTATAGAGCTATAAGTTCTGGTTTAAAAAAAATTGAGACTTCAATTTCTCTTTGTGAAAAATATAGCCGAAAAAATATGAGAATGAGTGTTTCAGAATCAATTTCTAACTTAAAGGATATCGTGCTAACATCAAAAAAAAACGAAATGAATTTAAGAGCTGGTTTACAATGTGTTTGGAGTACGAATTATAAAGGTAGTTTAGATCAAGACAATATTTTGAGGACATTATCTGAAATAATGGAAATGGATGTTTTAAGAGTATCGCTTTGCGATACATATGGAATGGCAAGGCCATATGATGTATCTTCCTTGTTAGAAAAAATTTATGAGACCTTCCCAGAAATAAAAATTAGTATGCATCTCCACAATACAAATGGACTAGGGCTAATTAACCTTAGTGAGGCCCTAAAATTTGATATTCGTGAGATAGATACATCAATGGGAGGTATAGGAGGTTCGCCTTTTATTCAAAAATCGACCGGCAACATAGCAACAGAAGATACAATTGCGCTACTCAATAAAATTGGCTACAGCTTAGAGATTGACATAAGAAAAATATCAAAAATAAGTAGAAGGTTAGAAAAAATTATTGGGAGTTCATATTTTTCAGGAAGTTTATACAAGACAAGTTAGTGATGATTTTAAATTAAGCTAATATCTTCTACATGAATTATGTATGACAAAATGTAGTCGGTTTAAGAGCATTTTCGTATTTCAGTTTTATTTTATTAGAATCATCTTTCTTGTCTGAACATAATTATCAACATCAATTTTGCACAAATAAATTCCTGAGGATAAAATATGCCCTTCATCATTTGTTGAATCCCATTGAATAATTTTATCTCCACTAGATTGTATTTCATTTACTAGGATTTTTATTTTTCTGCCCATCATATCATAAATGGTTAGTTTAACTTTAGCTTCATTAGAGAGGGTGTATGTTATGTTTGTAATTGGGTTAAATGGATTTGGAAAATTTTGATGTAATTGATATGTGTGAGGACTAAAATTATTAAGATTTGATTGAAGAACTTCACCTGTATAATATAGTCCAAAAAGAATCATCATCTCATCCGTGCTTAGAAGACCAAAATTTATTTCCTCATCCGTGTCATTGTAATATGTCGCTTCTAGCTCGATTCCATCTGTTTCATTGAAGATCAAGGGTGGGTCGTATCTCATGACAGGTGGATGCTCCCAATCATAGGAAACATAAACTAACTCTCGATAATTCATATCATCCTGATTTATTTTAAAGACCTTAAAATCAATGTTATGTTTATGCGCATGGGAAAAAAATTGAAATACATTTAGTTTTTCACCAAACTCTTCATCTATCCAATAAATGGCATTTAAGGTAGTTTGTGTGTTAGGAGGCAATTCAATATCTAGATTGGTTAATTGTAGAATTTCTGCCTCTTTCTCTATCTGCTCTGGATTAGAGAAATAAAAATTATTATATACTTCTCCTACGATAGTATCATTAGAGTAGTTTGCATAATGAGAGTTGAGATCGAAACCATAGCTGGGGTCTATACGCAATGCAACACCCTCTGGGAATGTGTAGTCAAATGTTCTAGTCTGAGTTCCAGATATGAATCGATGTAACTGCATTTGGAAAAGTACATCTTCATTTATCGATCCATCGAAATTTCTTATATCTCGATACACTTCCACTGGTGGAAGAAAGTTTGCACCTAATTCATCAAATGTATATACAATAAAATGATGACTGCCGGGTCTCATTATTGTTTCTATTCTATTGATGAACAAATTATCGGGAGTGTCAATTTCAACATAATAAAATAATTCCCTTTCAAAATCAGGAGGAACCTCAAAAGGAGGTAAATGAATTTGTAAACCATTTTCAGGAATTTGCAATGGTTCAAAATCGGGAGGAGTAAATACCGTGGTATCTAAAAGTAGGGAAGAATCAGCTACTTCACCTGTTTCTGGTGCTCCTGCAATTATCCATTGTCTAATGAATTCTAATTCTCCGTATGTTAAGTAATCAATACCAAGTGGCATTATGGAACCATACTCTGGATGGTCTTCATAAAAGTGTTCTGAATTTGGTGCATTGATTTTTTCCCATAAAAAACTAGAATATAAACTTGTAATTCCATCAGTGCCTACCAGTTCCAATCCATCTTCTGCGGCATGGATATTAGTAGGCGTAACATTGATTAATTCCTCATAAGCGACATCTTCTGTAAGAATCAAACCTGATTGTTCTGCAAAGGATGAACCATTTATGTGACACATTGTACATTTTGCATTCCATATGTTTTCTTGTATGATATGCCACGTGTCATTTGGAAAACAAATTTCTAAAAAAAGAAATAAAAATAACATATAGTGTTTTTGCATGATTTTCATAAAAGTTGTTTTTCAACTATCCAAATTTATCAAAATATAATTGATGTACATTAACCAAGTAAGTCAAAGTGAAAATGATTTTGAATATTTGGTTAGTAATTTTTTAAAATTCTATTAACAAATGGGAATAGAAATGAAAAATGTATTAGGTACGGAATTAAAACCATGTTCCTTATCGCCTATAACTGGGTACTATCGAGACGGATTTTGTAGGACAGATCATCATGATACGGGGAGACACACTGTAGCATCGATCATGACAGAAGATTTCTTAAATTTTACCAGTTCTAGAGGGAACGATTTATCAACGCCAAATATTATATATGGATTTCCCGGTTTAAAAGTTGGAGATAGATGGTGCCTTTGTGCTCTTAGGTGGAAAGAAGCATATGAAGCTGGGTTTGCACCACCAGTAATATTAGAAGCAACACATGAAAGAACTCTTGATTTCATAGATCTGAAAGTTTTAATCGAAAAAAGTAAATCTCCTCAAAACCAATCTTAATATGAAATAAGACATCGCTTAAGCCATGAATTTCATTATTTCAAAGATCAAAGTCATATAGTCATAGAGAAGGAATATATGGCAACTTATGATACTAGAATTATCAAAATATTTGCCGATATAGCACTAATATTATACTGGTATGCTAATTGAGGCAGAAATAATTGTGGAGCAAGTATATGAAGAAAATCAAAATTCCAATCGAATTTTTTTTCCAACTTTACGGTAAAAATCTTATAAAAAATGGTTGTGATGAGAAAATGACTAAAGAAGATAAATTAATCGAAAGGAATAAAAAATATTTCAATGAAATTGGCATTGCTTAGTTAGTTTCTAAGTTAATTCTTAAAATCATTTTACAATTGGCTAATCGGGTAACAGTTAATTGAAAAAGCATCTACCTAAAAAAATATGCAAAATTTGTAGATTACCATTCCATTGGCGAAAAAAATGGCGAAACAATTGAGATAATGTTCTCTATTGTAGTGTGCGTTGTAGAAAGAATAATGGAAAAAATAGATTGTAATATAAAAGGGATAATGTATCCTAAATCACCGAATTAATATCACCTAGTTTATATAAATGAAATTATCTATTTCGATTATGCAAAAATAATCAACCTATCTATAATTTAGAAGTAGTATAAAAATATCAGAATTTGAAAATAAAAGGATGTAAGATTTAGATATGAAATTCATAATTAAATATCGATTCTTCTTTTTAATTACCATTAGCATTATTCTTAATTTTTATGATGCAGATGATTTAGCAATAATTGCTTTTTTCATTGCAATCTTGGATTTGTCAAATGTAATTAGTAAAAATGAATTATGATTTTTAATAAGGTTTAAAGTTATCGTATAAATAATTTGCTTACCTTTTTATCTATCAAAAAAAGTTTGAAAATTTTATTGAGCGAGAAATTGCTCAATAAAGTCTAATAAATTTCCCCTAATACTATTCTTGGATCTGGGAAAATTTTAAGAGCAATGTCATGGTCTTTTTCTGACACTACTCCAGGTAGATTACACTCTTTAGGTTTTAAAAGGCTTAGTTGAAAATGAACATGAGGTGGCCATCCACCATTTTCGTCTTCTTTTCCTATTTGAGCGAACATTTCACCCGTATGAATTTCTTGTCCTAATGTTTTGTTCGTTATGGAAGATTTACTTAAATGACCATATAGAGCATAGATACTTTGATCTTTAAATTTATGTTCTGTTATTATGGTATAACCATAATCCAGCTTAAGATGATTATATTTAAATGATAGAATCTTTCCATCAAAAAAAGATTTTACAGCAGTACCAATTGGTGCACCTATATCAATACCCATATGTATGAATCTATTTGTCTTTTCAAATAATTCTCCCTTGTAAATATTTGGTCTTTTTTCATTGTATTTTCCTATTGAATATGGATTATGCATACCCTTTATGCTGTTGCTATTAGTAAAATCATGAACCAGTACATTTTTAGGTAGGTCAATAATGTTTGAAAAAGAATAGCCTGAAAGTTTTGGTAATTTTGGGTTACAGCTTATCTCTGTAAAAAAGGAATTTACTGACATAAATATAAATTAATCATTTTCAGTGTATTCCTATTTAAATACTAGATGTTATAATTCGTTTGTACAGTTGGTGGGAGTCTTCTTGAATTCGATGACAAGAGAACAATCCCAAAATTACAACGTAACGTCTCAGGCAATAACGCAAGCTGTTTTTTCATATAATGTGTATTATGAATTGTTATTCAATAAACACACCTGTAGCCTCACCAAGCTGCCAATCAGCATTTTCTAAGTTTATTCTCTGTCCATTACGATAGTAACATGGAAAAATTGGAGAGTTATAGTATAAAGGATCATTATAATCATAAATAACTGGATAATAAAAACCAACCGTTATTTTCACATCATTTGCTACTGATATATCGTAGAGCCATGTTTGATCCGTATCAGCAACAGAACTACTTAATTGATGTAGGTTTCCATTGGTCCATTTACATCCAATATCATAGGTGAAAAGGCTTCCAGTGGTATAACCACCTAAGTATATGTCGTTACCATCCAGAAAAATTCCAAATGCGGTAGCACCGTAACCACTTCTTGGAAGGTTTACCTTGTTCCCATTCCGCCAATAACATGCGTTCCAATTATCAGTACTTTGTGGGTCGATTTCTCCTGCTATGTAGACATCATTCCCCTTAAATGCAATGTCATAGGCATCTCCAAAACTATGAGTATCATGTAATTCATTACGGTTTCCATTTTTCCAATAGCATGCGATGGAGGCATGGTTTTTTATACGCCAACCGGTTACATAAACATCTCCATTATTAATTCCAATACTATTGGCCATCGCATCCATACTTGCATTTGTTAAATCTGTTCTAACACCATTTTTCCAATAGCATGCATTTGTTCCAAAGGTGGTACCATCAGACATGACACCAGATACATATACATCCCCGTTATCAACAGCTATGTCAGTTACTTCTGTATCAGGATCCCCTCCACCTTCAAGACCGTACCTAATTCCATTTATCCAGTAGCAAGCTTCTCCATTCCAACCAGTTGAATCAAACCATTGTCCGGCGACATAGATGTCCCCATTATCAACGGTTATAGCTTCAGCTGCACCATACTCCAGATCAACCCTAGCACCATCTACCCAAAAACAGGCGACCATTTGAACCATACTCGAATCCTGATAAAATCCAGAGATATACACTCTCTTGCCTTCAATAATAGGTGTACCTGTTGGTAATGAAGGTTCCACAATTTCTTGATCTGTTGCATTATCCTCACAACTAAAGAATACTAAAAAGATTATTATTAGGAATTTTTTATATCTTTGCATACTAATAATTTATAATTATCAAGGGAATAGTTAAGGGATTTTCTTTACAAAAACTATCCTTGTAATGGAAATCAAGGAAATTACCTGAAAAATCATATGTCAATATGGGCGTTAAAAAATAAAAACTGGATTTTATGTCAATTTATGAATGAGCAATTATGATTAAATCTAAAATGAGAAAAAGCTCTACGTTTGCGAGATTTTTTGTTTGAAATTTTTGTATTAGATTAATTTAGTTTTATGAATATGAATATCGTCCATATTAAAATATTACCATGCCAAAAGAAGAAAAAAATTAGCTGATATAGTTTTTACTGATATTATTAAAAAAATTTAAATCAAAACTTTTGATGTATTACTACAAATTTGTTTCGACTAATCATTGACCAATGAAATTACCATTTACATTTTTTATTATAACATTAATGAATTCAATGTTTGGGCAGTGCGAGGATAATGAATATTCAACAGTTGGCGTCTTAGATGATATAAATGAAGAAATCTATAATGATGATGAATCGGTCAATGCATATAGCATTTACTCTTGGACGTCTGATGATATAAATAGAATCCTTTCGGGGAATGGTATTCCAAACCATGAAGTAGGCACTTTTCCTAATTCAAACAATCCCAATACTATAAGTGAACAAAATATAAATGAAGTTTTTACTCTTTGCCCAACAATAGTATCGGAGAATGGTGAGCCCGCAGGTGGACCAGCCGGAGCTATTGCTTACGCAATTAATAGTGTGAAATTTGATCCTGCCACAGCAGGAAGATGTAACGATGAAGGAGAATGTAGTCTTGCTCAAGGACAAGGAGATTGGAACATAGAAGCTCTAGGTCATGAAACATTTAATTTTGGGGATGATATGAACCACGCCCATGTACAACCCTCCGGTGCATATCATTATCATGGAATGCCTGAGCTTCTAATTGACTTTCTAGAAAATCAACAGGGTATGACTCTTGTTGGTTGGGCTTCTGATGGATTTCCCGTATATGCAAGATATGGTTATTCAGACCCAAATGATTCTACAAGTGAACTTATTCCCCTACAGCCTAGCTGGAAATTAAAGGATGCTCCTGATGAGGGACGTCCTGATACTTTGACGGCGTTAATTGGAGGGCCTGGACAAGGAACAACATATCCAAATATTCCTATCCCAATGGGTGCTTTCACTCAAGATTTTGAATATCAAGAAGGTTTTGGAGATTTAGATGAATGTAATGGCAGAATAGGTGTGACCCCTGAATTCCCTAATGGTATATATTATTATATGGTTACAGATGAATTTCCATTTTTTACTAGATGCTTGAAGGGTGAAATTATCAATGGAGGAGGCGTACCTGATTGCGAAGATGTTCCACCTGGTAATCCGTGTTGTGGAGATGGTATTTGTAGTGGTCCCGAGACAGAAGATAATTGTCCAGAGGATTGTTTAACAGGAAACTCTGGTCCTTCTTTGGTGAATTTTTCAATTTTTGGTGACACGGTAAACACTAGTCAAGAATCAGTTAATATTGGTTTTATATTAACTGCTGAGGATAGTGATGATTATTTATCCAGTTATGCTTTACGATTAATAATTAACGGAGGACCTCAAAATGGTGGAGAGATGCTGGAGAGCTTAGGGTCTTTTGGTGAGGGTGTAATGTCATCTTCCATTGCTAGTACAATAGAAATTCCGATGGGGTCAACTGAAGGAAATTGGAATATTAGAATTATTTTGGAAGATGAATCTGGTGCTATTACAAATCTTGGTCCAAATGATCTTGGAAGTCAAAATTTTCAAAATTATATATATATTAATAATTCTGTTCTTGAGACAAATTATGAAAACATACCAAAACAATACATATTACATCAAAATTATCCAAATCCATTTAACCCAATCACAACTTTAAGATATGATTTGCCTGAAGTAGCTTTTGTCAAGATAAGAGTGTTTGATATGTCTGGTAATACTGTTAAGACCTTAGTAAGCGAGAGTAAAAGTTCTGGTTTTAAATCCATCCAGTGGGATGCTACCAATAATCAAGGTCAGTCTGTATCAGCAGGAGTTTACTTCTTTTCTATTCAAGCAGGTAATTTTGTTGAAACTAAAAAAATGATATTGCTTAAATAATCCTCTTTAATAACATAAAGTCCATCGAATATAGTATTAGATGAAATTCTGGTGTTTAATCACACTCACCTTCAGTCCACTCTGTGACCCCATTATTTTCAGCATAGCAATCATTATCATAAGTAATTCCATCACAGCCACAAACTGGTGCATAAATTTCGTAACATGGACCATTGGATATTTTCGATTCATCTATGCATTCATCATTATACCCGCATCCCCAAATAGAGAATTCGAGTAAGAGTAATAAAAAATATCTATGCACAATCAAATCTGCCTACTATTCCACATATAAATAACCTCACGAATTAAAGCTTTTTTAATTGATTAAGGTATTTGTCAAATAATTTACAAAACATACAATTTAACAATAGACTGTACAATGGTTTCTCCAACTCTAACAATAAGGGCATTGTTAATAAAAATGCTTTTTCGGGATTTTATATGTCACTCTCTTCAAAATGATTATCTGGGAATATATTTCGTCTTTCAAGTCCAATCGGAGCTAGTCTATGGTAATTACTTTTTTCAACTTCTCTAACATACTTAAATCTTGACGTATATTCTAAGTTTTCACCATTAATTATATTTCTTGTACTTTTAAACATTTATTTATCCATCTTTCATTATTTACTCGTTTAAAAACAAAATAATCAATAGTACACTTTGCTTTAGCTTTAACTCTTTCATCTTTTAATTGCCTCGAATTTTGTTCCATTATTAAAACAAACGTATCAAAAGGTCTTGCAGCATGTTGACTAACGCTTGCCATTGCGGATAGAGCATATTCCATTTGATTCTCATATCTGTTTCTATTGACTTCTATATTTAGATGAAGAATTTTTTCCCCTTTTTCACCATAAACCCTTGTTCGATTAATTTTTGGTGAATTATGATCTCTTGCGAAATACTTAGGAATCATCATAGCTACTTGCCTATCAGTAAATTTGACCTTCCCTTGAACATCAATACACGCAATGAGTGCAAGAACAATTTTGATAAAATTCTGATTACTTTTCACTTTTTAACTCTTATTTTTTAAATCAATCTCTTTATCCAAATCTAACCATCATCCCACAAACAAAAAACCCCACCAATTTGGGGCTTGATATTGTATAAAAGATAAATCTATTTCAGTAGTACCATCTTTTTAGTCTGTCTAAACTTACCTGCTTGTATTGTATAAAGATATAATCCTGCTGATACGGGCTCATTTCTATTATTGGTGGCATTCCATTGGACAGACTTATACCCTGCAGTTTGAGAACCATTTACAAGCGTTTTAACTATCCTTCCCATCATATCATAGATGGTAATATTTACTGAAGCATCTTCTGGTAGATCGTATCTTAAAAAGGTTATTGGATTAAAAGGATTGGGCTCATTCTGGTGTAATACAAATTTATCTGTAACTGTAAGACTTTCATCTGTCGACAATATACTATTTATGCTAAATACAATATATGACGTTGGTCCTGATGCTCCTCGGTCGTCCACAGCTGAGACTCCAAAATAATCAGTTCCTGTAAAACCTGTAGGTGCAGTATATTTAAATTTCCTCCTCCTGCCACCATAAATTTCAACCAGACCACCATTAACAGGATTTGACTCAATATTAAACCAAAATGGCTCACCATCATCATCTAACTCAAACTCGCCCATAATAGCTTGGCCTGACTCAACATCAATTTGTTGAGAAACAACTACTGGCAACTGATTGGATAGAGTGTCACAAGTAAAAGATTTTTCACCAACTAATGTGCTGTTAATGAAAACCTTTTCCTCCCAGTCTCCTATATTTTCATTTCCTAAAAACCAATTATTAACAATCCACCAAAATGAGGTGCCGTAATAAGGTATGCCTTGGTACCACCATTCAGTTTGGCCAGGTATAAAAGACTGCTCATCTACATACAAACCATCCTTATACCATTTCCATTTTATGGTATCATTAGCATAAAGATTTCTAACAGCAACCATAGACATATAATCTTCACCTAGATTTATATTTGTTAGAGAGGGAATGTTTTCAGCAATTATATCAATGTATTCATCTTCATTTTGTGCAGGATATGCAGTATTTATATATCTAAATACACGCTGAGGATAAGTTGATGAATCTCCTACAAATGGTATCTGATTTAACCAGCGACTATTCCCCATACCGCAGTTACCTTCCCAAGGGTCTATTAAATCCCAATTTGCAGTATTGACCTCAAAATGCAAATGAGGTCCATCAGAAAACCCAGAACTACCAACATATCCCAGTGTATCTCCAATCTCTACAGTATCTCCGACAAAGACAGCTACAGAATTCTTTTTCATATGATAATATTGTGTCCTAATACCACCACTGTGCTGCAGTATAACTGTGTTACTAACAGCAGAATTGCTCCAATATTTCCAACGATCAAATTCACCATCGTGCGTATAGGTGACGATACCCCTAGCAGGAGCCAATATTGGAGTGGTCATTTCATCCATATAATAGAATCCACTAATAGCAATGTCAGTTCCCCAATGACCATCATAGGTAATATAATAACAGTTATAATCTAGAATCCATCCATATGAAGCGTTCTGATCTACATAATTGCTTATGTATTGCTTATCTCCATTCATCATTCCACCATTACCAACTGGATGATGAAACATTACCGTGTCTCTATCATCCATAAATTCAATATCCAACGTATTGTCTATAATATATTGCCTTTCATTATCAGAAATACAATTACGCTGATTTTCAGGTTTTGTAGGTACAGATCCGCCTATTTGAAATGGCCCCATTTTTACCATAGCTTTTTTATTGGATTGAGAAAATAAAATTCCAACCAATAAAATGATGAATAGATATTTGCTCATAGTAATCTCCAATTATGGAATAATATACGGACTTTCTTTTTTTGGAAACATCCTTAAATCCTGTGCTTGAATACACAAGGAAAAACACACTCCTATAGCCCTACCATAGCGTATGGACTTTGTTTTGGTTTATAATGGGAGGGTTATATCTGTAAAAGAGAAAGTTTGAGGTGTTTAGTCATTTAAGAAGTATCATTTTCTTGGTATCAACGAGATCACCTGCCTGAATCTTATATAGATATACTCCTGCAGATACAGGTTCACCATGATTGTTAGTAGCATTCCATTGAATTGATTTATAGCCAGATGATTGATTAGTCTTAACAAGGTTGCTTACCACATTACCAAGCATATCGTAAATAGTGACATCTACAAAAGAATCCTCCGGTAAATCATAGCGGATGGTGGTCACCGGATTAAATGGGTTCGGATAATTAGGATACAAGATAAATTGTTCTGGCATGTTGGAT
>PAPB01000041.1 GCA_002708715.1 Fidelibacterota bacterium | reverse complement strand
TGACCTATCTTTTTTAAATACGTATATAGTATCCCTACAATCAGGGATGCTTCTAATACTTCTCTAAATACTATTAATAATTCTGCCATATCTCAAAAGCCAATATAAGCATTAAAACAGTGTAATATATTAGTAATATACTATAAAAATATAAATTAAATAAATTTAAAATTATTCTTCTTGAATAACTCCTTCACACCATTCAAAGATGCGGTTTTCACTAAAAAGTAATCTGTATTGTAAGTTGTTATAGCTAAAACTGGAGAACCAGCTTCAGCAACAATGGATGTTATCTTGGCCCATACTCCTTTAATCTCTAAGTCAAACTCACCAACTAATTGAATGCAAGTCCAATCTCCATCTCCTACTTTACTATTAATTTCTAGATTTGATTGACAAATAACTGTTATTTCATCAACCGCATAGGAAATCGATAGAAATTCACTATCAAAAATTGTATCTGGAACTTGATGTTTTTCGGAGAATTGATAAATTGAATATTCAGTTTCTAAAATTTTTAAACTAAGTAATGCCATCATATTTTTTATCTAATTAATAAGACTTTCTCTTGTGGTGGATGCAGCCATTGTATTCCAGATTCGGTAATCAATGCATTTTCTTCAATGCAAATAGGCACTTTATTGCCATTCCATTCATCAACAGGTGTAAAGACAATAAACTCTAAAGAAATAATACTGTTAGGCTGAACAATATATTTTTTTCTTGTCGGATATATAGCAAAAATAGACCCTCCTTGATCATGCCCTAAATTTCCAGCTGAGTGCATTCCTATATTTACTTCGATACCAGCAATATCGCTTGGACTTTCTTCTTCAGTATAAACATAACCTGCTTCTCTTACTTTTGATCTAAGCTGTTCAAGAATTTCTTTGCCAGTGCGACCTGGTTTTACATTATTTTTAATTATATTTCTTACATCTATAGAATTATTAAAAGCTGTCTCTATCCACGAAGGCAACTCTGTTTCATCCGTATCTAAAACATATGCAACTCTTTTCAAATCTGTAAAATAATTATTTTTGCCAATACCCCAATCTATTTGCATTAAATCTCCAGCTGATACAACCCTATTAGTATTTGCTATTTCAATACCATTAGGAGGGCTAAGAAAAACCGTTGGTTGCCATCCTCTTTTATAGTTTAATTTTTCACGCTTATCTTCAAGCCACCAACCAATATCTAATTGTGTGGTTTTACCAATAGTAATTACTTCATTGGATAGTGCTCTTTGTAATAATCTGATTGTTGTACGTGCTACTTTAGAAAATTCAATTATTTCTCCAATAACCCTCTCTGATCGATAATCAGATATAAGAAGTTCTGCGCTCGTTAACCTAGAAGCATAAACTTTTCCTAATGTGTTTTTTAAATTATTAAAATCTGTATATGATAAACCATCAACTGCGTGTCTACCTTCCATGGGTACTAGTTTTTTTTCTGTTGAATAATTTACAGCTATCTTCTTTGGGTCCCGCTGCTTGACAAATTGATTTAAAAGATCAGGATCTAAAAAATCATCATAGGCACCACATTCATCAATCATGCCACCTTCTCCACCAAATACAACCCTCTCTATTCTTTCCAAACCTCTATCTGAAAAAACAATTATACCATTACCATAACTTGTTTCAGGTCCAAAATCTTCAGTTAATGGTTCTGCACCACGTCCCTTATCTATAATAATCCACATATCTATATCGTGCCTACGCATAGTCTTTGGTAACACAATATCAAATTTATCTTTTCTAACACTACAACTAATTTGCCAATCAAAATACACATCATATTTTTGAGCATGTAAAATAGATTTTGTATGTATAAATAAAATTACTATAGAAAAAATAAAATGGAGAGGATACTTAATTTTAATATCCGTATTTAATCTGATACATCATTGATAATAAAATCCATTGTTTTGTCATCACCTGTTAAGTGCCATTCAACAAGCGACATAGGTATAATTCCTGCAGCAAAAAAATCATTGAAAAATTCTTTATAAGTAAAATCTTCTTTCTGCTGTCTTATACGTTCTGCGATTAATTGATTCATTGAGAGTTTTCCTATGACCATGCCCATGTGCCATCCTACATATCGTAGATTTGTTTGCATCTCATACCAAGCATGTGGCCCATTTGGTATATTCCAATCATTGGGAGCACATTCAGCTACATAATCTATAGCATCTTGCAAACTAAATTCATTACTATGCATTTTTAGATCAGCAATAGCACGGCAAGATCTAAAGGCAGCCTGCCAATAAACAATTTCTCTACTTCTAGGTGATTTATTATCTAGATATCCAGCATGCATCAACATTTCTTCTAACCAAAATGCCCAGCCCTCTAGTCTAATCATTTCTATTGCATAACCTCTTTCTGAACCAATAATAATTCGCTTATCACGATTATGATATCCATGATCTAGATGATGTCCTATAAATTCATGTGTCTGTTCTGGTAATGGATCTCTATCTGCAGTTTTATGAAAAAAATCTCTCACACCTGGCCACGCGTCTGTCTCGCCTGATCCAACATAAGAATTAACAAATGTATCGTTCCATCCTTTAGCGAGTGCATTTGCCCCATTTAAATATTCATCAAATCCTATCCATTCTGGAACAACAAATAAACTTTCGGATTCTGTAAAATTCATTATATAGTTTAAAGCATCTATTTTACGCTTCGAATGCTCAGCTCTAGAAGATGGCGGTGAAAGCTCTGCTAATTTTCTATTTTTATTTCTCTCCAATGCAACAGTTGTTAATAATCGATCATCCTCCCGCATAATAATATCATACAATTCATCCCAAGTATATGGCACTAACTGAACATTTTTCATCCACCAATTATAATTATTTTTACCTACTCCAGCAGGTGCTACCATATTTTCCTTATTCGATTCTAACCACCGTCCATATTCTACAACGGCATCTAAAGCATTTTTCGCATCCTGCAATAATTCTGGATGATAATCAGAACACATATTTTTTATTCGCTTATACAATTCAATTTCAAACGGCATATAATGTAAAGCGCAATACGCAAGATCACCTGAGGCTTTTTTCAAATTAACTTTAGCATTATTAAGAATTATAGGAACTGCTTTAAGTTTAGATTTAGCTTTTGACAATTCACTTTGAGATATAGGAAACTCATCGTAATTAAAATACCCAGCTCTAGTTGGCCCAGCACCATCTTGCGTTTGCAAATAAAATCCTGGGTCACGAGACCAAGGTCTTAACACTTCATGATAAAATTCAAGCCCGTGCATCTCAGCTTTAACTAAATGATATTCTATTCGCTGTGTATTTGACCAACCAATTGTATCAATTGAGTTTAATCGATTTTGAAGATTATCCAATAATGATTTTTGATTCGACATCGTTTGAGTAGAATAATCTGGGACTTCATTAATAATTATTGGTTGCTGAACTATTTTAAAGTCTTTAAATACATCAATAAGATCTTGGTATTTATTTAATTTTTGATGATTGCTATTATCTGTATTACAGGAAGACATAAATATAGAAAAACAAATAAAGATAAATCCTAATTTTATATAAAAATATATTTTCATGTTTTATTTCCTTTTACCAATGAGCTTCCATTTCATCCGTATAGCCAGTCATTTCCCATCTTATAAGGGGCATAGGAATAATACCATAAGAAAGAAAATCATCAACAAACCCCTTTATAGTAAACTTATCTCCTAATTGGGTAGCTCTTTCTCTAAACAACTTCATAAAATATGCTTTACCAGTAACAACATTACTATGGAACCCTCCTGGATTACGTAAGTTAGATTGCATCTCAAACCAGACCATGTTCTCTTCTGGCCTAGACCATCCTCTTGGCATAATGTCAGCGCAAAGCTTTCTTGCATCTTCAAGGTTAATTTCATTTGCATGCATTTTCATATCCGGAATAGCAAGACTCATATGTGATGCATTCATTAGGTACTCCATCTCTCTTCCTTTTTGAGGACGACCATCCAGTGCACCACCCTGCATTAATAATTCTTCAAGAGCAACAGCCCAACCCTCCAATCTCATTGAACCCATATTAAATCTTCGTTCAGCTTTCCTAATAGGACTTAGAGGCAATCTCTCTTGCCTTTGTTCATCTAACATATGCCCAATATATTCATGCGCTTCTCCAGGCAATATTTCTCTTTGACGTACCTTAGTATCGATACTCGTATTTTTTGATAAAAACTCATCATTTGAATGTTCCTCACTACCTATAGTCTCCTGCAACTCTTTAAGAGTTTTAAAACCAGAATAGTCAGACGGGTCAACCCAATCATCAATTGTCATTATTTCACTATCACGTAAAAAATTCAAAACATGATTCAACGCATTAAATAAACTTGTTTCATAATCTATTCTATTCATGGCTACATCTAATGGAGGAAGATTCTTGTTCCTATTTTCTTCGAATTTTAAAAAAGTTATAATCCGATCATACTCTCTTTGAATGATATCATTACTTTCCTCCCATCCCCAAGGAGAAAACTGCACATTATGCATCCACCAACTATAGTCTACCTTACCTGAACCTGCAAATTGTTTCATAGAATGTTTTGATTGAATTAACCAGTCTCTAAAATCAAGAATTTCATTTGAAACTAATTGAGCTGAATTAGATAACTGAGGGTGCTCATATTTTAAATCTTCAGCTATACGTAAAAACATTTCAGCTTCCCTTTTACTATTTCGAATAGCCAATTCTGCAAGGTCATATGAACTGTTAGTGAGATTTATTTTCGCCTGATCAAAAATATTAGGCACAATATTGAATAAGGCTTTGAATTGTTTTAATTGCTCTTTGGATAGAGGAACTGAAAAATCATGCAATGGTTGCATCATTTCTCGAACATTCATTGAAGCGCCAGCGTCTCCAGATCTAAAGGAATAAAAACCAGGATCTCGAGACCATGGCTTTAAAACCGTATGATGAAAATCAAATGCTACGAGTTCACCTTTTACTAAATGGTAATCAACCCTATCACTAATTGACCAATTAGATGTATCTATAGATTCTAATTGATTCTTTAATTCCTTTAATTCTGAATGTTGGGTAGCCATTGCGGTTGCAGAATAATCTGGCACACCATTTTTCATTATCGGATTTTGAAGGAGTCTTAGATTTTTAAAAATACTTAATAAATCTGAATATTTATTTTTAGGAATCGATGCAGTATTTGTACAACAATTTAATAAAAGAAAAACAATAAATAGATTAATTAAAGATTTTATTCTAGACATTTATTATAATATTTAATATTTAAGTTATATCTAAAGCTTTCCTAGTAAATCCCACCAAATAATCAACCAGTTCATTAGCATGTATTCCTGATTGATTTTCATCACCTTTGGCAACAGATCTCATAAGTTTTTCATGCAATACAGCAGTTTTATTAAGATCATCATATCTTTGATATTGTGCCCAAAATCGTCTACAGTGTACATGCAAAGGATCTAAAGCTCTAGTTAAATAAACATTCCTACTAGCCTCATCTAGGAGCTCATCAAACAAATGATCTAAACGTAAATATTCCTTAACATTTTTTTCCTTTGTGGCCTTTTCCATCTGCGCTGCCATTGTTATCAAGCTATCTTTTTGTTCTTCAGTTGCCCTTCTTGCTGCGCACTTTGCAATCAATTCATCTAACGGTCTTCGAGCTTCCAAAATAGCTAACTGACGATATAATATAATTTCAGAAATTTTGATACCCATTCGCGGTATAATCTCTACCAAATCAATGTTTGACATTTTCTGGAGAGCTTCTCTTAATGGAGTCCTACCAAAGCCCATCATTTGGGCAAGCTCTTTTTCAGAGTATATATGACCTGGTTTTAGTTCAAGGTTTACAAGCATCTCTTCAAGTTTATCATATGCTTGTTGAGATAGTGACAATTTTCTTATCATAAATTCTTTATCTTTTCTTTATTCAAATGATTATTAACTGTCCTCCATATATTCAATGGATTTTTATTTTTTAATTCATCTGGTAAATATTCATCTTTACAATTTTGAAATGAAATTGGTCTTGCAAATCTTTTTATAGCAGCTGAGCCAACCGAAGTAAAACGAGAGTCAGTTGAAGCAGGGTATGGGCCTCCGTGCTGCATAGAATCATTAACCTCAACACCAGTTGGGACACCATTAAATATAATTCTACCAACGCGCTGTTTTAAACTATTAATTATCAATGTATAGTCAGCTATTTCGTCATTATCAGAAAAAATAGATGCAGTCAGTTGTCCTTCCATTTCTTCAATTACCTTTTGAAGTTCTACCTTATTTGAACAAATAACAATAAGACTGAATGGACCAAAAATTTCATTAGATAGTTTAGGGTTTTTCAAGAATGATTTTGCGTCCACAGATGCAATTGAGGGAATAGCAATATTTAGACTATTTTTAATGTTTTTAGGTTGTCCAAGTAGCGTTACATTTGGCTCATTAAGTGATAGTTTTTTATTTAACTCATAACTTTTATAAATATTATTATTGAGCATTACTGCTGGCTCAGATAATGAAATCTCATTATTTAAACAATCCAGAAAATTATCATAACCTGCAGCCTTAATTATTAAAAGTAAACCTGGGTTTGTACAAAATTGACCAGCTGAAAGGTTAATACTTCCAACCAGAGAATTTGCAATTTCTTTTGGTTTCTTATTAAGCGCCTGAGGAAGAATTATTGTTGGATTAACACTTCCCATTTCAGCAAAAAATGGAATAGGCTCTTCCCGCTTTGATGCAATATCAAATAATAATCTACCTGCATGAGTTGATCCCGTAAATCCAGCAGCCTTCACACATGGATGTTTTATTAAAGCTTGACCAATAGTCTTTCCACTTCCATAAAACATTGAGAATACTCCATCAGGCATAGAACATTTTTTAGCAGCTGTTTTGATTGCATTCCCAATCAATGTACTTGTCCCAAGATGGGAACTGTGTGCTTTCACTATCACTGGATTACCTGCAGCTAAAGCAGATGCTGTGTCACCACCTGCAGTAGAAAAAGCCAACGGAAAATTACTTGCAGCAAATACTACAACTGGTCCAATTGGGGATAACATACGCCTTAAATCAGGTTTTGGTATCGGCATGCGGTTAGGGTCTGCTGTTTGGATAGAGGCCTCTAACCAAGCACCATTTCGAATTAATTCGCCAAACATTTTTAATTGATTAACAGTCCTACCTCGTTCTCCAATTATTCTTTGTTCTGGTAAACCAGTTTCTAAACAACATCTTTCTATAAGGTCATCACCTAGAGCAACTATCTCAGCAGCAATTTCATCAAGAAATAACGCCCTATTTTCAGAACTTACATAGCTATAAGAAGAAAATGCATTTTGAGATAACAAACATCCATTATTAACGTCATCTAGATCAGCATCATAGAATTTGCCTTCAAGAGTATTACCATTTGAGGGGTCATGAGCTCTTGAAAAAGAGGTTTTACTCTTAGCATAATTATTACCAATTATACTTTTAAATGATTTATTCCAATTGAAAGCGATGATTATACCCCTATAATGTAGGCATTTTAGGACGTTTTTCTATTGCATCATTAATGATTTTTAAAATATGATTACGTTCTTCACCAATCAAATCTAATCTAGGAGGGCGTACATGTTCTGTACCCATTCCAGTTGCAACTTCTGCCAACTTAATATACTGGACAAGTTTTGGATGAATATCCAATTCTAATAGAGGCATAAACCATCTATATAAATTACGTGCTTCTTCATTTCTCTCTTTTTGAACTAACTCGTATATTAACACTGTTTCTCTTGGAAAAGCATCAACCAAACCTGCTACCCATCCATCGGCGCCTAACATTAACTCTTCTAAAGCTAATGTATCTACACCGCAAAGTATTTTAAATCGATCCCCAAAATAATTTCGCATTCTTGTTACATTTGTAACATCTCTTGTAGACTCTTTTACAGATTGAAAATTATCGTATTTAGCAAGCTCTTCAAACATATCTAACGTGATTTCAATTTTATAGTCATATGGATTATTATATATCATTATTGGTAAATCTGTAGATTCAGCAGCAACTTTATAAAATTCTAAAGTCTCTCTTTGATCAGCATTATACCTCATTGGAGGTAGCATCATTAAACCATCAGCGTTATATCTTTTTGCATCAGTTACTGAACGAATAAGATCAGAGGTTGATTGTTCTGCTATATTCATTATAATAGGCAATTGACCCTTGAAATCATTTACAGTAGCTTGGAGCAATTGATTTTTTTCATTTTGACTTAACGTACTAGCCTCTCCAAGACTACCTCCAATAACAACCCCATGAACACCACTATCAATTTGTTTTTTGATACTGACCAAATATGCAGGAATATCAAGCTGATTATTATCTAAAAATTTTGTAGTTAGGGCAGGATAAACGCCCTTCCAGTTTACTTTCATTTATATTTTAGGTAGTAATTTAATGTGATATATTATTAATATATTATTATAATATCAATATCTAAATACCATAAAAACATAAATATTTGGTATTGGAAATATGATAACTTTAAGCTCTTAAATATTATAATTAATAATAAGGTAGTATATGAAATTAAATGCAATTGATATTTTTAGCAATTGGGCAGAATCTGGGAAAGACGATAGTATGGCAAAAGCCCATAAACCAGCTGTATTTGAAATGTTACAATTTATATATCAATCTTTTAACAATTCATTTTCATTTATTGATGCTGGATGCGGAAATGGTTGGGTTGTTAAAGAAATTATTTCTAATTCAAAGTGTTCAAGAGCCATTGGTGTGGATGGGTCAGCAAAGATGATTGAAAAAGCCAAATCTCAAGATTCAAATGGAACATACTTTTGTAGCGATTTAGTAGAATGGGAACCCAAAAAAAAAGTAGATATTGTTCACAGTATGGAAGTGCTTTATTACTTTAAAAAACCCTATAAAGTCATAAAACATATAGTTGAAAATTGGCTCAAACCAAGCGGGTTATTAATTATTGGGATAGATCATTACATTGGTAATCCAGATAGCTATTCATGGTCTACTGATCTAAATGTACATATGACTTTATTATCTGAAGCTGAATGGATACACATGTTCGAAAAAGCTGGATTAGTTGATTGTAATTCATGGAGGGCAAATCAAACAAATAACTCACAAGGAACACTTGTTATATCTGGAAGAATGTTAAAAAAATAAATAATAATTATTACAGTTTATATTAAAATAGTTAGATCTTAATCTGAATTTTAATTATTGAAAAACACCAGGTGATTCCAATAATTAAAATCGTATATACGGCTGACTTTAACAAACCTATTATACCCGTAGTCAATACAATAGGTGTAGTTAATTTTGATAATACAAGCATATTATAATAAAGATACGGTATTAGATAGCATGTAAGGGTTGAAGTTCCAGCTATTGCAATATATTTATACCAAGAGATTGCCTTCTTTACATCTATTAACCAATATAGTATGATAAATAATAAAATAGCTGATGATAGTGAAATTAAAATCCATGTCGGGGTACCATCAATTTTATTTATAATAAAATAGTTACGTAAAACTAAACCAATTAATAAAGAAACCAAGCTAAATCCAAAAAGAGTTAGATACAACCGTTTGATTGTTTCTTTTTTATTCATCTTAATCAGTATAAGAGATACTATTATCCCGCCAAAAGCCAACGCTTGGAGGCCTCCATTACCAGGTATCCAATAATCGCTTTGCCATTCAAAGATATTATAAGCCATCCCACTACTACTTAAAATATTTATTCCTAAAAAAGCTAAAAAAACAATCAAGATACCTAATAAAGAATTTTTTATAAATACAAACGTTGATGCAGATATGAAATATACCCACCCTATCAATCCAAGTATACCCCACCAGTGCGCTCTAAAACCAATTTGGTTACCTTCATAGTCTTTTCCTATAAAAATTAAAAACATTGTAATTAATAATAAAATTCCTATAAAACGCAAGGCAGTAAATATCTTTTGCATTTTCTGATTACCCTGTGGATAATTATTCCAAACCATGAAAAATCCAGTTGTAATAATAATTACAAAAATTGGTTTAGCAAGCAAAGCTGTTTCAGAATTATACATCTCTATATTCATATGGAATAGTCCCATTACAAGAAGAGCTACTGTGCGCAAGATTATATGTTTAAATATTGAAAAGATACTTTCGCCATTATTAAATCTCTTTTGAAAAGAAAACGGTATAGACATACCCAAAACAAATAAAAACCAAGGAAAAATAAAATCAGAAAACCCTAGATAGTCTTCTCCTGCTGAGGCATGCTTTAACCATTTAGGAATTGAATTAAGTGTCCAGAAGTCATTCACCCATACCATCAGGACCATAGTTACGGCTCTAAATACATCAATGGACATAATTCTGTTATTATTCAAAATGACCCAATTATCTCTCCCATCTTAACAATGGAATTATTTGATAGATTTTTCAACCATGTAATTTTATTGTGAGGAAAACAAACTACCACTGTTGATCCAAGCATAAACTTGCCTAACTCTTCACCTTTATTAAGTTTAACTTGATCCTTTCCAAAAGTAGGATAAATATATTTTTGAATTTTTTTCTTATTTATAATTTTATTTTCCCATTTTACATGTATTCCTGAAACAATCAGAGCCCCGATTAATACGACAGCCATAGGACCAAATACTGTATCGAATATGCAAACCAACCGTTCATTTTTTGCAAATAGATTATTAATACTATTTGCAGTGGTTGGATTAACTGAAAACAATTGACCTGGTATATATATCATTTGACGAAGTTTTCCTTCAAAAGGCATATGTACACGATGATAATCTTTAGGTGATAAATAGGTTGTTGCAAACAAACCAGATTTAAATTCATCAAATAAATTTTTATCACCTCCTAAAAATTGAAATAAATTAAAATACTTTCCTTTCGCTTGAATTATTCTACCCTTTTTTATCAATCCAATTTGGCTTATAGCACCATCTACTGGAGATACCACACTCTTATTCCCTTGATCTATTATTCTCGAACCAGCTTTTAACCTTCGACTAAAGAACTCATTAAAAGATATGTACGAATCAATATTTTCATCACATGCCTCCTTCATATTGATATCATACAATTTTATAAATAATTTTATAAAATTATTTTTTATGAATGGCACCTCAGATCGTGCAAGCATTCCTACTAATCTTGATAAAAGATGTTTTGGAATTATATATTGAAAGAATACAAATAAAAGTTTATCCATTAATGCTATATTCTTTCATGTTATAGGTTATTCATGATTAACTAAAATAATATTCGCTTATAAATATTTAATTTGTTCTGATAGTTAATTTACTTATCATACCAATAATAAGAATCAACGAATTAAAATTGATAATTATTTTATTATATATTTTTAATAAATTTATTCAATGTAGTTTTTTTAAGATATCATATATTAATTTTTGAAACATTTTATACAAGAACGAACTAAATGGGCTAAAAAAAACCCTGAAAAAGCTAAACAGCATATAAGAGATCTGTATGATAAGATGTTTCCTAAAGCAAATGACTATATAAATTTTTTAAAACCACTATGGAAAAATCAAAAGTCAATTTTAGAAGTTGATCTATTTAGAAATAGACTAAAACATCAAGAAAGTACAAATCACCTAGCAAACAAAGTGAATAAACTAGATGGAAACATATTAAATGATTGTTTAGTTGAAAATGATTATTGGAAAAAAATTACTCCAGAACAAAAAACTAAATATAAAGACTTAACTAAAAGATGGGTTAAATCAAAAACTAAACAGCAAAGAACCATTTGGAATTATTATGTACTTGGTGTTCCACAGAAGAGGATAGCCTCATTATTAAAGAAAAATGAAAAAAACATAATAGATATAATAAATAAATTACAAGAAGATTTCTTAAAAAGAATACCCCCTTTATAACTACAAGAATAAAGCTTTTATTATTTTTTTTTCTTATCTTGAACTAAAGGATATTACGAATCCTCATAAACAACTTAACCATAGCATAAACAAAATAGTAAATAATCCACGCTTGTTATATTAATTCTATAAAATCTGTTAAAATATTTTCTACTGATTCAACTTTAAATTTTTTATTACTATTTACCATTATTGTTCTTGGATAGACAATAGAACCCAAATGTTCTAATTGTACTCTAAATGTAGATAAAAATCTAGACCCTGCACCTCCGCTATGGGTTGCAATTAATACTTTTTTATTAACAAATACTTCTCTCCAATGTTTTGTAGTTACAGATAGCCAAGTAATAGTATTAGTTAATATTGGAGGAGAACCACCGTTATATTCTGGTGCACAGAATACAAAACCGTCAGACTTAATAAATTTTTCACAAAGACCCTTAATAACACTGTTATCTCTTTGTTCTACATTTGGAGTATATAAAGGCATTATAAAATCTTCTAGATTTATTATCTCCCTTTCTAGGTCTAATAAATCACTAATTTTATTTGCAAGAGCTAAATTAGTACCCGAAGTGGCTGAAATAATTAAAATTTTGCTCATAAATAAAATAACCTATCATAAAAGACAAAGAAAATATTAAAACTACACTTGACTATTATTATCAATTAATAGATCTCATACAATATTTCTAAAATAGATTCTCTAATTTTTTTAAAATCTTTATTGGTAGAGCTATCTAACAATACAAATAATACCCCATTTTCAGGATTTCTATAAATATATGTTAATGCCCCTACCCATCCACCAGCATGATCAATACTATAATCATCATCGCTTAAAGCCCAGCCAAATCCATAAAACGATGTGTCGCCATTGGTAGTTATAAATGGAGTAACTGCATCTTGAAAAGTAGAATCAGATACAAGAGAATTATTAGTTAAAGCAATATCCCACTTAAGAAAATCCTCAATAGAAACAAAAACTGCACCATCACCAGCAATACCATCCATCCAGGTAAAATCATTCAATTTAGCTTTATTAGTTCCATATACTCTATCATTCATTTTTCCAGAAATAGTATTCAAGTTCCAAACGCTACTATTTTTCATTCTCAATGGATTGAAAATTTCTTGATCTAAAAAGTTTTCAAATGTTTGGCCAGTAACTCTTTCAATAATATATGCAAGTAAAACATATCCAGTATTACTATAATTAAATTTTTCGCCAGCCGAAAATTTTCTTTCATCACTATACTCTATCACAAGATTTAATATATCTTGCATAGCAAGAATATCATGTAAATTTTTGAACTCGCTTGGGTCACCTTTATAAATTATATTTTCTCTTGACTGCCCAGTTCTAAAAAAATATTTTGTTGAAGCTTTATTTTTTAATCGTAATACTAATTTTTCATAATCTGGCAAACCTGATGTATGTGTTAATAAATGTCGAATTGTTATATCTGGATAAGGAAAAGCATTTAAATAATCTCTAACATAATTATCATAATTAAGTTTACCTTGCTCTTTTAAAATCATAATCCCCATTGCTGTAAACTGCTTGGATACCGACGCTAATCTAAAAGATGATTGTTTCGTTAAAGGTTTTGTACGAGCCACATCAGAAAATCCATATGTTTCAATTAAATCAGGTTTTCCATCCAATGCAATTAATATTGCACCATTGAATTTTCTTTTTAAGGATAAATCTTTTAACCATTTGTCTATTTTCACCATTGCCAAATGAGGCTCTAGATCAGAACTCACTTCAAGGTTAAAATTTGGTGAGAAACAACTAGTAAAAAATAAAAATAGGGAAAAATAAAATATTGTAAGTCGTTTGTACATCTCCGAATCTACCAATCATCCTAAAAAGAAAAAAATATAAGTATATATGATGCAATTCAATTAAGCAATTAACTATCTTAGGCTTTAGGATCTAATTAAATATTATAAACCAATTAAACTTCTTTAAATAATATGTATAATAAAATTATCTAAAGTAATATTTTAATAATAATAATTCCACAAACGGATTTTAATAATGTGGGATTTTTCAATACTGCAATAAATGTTTTTATTTTGGATTTTTCCTTATTTGCATCCACAGACTTTTTCACGGTTATATATTTTTTATCAATTTTATAATTATCAATAACTTTTAAGCTGTTTTCTAAAATTATATTTTTTATAGATTGAATTTCTTTTTCCAATAACATTCCACCACCTGCATCTGTTTTAAAAACAACAATGCTGTCTGACATAGAAATAAATTTTCCTTTATGTATTTCACCATCCGTCATCTCAATCATATCTAATCCAAATAAAAAATATTGACCAGACTGTTTGTGGTATTTTAATTCTGCTAATTCACCAGTATCAGGATTGCGAATTTGACAATACACCACACTAAAAAACAAAAATATTACATGTTGAAACATTTAATATTATAATTACAAAATGCCTTTAAATAATACTATAATTTATGTATCAATCTCTTAAAAAATGTATATACGGCTAAAATAATATCATTCCTTAATACAAAATGACTACCACAAACTGGACAATTTGATAAAAAAGAAAAATATTCTTTTATTTTTACCCTTTTCCAATTATGAGAACAGGAAAGACATTTCATGTAAAGATTTACTACTCATATGTATAAAGAATAAAACTATATGTCTGAAAATAATTTGAATAAAATAATTTATAAATGAGGTTTTACATCCCATAGATTTGCAAGATCAACTAAAGTAAACTTCTCACTATCTAAAACAACTCCATCCGCCTTTGCGATTTCACCTAAAAATCCTATTAGTTTATCTGCAAAATCTGAATCGAACCAATTTTGAAATTTAATTTGCGCTGCTACTTCTTGAAGCTCTGATAAAACTTCATCAAGAGATTCTTCTTGAACTTCATACCAATATTGATAAGCTTTTATCATTTTTTTTTCAATAATGTCAGGAGGATATTTTAATAAATCCCCATTAATTATTTTAAAAATATATCTTGTTTTACTTTGAATAAGTGAACGCTCTGAATCCGCAAGTTCCCAATCTGTAATATGAGCATAAGAAAACAATATAAATAAAGTTCTATCTACCCAATCATATTTTTCACGCATTACTTACTCCTCATATTTACCATAAATATTTTAGTCTTCATATATTATAGTACTAAAGAACTAATAACAATAATTATATTGAATATACTTTTGTTGGAACTGTTCTACCTTTGAGTGTTATTTCACCACTCAAATTGGATTTATCATATAACTCTTTTGTCAATGCTGTATAGATTTCATGACTAAAAGATATTTCTGTATTAAAATCCTTATTTGCCTGTTCTAATCTAGCTGCAACATTTACCGTATCTCCGATCGTACTATATTGAAGCATCTCTTTGCTACCTAAATTACCAGCAATCACACTTCCAGTGTGAATACCAATTCTCATAGTTATGGATTCAATGCCATGATTTTTCCAATATCTGGAAGTTTCATTCTCATCCCATGCATTATTTAATTCTTTTAGTTGTTCTTTCATCTTCAAAGAACAATTCACGGCTTGATTTTCATGATTTTTTAGTTTTTCAGGAGCACCAAAAACAACCATAATGGAATCTCCAATATAGTTTAATATGTGTCCATCAAATTCTGCAATTACTTCATGCATAGCAGTAAAATATTCGTTTAAAAACTCTAAAGCTACCTCGGGTGACATATTCTCGGTGATAGTCGAATAGGAGCTTAAATCAGTAAATAATATAGTCACCCATCTGTTTTCACCATCTAATTCACCTCCTTCATTCAACATTTTCTCGGATAACACATCACCAAAATATCTTTTAAGGGTCTTTTGCATAAGGTTTTTGGTCTCATCTATAGAAACTGATTTAGCGAAATCTGATCTACTTCTATACTCAACATTATATTTATTGTATGTCAATAAAATTAACGGTATGGGTAATGCAAATATCCACACAGAAATGTGTACGTCTTGGATTTGTAATAGCATAGGAACGAAGGTTAATAAAAAGAGGAAGGTCATTATTATGCTGGTAACAAAATTTCCAGGAAAAAGGATGTATATGAATAATAGAAGAGTCGGTATAAATGCCAACATATCATTGGGATTGAATCCACCCTCGGCCATAACATCAGGATACATCACCATTTGTAGAATTTGAAAAAAATGATATGACATGAATAGAGCAGCGAAAATAATATCGAATTTTCGTTTCTTTAGATTTTCAGGTAACTTGAAAAAAGAAAGGAAAAGAAAAATAAAAACAGGATATCCTAATAGAATGGGTCTGAATTCACCCAACATTTTGTATACATTATAAGCATCAAAATTAAATATAATTGCAAAAAATATTAGAGCAAAACTAACAGGCTTTTTTACCCGTTCCCATTTTTCCCCCATAAATCTGTCTTCCATTACAGGATTTTCAAACTTACAGGTATATCTATCTATTCGTGCTAATTCACTAAAGTTTTGCATAATTAAATATAGTAATCATCCCACAAACAAAAAATAGTGTGAATTTGTGAGCAATTTAAAAATAAGTTATTATTGCTTTGTTTTATTTTGTATCGTCAATACTCTAACCATTTCGTCCCACACTTCATCTCTTCTCTTTCGCTTTTCTTGAACACCAGGACCCCATTTATCCATAAAATCATCCACAACTTCTTCAAGTTTTGCGATTCTCTTTTTTAACATTTCTATTTCATTAGTATTAATATCATTTTGACTGTTTGCCATAATTATTCTCCTATTTACAGTAATTTAATATAGTTATCAATTACTTATATAATACAACTCCACCCTTCATTTCTTAAAAAAGCCACAAATTTGAAGTTTAATGCTTTAAATAGGATTTATTTTAACAATATCATTTTTTTTAACTGCCTAAAATCTCCTGCCTCTATGCTGTAGAGGTATACTCCTGCTGATACAGGTTGACCTTGGTTATCCGTAGCATTCCACTGAACTGTTTTATATCCAGATGATTGATTTGTATCAACTAGTTTGTTTACCACATTTCCTAACATATCATAAATGGTAATTGATACATATACATCTTCTGGTAAATCATAACGTAAACTTGTTATTGGGTTAAATGGATTAGGGTAATTTTGATAAGCTCTAAAATCCGTTGGAATAAATATAGATTCATTTAATGATAATCCGCATGCTTCAGACCAGTCATAATTCCATGCACTATTTGAGCTAAATGCTGTGTGAATTAAACATTTATTTTCATTAGATAAATTATTATCACTATCATGAAACATATATGACATGTTAGTTACATTAGAAATATCCCAACCTGAAATATCCTGATTAAAATTTAACGCACGATAAAACATTTCCATCAAACTCGAAGTGTTAGAAATATTCCAACTAGATATATCTTGATTGAAGGATGTTGCATCCTTAAACATATAATAAATATTAGTTACATTAGAAACATCCCATGTCGAAATATCTCTATTAAAAGTAGAAGCTCCCCAAAACATACCATACATACGCTCAACATTTGACACATCCCAAGTACTTAAATCTTGATTAAAGCTAGTAGCATTATGGAACATGTAGTACATAAGGGTTACGTTGGACACATCCCAATTAGATATATCATCATTGAAATCAGTCGCATCTTTAAATAAATAAGACATATCCCATATCAAAGAGACATCCCATGAATTAATATCTCCATAAATAGATAAGGCTGAAGTATAATCTGATATCCAAAGATTAACAGCAGTCTCGAGTTCTTGAGTTGATTGAGGTTGAAATATTTCAATTGGTGTTTCTAAAGCACCTTCATCTATCCATTGAGCAATTAAATCAATTTCAGTTTGAGATAATGACGTTCCATATTGCGGCATAAACTCATTATCACTTTCATCTAGAGTAATTCTATTAAATAATTCACTACTTGAATGGTCAAATGGAACAATGGTATTACCACTACTACCTCCTTCCATTACTAATGTATAAGAAGAAAGGTCAAGATTCCCAAAATATGCTCCACCATCAATATGACAACTAATGCAATTATTATCAAATATTGGTTGTATTTCTGTATCGTAATCTATTTGAGAGAAAATAATTGATATGATATTTAAATATAATATCTTTCTTTTCATATGAAATTGTACCCCTATATATTTTTTTTACCACTTTTAATATATAATTAATGATAAAGACAATAGATAATCTAATATAGTAGTTAGGTTCTGATAACATATTATTAGGATGTATTAAATTATTTAATAACTAAAGGAGGTTTTGGGTATGTCTATAGTAGAGAAAGTAAAAAAAATCGATAAGATGGCATCTAAATATTTTGTTCTTTTTTCAATTATATTTTTTGGATTTGCCTTTGGTTGGGGATATACTGATGGAAAAACAATTTTTTCATCAGTAATGCAAGATATAAGCATCTTTTTTATACTATTAAACCAAGGTGTTATCATTAGTTATTTGACTTGGTATAAAGACTAATAATCATTTCATCAACAAAACACTTTATAAAGGGGGATAACATGAGTACAAACGAAATCATAAAAGTAATTGGCGCTATCATAATGATTATTATCGCAGGGCTTTATTTTACTGAAAAAATCTCGTCTACAATTACAATAATTTTTATAGCTACATGGCTCTGCTTTAGAGTATATGAAAAATTCTTCCATAAAAAACCTAAGGTGTTGCAATCAGATGATAAGAACATAGTAGACTTAAATAATAGAGCAATGAATAATTCTGATGAAGAAGAATAGAATCAATTATTTAAGAGTTTAATGTATTAAAAAACTTATTTTACAACAGATATTTAAACTCTATTTTTCATAAATCACTTTCCCCTTCCATCCATTCATTCCACCAATCATATTGTATGCTTGAAATCCGTTCTCATTTAATATTTTAGTAGCAGTTCCAGATCGATTGCCGCTTCTACAATAAACAATTATCTTTTTTTTCGATACTTATCTAATTCCTCAATTCTTTGTTCAACTTCTTGAACAGGAATACAATCTGTATTTGGAATTGATTTGATTTGATGTTCTTTAAAAGTCCTTACATCTAAAAAGTAATAGTCATCATTATTTAAATATCTCATAGCCTCATTGCTATCTATAACGGCAGATTGATCACAATTCCAAATAACTAAACCAATGAATGATAATAATGTGAAGTGTCTAGTCATTGCCTATCCCAATAATAAAAATGCCATTAAATATTTATTTTGCAATTAATGTTTTAAAATAACCATTAGAAAAACATCCATAATTATCGCCTTACCAGAATCTAACTATTATGCTAGAAAAAAACTCACGAATATGGAGCTAATCATTAGATTGGTTAATGTTCTGATACCATAATATTGCTTTTATTTCTAAGTTTTTGATAAAGTCATTTTTTTCATCATTGTACTCATTTCCATCTAACCATTCTTTTTTACTTAAATCTTTTTTTAATTCTTCATATTGTAACATATCCTTTGGATGTTCAATTAAATAATCTCTAAAAGCGATATGTCTTATCCAATCATCCGAGTTGTATTGCCAAATATGTATATGCGATAACTTATATTTTTGAATTTTGTTATGTGGAATATTATCATTATATGAATATTTGCTTTGAAATTTCGCATAATCTTTATTGTCTTTTAACCCAACAAAAAATCTTCTTTGAGGCAATTGCTTATTATAAATCTCATAGTATATATATTGATTATCAATCATTGGATTGACAGTCTTATTTAAATCTGTAATATTAATTATTCCAACTGCTATATCTATTATGGGCTTTGCTGATAATGATGGTATTGATGTACTACCAATATGTTCAATTATGGGATTAAAACTATTAAAAATTGATAATAATTGGTTTTTTATATGTTTATATTGAATTATCCAATTAGGATTATACTTTTCTATATGAATTTTCAAATTATAATTCTGATTTTATTCCCTTATCCAAATCTAACCATCATCACGCAAACAAAAATCCCCACGAATATCGACTTGATGCATATAGATAATTTTATTTTAACAATACCATCTTTTTCGTCTGCCTAAAGTCTCCTGCTTCAATGCTATAAAGATATACTCCTGCAGATACAGGTTGACCTTGATTATTAGTGGCATCCCATTGAATTGTCTTATATCCAGCACTTTGAGGTCCATTAATAAAAGTCTTAATATTTCTACCCATCATATCATAAATAGAGATATTAATTATAACTTCTTCTCTTAGGTCATAATGTAAAGTTGTTAAAGGATTAAATGGATTTGGATAGGATGAATAAAGATTAATTTTATTTGGTAGTGAAAAAGAATCAACATCCAAACCATCACTCGTGATTAAATGTATAGGTATGCTAGTCACATCACCATCTGTTAAAATTAAAAGATAACCAACATATGCTAAATTTTCTTCTAACCCTGATGTATTAATTTCAATATTAACTTGATTGCTTTCTCCAGCTTCCAACCAACTAGAGGCATCAGAAACAGCTAACCAATCTGGTACAGGAACCAGATCTCCATCCCAATCTGCACCTGATATATTTCCATCATGTCCATTGCCACTAAAATCAGACAATGTTGTGCCGCTCATAAGTCTAACTGGATAAAATGCTTCTAAATCATTCGCAGCTGAATAGCCATCATGGTTATAACTTAGATTAAAACTTTTACCACCTAAATATATGCTTTCTATAGTAGTGCTTGATAATGCAACTGATAAAATTCCTACTGCATCAATGGATCCTGAAAAATAATTTACATTGTCTCTCATATCTGCACCAAGATATGAATGAATACTACCATCTAGATTCACCAACCCATCAGAACTATTTGAGACTTCCAAACCATCCAGATACATCCTTCCACCGTTAATTATTTCATCTTGAACCAAAACAATATGATGCCAATTCCCATCATTGACCAATCCTTGGGATAAAACAGACCAACGATACCCATCTCTATAGGTCCAAAAATCTAATTGACCATTTCCATTAATGTTTAATTGATATTCCCCATTAAATCCACCATTACGCTGTTGGATAATCACTTCGTTTGTATGAGTTGTCTTGAACCACAATGTGATAGAAAAATTTCCTGAACCACTTAATAAATTAGAACCTAAATCAACAAAATCATTTTGACCATCAAAAGATAAAAAGCCATCACCATTATATTCATAATCTAGGTCTAAAGCATAGGTTAATATAGAACCAGTATCTCCAGAATTTAAGATTTCTCGCTCTACAGCTATGAGAGTATCTAAAGGAAGATTTAATTCAATGGTCGACGTATCAACATCCAATTGTGGAATAGCTGGATTATTAATAATAAAAAAGGAATTATTGATATCAAAAAAAACATTATTCAAACTTTTTACCATAATCCTGCATTCATTACTTGTAGGAACAATTGGTACAATTATATCCTCATTACCGTCATTAGGAGTTCCTGCATCCAAAACAATATCAAAATTATCACCACCATCAATAGAAAGATAAATTTCGACCATAGGACTATTAACACCATTAATATTATCTGTATTAGCAACATCCCAAGTGATGGTTTCACTAGCACCTGCCTCCCATGTAACTACATCAGACTGTGATGTGATCCGAAATGGTCCTGCATCTTCCAGCACATTCAAAATTACATTATCATAACTTACGCCACCTGAGAATAGATCATTATCTCGTACTATCAGACGCATATTTATTTCTCTTGCTGCAAAAGGCAATTTTTCAATATTCCCTGTTGCATAGTTATTATCTAAAAGGCTTGACATTTGTGGAAAATATCGAATATTCCCATCCAATTTTGGATCCACACTGCAAAATAAAGGACCACTATCTTCTGGAAAAGCAGGAGGACTAAAGGCAACATCAGTGATATCATTCTGTTCCCAAGAATAGGTTAGACTTGCAATATTTTCATCTTCTGCACTTCCTTCCAAAACAAATGGTGTTTCCATCGGTATCGTAATAAAATCAAAAGGCAAGTTGACTACAGGAGGCAAATTATCAGTCGAGTTTCTACTAAAACCTCTTTGGTATAGATATGCATTACCACCAAACATTTCCTGCTGATATTTAATAGCAATATCAATTGTATGTGATGAATATTGATCACCACCACTGCTAGATAGTGTATTACTCCGAGAACACATGATTGTGCCACCAAATGTACATCTCCATCCTCCTTCTGAAGTACAATTGTGAGATGAACCTAGATTATGGCCTATTTCATGGTTAAAAATTTCATAATAAGGAAGATTCGCAGAAGTAGATCCAGGCACATATGCCAATCCACCACTATAACCAATATTAAAAACAGCTCCGTATTCCCAATTCAATAACCCGATAGGTGCATTATACCCACCAGGACCAACAGTCTCATTGAGATGATTTAATACGAGTGGTAATTCATCATACATATTGAACTGAGTAAAATCTTCTGGTGTGGGATTATCATTAGTATATATTAATAAATCACTATCTTCAATCAACTCTAATCGGAAACTCAATTCTCTAACCCAGAGAAGATTCACTTGATTTACCATAGCATTCATCCACGCTAAGCCACCTAAAATATTACCTCCACCAATTTCATTATTAGCTTCTGACGTTAATATACCAGCAAACCGAAAGGTAACTAATGTATCCCCAATTACATAACATGGTTCATCCTCACCCACACAAGATGGAAAGTTTCTTGTGGTTCTACTGTTTTTCACTTCTATTCTTTCTATTATGTCAATACTTTCGCAATCTATACAATCATGAGAAACAGGTACCCCTATTTCTCTTTTAGATATATTATATAAATTCTTACTTCCTTTTACATGATCAATAAACACATTCCCATTATTTCCTAGGATCATTCCTTTAATTTTATTTTCACTGAAAGTCACACTTATTCTCTCACTAGGATTTACAACACCAATACCAGTATATGTTTTTATACCAGGGTATTTTTTTATTAATGAATGAGGCATAACAGGAGAATAAAACATCTGAAATGCTTTTAATGTACCATCTAACGATGGCATTGAGATTATAACATTAGAATTGGCATTAATTGTCAGAATTGGGCTTTTTTTCAACACTTCTAATATTTCATCTGATTTAATAATAGCTTGGTTGTTTTGTATTTGACTACCAAGTATAATAGATAATAATGGTATTATTTTTATGAATTTCATCTATTTTTTTATGATTATAATATTTTGCTAATTAACATTAATCGTTTCCCTTGGAGCGGTATAGATTCTCTTAATCAATTTGATCGGAAAAACAAATAGCACTTCAAACATAAAACTTAATTGGCAAGTATTCTTATCAATTATATCAATACAATTAAATATAAAGCCATCCCCATCCTTACTATTTTTAGGCCTCACTTCAAACTTTATTGGACCGATAGTCCTCATAAGATTTCTAATTTTTTTATAATTCCTGTTCCCCTTTTCAGGCATAAGATTTTTATCACTTTCTCTCTTTTTAATAAGTGTCATTAGTAAATCAACTTTATCCTTATAAATAACTTTTTCCCATTTGATGGAACCTTTACTATAACGAAATGATGCATCTTTAGACATTAAAGGATGAGGATGTGCTATTCTTATTGCCTCAATAAGAGAAAGAAAATGATTTTTACCACCTAATGATGTAGTATTTCTTATAAGTTGATTTTTAAAATCCTGTTTTAAATCATTATTAAATAAATCATATTTAACCATATCTAAGTCTACCCATTATAATACAAATAAATAGTCCCATGAATATGGGGCTGGGTTATTTGTCTTCATTCACACTCACCTTCATTCCATTCGGTAACACCTGCGTTTTCAGCATAGCAATCATTATCATAAGTTAATCCATCACAACCACAAACTGGAGCATATATTTCATAACAAGAATTATTAGATATCTTTGATTCATCTATACATTCATCATTATTCTCACATCCAATAATATTCAACCATATAAAAAGTAATAATAATAAATACCTATACATATGCAAATCTACCATTCATTCCATAAACAAAAAAAAATCAAAAAAATATGGGGTTTATATCAAAAATATGAGTATAGGATCCTATTATTTCTATGTATAACAAAAAAATAATATTAATCGCGAATCACATTTTGAAACTTTTTTGGTTAAACTATGTTTAATATTTATAATAATGAGGTAATTCATGAGCAAAAACGATAATAAGCTCTGGTTATACATTAGTCTAATATTTCTCATTCTCTTCGTTCTTATTCCTTTATTACTTGCCTAACCAGAACATAATGATTAGTGAGTTTTTTTTATTTACTCACTAATCATTATTCATATAATCCATCTATTTTCTTATTTAAAAAAAACTACCGTGTGGCTGTTAAGATATTTAAATAGTATCTATATTTTTTCTTTTCATAAACTTTTCCATCTGCATTGTAATCTCCATATTCGAATCTACCAATCATCCTACGAATATGGAGCTTGATAAAATATATTTAATTATTTGCCAAATATTTTCTTGCTATAAGATTAGCATACCCATGGGTTAATGAATATTTTGTTTTTAAGTATTTTACAATCTCACCATGTTTGAAAAAATTACATGAATTGATAAGGACAAGCCAATCTTCAATATTTTTACCTGTTTTTTCAAACATATTATTAAGCATTGCTTTTTCCATTGATAATGGGTCCATATCCAAATCTAACCATCATTCCACAAACAAAAAACCCCACATAAGCAGGGTTTATAGATGATTTAAAGTGTGGAGCTGAGCGGGATCGAACCGCTGACCTCTTGAATGCCATTCAAGCGCTCTCCCAACTGAGCTACAGCCCCAATTTATTAATATTCCTTAGGGCCATCAGGTTGTCCAGCTTCATATTTTCGAGAAGCTAAATTAAGAGGAGCTTTAACTAATTTATCTACAGAGATCATTGCATAGATTGAACCTGTATTAGGGTGTATAGCAACTAAATCATGAAATTCATATTCATTAGCTATATCTACTAATTTAAGATTAGCATTATTTTTATGAGTAAAACCAAACTGACCTCTAAAGTTAATTTTATACCATTCATCTACATCTTGAACGTGCTCAAATTGATCTAAATTACTTGCTATGCCAATTATTGAACCATTCGGACGGCTTCTCACGTGTGCTTTAGGAACTTTAATTTCAATATCGTATTTTGGTTTTAATTGTTTAAGCCCTTTAATTTTCACACGCTGAAAATTTGATTTAAAAGTTCTTGCTTCCTCTCTTGGAACAAATATTTGATATTGAGTGTCATGCAATATAATTGGGAAAGTTTCATTCTCCGCATTATAACGCCCTATATCATTAGGTGTAAAATTTACTTGTGATGATGACTCTGCCATCAGTGTCTCAACGACTGCTTTTCTTTTTAATTCTTTTTCTTTTGCGACTTCTAACCTTTTTGCTCTTTTAATTTCTGACTTTTGAGTTGTCATTTGAACAATATCCTTCATGAGATCCACCTGACCAGAAACTCTTTTTTTATATTCTTCTACAGTTTCAAATTCATCATGAGGGAAGAACATAGATGGATTAGATTCCATAGCTAATTCATACACCGTTTTTACACGAATATAATTAGAATATGGTGATACTTCTTTTCCTTGATGTTTAGCCGAAATCTGATTACCATTGGTATCTTCAAGTATTGGGGATTTAATTTCATTTTGCTTATTTAAGATCTTATTATCAGCATCAGTTGCCATTACTATAGTTGTTTTACTTGTTTGTTTTTCAGGATTATTAGATATTTCAGGATTATTAGATACTTCAGGCGTTTCTGGAGCAATTACCACTTTATTTTGTGGTTCATTACTACTGCATCCAAATCCGATTACACTACAAGTAATTATTAAAAGAATATAGTCTTTAGTATTTATCATATTTCAAAAGCTTAAATATCTTTTACACATCTAAAACCAAAATTTGTATCTCTATAGTCAGGTTTAAGTTTATAACGCATTGATATATCACAAAATATATCATTACTAAACCAAGAACCACCTCTTACAACCTTTTCAGTCCCATAATCTGGACCAATTGGATTTTTTTTATTAGCTACTTGAAAATATTCATCATGATACCAATCGGAACACCATTCCCAAACATTACCACTCATATCATACAAACCTAAACTATTAGGTTTTTTCCTACCTACAGGTTGTTTTGATTCAGTATTTGCCAAAAACCAAGCAACATCATTAATTTGGTTTGAACCAGAAAACGTAAAATCGTTTTTATTATTAATTCCGCCTCTTGCAGCATATTCCCATTCTGCTTCAGTAGGCAATCTTTTCCCAACCTTTTTAGCGAAGTCCATAGCATCAAACCAAGAAACATTCTCTACAGGGCATTCCATACATCCTGCATAATCAGAAGCATATTTCCCCATCACTTGTCTATATTCTCTTTGCGTAACTTCCGTTTCATCCATTAAAAAACTTCCAAGAAATACCGCATGTTTTGAAATTTCTTTATTAAGCTTATTTTTTGTATGACGCATAAAATCGCCACCATCAACATATACCATTCCTTCCGGTATAGTTATAATACGAAAATTAATAATTTTTCCAATAATAAAATCTTTATCAATTAAGAGCCAATTAACCTCATTATTTTTTCCAGGCAATATATTAGGGCCCAAATCTCCATCGGCATCTGTAATGATTGAATAATTCTTTCCATCATCGATCGTGTAAGTGACTGCAACTGCATCTCCACGGTACAAGTCGCCTTTCATATCATATTTTATATTGACAGATAATCCATCTTGAATAGCACGAACGTTACTATAGGTTTGGCCATTTATAAAATATAATAGATAACAAAATACGACTATGTAAACATTTTTAAACATCTTAGTTAGTAAATTTGTGTGTTTTAAAGATAAAAGGCAAATAAAATTGGCCTAAATTTTAGACAAAATTTTTCATTAATTCAAATATTAAAACTATAATTATTTATTATATATATCTTGTAATATTTGAATTTAAAGATTTTCATTAAAATACTCTATCATCTTTTTATATAGATGTTTTCTAGAACCACCACCATATATCCCATGATTTCTACCAGGATATACATACCATTCTACATCTTTATTTAAACTCAGTGCCCTATTCACAAACTGTGCTGTATGTTGATAATGAACATTATCATCTTCTGCACCATGCATTAACAAAAGACTTCCTTTCATACGATATAGCCAAGACATAACATTAGTAGAATCATAACCAGATTTATTTTCATTCGGCAACCCCATATACCTTTCAGTATAGGCAGTATCATATAATCTAAAATCAGTACAAGGCGCAACAGCAATACCTGCTTTGAAATACTCACCATTACGAGTTAACATTAAACATGCAAAATAGCCACCACCGCTCCATCCCCAGGCACCAATTCTGTTTGAATCAGCATATTCATTATTAATTAAATATTTGACCCCTGCAACATGATCTTTTGTTAAATATTTTGACATATCACCATAACTGAAATTTTTAAATTTCTCACCTCTCCCGCTCATACCTCTTGTATCCATTGAAAAGACGATATAACCATTCTGCGATAAATACTGTGACCAAATAGAACCCCATTCATTCCATACTATCTGTGTCCCAGGCATACCATAGCCATACATAATAACAGGATATCTATTATCTGGATCATAATCTTTTGGCAATATTATTTTCCCATTTAGCATAACAGAACTATCCAATGATGGGAAATTAACAATCTTAGGTTCAGACCATCCATATTCATCAAATTGTTTGGTATCTGTTTCTGCTATTACCCGGATAAGCTTGCCAGTTGTTAATTCTTTTAATTTTATTTTCCTTGGTTGCTGAAGACTTGAAACTATATCAATAAAATAGGATTTTGATCCAGTAAGCCTAATAGAATGGTTACCAATTTCGTTAGTTAATAATTTTAAATCTGTACCATCAAAACGAATTGAGTAAAATCTATTTTCAAAATGAGATTCTTTATTAGAAATAAAAAATATGGTTTTTCTCTCTTCATCAATATGTACAATTTTTGACACTTCCCATTTCCCTTCTGTTATTGGCCATGTTTTTGAGCCTGAGTGTTTTGACATCCATAAATGTTTAAAACCAGTATTTTCAGAAATCCAGATGATTCGACCGTCTTTTAAAAATCTAATTTGCTTATGGTTATCTAACCAGCCATTTGGATCAGACTCAGATAATACTTCTTTGGATTTGGCATTTTTACGATTTGACACATACATGTCCCACTTTTTCTGACTTCTATCCATTTTCAAATATGCAATATGCTCATTGTCAATCCATTCCATCCATGGTAGGTAATCGTTTTTTACGAATGCTTTTTCTAGCCATTTATTACCGGCACCTTTGACACGAATCAAACCAATTTTCATGGTTGGATTGTTTTCTCCAGCCTTTGGATATCTGATTTTAGTAACAGTAGGGTATTGACTTAATTGATTTAACATCAAAAATTCTGGCACTCTCTCTTGATTCTCTTCCCAAAATGCTATATACTTAGAATCAGGAGACCAACGATACCCATCATAACCAGTTAATTCTTCCTCATATAGCCAACCAAATTGACCATTTGAAATATTTTTGGAACCAGTCCTTGTAAGTTGGCGTTCTCTATTATTTTTTATATTAAATATATATAGATTATTGTCCTCCCTTACATAAGAAACAAAATTTGCGTCAGGAGAAAACTTTACATTGCGAAGATCCTTATTATTTTCAGAAACGGGTTTTAGCTTTTTATTCATTATGCTATAAATATAGAAAGTGGCAGAATATGAATATCTCCATTTTTGTTTTTTATCTGTTCCAATTAATAATCTTTTACCATCTTTTGAGAAAATCATTGAATTAATAAACAAATCATCTCCTTTCCAGCTCATGGCTAAGCTATCTATAAATAATACCGTATCATTTTTAATAAGATCAACCTTAAACCATTGCTTCCATGCTTCACCTTGACCTCTTATCAAAATTGCATCCTCATTTGGAAATGTGATAGTCCATCCAAGCGATGCAATTTCAAAAGGCGAATTAACCACAGCCTCATCTAAAGTTAGTTCTCTACTATAAAAATTTGTAATAAACGAAAATAATAAAATAATTTGGACTTTCAATTTATCTCAGACTTTATTTTATTGAAAAATTGCACCATCATGTCAAAATTTAGCTTCCCTGTATTGACATTTCTTGGGCTTGGATGAAAAGCTCCGTATAATATCAAATCATTTGGCATAACATATCTAACTCCATGCCCAAATTTGTAATCTTTCATTTTTATTGGATATGTTTTCCTTATAAACTTTAAACATGAATCAAAACCAATCTTACCAAGGCCAACTACGATTTTCAACTTTTTTAAAGACTGAAACTCTTTTATTAAAAAAGATTCACAATTATTTTTTTCTTCAGCTGTTGGTTTATCGCCAGGAGGAACACATTTTACAGCTGCAGTAATATATCCATCTATTTCTAAACCATCATCTCTAAAATCAGAATTTGGTTGATTAGCAAAGCCTACTTGATATAAACATTTAAAAAGAAATTCTGCGGATTTATCGCCTGTAAATACTCGCCCCGTCCTATTTCCTCCATGTGCCGCAGGTGCTAAACCAAGAATCATAATTTTAGCATATTGATTACCATATCCAGGTACGGGTTTGCCCCAATATTCCCAATGAAGATATGATTTTCTTTTTTCTTTTGCAATTTTCTCTCTAAATCTAACTAGACGTTCACACATTCTACATTGAATTATTTCTTTCTCTAAAGTATTAATATTCATTAGACCATTATACTTTTAAAAGTACTTTTCCAATGATTTTTATACTAAGATTTTGTGGAAACTTTCTTTCTATTGTACAAAGACCCATTATTGTTTGCACTTTTACCATTATATATACCTTAAGTTAAACTAACCTTGTCCATTGTTTCATTAAATACCATAGTATAAATTTGCCAGCTGAAAAATTAATAAAAATTATCTATTACAAATAAAAGGATAGTCTATGGCTCTAATGACATCTATGAGAGAAAAAATGCACGTTGTATTATGGATACTTCTAGCGTTATTTCTTTTAAGCATGACGGTGGGAGGCTTAGTTGGTGGAGCCAATATTGTTGATCAATTATTAGGTAATACTAATCCACAAACTACTATTGCAAGTATTAATGGAGAAATAATTTCGCCAGACCAATTTAATAATCTAGTAAATCAACAATTAGCTAGTTTAAGGAATACTAGTCAAAACATAAATGATTTTCAAATCAACCAAGCAAGAAATCGAGCCTGGAATAATCTACTCCAAGACGTTTTGGTTTCTCAAGAGGTAACTAGACTTGGACTATCCGCTTCAAATGAAGAAGTTATGTTTCATCTGGAAAATCAACCACCACCTTTTTTACAACAAAACCCAACATTCCAAACAGAAAATAAATTTGATATAAATAAATATCTACAAGCTTTAACTAATCCAGAAGGGAATGAATGGGCTCCAATTGAAGAGTTTATGAAAAAAACTTATATCCCTAATTTTAAATTACAGAAAATTTTGGATGAAGGAATTATAATTACAGAAGAAGATATATTAAATGAATTTAAATTACGAAATATTGATTATACATTGACTGCTCTCCATATTACCTCAACATTAATCCCTAAAGAAAATTCAGAAATAGATGATGATGAAATTCAACTAGAATATAATAATACAAAGTCTATCAATTATAAGCATGATGAACTAAGATCATTAAGTTATGTCTCATGGAAAAAAGAACCTTCAATGCAGGATACACTTGATTCTAAAAATTTAGCTCAATCTCTATTCAATAGAGCAAAGAAAAATGAAGATTTTACGACATTAGCAAATCAATATTCAATGGATCCAGGTAATCAAAATACTAAAGGTGGTGATCTAGGTTGGTTTAAAAAAGGCAGAATGGTTAAACCATTTGAAGAAGCAGCATTTAATGCAAAAACAGGTGAGATCATTGCTCCTGTTTTATCAAGATTTGGCTATCATATAATTGCTGTAAGAGATCAAAGAACTAATAAGGATGGTGAAAAAGAAATCCTAGCATCCCATATTCTTATAAAGATAGACGTATCTCCAACAACATTATCGGACTTAAAACGAGATGCAACGCTTTTTAGCTATGATGCGCAAGACAATGGTTTTAAATCAGCCATTGTTGAACATAATCTAAAAGTTTCAACCCATGAAAAACTTAATCAATCTGATTTGTCTATTGATGGATTAGGTAATATTAGATCAGCTATTCGTTATGCGTTTAATAATAAAGTAAACTCTATATCACCAATATTAGAAAACGAGCAATATTTTGCCATCTGTTCATTAGACTCAATTATCAAAGAAGGCATCAAACCGCTTGAAGAAGTCAAAACACAAATACAAACAAAATTAAAAACTAAAAAAGTAAAAATGGCCCTTCGTGATGAAGCTAATAAACTATTACTTAATATCTCATCAGGTGAAAATAAGCTTGATGATTTAATTGGAAGTAAAAAAGGCCTTGATGGTATTATAAAAGAGTCTGGTAGGCTTGCTCAAGGATTTAAAAGTATCGGTAAAAGTAATTATGTTGCAGGTGCATTATATAATGCTTCACTTGGTCAAATATTAGGTCCTCTTGAAACAAATCAAGGATTTACAATACTACAAGTACATGAAATATCAAAATTTGACTCTTCAGCATTTGTTGCTCAAAAAGAACAAATAAAAGATAATATTTTTTCTAAACGTCAAAATCAATATTTTCAATCTTGGATAGAAGATTTAAAGAATAATGCAGAGATCATTGATAATCGTAAATACTATTTCTAATATTTTATTTTGCAATATCCTTAATATTTAAATTTAATATTCATGTCAATCATCCAATCGCACATTGATACAAACTCTGATAATTTCAAATTAAATTATAAATACAATAAACAACTCTATCTAGAATTAGATACTATTCTAAAAAAAATTCATGAGATGGGTTCACCTAATAGTATATCAAAACATAAAAATCGAGGCAAACTAACGGTTAGAGAACGCATCGAATATTTAAAAGATAAAAATACTATTTTTTTAGAATTTTCTGAACTAGCAGCATATAATGTTTACGATGATTATATACCAGCAGCTGGAATTATTTGTGGAATATTAACTATAAATAATCATCCTTGTATTGTGATTGCAAATGATGCAACAGTAAAAGGTGGTACATACTACCCCCTTACCGTAAAAAAACATTTAAGAGCACAAGAAATCGCCTTAGAAAATACTTTACCATGTGTTTATCTAGTAGATAGTGGTGGTGCATTTTTACCAAAACAGGATGAAGTTTTTCCAGATCGAGATCATTTTGGTAGAATTTTTTTTAATCAAGCACAAATGAGTGCAAAAGCGATACCTCAAATTGCAGCAGTAATGGGCTCATGTACAGCAGGAGGAGCTTATGTTCCAGCTATGAGTGATGAATCTATTATAGTTAATAAGACTGGTACAATTTTTCTTGGAGGGCCTCCACTTGTAAAAGCAGCAATTGGAGAAAGTGCGACAGCTGAAGAATTAGGTGGTGCAAAATTACATACACGATTTAGTGGAGTAGCTGATCATTTTGCTGAAGATGATAAAGACGCTCTTAATAAAATTAAAAATATAATTTCCCATCTTCCTCAAGCTGAAAATAAATCATTTAAATTTGATGAACCTAAATATAGTATGGATGATTTATTTGGAATCATTGAAAAAAACCATCAAAAACCATATGATGTGCATGAAGTCATTGCACGTATTGTTGATGGTTCAAATTTCGAAGAATTTAAAGCTGATTACGGAAAAACTTTAGTTACTGGTTTTGCAAAATTTGGAGGTATGCCAATTGGGATTATTGCGAATAACGGTATTCTTTTTAGTGAGACATCACTAAAAGGAGCACATTTTATAGAAATATGTAACCAAAGAAATATACCGCTATTATTTCTTCAAAATATTACTGGATTTATGGTTGGTAAAAATGCAGAAAAAAAGGGTATCGCTAAAGATGGAGCTAAAATGGTACAAGCTGTTGCTACAGCCACAATTCCAAAACTAACAGTTATTATTGGTGGAAGTTTTGGAGCAGGAAATTATGCAATGTGCGGACGTTCATATCAACCTAGATTTTTATGGATGTGGCCAAATGCCAGAATATCAGTAATGGGAGGTCCCCAAGCAGCTAATGTTTTATCAACAGTCAAATCAGAACAAGAAAAGAAAAAAGGGCGAACTGTTAGTGATCAAGAACTTGAAAATATACAAGCACCAATTTTAGAAAAATATGAAAAAGAAGGACATCCATTTTACTCAAGTGCAAGATTATGGGATGACGGTATCATTAATCCTATAGACACTAGAAAAATTCTTATCTACGCATTAAGGATCATAAAACAAAATCCTAATGCTGTAATAAGATCACCTGTATTTAGAATGTGATTATAAATAATGCTTCATAATAAACAATGGAGCCTTACCATCCTTATGGTGTTAGCCATGTTGACATGGGGTTTATCTTGGACTAATGCTAAAATATTAGGTTTTTATGCAAATGCTCCGCTAATAATGTTCTGGAGATTCTTTCTAGCTTCTATCACCTTCAGTTTTGTTTTGAAATTATCAAATTCATCTTTTAGGATACCTCCTCATGCTATACCGATAACGATTTTTAATTCTGTTTCTATGGTGTCTTATAATTATTTTTATTTTAAAGGTACACAAATTGGTTTGGCTGGAACTGGCGGAGTACTGGTCACCACATTAAATCCGATATTAACAACTATTATTTCAAGCATCTTACTCAAAGAGCTAATGAAAAAAAAAGATTGGCTTGGGCTTGCTCTTGGGCTGACAGGAGGCGTAATCATTTTACGAATTTGGGAAATGAGTTTTGCCAACTTTTACCATTCAGGTAATCTGTTTTTTATACTTGCCTCACTATCATGGGTTTCAGTGACTATTATAACATCAAAATCAAAACTAATCTTATCATTTTTTCCTTATAGCTTTTGGAGTTTTGTATTTGCAACATTTCTAAGCTTACCTTTATCGTTAAATGCTGATTTATTTTCAATTTTTTACTTTGACTGGGTATTTTGGTTAAATCTAATAATGTTATCTGCTTTCGCAATGGCCTTTGGGACTTCAATATATTTTTTAGCTTCTACAAAACTTGGTCCGAAAAAGGCAAGCTCATATATTTTTCTTGTACCATTAACAGCAATTTTATTTGCTATGTATTTTTTGGATGAGCCCTTACAATTATCAACACTTATCGGAGGAGCATTAGGTATGTTTGCAGTCTACCTAATTAATATAAATTAAATATTCTTTTTATTAAATTTTTCAAACTGCTCTTTATAATATTTATCATCGGGACTAAAAACTAAACATTTCTTAATCTCAATTAAAGCTTCATCTATTCGACCCATTTTCCACAATACTTCTGCTTTGGAATAATCACAAGAGTTTAAAAATAAAGGAAAAATTATATTAAATATTATTCTCATGATCATTTACTCAATTATCAAAATTCAATAAAATTTCACTTGGCGGTTTCCTTGGTTTACCATTTTTTCCTAAAAATGCATGTATAGTATAACCTTTAACTAATAAATCATTAGAATTATTTAAAATAGCTTCATAAGAAATTTTTATAGTTGACCGTGGCTTTTCAAATATTGAAGTTTTGATTAAAAGCTTATCTTCAAACTGCGCACCTTTTTTAAAATCACAATGACTTGAGATAACTGGTAAAGTAATACCTTTACTTTCAATACTTGTAATATCTAGCCCGATTGAGGAAAATAGTTCTGTTCGGGATTCTTCAAAATATTCAAAATAACGTGAATAATAAACAATACCCATTTTATCAACATCCCTATAATATATTTTAATTGGATGAGCATATTGTATCATGCTAATTCCTCATAATATCCAAGCTTATCATATTTTTCAATCCTGTTTTCTAAATAATTATTCGAATCACTTTTAGAAAAATTTAGCAAATTAGTCTCCAATGATGCTTTTAATGCAATTGCAGAGGATTCAAAATCTCTATGGGCTCCACCATTTGGCTCATTTATAATTTCATCACATATCCCCATATTAACTAAATCAGTAGGGATAGGTTTAAGTGCTTCCGCCGCATCTTGTGCACGTTTTGCATCTCTAAATAATATAGAAGCACAACCTTCTGGGCTTATAACAGAAAACCACGTATTTTCCATCATTATCATTCTATCACAAAGTCCTATACCTAGCGCACCTCCACTAGCACCTTCTCCAATCACCACACTTATAATTGGTACTTTTAAACTTGACATAACTAATAGATTTTTTGCAATTGCCTCTCCCTGCCCTCTTTCTTCTGCGCCAATACCAGGGTACGCTCCAATAGTATCCACTAATGTAATAACGGGTAATGAAAATTTTTCTGCAAGCTTCATTACTCGCAAAGCTTTTCTATAACCCTCAGGTCTCATCATTCCAAAATTTCTATATATATTTTCTTTTGTATTTCGACCTTTTTGTTGGCCAATCCATGCAACTTTAAACTTGCCCATAGATCCTAAACCAGATATGATAGCAGGATCGTCCATGTAATGGCGATCACCATGTAATTCAATAAAATCTGGTGACAAAAAGTTAATATAATCAAGTGAATATGGACGATTTGGGTGTCGGGCAAGTTGAATGCGTTCCCAACGAGATAAGTTAGAATATATGTTTTTCATGAGCTCTAATCTTTCTATTTTTTTTTCAATTAAAGATTTTTGTTCATCTTTCGAAAGATTCCCCCCAACCTTCTCAAGAGAGCCTATAAAATCGTCAATTTCTTTAAGAGGTTTTTCAAATTCCAAATAATAATATGACATAAATAGTTATGAATAATTGTTATCTAATTTTATGATCATAAAAATTGCCAATAATAATGTTTGAAGAAAAACTATATTTGCAAATACAGAAGGTAAATTTAAACATAAATAACCTACCATACTCATAATCAAAGAAACACCATGCATAGTTAAAACTGCATGCTGTATTGATATACCCATTTTTTCTAACCTATGAAAAGTATGATCACGCGATGCCATATATATATTTTTTTTTCTCCTAAAACGAGAAATTATAACCAACGTTAAATCAAATAATGGTACAGAAAAAAATAGAATAGGTACAAACCAAGTCGAAGATTGATTACCAGTATTTGGATCAAATACAATTGCTATTGAAGCTAATAAAAATCCAAATGTCTGCGCACCTGAATCACCTAAAAATAATTTAGCAGGGTGTGCATTGAAAAAATATATCCCTATACAAATGCCAAGTAATATAGAACAAAAATAAATCATTTGGACTTGTCCAGATAAAATAGATATAAATAAAAAGAAGGCAATAGACATTCCACTTAACCCAGTGGCCAATCCATCAATACTATCAATAAAATTAAAAGCATTTGTTATAGTAATAAGCCATAAAATAGTAAAAGAAATATTTAACCAATAAGCTAGTTCTGAATCAGTTCGATAAAAAAACTCAGGTGAATCAAAAATCTGAATCTGAACCCCCAAATAAATAAGTACAATAGAACCAGAGATTTGACCAATTAGTTTTTTTATTGGAGATAAATCCATAAAATCATCTATTAAGCCAAAAGATGCAATAATTAGGCCTGATATTACTATAGCTAAAATTTCAGTATCTTTCCATAATCCAGTGATCAGGGACATAAAAAGAATCGCATCAATTAATACAACACCTCCAGTTAATGGTATTGGATTAGAATGAGCCTTATGGCCAGCACTACCTGGAATATCCATCAAACCAATTTCTGGAGCTAATCTTATACTAATCCAACCTAATAACACAGCGATTATTAGACTAGATAATATCAATAATACAGTATAATCTAAATCTAAAATTAGGTTCATTTACCTACGAAGCATGAAAATTATTTCAGAAAATATTAACTTAGATAACATAATACTTATATAAAAAATATTAAAGAAAACCGAATGTTCTTTACTAAAATGTTTTAAATAATAATAATAGTAGGACCGGTGCCATTCAAATATTGATTTATATGGAACTGAGTTTGAGCCTCCATGTCCAGCTTTATGAATTACAATAGAATTAGGATTATAATATATTTTCCATCCTTTATTTATCGCTCGTAAGCAATAATCAGAATCTTCCTGATAAGCAAAAAATCGCTCATCAAAATAACCTATATCATTTATAACAGCTTGATTAATCACCATACATGATCCTGACACTCCAGAAACTTCATTAATTTCATTTTTATCTAAATGATTAAGATGATATCCTGTGAATTTTTTATTTCTTGGAAATAATTTCGCCAAACCAAGAAAATAAGAAAATACTGCAAATGGTCGCGCAATTCCCCGTCTACAAGATTTTTGGAAACTACCATCTTCGTTAAGAACTAAAGGACCAACGATACCTACTTTTTTATTTGTATGCATAAAATCTACTATATTTAATATAGCTTTGGGCATTAACCTAGCATCTGGATTAAGTATTAATTTATATTTACCTTTGCCGAGATTCATTGCCTTATTAATTTCTGATGTATAACCAAGATTGTGATGATTACTAATTAAAATTATATTTTGAAAATGTTCTTTTATCAAATCTTTAGAGCCATCTTGTGAATTATTGTCTACAATAATAACCTCATATGATAATGGCTGAATTGCTAATCTTAAGGATTGCAAACAATGTATTAAGTGTTTTCCTGCATTTAGGTTGACTATGCATACAGATATATCCATTAATTATATCCGACCAAGTAGCTTCCATAAACGTAGCCTCCATACCATAAAAATTGCTTCATACATAATAGATCTAGACATTTTTGATTCACCTATTGTCCTATCAAAAAATATTATAGACTCTTCCTTTATTTTTGCTTCTGCCTGCCATGCTCGAAAATTCATTTCAATTTGAAATGAATATCCTTGAGATTTAACCTTAGAGATCGAAATTTTTTTTAATAATGATGAACGCCATGCCTTATATCCTCCCGTACCATCATTGATTGGCATACCAGTAATAATTCTAGAGTATAAATTTGCGCCATAACTTAACATTAATCTTCTAATCGGCCAGTTCACTACACTAACACCAGCAACATATCTACTACCAATAACCAAATCATAATGCTGTAAATTAGATATCAGCCTAGGTATATCTTTTGGGTCATGAGATAAATCCGCATCCATTTGCACTATATATTCATAATCTTGTTCTAATGCCCATAAAAAGCCAAAAATATATGCTGTGCCTAACCCCTTTTTTTTTGATCTTTCTTTGATAATTATGTTAGGATATTCATTTTGTAGTTCTTTTACCTTATTTGCAGTACCATCTGGTGAATTATCATCAATAATTAATAAATGAGCATGAGGACTAAACTTAAAGACCAACGTAATGAACGCTTCTATATTCTTTTTTTCATTATATGTAGGAGTAATAATTAAAGTATTCATTCTATTTTTTTTGAAATACCACTTAAACAATCCTCTATAGATGGAGGGATAACATCTAAAATATTTATAATTTTATCACTAATTAACCCTGATTTTAATGGCCTCGGTGCTATCTGTGATAATTCATTAGTGGATACTGGATTAATAAGAGAATTATCAAAATCATATTTTTTTGCAATGATCTGTGCAAACTCATATCTACTCACAAAATCTGCATCTCCCCAGTGATATATTCCTGAAATATCATTCTTCACACATAAACAAATTATATCTGCCATAGATTTTGTCCATGTTGGATTATTAAACTGATCATCGACAACTCTAATTGTTCTATTATTTTTTAAAGAATCTAACACCCAATTTAAAAAACTTGCTTTAGTATACAATGTATAATCATATAAAACATTGCCTCTAATAATCAAATTGTCTGGATTGTGATTCATAATAATTTGCTCTGCAGCAAGCTTTGTTTGCCCATAAATAGAAACAGGTGCAACCTTATCAGTCTCTGTATAAGGACCATTTTTACCATCAAAAACATAATCTGTTGATAAATGTAATATTTTTCCTTTAAAATTATCACAAATATTAATCACACCACCAATATTGACTTCCTTAGCCAAAAAAGGTTGTTTCTCACACATATCAACATTAGTCATTGCTGCAAGATTAATAATAATATCTGGCGTATGTAAATCTAATATTGCTTTTATATTAATAGAATCCTGAATATCTAGCCTAATACCATCTTCTCGAATAGATATATTTCTTCCAGTCTGTATAATTTCAAAATTATATATTTTAAAGCTCTCCAAAAGAGATCTACCTAATTGCCCATATGAACCAGTGATTAATATTTTCATAACTATTTCAATTTAAAAGATTTTAATATCAAGTCTGCTTGACGAAAAAAAATAGCTTTATTATTGCCAGGATAATGAATCAAATAATTTAAATGATAAGTCATATCTTGTTCAGAATCATAAAATACATAAGATCTAAATGGTCCCCCTTTTGCCTCCATTATATCAATTGTTTCCCATAGACCAGTAGCTCTCCAAGCATTATAATTATTATAAGTAGTATTTTTTAGATCAAATCTATAATCACTAAAGCGAATATATTTATAATTTTGTTTTGGCCAATCCCATATATAATTACCAACCTCTAAATTATTACCAGTAATCCTACCTTTATTCCATCCTATACCAATCCATTGATAAGGCATTTCGTTTCCAAGCCATACAAAATTAGAATCAGGAACCTTCTTGATAATATCCCATCCCCATGGCAAATTTAATGTCCAACCAAATTCTAATTTTAACGAATCTACAATAATATTGCGATTTCTTTTATGAAATAAGAACCTACTTTGACGTTCTCTAAACTGAATATCAAAATGTTTTCGAATATAATTCCTTTTAGTTTCAACATCTTTAAGAAGTTTTTCTTTTGTACTTGCATTGATAACCATAAATAATTGGTTTTTAGAATAAACATTTTTTGCTAAAATTACAGGATCATTATTTTCTGTTTCTTCAAATTGTTTTTTAGATAATATTTTTTTCATTAATACATAACCAGGATTACTTACATCGCGATGTATAGCTGCCACAACTACTTGTGCTTGTTTTTTTAATCTGTCATATGAATCTGGACGAGAAAATCTTAGAAAATAGAATGGCTCGGGCTCAGGAGTAAATAAAGTATCTTTGAAAATCATTTGAAGATAGTTTTCAATATCATGTTGATCAAGTTCAGAACATATTATACGTATTTCATTATCTGCTCCTAATGCATCTCTTTTCATTTCACAACTATTATTTATAAATATTATAGAAAGAATCATAATAAATAATATTTTAGTATTAAATAAATTCATTTACATAATCTCTTATTAAAATCTTGTTAACCATTTTATATGAATCTTTCCAATGGATTTAATAGAATTTCCGATTGCATAATCCATACTAATAATTGAATTATCATTTATTTGGTTTATACCAAAACCATATCCAACCATAGTTTTTTCAAATGGATTAAAATATTTTGATCCCATGTCTATAAATACTTTTAATTGCATTGGCAATTTTTGTTGAATTAAATATTCTAAAGTAAAGACCTGATATTGAGTTAGGGAAAACTCCTGTTCTTGAAAACCTCTTAAAGTTGATGATCCTCCCAATAAAATGTATCTTGATTTTGGGACTAATTCTTTAAAATAACTTATACCTTTTGATAAATATTGTAATTTTAAATAAGAATTATTTATAATATGGAAAAATGAGATATAGTAAATTTCACTATTAATAAAAGTAGAGTTATTATCCCAACCACCGTCAAATTTAATTTTAAATAATTTTCCAGTTGTAGGCTGCAATCGTTGATTCCTATTATCAAATAAAGATACAATAGTGAATGCATTAAAAACTAAACTCTTATAACCATTTTCTTTGCCTAATTCTGTAGCTAACACTTCTCCCTTATTATATCCAATCTGAAAATTGTTTAATAATGGCAAATAAGTATTAAGCAGCAAACTATTTTCTTTAGATATATAAAACCCTTTATAAATTTCGTGATCAAGAATCCAATGAAGACCAAAAAAGAACCTGAATGGGTGAGGAAAGAATGTATCTAAAACAATTTTTTGAGATAAAATTTCATTTCTTTGCCAAAATATTTTTATCTGTTCTGCTTCACCAATAAAATTTTCAAAATCTAAATCTAGTTGACCTACAAACTTTAAAATGTCATTTTTCTGGCTGACGCCAAAAATACCAGAAAAATAATTATTGAAATTTGGATTTATCGTTATCAAGGAGGCCAAATATTTATTATCAAATAATCCAAAATCATATTTTGGGATATTATTCATAAAATAATATCTTGAAACCAATTTTTTCCCAATATCAAAATATTGTTCCCCTACTGGTATGTTCCTATATGGCTTTAATATTCTATTTTGAATATGTTTATTTATATTACTATCCGTAAATAAAATTAAAGAATCTGCTATTTTTTGATTATCAATAATTTTATAGATTGATTGATTAGAATCTATGTTAAAAGATTCTAAATGATATTCTCTAGATAATGAAATTTGGCTTTTCATTAAAGAATCAATAGAAGAATTAATAATATCTGGTTTAATAGATGGAATTATAACTTTTTTTTGCTGAGCTAATAATAATGTCATTACCAAAATAATATACTTAAAAATAGGCACGAAGTTCCCCTTGTAAAGTAATGAGATTATCATATCTTGAATCGTTAATAGTATTAAAATTGATATTAAACGAAAAAGTTTTATTCAATAAATAATGTAATCTTGTATTGGTTTTTAAGCTCGCTCCAAGAGCATATCCATTTAGAGCTTCTGGAGGTAAAATACTTAAATTATTACTCTCAATTGTATTAACATAAATAATTTCGCTAGATATACGACCTATTTTATTTAAAAAAATATTTACTGCACCTTTTATTCCTATAGCTTTTGCATTGAAATCTTCATTGAATTGTTTACCTGAATCAAAACCCCAAATAGCACCTATATCAAAATCTAAATTTTTGTTATGTCTCCTTTGAATAGTTAAATTACTCCAAGCACCTTGCAAAACTCTATTACGATTAAAAGAAATATTAGATTGGATGGATTTTTTACGCATATTAAAATGATTTTTAACTGATAAATTTTCTTTAAGCTTAAAAACTTGATCACAACCAATTTCTTTACCAATATTTAAATCATTGCCCCTTGGATCGTATCCATCAATGTTTTTATTGTATTGAAACCAAAACTTTGTTGACCTAGTTTTTGAAATAATTGCTTCTAATCTAGAATACAAATTTAACTTTGTTAAATTTGTATCCATTATTCCATAACTTGATAATATTGATCCTGTACCACGAAACTCTTGTTTTGAATCAGAACGAATAATGAGATGCGGAAATAATTGCAATTTTGAAAAATCAATAATAATATTTTGAGATCCTTCAATTACAGTATTTGGTTTTCGATTTCCTGTAATAAAAGTATATGCAATATAATCTCCATTAGGATCTAATACATATGTATTAAAATCCTTATCAAAACGATAACCACCAAGACCTTGACCAATATATTCATATACAATTGCACGATTCCTCATTAAAGATTCTTCTCGCCTTAAATCAATATCTAGATTAAATGGGCTATCACGGTTTTTCCAGGAAATAGATAAATCTAATAGTGAATAATTAAGATTTTCACTTTTATTATTTTGTTTTATTCTTTTTTTATAAATGATATTTCTTTTCCATCCTAAATTTGATTGAGAATGAATATTTGTATATAATATTAAATCTTTTGAATTAATTGACCAATATGCTCCTTCCAAAAAATCTTCATCAGTTCGAAAATTAAATCCAGATTCAATATTTGAATTTTCCCCATTATAATTAATACCTAGTCCTGATTTTTGATATCGATTCAATGTATTATTTTCTTCACGGACAAAAGAAATATTTGGAGAATATTTTACTCCAATTCGTTCAATTTTTCCTGCAGTTCGATAATAAAAACTTTTATTAGTATTAACATAATTAAAATCCAAAAAAGAATTCTTATAATGTTTATTGAAAATATTTTGATTAAATCTAAATCTTGAAAAAGAAAGACTATCATACAATAATTTTGCAGATTCAAAACTTGAAGTGCCAAAATTCTTAATTACTACATTAGTTTGAAATTGATTTTCCCTACTATTATCTAGAATAATTTTATCTATATTCCATAATTGTGTATGGTTCACATGTGTTTCTCTTCCTAACGAAATATAGTTTGGATTTCGTTGTTGATCTTGATAGGAAAGTTTTATTTTAAATAATTTAAAATCTACAGTATCTACATTAACATTGATAATATATGCACTTGACCTTGAATCATTATTTTCAGTCATTATATTATGAATTTCTCTTGATCCAGAGAATTGGCCATCAACACTTAAATATTCATTAATGGGAAAATAAAATTTAGCAAGACCAAATTGTTGGGATTTTGGAGCTTTTATAATTTTAAATGGACTATATCTATCAAGAATTTTCAATCTTTCATTAAAAGGTATATGTTTATAAAAAACTTCACCAGTCTCATTAATTGTCTTTTCATATTTTCCTTCAGAATTATATTGGAAAATAATACGATATCTTGTTAAGGTATCAATTTCATCTTTAGGACTATATATATAAATAGAATCTTCTAAAATATACTCCCCAATAGAGTCTAGGTACGCCGTATTTATTTTTATTAATGAACTTTGGTTTACTAAAAAAGAATCAATAATAGTACCACCTAAGTCCTCTTTATTAAATTGATCAAATTCGTTAAATAAACCAAAAGATAAATATCCCGATCTATCAAAAGTATTCTGAAGACTAATTCCATTAAAACCTTTTTGGTATTTAAAATCAGAATATTGGTATTCAATATAGATATCACTATCAAAATCAACTATTATCCTAGGAGTAAAATGTATTTCAGCTAATGAATAGTCTATAGTATAGTCATAATTTTCACCACGCTTTAATCTCTTACCATTAAACCATATCTTTTCCGTTCCAGCAAGAATTACGATATCACGTTTACCATCTTTTCCAATTAATTCATAAGGACCTTGATCACCATCTCTTCCTTTAATTTCTATAAAATGTGAAATACCTTTTGAGTTAGCATATACTGAAGTACCAGACCAATTTTTATAATTAAAGTTATTTTTTAGCCCAACTAACTTTCTATTAATATTATTATATTTATCATTGTATATATATTCGATATCACCAGCATCTAATAAAAAATTAGGATGCGTAATATTGATAAAAATCTTGTCAAAGTTTTCCAAATCACTTGTAGTCCCTTCTGGCTGTATCGTTAAATTTTGGTCTGAAAGAATTCCACTCACATTAATATTATTTGCCAAAGAACCATTTACTTGCATTTGTAGCCCACCTGTAAAATCAGAGCCACCAAGTGGTGAAAAAGATATACTCCTAAAAATATTCCCAGAAGAATAAATATTAGATTCATTCTTAGGTTTAGATAAATTAAAACCAGATTCTTTATAATTATTGTTGAATGGTATTTTATCTAAGTCTGGTAGATTTTTCCATTCAGGCCCAATTTTGATTGGTAGTTTTTTTTCTAAATAATCATATTTAATAATAAAAAGGCCTTCTTTTGAATCTTTTATAAAGATTTTCCCTTCTATTATATTTATCTTATTTGGGATAATTAAAGAATCATTTTTACTAATCTCTAATGATGATTCAATTAGAAATTTATTTTTTAATTGCAAGTATTCTAAGGAAGGATAATAATTAATAGAATCAACAGCTGAAATTATCTTAGTCTCAGCTTTCAAATAAAATAATGCAGCTATAATAATAACTAGATTAATTCTATTTAACATTTAAAACAAATATATATTCCTTTGTCAAAATAGCAATTGACCGATTCAATGTCACGACATCAATGATTGGATAATTCATTTGTGAAATATTTATAGATTGTAATGTCATCATTGATAAACAATCACCATCTCTACTCAAAACCAACCAATCATCTCTTAAAGGAGCTAAAAACTCAGGGTTATGAATTTCAACTGGAATCGAAATTTCTTTCATTCCATTTTGACTATATTCATGAAAAAAACCATCGCATCCTAAAATTGATATTTCTCCATTACTGTTAATAGAAAAATCTTCAACACAATAATTAGAATAAAAATCTTTAGAAAAATCGATAAATGGCTCTTTCATAACATTATCATTTTCAAAAAGATAAATACCGTTATATGTACTGGAATACAAAAATATTCGTCCCCATGGATCTATCTGCGCTAATTCGGGAAAGATTTTATGTTTTAAAGATATATTTTGTATTGGATTTAAATTAAAATCCAAAGTAAGTATTTCATTTTCTAACCTATCTACAATTTGGACACCACTTGGAGAAATACCAGCCCAAATTAATTCACCATATCTGTGGTTTCGCCTACCTATTCCATATGATAGTTTGATTTTTCCAGAACTACTAATTTCAAATAATTCTGAGTTATCACTATCTAATAAAAGAAAATTATTCCCTAAAGACCAATTTATAAATGTAGGTTTCAACCTTAATGCCCTTACTTCATCTGGAATAATTCTATGCTCAACAATACTTATTTCTGTCTGAGATGCAGATAAAGATAAGAACAATAAAACTATTGATGATTTAAACAAACTCAGATGGATTATCTCTTAAAGGGTTTTTGATAAAATAAGTTCCAATAATTATCAAGATTATAGAAATTAATTGAGCACCAGAAAATATTTCTAAAAAGTATTTTTCATTTGTTCTTAAAAACTCAATTAAAAATCTTTCCAATCCTGCCATGACCAAATATATAAAAAATAATTTATGTTTTAAAACTGATGAATGCCTATAATACCAAAGAACTACGAAAAATAAGAAACAAACAATTGCTTCATAAATCTGAGTAGGATGGACAGTTAAAATTTCAGTAGTGTATTTAGAGACATCAATCCAAGGATAGTAATTGATAAAAGTATTCATTGTTGTGGGTGGAATACCCTCAGGAAAAGACATAGCCCAAGGTAATGATGAAGGGATACCATAGTCATCACCAACTAAAAAGCATCCTATCCTTCCAATTGCATATCCAAGAAAAATTAAGGGTGCAATTATATTAGCAAACTTCAACCAAGGAACTTGGTTTTTTTTTAATATAAATGAAACAAAAATAACAGCCCCTGCTAATCCACCCAAAAATACAAGACCAGCGCCACTAAATATCATTGATAATGGATCATATGAGTTTATTACTTTATCAAGGTTTTCTAATAAATAATATATTTTAGCGCCTAATACACCTCCAACCGCAGCCCAAAATATTATATCTGATGAAAGCTTTTCATCATACCCAAGTTGTTTAAGATCATAATTAAGAAAAAAATAACACGCATAAAAAGCCAAAACTAACATGAGTCCAAATGAATATATGGCTAAATGAAATTCAAATCCAAATATGCTTACTTCACCAAAATCTATTATGATAGGATACAATATCTTCTCCTTTTTAAAATCCAATAAAACTAATTATGAAACAGGATGTTTTCTCTGTTAAAATTTAGGATGACTATTTAAACAAATCGTAATATTAATTGATAAGGTAAAGACTATATAAAATCAAATTCCTATTAAATAAAAATTTATTGTGTTGTTATTCTTGTTAAAATAATTAAATCATATATTGAATGCGACCAAGCTGTAATTCCAAAACCCCTAAATAAATATAATAATCCTAATATAATACCAGCCAAAAACCTTACCATAAACAAATTAAAAGAAAAATAATCGCCAAATTCTCCAATGAAATGAAAAGATGAAAATATAGCAGCAGCAATAATCATAGAAAATCCAACTTTAGAATAATTTTCCCAATCAAATATCGATCCAATAATTAATTTAAAAATATAAATTAATATTACACGAAATAACATTTCCTCATAAATGCCTGCTCCAATTGCAAGTGTAACTTTTTGCATTACTAATGAACCACTTGGTATCATTAATATGACATGCATATTTAGCATCGCAAAATAAAGTAAATAAGACCAAAAAAAGCTTTCTAAGGTCATAATTATCAGATAATTAAAATTTAATTCATAATCTTCCCAAGAATATTTCTGAAAGAAATAAATAATTATAAAACAAACTAAAAATATACCGCCAATCCAATAAAAGCCATTTATACCTAACATAGATAATATTTGACGCATTAATGCATCAGCACCATTTCGCATATACGCAAGATCATCAGATTGGCTTAAAAATAACCCAACTTCATAAATAATAAATAGAGGAATCGTAAATAAAAAACTATAAAGAGGTGATCGCGTATACCTCAAATAAAGTACAATATTTAAAATCAATCGTTTTCAACCTGAAGGACTGCAAGTAAAGCCTCCTGAGGAACCTCCACTTTGCCAATCATTTTCATTCTCTTTTTTCCCTTTTTTTGTTTTTCCCATAGCTTACGTTTACGTGTGATATCACCACCATAACATTTTGCTGTTACATTTTTCTTCAAAGCCTTCACAGTTGTCCTAGCTATAATACGGTTATTTAAAGAAGCCTGAATCGCAACTTCAAACATTTGCCTTGGTATTAATTCTTTTAATTTGCTACATAATGACACACCTCGATGATATGCATCTTCTGAATGACATATAAGAGATAAAGCATCAACTGGATTACCATGGATTAAAATATCTAATTTTTGAAGTTTTGCTTCAATAAAACTTTTAAACTCATAATCAAAAGATGCATAACCACTTGATATTGATTTTAATTTATCATAAAAATCAAAAATAATTTCTCCAAGGGGAAGATCATAATGTAATTGAGCTTTATCTGAAGAAAGATAGTTTGTATTCTTATAAATGCCTCGTTTTTTTTGACATAAGGTCATAATTGCTCCAATATATTTTTTAGGTGTTAATATTTCAGCTGAAACAATAGGCTCTCTAATCGTTTGGATATCACCAGTTGGAGGCATTTTGGCAGGTGTATCCACATCATATTCTTCACCAGCTTTAGTTATGACATTATAAATAACATTTGGTGTAGTTGTAACAAGAGCAAGATCAAATTCTCTTTCTAATCTTTCTTGAATAATTTCTAAATGTAATAACCCTAGGAATCCAGAACGAAAACCAAAACCTAGTGCTTCACTTGTTTCTGGGGTAAAATCAATCGACGCATCATTAAGTTTCAATTTTTCTAAAGCTTGCCTCAGTTGATCGTAATCATCTGGATCTGCTGGGTATAAACCAGAAAAAACCATTGGTTTAATCTTCTTATACCCTGGAAGAGGCTCATATGATTCATTATCCACTGTAGTAATAGTATCACCAGGTTCAATATGACCCATATCTCTTATACTTGCGACAATATAACCAACATCACCAGAGTGTAATTCTTTTGTCTTTACCTTATCAAGAACAAAGTAACCAGTTTCAGTTATTTCGTACTCCTTATTATGAGCAAAAAATTTCATCCTCATTCCAGCTTTAATAACACCATCAAAAACACGGATATAGGGAATTGCACCTTTATAATTATCATACATTGAATCGAAAATCAAAGCCCGTGTTTTGTTTTTTGAATAATCTTTAGGTGGATTAATTTTTTCAATAATTGCTGTAAATATTTCATCAATACCTATTCCACTTTTTGCACTAGCCTCTATAATCTCATTTTCATCACATCCAATTAATTCAACGATTTGTTTTTTCACTTCATCAATCATTGCTGATGGTAAATCTACTTTATTAACTATTGGAATAATTGAAAGGTTATTATCAATAGCTAAATAAGCATTTGATACTGTTTGCGCTTCTACTCCCTGTGCAGCATCAACTAATAACAATGCACCTTCACATGCAGCCAAAGATCTAGATACTTCATATGAAAAATCTACATGTCCAGGCGTATCTATTAAATTTAAGGTATATAAAATATTATCTTTATATCTATACTCCATTCTAATCGGGTGGCTCTTTATGGTAATTCCTCTTTCCCTCTCTAATTCCATACTATCAAGTACCTGAGCTTTCATTTCCTTTACTGAAATAGTTTTTGCTTCTTCTAGTAATCTGTCTGCAAGAGTAGATTTACCGTGATCTATGTGCGCTATAATACAAAAATTTCGTATTTTACCAATATTCATTTTTTTTCAATTTTTTTTTAAAATTTGAGATTAAAAATTTAAAATTATATATAGTAAGCTTGTTAATTTGATTTTCAAATTGAACCAAGGCTATTTTTTATATTTCTGCTGTGATCTAAGCAATCGCAGGTTTGCAGTTCTTCTTTCACCATCTTGCATTAGAGATACTATTCTAAGTGCCTCCATAACAGGAATATAAAAATTATCAGAATTGGAATAAAATGCATCAATATGCAATGCTATAATTTTAAGGTTATAACCAATTTCCTCCGCAAGATACTCGTCTGCGATATCATAATATCTCTCAATATAATATGGTTCTATCCAATTATCATCATGCAGGAATTGCTTCTTAACCTCAGCTTTATGGTGCGCTTTTAATTTAGCAACTGCACCATAGGCACCATTTATAAATGCAATTTTTTCTTCGTATGTATACTCATTCCAAAAGTCAGCTGGTGTAGATGCTGATTGTGAGAACAAAATTGAAAATAAAAAAAATAAAAAATAATTATTCATCTAATTATCCTTTATATCGATTAATAATAGGAAAACGCCTTCCAGAACCAAAAGCTTTTTTTGAAACTCTAAGCCCTGGCGGAGCTTGTCTTCTTTTATATTCATTAGTTTTGATTCGATTATACATGGTATAAACTAATTCTTCATTGAATCCTGATTTTATTAAGCTGGTTATCGATTTTTTATTTTCAATAATATCATCAACTAATGGACTAATGATACTATAATCAAAAGGATCAACTTGGTTATAAGATAATTCAGCAGATGGTAATTTTTTTATACTGTTTTTTGGTATAATTTCTTTTGATCTACTATTAACCCAATTTGCCAATGCATAAACCTCTATCTTATTCAAATCTGAAATAACTGATAGGCCACCATTCATATCTCCATATAATGTACAGTAACCCAAAGCCAGTTCTGTTTTATTACCCGTAGATAATAATAACCATCCAAATTTATTAGCCAATGCCATCAACAAGACCCCTCTAACCCTTGACTGGATATTCTCTTCTGCAACATTTGGAATTGAGTTAGTATAACTTGGTGCTAATACTAATTCTAAAGCATCTACAGAATCTTGAATTTTTATAACACGATAATCTATATCAAGATTAATTGCCAATTGTTTAGCATCATCTAAACTATGCTGGCTAGAATACTTGGAAGGTAGTGAGACGCCATACACATTTTCTTTGCCTAAGGCTTCTGTAGCTAATGTAGCTACTAATGCACTATCAATACCTCCAGATAAACCTATTACCGCTTTTTCATGCCCTGTTTTGATAAAATAATCCTTAATACCAAGACACAAAGCTTTAAAAATATTTTGTTCTCTATTTTCAGTAGGTCTATTAATAATAGTACTTTTTTTTAAGTTTACTATAACAAGGTCTTCTTCAAAAGATTTTCCAAAAGCTAATAAATTGCCAATATTTGAAAATGCCATTGATTGACCATCAAATATTAATTCATCCTGCGCACCTACCATATTACAATACAAAAATGGTAAATCTATTTTTTGTATTTGTTTAAGAATCTGATCTTTTCTTTTTTTAAATCTACTTTTATGATAGGGCGAAGCTGAAATATTAACAATTAATTCAGCATTTAAATCCTTCTGCACTTCACTTACCTTACAAGGATAATTATCATCCCATAAATCTTCACAAATTTGCAGACCAACCTTAATTTTCTTTTTCTGTATAGGAATTGAAAAGACTTTAGGAAATTTACCGCTATTAAAGTATCTATCTTCATCAAATACATCATATGTAGGCAATAATATTTTATCACAAAAGTGTTTTACTTTTCCTTCATAGCAAATCGCTGCTGAATTATAAATTTTATCATTATCTTTTCTTATAAAGCCGATAATTATAGGAATAGTGGTATAAGCAGCTATCTTTTCTAAAGTTTCTATATTTTGATTTATAAACCCATCTTCCCATATTAGGTCTAGTGGAGGATATCCACATATCGCCAATTCAGGAAATATTATTATATCAATATCTTTATTTTTACAATTAGATATATATTCTAATATTTTTCGTTTATTATTATCAAAGTCACCCACAGTTGTGTTAATTTGACAAAGAGCTACTTTCATAGTATTAAATATAATTTAGGGCTCTAATCGAGCCATAGTTCTTGGAAATGGAATTGTTTCTCTAATATGTTTTGTACCACATATCCAGGCAATAGTTCTTTCTAATCCTAGACCAAAACCAGAATGAGGCACAGAGCCATATTTTCTTAAATCTAAATACCATTTAAATGGTTCTAAAGGTAAGTCATGATGCCTAATACGATTAATTAATATATCATAATCATCCTCTCTTTGTCCGCCACCAATAATTTCACCATATCCCTCAGTAGCTATCATATCTACACCCAAAGCAAGTTCATTATTATCTTTATCCCTTTTCATATAAAATGCTTTAATGTCAGCTGGCCAACTATGAATCATTATAGGTTTATCAAAATTTTCAGACAATATAGTCTCATCAATTGCTCCAAAATCATTACCATATTCAAATTCACGTCCTTTAGAATGAAGTAAATCTACAGCTTCTTTATACGTAATACGCGGAAATGGAGGAATTATTTTACGCAACCTTTCAATATCTCTTTCTAAAATTTCCAGTTCATTTTTACAATTATCTAAAATATTATTAATTATATATCCAACTAAATTCTCAGCCCATATCATATTCTCATCCAAATCTACAAAAGCCATTTCTGGCTCAACCATCCAAAACTCAGTAAGATGACGTCGTGTTTTTGATTTTTCTGCTCTAAAACATGGCCCAAAACAATATGTTTTACCAAAAGCAGTTGCACCTGCCTCTTGATATAACTGTCCACTTTGAGTTAAATATGCAGTACGTTCAAAATAATTAACTTCAAATAAATTTGTAGTACCTTCTACAGCATTACCAGTAAAGATAGGGGAATCAATCAATATAAAACCATTATTGTTGAAAAATTCTCTTATAGAGTTAACAACATGATGACGAATTTTCATTATTGCATTTTGTCTTTTAGATCTAAGCCATAGATGCCGATGTGACATTAAAAAGTCTGCACCATGCGCTTTTGAACTTATAGGAAATTCTTCTGTCACATGATTAATAACCTCAACTTCACTAATACCTATCTCAAACCCACCAATTGAACGAGGTTCTTTTTTTACCATACCTGTTATTAATACAGAATCTTCTTTATTTAACTTTTGTTCTAAAGCAAATGTATCATCCGTCGCTTCACCTTTAACAACTACTCCTTGTAATAAACCAGTACCATCTCGAAAAATTAAAAACCATATTTTTCCTATACTTCTTGTATTGTATACCCACCCTTTTAATTTTACTGTTTTACCGATAAAACTTCCTAAATCATTAATAGTAATTGTTTTCATTTTTTCCCCTACCATGTTGTCATAATATCATTAAGAATATCCTCAGCTATCTTATTAATAGCTACTCTTGCCGCAAAAGATCTTGGTTCACCAAATTCATCATCATCATCATTATCAATTTTACCATCATTATCATTATCTATTCCATCCGAGGATATGTCCCCACTCAAACCATATGCTCCAAAACCCGAATAATTCTTTTCTAAAATATTATTTTCATTAATACTGTCAAACCATTCTATCCTCACATCAATTTTATATCTATACTCAGAAACTGATTCATTTTTATTATATGTAAATGGGCCATCTGTAACTTTAGTAATTTTACCTTTTAAGATTGAATGTGCTATATCCTGATCTTTAATTGTCAAAATACCTGATTGATTGAATTCATATAATACTTGATCCGTTAAATTTTCTGCTAGCGAAAATTCTGAGGTCTGATTTTCTACCAATGGAATAGAAATAGATTTTATATGCGGAGGAATAGAACCAGCTAAAGAATAAAATCCACATGATAAAATTAATATTTGCGATAAAAATAAAAATATAAATTTCAAATTATTTATTGATTTTAATTTTTGGTTCAATAGAATATTCTTCAATTTTCCTATAAAGAGTACGTTCACTCATTCCTAATGATCTAGCTGTTTTTCTTCTGTTATTATTAAAAAACTTTAGAGTCCTGATAATTGCTTCTTTTTCTAAATCTTTCATCGACAAATCACCAATAACATTATCTTTGATTAAATAAATAGTATCTTCCATTACTTCCATTGATTTTCTAGGTATTAAAATATCTTTTGGAAGCATAGTACCTATTTCTCTACTTGGAGAATTTTCTACGCTCGAAATATTACCATTGGCTAAAAGATTTTGAATTAATTCTGTATCTTGTTTAAGCATAAATAATTGACGTAGTATAAGATCAATCTCAGCTTTATCTGTAGTTTTATCAACTAATACGGGCAAAGAATTATTGTTAGTGTTATTAATTGGATTGCTATTAAATAATTCTTTTTGAATCATTTCTTTACTTATACGTTCTCCTTTGCCCATGACAATAATTTTTTCAATGAAATGTTTTAATTCTCTTACATTTCCTGGCCAATCATATTGCCTCAATAAACGAATTGCATCTGATGCGAAGCCCCTATACAAGATATCATTTGATCTTGTGAACTCTAATGCAAATCTTTCAATAAAAGAAGTTATATCTTGATTACGTTGTCTTAAGGGAGGGATATTAATCATTACAGTTTTAAGTCTATAATATAAATCTTGACGAAAATCACCACTTTTAACCATTGATTCCAAATCTTTATTGGTTGCTGCAATTAATCGAGCATCGGTTTTTCTTGTTTTAGTCTCACCCACACGCATATACTCACCATTTTCTAGGACTCGCAATAACTTTACCTGTGTAGCAAGGGGAGTTTCACCAATTTCATCTAAAAATATTGTGCCTTTATTGGCTGCCTCAAAATAGCCTTTACGATCTTCACTCGCATTAGTAAAAGAACCTTTTTTATGACCAAATAATTCAGATTCAATTATTCCTTCAGGAATCGCACCACAATTCACGATAACTAAAGATTCATTTCTTCTTTTACTTGTTTTATGAATACCTTTAGCAACTACCTCTTTGCCAGTTCCAGATTCTCCTGTAATTAAAACTGATATATCAACAGGAGCTACCTGCATAACCATTTCCATAACCTGAATAATACCATCAGAGGTGCCAATAATACCTACTTGCTTTTGAAGTTTATCTAATTCAATCATATATCAATACACTAAATTATTAATTTGCAATAAAAAGATTCAAAGTTAAGAGACCAATTAATCAAAACTTTTCTCTAAAGCAGCAATCTCATCTCTAATTTTAGCTGCTTTTTCATATTCTAAATTTTCTGCAGAATGCTTCATTGAAATTTTAAGTTCTTGTAAAATTGATTCTTTATTTTCAACACTAATTTGACTTTTTTCGTAGAATTTTGGCATATCATTATTATCAATATTTTGCGAATCTGCAACAACAGTTGTGAATAATATTTCGTCATTAGATTTTAAAATTGTTTGTGGAGTAATATTATGTAAGGAATTAAACTCTTTTTGAACTTTTCTCCTATTTTTTGTAGTCTTTATTAAATATTCCATTGCTTCAGTTATTTTATCACCGTACAAGATAACTTTCCCATCTTTATTCCTAGCAGCACGACCAGCAACCTGTAATAGGCTACTTTGTGATCTTAAAAAGCCTTGTTTATCTGCATCTAAAACCACCACAAGACTTACTTCAGGGATATCTAAACCTTCTCTCAATAAATTGATTCCGACTAATACATCAAATTTACCAATTCTAAGATCTCTAATTATTTGGACTCTTTCTAATGAATTAATTTCTGAATGTAAGTATCTTACATTGACATCTAGATTAGATAAATATTCTGTTAAATCTTCGGACATCCGTTTTGTTAAAGTCGTTACTAAAACTCTTTCTTTCTTTTCAACTCGCTTCCTTATTTCGACTAATAAATTATCAATTTGACCATGAGTACTACGAACCTCAACTGTTGGATCCAATAATCCAGTGGGTCTAATTATTTGTTCAACTATTACACCTTGCGAAAATTCTAGTTCTCGTTGTGATGGTGTAGCAGAAGTAAAAATTACATATTTTTGACAGGCATGAAACTCATCATATTTTAATGGTCTATTATCTAAAGCGCTTGGCAACCTGAAGCCATGTTCGACTAAAGTTTCTTTTCTTGCTCTATCTCCATTATACATACCTTGTATTTGAGGTAATGTCACATGGGATTCATCTAGAATTGTTAAAAATTCTTCTGGAAAAAAATCTATTAATGTATTTGGTTTCTCTCCAGGCGCCCTATTAGAAAAATACCTGGAATAATTTTCAATTCCTGAACAGTAGCCAAGTTCAAGCATCATTTCTATATCAAAGTTTGTTCGCTGTTCAATACGTTGTGCTTCTAATAGTTTATTATTTTTTCTAAGCGAATTAATCCTATCCGATAATTCCTGACGTATATCTTCCACTACTTTTAAGGTAGTCTCTTTATCGGTAACAAAGTGCTTCGCTGGGAAAATAACAATTATTTCTAATTTATCTTCTATTTCTCCTGTTAAAGGATCAAAAATCACTATTTCTTCTATTTGATTACCAAACAGATCTAATCTAATACACTTATTATCATAAGCTGGAAATACTTCAATTAAATCACCTCTATATCGAATATTACCTCTCTCTAATATTTGATCATTCCTTGTATAATGAATATCAATTAGACTTCTTATGAATTTTCTTATATCGATTGAATCATTTTTAGAGACAGACACTGTGCCATTTTTATAATCATCAGGTGATCCAATACCATATATACAAGAAACCGAACTTATAACAATGACGTCATTGCGACTCATTAAGGAACTCGTAGCCTTTAAACGTAATTTATCTATCTCTTCATTTACTGAACTTTCTTTTTCAATAAAGGTGTCCGTAACAGGCATATATGCTTCGGGTTGATAATAATCATAATAAGAAATAAAATATTCAACGGCATTGTGAGGAAAAAGTTGTTTAAACTCACCATAAAGTTGCGCTGCTAAAGTTTTATTATGCGACATTATCAACGTAGGCTTTTGTAACTCTTGTATTACATTAGCCATTGTAAAAGTTTTTCCAGATCCAGTTATACCGAGTAAAGTCTGATAATTATCACCTCTAAGCACACCTTCAACTAATGATCTGATTGCACCAGGCTGGTCACCCTTAGGACTGTATTGTGAATCGATTTGGAATTCTGCCATAATGGCTAATTTAAAAACTATTACCCTCGATATACAATGGCAGACTTATTTTATTAAAAAATAATATTATTATAGTTTTATTAAAATTTTTAGTAAACCGTTAATGTTTACATATTCTACCTGCAAGTAATATAATCTCCTTAGCAATTTTTAATGGGATTCCAGTTTCACCATTGATTACTTCAGGAGTGAGTGTAGAAATAATATCTGGACCACTAAATGATCGCAGCAATTTACCTAACCTTTTCTCACCCATACCTTGAATATCTTCAAATGGTGATTTAACTAAACTTTTTTTTCTTTTTTTACGTTGAAAAGAAATTGCAAAACGATGTGCTTCGTCTCTTATCCCTCTAAGCAAGATTAAACCTGTACTTTGTTTTGAAATAGATTGAGCATGTTTAAAACCTGGGATAAATATTTCCTCTAATCGTTTAGCTAAACCAACTATTGGAATATGGCCTAAATCTAGATCTTTTAATGCTGATTGAGCCATATTCAATTGTCCTTTTCCTCCATCAATTAATATTAGATCAGGTAGTATTAAAGATTGATCCTTTACTCTTTTATACCTTCTATATACAATTTCCCTTATTGAAGAAAAATCATCAATACCATCAACAGATTTTACATTAAACTTTCTATATTCAGATTTCTTTGGTTTAGTATTAATAAAACAGACCATAGAACCAACAGTATTAGTTCCTCCAAGATGCGATATATCAAAAGCTTCAATTCTTTTTATTGGTTTATCTAGATGTAAATCAATTCTTAATTGTTCTAGAATCTTTGGTACCTGATTTTTTCTTTTTTGTTTTTTTAAAATCCACTCACCAAGTAATAATTTTGCATTTTGATATGTCACTCTAAGCTCTTTTGCTTTTTCACCTCGCTTCGGATAAATAAATTTTACTTTTTTTTCCCTTTTTTCTGTTAACCACATTTTTAGTTCTTTCTCATTTATTGGCTTATTTTGCAATGAAATTTCTAATGGAATCAAATCACTATTAAAATAAAATCTAGTAATAATACTTGATAAATTTATACAATCAAGTGAATCTAATTGTTTCAAAGCTAATTTTTCACGACTAATAATTCGACCATTCCTAATTCTTAAAATTACCGCAATTCCAATTAATCCTTGTTTGGACAAAGCAATAACATCTCTATCATCGAAGTTTGAAGAAACTAATTTCTGTTTTTGTTTAAAAGATTGTATTGCAAAAAGTTGATCTCTATACATACCTGCCAATTCATATTTTTGCTTTTTTGAAGCTAACTCCATTAAATCCTTAATATATAATTCTGTTTCTTGAGTTTGTCCCTTAATAAATTTTTTAATTCTTTCCACCATTTTCATGTAATGTTCATTAGAGACTAAACCCTCGCACGGCCCTTCACATTTATTAATATGATAATCTAAACATAATGATATCTTTCCTTGTTCTATTACTAGATCATTAATCATATAGGTACAACTTCGAATTGGAAAAACCGTAGAAAGCATTTTCATTATTTTTCGTAATTGATTAACATCAGTAAATGGACCATAATATTTTGCACCGTCTTTTGATACTTTTCTTGTTATGAAAATCTGCGGATATGGCTCATTTGTAATCTTAATAAAAGGATAAGTCTTATCATCTTTTAAATCAATATTATACTTAGGCTTATGTCTTTTAATTAGGTTAGCTTCAGTTAAAAGAGCTTCAACTTCATTGCTAACAACAATCCATTCAAAATTTTCAATATGTTTCAACATAGTTATATTTTTTACGGACATATCTTTTTTTGATCTAAAATATGATTTTATTCTATTTCGTAGATTTTTTGCTTTACCAATATAAATTATATTATTTTGAGAATTAATAAACTGATAAACACCAGCATCTCTAGGTATATGCTTTAATTTTTCTTTAACTATTGACTTCATAAATAAATATTAATTTTGCCATATATTTTAATATACCTCATATTGCTTATTTTCTTTAAATAGAAATTTTTAACTATTATTCAAAATTATACTATAAATTAATGTAAACTACTTTTTAAAATTTTTAAAACAAATGATTTGTTTTTAAACTTTGATATGATTATTCTCACCCGATTTGTTACTAGTCGATGTCTAGTAATCCGAGCAAAAATTCAGATAATTTAAGAGTAATTAAAAAGATATATGACTTACGTGAAATATACCTTGTTATTCCTAATGTGCGTAACACTTATAGCACAAGAGGAAAAAAAACAAAATAAAAGAAAGGTTTACAGAACCCAAACTGGTTCTATTATTGAAGCACCACAGCCTCTTTTTAAAAGAGAAAGCAAGAAAGAAAAAACTAAAAAAAATATAACTAAAATTAAAAAAACAAAAGCTCTCGCTCGAACTGAAAAAGTTGAATCTACATATAGGAATGAATTAGATAGCTTAAAAAGCACTGTTAAAGAGCTATTAAATCAATCAAATCTTTTACAAAATAATTATGAAAAAAGATTAGCTGAAAAACAAACTGATACAATTTTTGTTTATACTACTCTTTATGATACTACGACTGTACTTGACACTACCTTTATCTATACCAATGCAACTACAACCGTTTATGATACGGTTGTAATAATTGATAGTATATATATTAACCAATATGATACTACAACACTCATACAAACAAATTATGATACAGTTTACGTTCTAGACACAACAGTTGTTGTCAATTATGATACAACTATCATGAAAGATACAATCTGGGCTTTCGCTTATGATACTACTTTTATAAAAGATACCACCTGGGTATTTGCACATGACACAACAGTAATTAGAGATTCAATATGGCTTTTTGCTGTAGATTCAGTTAAAACATTCGATACATTAGTTATTGCAAATAATGATACAGTAACTATTCATACCTACTCAAGTAAATTTCCAAATAATTTCACTCCTGATCTAATTGACCAAAAACAATCAGCATTTCCAAAATATAAAACTTTAGGTGATGCATTACGTGCTCGTGATACAGGAGACAAAACCGCTCAAGGCTGGATAAATCAAGCGTTAAATGCTGCAGGTGGGGATTGGACTCAAGCTGAAAAAGAATATCAAAAATTACAAAAAATATATTCAACCAGTATGATCCAGGCCATAACAAGGGCACCAAAAGATCCTAAATTCATTGGACCAGATATGAAATATAAATCTGTTGTTTTTGACACACTAAAAATTCTTACATTTGATACTACATTAATACAAGATACATTAAGGAATTTAGTAAAACAGACGTATGTTAAATATGACACCTCTATTGTTGATAAGAGAAGAGAAGTCATAGCAAATACAACACCCCCTGGACATGAATTAATAATCAAATATCATAGAAATGGTCGAGTAAAAGAACGTGGATTAATGAAAGGTGGAAAAAAGAATGGTGAATGGATGCAATATGATTTTAAAGGTGTTCCGCTAAGAAAATCATTCTATGATATGGGCAAGATGATTGATGATGAACTTATCGTAGTAACTGATGATCAAAATCCAATGGATGAATTAAAAAACTATACTAAAAAAAGACGTCTAAGTGAGAATTCATCTAAAGTAAAAAAATCAAAAAGTATTTTCAAACTACCAAAATTTAAAAAAGAATAACTTTAATCTTTTTCTTCTGCTAGTTCTAACAGCACTCCACCCGTTGATGATGGATGGATGAAAATTACCTTGAATCCTTCAGCTCCTATATAATAATCTTCACCAATAAGTTTGATTTTTTTTTCCTTTAATTCATCTATAGCCTGTTGAATATTATCAACTTTTAAACAAATATGGTGAATCCCCTTTCCTCTTTTTTCTATAAAATTTGATATTGGTGAATTTGGATACATAGATTGTAACAGTTCAATTTTCGCATTTCTTCCATCGTATATATCAGTAATAACTCCTTGTTCCAATACTTCTTCTGTATGGATTCTATTTAATCCTAGAATCAAATTCCAAAATTTACCTTCTTTAGTTAAATCATCTACAGCAATACCTATATGTTCAATCCCTATAATCTTCATTATAATAAATTATCATGCTTAAATTTTAATTTTATTCCTAAACCATTTAAGTTTGGAATAACTAATCGACCATTTACAATTCTAACACCTGAGTATGGATCATTTTTTATTAATAAATTACCATCCAAATCAATTTTATCTACTTCACTAGCTAAATGAGATGCTGCAGTTATACCTATGGAAGTCTCAACCATACATCCTAACATAATTTTTAATCCATTTTTTTTTGCCTCTTTTATCATTACTATTGCTTCTTCAATAGAACCACATTTCATTAATTTAATATTTATTCCATCAAAAGAGCTTTTTATTTGTTCAATATCCCTAGATAACATACTATTTTCATCTGCATAAATATCTAGAGGCGATAACTTAGTTAATTTTTTGCTTTTTTCTAGCTCTTCTGCAGGGAATGGCTGTTCGATAAATTCCACATTTTGATCAGATAGCCATTTACACATATCTAAAGCTGTAACATAATCCCATCCCTCATTTGCATCGACACGAATCATTTTATCAGTATACTTTCTTATTTCTTTAATAATCTCTTTATCTTTATTAGGAGTCCCTAACTTAACCTTTAATATGTCATATGGTTTAGCCTCTTCAATCTTTTTTTCAATATCATTAATATTACCAATAGCAATAGTAAAACTAGTATGAGGTAATACCTTACGCTTATATCCCAAAAGATCAAAAAGTGGCTTATTATTTTTCTGCGACCACCAATCCCATATAGCCATACTAAACGCGGCCTGCAAAGATTTGATATTATCCAATTGATTATAAACACATACTAACATATCATCTATTGTTATAGATGAGTCATCAGGTAAAATAATACCTCTATTTAAAATAGATAATATCTTTTCAGTTGATTCATTATAACGTAATGATGGTGCAGCCTCACCTCTAGCAATTATTTCACCATCCTGCAAAAATATTAGAACAATATCATACCAATTATTACTACTTCTAGATATACCAAATGTATGTTTAAGGAAAATGCGATATGTGGTAAAACTTAATTTCATCCAAATATTGATTTTTCAATATCATCTATAAACTCTTCCTCTTTCCACCTTACGATATCTGTAACTGGTAAATTCAAATTTCTAGACAAAGATTCTTTTATCTTTTTTGATGTATTATCATTTTGCTTTAGAGTTAACAAATTAACTCCTATATACTTTGATTCTTTAAAAGGACGCATGAGATCTAAATATAGATTCATTAATTGTCGCAAATCAGGAATTGGATGACTAGCAACATCCACTGTCCTATTTGGCTCATGAGTAAAAATTAAATAGTCTGGCATGCACCCATGTAAGAGCCCTAAAGTTACGCCTGAATAAAACATATTATTAATTGCTCCCTGACCTTCCACAATAGCTAGTTCAATATTACTTGGCAATTGATCTAAACAATATTCTATCTCACCTGCCATAAAATCAGAAATAACTGCATCTATAGGAACACCAGATCCTGATAAAAGAATCCCTGTCTGTCCTGTGCCAATAAATTCAACCTTTCTATTACGTTTTTTTAATGCTTGTGTTAATTCCCAAGCTGTCGTCATCTTACCTGTATCGCAATCTGACCCAACAATTAAAAGTACAGGGAAATTTCTTTTTTTCCAGCTTCCTTTCGGAAATTTTGGTGGATAACCTGGTTTTCTAAGATCAATCAATTTGACATTGTTTTTCATTGAACTTCTAAGCAAATCGGGATCATCATTTAGAAAAGAATGCATTCCACTTAGTATATCACATCCGCTTTGAATTGCATTATGTATTTCATTTTTTGATATTTCATCTAATATCCCTCCTGGAGGGGCATTACCCACAACTAAATGTGTAGGCGAAAATTGTTTTGCATCCTTAAAAGTTTTAATACAGGGAATACTACCGCCCCATCCCAATACTTCTTTAGCTGTTTTACCCTCTTGTTGAGGATCTATGATTGCTACAACCTTATCAGGTTGATAACGAATCAACATATTCCCAGTCTTGCTTTCAATATAATCAAATGAACCAATTGCCAGAATTACATAACGATGCATTTAAGATCT
>PAPB01000040.1 GCA_002708715.1 Fidelibacterota bacterium | reverse complement strand
GGTTATCTGCCCTGATTGGTTTGGGTACAATGTGGAAAAAAGCAGCTGAAGGTTAATTATGTTTAAAAAGTTTTTATTCTATTGTTCTTTTTGTTCTTTAATCGTTTTCTATGCTTGTGAAGATGACCCTCTTCTAGCACCTCAATCAGGAGAGGAAGAGGGTGGTAGTTATGCCACGACCTCTTTCTCAGATAAGCAAGAAGAAACTGAAAATAAAAATCCTACTGTTTTTTAAATATTAAATAAGATTATGAATCATATAAAATCTATAATCAGTATTATATTAACAATTAGCTGCTTCATCTATTCCGATAATCTAGAAACAATGATTTCTGGAACTGTATTTAAAGATGAAAAAAATATTGCGCTAAGGGGAGCTAATATATCACTCCAGAGCTCCACAGGTAAAAAATATGGTACTACTACTGATGACAATGGTGCTTTCTCCATAAATGGTATTGTAGCTGATAATTATAAATTGACCATTAGTTTTATTGGTTATGAAAATTATAAAGAAAATATTCAAATAGAAGAAGATAAGAATTATAAGATTAATGCCACTTTAATTATTCAACCTATCTTGATGGCTAAATTAGAAATCATTAGTGAAGCTGATGCTTCTTATGAAAAATTACCTGGTGCTGCTACGGTTATGGATATGCAAAGATTAAAACTAGTAAATCCTGTAGGTACCCAAGAGATGCTTGAATATGTGCCAGGCATTAATGGATTTGCAGATGATGGTATAGGAAACTCAAGAATCAGTATCAGCATACGTGGTCTTAATCCTAGGAGAAGTTCTCGTGTGTTGATTTTGGAGGATGGGGTGCCTATCCAACCTGCATTATATGTTTATCCAAATATGTATTACAATCCGCCAGCAGATAGGATTGATCAGATTGAAGTTATAAAAGGCAGTGGCTCTATATTATATGGCCCGCAGACAATGGGTGGAGTTATTAATTATTTTACTAAACGACCGCGTAATGAATTTGGTGGATTATTTAAGGTCACTGCTGGAGAAAATGGCTATCAAAGTTTTTTTACAGAAATTGGAGGCTGGGGAAATGGGAAGTTAAAGCCTGAAATTCAATTTCTAGTCAAAAGAGGTGATGGCTTCAGGATGAATAATGGTTTCGAGCAGATAAATGGAACATTGAAACTTAATTATCGACCATCGACACATAAAAATATATATATGAAGGCTAATGTTAATTACGAAAACTCCAATGCCACATATACAGGACTGACAAAAATTCAATTTGATACTGACCCAACATTTAATCCAAAAGACCATGATATGTTTAAAGTCTTTAGATCTGCATTTGATTATATCGAGACCGAAAAATTGAGCTCTAGTCTTTTAAAGACAACTACAATATTTGGTAGTTATTTTGATCGCCGCTGGTGGAGAGAGAATGATATTTTTGTGAGAGCAGATTACGATTCAGCGTCAAATCAATTAACCCCAACAGAGACACCACTCGATTGGTTTTACGCGAGTTTGCCAGATTACTATTTAACACGTATCGGTAATGGAAAGGATAATTTTGGTATTTTAAGAACATTCTATACTTCTGGTGTTGAGCGTTCATATAAATTGAAACATACTATTTTTGATTTACCATCAAATATGGAACTTGGATGGCGAGTCTATTGGGAACGTTTTATAGATGATAGGCAAACGGGTTATACTAAAGATTCACTAACCGCTCCTGATGCTTATGAAGGTGTATATTTTAGAGGTAGTGGTGATAATCTGGAAATATTAGGCACCAGTCAGCATTATGAAACAACGGCATTATCAGCGTTTATATCAGAGTCTATAGAAACCAAATTTTTCACTTTACGACCAGGAATACGATTAGAAATATTTGAGCAAGAAAGAGTAGACAGACTACAAGGTTCACTCTATCAAGACAAAACTCTTTTTGTGGTCTTACCTGGGGTCGCTTTTTCTAGAGATATATACAATATGCATTTTTTTGGCGGTATTCATCGTGGCTTTACTCCTCCATCTAGCGGTGCGTTAAAAATATTAAACTTCGGCGATGACTTAGTCGAAGGGTCTGGCTTAGATCTCGAAGCTGAAAAAAGTTGGAATAGTGAATTTGGGCTGCGAGGAAATAATAATTTATTAGACTTTGAATTCGCTTATTTTCATCTTGACATAGAGAATTTAGTGGCTGCTGGTAGGGGTACTAAGTTTAATAATCTTGGAAAAGTTGTTAATAATGGTATAGAGTCAAGATTAAGTATTGCTCTATCAGAACTCAATTTTTTATTACCCAAAATCAATCTTGATTATACATATTTAAATAGTGAAATAATTGATGCTGTTATTTCGTCTAATACAGGTGCAGGAACAATAAATATAGGTCGCTTACTTAAGAATGGAAAAACAGTCCCTGGAAAAAGATTACCCTATACACCAGAGCATACTATAAACATTGGTTTAGAATTTCAGCCAATTCAAAGAATGTCTTTTAGATGGGATACACGCTTTGTAAGTGCGGTATATACAGATTTTGAAAATATGACAAACTATGATGAGGATCCTCTTCCAGAGGAATCAGCTGGTGATCAAACACTAGAGGCTCTTGGAATTGCAGGTCCCATACCAGAGTATAATGTGTCTAGTATATCATTTAGTTATCAAGTGAATAATAGTTTGAAAGTATTTTTATCTGCAAAAAATATTTTTGATAAGATATATATTGGTTCAAGGTTACACTCTAATCCTGGCCAGCCAGATGCGGGCCTCAGTTCTGGTATTATCCCAGGGCCACGTAGACAAATAAATTTAAGTTTCAATTATTCATTTGGTTCTGACCAATAGAAGTATTTATTATAATAAAGGAGAAACAAAAATGATAAATAATAGTAAACTAATATACCTGTTATCTTTCATGTTGCTGATTACAATCAGTTGTGAAGATGATGCTGGTGTAGATTGTGATGCTGCTAAAACAACGTTCACTGCTGCGGTAAATGCTGTGGGTGACGATGGACCTGCTGATGAAGCAGAGTGCCAAGGTGTTGTAGATGCTGCTGGTGTTTTTCTTGACACAGGCTGTGATACTGCTGGAACTGATGTTGGTATGTATAATACTTTCAATTGTGGGTGTGTTACACTAGCAAGTGCATTTGAAGAAGCTGGTAATGCTTTTGCTGCAGGTATGCAATCTGGAACAGGGACGGTTGAGGATTGTCAGGCCTATGTTGATGCAATGGTTGCGCTTGTAGACGCTGGATGTATGTCAGCAGCTGATCTTGGTTTAGACCAAGCACAGTATGATGAATACACGAGCGGTACATTTTGTACAGATCTATATGATGCTGGTATCTCTACACCTTCAACTTTCAATTTTGATAGTCGATTTGTAGATGGTGTAAGTAGTGTGTCTTATAATGGGCAGGTTGTAAGAAATCTGTTAATTAATGATATAAAAGGTCAATTTAAAGGTGGTAACGGAGCGAAAGTATTAAGCATGATGGCTAATGACGATGCTACAGCAACGATCATTACTACTGCTGGAGGCAGCACTGTCCAAACTTTTTATCATGACATATCAACCAGTCACTTGAATGATAGACTCGAAGCAGTATCATCTTATGTGATTCCCGGTTGGGATGTAAATGCCGGAACACTTTTGGGTAACTGGGCAACTGAACTAGGAACCCTAGATATGGATGCTACCACAAACGCGCAAGGATTACGATTAGATCAACTAGCGCAAAAAACACTTTGGGGTGCAGTTGCTTATTGGCAAGGAACATCAAAATACATGAGTAAAATCCCAAATGATGACAACACAATGCAGGATGATGGTGATCCATATACAGCAATGGAGCATCACTGGGATGAATCATTTGGATACTTTGGCGCTGCTCGTGATTATAATACTGGTTATACAGATGATAATGATAGGAAAAGTGACCCTTACCATGATACTAATGGTGATGGATCCATTGATTTCAAAACGGAATATAATATTGGATGGGCTGTGACTGCTGCAAAAAGAGACTTAGTAGATGGTGTTTCAATTGACTATGACTTTACAAAGACAATTTTTGATGCATATCTTGAAGGAAGAACTTTAATAGTGAATGAAGCTCCACTTGAAGAAATTATAGTCCAAAGAGATATTATCCTTAATACATGGGAAAAAGTAGTAGCCGCCGTTACAATTCATTACGTAAATGACGTAGCTGCAGATATGGCTGCACTTTACCCAGCTGATGCAACTGCAGGACCTTCGTCTGAGCTATCTGCTGATTTAAATAATCACTGGGGTGAGATGAGAGGCTATGCAAATGGTCTTTTATATAATGATTTCAAAGTAATAAGTGATGCAGACTTAAATACTGTCCTTACTACTATGGGAACAGCTCCTGTATATCCAGAAGCAGGAGAAGATGCATTTTATACTTATCATGGATTATTACTAACTACAGTAAAAAATACTTTACAGGCAGCATATGATTTTTCAGACGAACATATGGCTAATTGGTAAGATCCAAGATATCTAATCTGTAATACTATAAGGGGCTCTGTTTCAGAGCCCCTTATTTTTTATCTATATTCTTCACTTATGATAGCTAGAATATTTAATCAGAAGTACCTATTATTTTTATTTTTTGGATGTGTCCTTTCACGAATTGCATCAAGTATTTTTTATATTGAGGATATTGATAGTTTAAGGTTTGCTCTTAGTATTGAAGAATATAATATTATCAAATTACAACCTCATTTCCCTGGTTATCCCATCTTTTGTTTTTTAGCAAAATTTTTATTTTTTTTTACCAATAGTAAGGCAATAAGCTTTTCTATCATAGGTGGATTTTCTTTATTTATAATTATTTATTTTACTCTGAAACTATTTCAAATAAGAAATAATACATTTAAGGGACTATGTTGTTCAGCTTTAATATTTTTTAATCCATTTTTATGGTTGATGAGCAATCGATATATGCCCGATTTAATGGGGCTCGCCGTTGCCATGGCCTCACTTTATTTTTTGATTATAAAAATGAAAGAGAATAAGTATACATTATTAGGGTTTGTATTATTTGGTATCCTTGCAGGAATCCGACTTTCATACACTCCATTATTGCTATTACCAATATTTTATCATTTGTTTCAAAATAGTAAAAAAAGTCATCTTTTATTTTCCTTTATAATAGGTTGTTCCATTTGGTTAATTCCGATGATATTCATTACTGGATTGAATAGTTTATATGAGGCAGCATTAAAACATACATCAGGACATTTTTCAGATTTTGGTGGAACATTTATAACTGAAAATTTATGGGGAAAAAGAATAATAAATTTAATTAGCTCTGTATGGGCAGATGGTCTAGGAGGATATTGGTATGGAAGATCGTGGCAAACATTATTACTTTCACTTCCAATGGTATATTTCCTCTATAATGGTATTTATGAAATAAAAGATAAGAAATTGAGTAAGGAAAATTTATTAATAATTGGAGCAATTATTGTTTACTTGATCTGGATTCTTTTTTTTCAAAATATCATTTATAAAAGCAGACATATTATGCCTTTACTTATATTTATAATAATAATTTTAAATACGGGTATTAATAGTACTGTTTATGATAAAGGTCTTTTTAGGAGCATTGTTCTGGGGTGTTTTTTTCTATCTTTAATAAATATTACAGCCGTGTTAATAGGCCAGCATAAAAATCCAAGTGCAATATCAAATTTAAAAGATAACATAGTCAAAAACCATGATGGTCAAATTATCATTAGTAATAACCTCATTAATTATTATTTAAAAGCACATGGAATAAAAAAGGATTTTATAAATATTGATGATAAAGAAGATATTGAAATGTTAAAGAAAAATAAATTTGATAGTCTTTATTTAATTGGAAACTATAGTAAAGTTTTTGTTGATGATTATAAAATATATTTAGATAGTAATTATTACCACAATCCTTATGTTAATAAAATGTGGTCTGAAATTAGTGCTTACAGATTAACACATAAAACCGATGTCCAAAAAAATTAATTTGCATTTAGATATACTTGGAGCTGGACCTGCAGGATTAGGTGTTGGCTATTTTGCAAAAAAAAATAAAATACCTGTCTCAATATATGAACTTTCAAATCGCGTAGGTGGAAATTGTAAAACCATTATAAAGGGTGATTTTCGATATGATACTGGAGCACACCGATTACACGATAAACATCACTATGTTACTTCAGAGATAAAGACATTACTTGGTAATGAATTATCAAAAATCAATGTCCCTAGTAAAATTTTTCATAAAGGATCTTTAATAGATTTCCCTTTAAATGTGACTAATTTGGTTGAGAATCTATGTCCACAAGATTTACTCAAGATAGGCTTTGAAAATATTATGAATATTTTCAAGCGTAGCAGAGGTGTAACAACTTTTAAACAGTTGGCATACCAGAATTATGGTAAAACATTATCTGAATTATTTTTAATTAATTATACTCAAAAATTATGGGGATGCAGTGCAAATATTTTAGATCCCAGTATCTCAGGTAGCAGATTAAAAAATTTAACTTTCACATCTTTGATAAAAACATTAATTACAGATCGTTCTGATTCTTCACATTTAGATGGTTCTTTTTTCTATCCTCAATATGGGTTTGGAACTATATTTGATAAGATGAGTGAATTCATTGGTTTAGGAAATATTGTTCTTAATTCTAAAATAACAAAATTAAAACATGATGGAAATAAAATTAACGAAATACAGTATAATGGTAAAGATTTTGTAGAACCAGGTGTTGTGATAAATACACTGCCAATAAATATTTTAGTTGATATTTTTGATCCAAGTCCGCCTGCTGAAGTTATAAATACTTTAAATGCTATTGAGTTTAGAGATGTAAGACTTTGTATTATTTATTTAGATGTACCAAAATTTTCTGATAATGCTTCAATCTATTTTCCTGAATCAAAATTTATATTTAATCGTATCTATGAACCAAAAAATAGAAGTCTGATGATGGCCCCCAAAAATAAAACCTGTATTGTAGTGGAAACGTCAAATAAAAGAGGTGAATTCTCTTTATCTGATAAAAAATATTTTAAAACAATAGAGTCTTCATTAATCGAAGAAGGATTAATTAGGAAAAGTGAAATTTTTGATTATGAGGTAGGACATATTCCTAATGCATATCCCGTACTGAAGGTTGGTGCATATAAAAAAATAAAAACTGCATTATCATATTTTTCATCTTTCGATAATCATATATTGCATGGAAGAAATGCAGAATTTAAATATATACATACACATGATATATTAAGCAAATCAAAAGCAATAATTGATAATATAGCTATTTAATACATATTAGAAAATCGTACAAATTTTTATTTTTATTTTATCCTGCAATTATAATCAGCATAAACAAATACTTTGCATATAATATAATAATACCTTAGAATCTTATTGAGAATGAGTCTCATTATTATATACTTTTATTTTAACATTAATTCAAAAAAATCATATGAAAAATAATTTATTAATAAAATATTTTATTTTATCTCTTTCATCAAATTTCATTTTTTGTCAAAATAACAATAATGATTTATGTTTAATTGCCACTGACGATTCGAGAGTTGTAATTGCAGGTGGATCAATAACAGAAATATTTTATTTATTAGAAATCCAAAATAAAATTATTGCGGTAGATATCACTTCTAATTTTCCTGAGGAAACAAAAAACATTCCTTCGATTGGATATGTAAGGATGTTATCTACAGAAGGAATTTTATCGATGAATCCATCAATTATTTTAGGTGAAAATGATATGGGGCCAGAAAACGTAATAGAACAAATTAATAATATTGGTGTAGAGCTACGTATTGTACCAGAGATAAAATCAGTGCAAGGTATTTTAGAGAAAATAAGATGTGTTGCTAGTATAATGGATGTTGAATTAAAGGCAACTAAAATCATTGAAATGAAATATACTGATTTATTAGTTCAACTTGAAAATAATAGAAAAAAAGTTTCGGAGAAAAATATTTCTGCAATGGTTATTTATTCGATGCAAGGTACCTCACCAATTGTTTCTGGCTCAGGCGAATCTGGTGATGCATTCTTAAAAATGCTTGGAGCGCAAAATGCATTTTCTTCATTCAAAGGTTGGAAGCCTGTAAGTGCAGAGTCAATTATTGCAAATGATCCTGATTTTATTATTGTAACCAATAGATTATTAAAACGGTTTTCTAGTTTAAATGAATTAAAAAGTCACCCTGTCTTAGCTCAAACCACTGCTGCAAAAAAAAATCAAATTCTTGCGAAGGATGGTATGGCAATGATGGGTTTTGGTCCTAGGACAATTGAATGTGCTTTAGATGTATCTAAAGTATTCTCTAAATAATAAATTGAGATTTTTAAAAAAAATATTTCAAACAAGATATATTAAACCAAAGCAGACATTAATAATTTTAGGATTATTATCATTGTTGGTTATATCTTTTGTTTTAGGTATCACTTTTGGAAGCTATAATATTCCTTTATCTAATATTTTAAAGAGTACCATTGAACCAATTCATAAAACTGTACTTATTCAAATTAGAGCACCAAGAGTAGTCTTAGCAGGATTTGTTGGTGCCTCACTTGCTTTATCTGGAGCTTCATTACAAGGACTTTTTAGAAATCCATTAGCCGATCCAGGATTAATAGGAGTCTCTGCTGGTGCTGCATTGGGTGCAACATCTATTATTGTTTTAAGCAATCATTTTGTACCAGAAACTTTATCTGGGCCATTTTTATTACCCTTAGCTGCAATTGGCGGTGCTTCTGGAGTGATAATATTATTGTTTTTATTAACCAAAGGATTTAAGACTCGAGGTACTACCTACATGTTACTGATTGGTATAGCTATAAATTCACTTGCTGGAGTATGCATTGGTATACTTACCTATATTAGTAGTGATGCTGAATTAAGAAGCTTAACTTTTTGGACTATGGGTAGTTTTGGTGGAGTAACGTGGCCTCTTTTATTACCTGCGATTATTATAATATCTTTTTTTCTTTTCTGGGCGATGCCATCTTCGCGAAATCTTGATTTACTTCAACTAGGAGAAATAGAAGCGCAAAGGCTTGGTATTAATTTAAAAAAGTTGAGGTTCAATATTGTTATTTCCTCAGCTGCGATCGTTGGTATTAGTGTTTCTTTATCAGGGATGATAGGTTTTATAGGTTTAGTTGTTCCGCATCTAGCTCGTTTACTAGGTGGAGTAAATCATAGTTATTTATTAATATCTTCTGCGATTGCTGGGTCAAGTCTCATGATAATTGCAGATTTATTTGCCAGGGTATTAGTACAGCCTGCTGAGTTACCTGTAGGTTTAATTACAAGTGCAATTGGTGCTCCCTTTTTTTTATATCTAATAATTAATACTAAAAAAGCATGAGCATAGAAATAAATTCGGTTTCATTAAGAATTAATGATATGGATATACTCAAAGATATCTCATTAAAAGTAAAACCAGGTGAATTAATGGCAGTTCTTGGTCCTAATGGTTCAGGTAAATCATCGTTAATTAGGATTATATCTGGTGATATTTTACCTACAAAGGGTGACGTGGTGATTGACGATAAGCCTTTAGTTGAAATTGATGTACAGGAACAAGCTCTCAAAAGAAGTGTGATGTCTCAATCTCAGCAAATATTATATGATTATACTGTAAGAGAAATCATTGAAATGGGGTGGATATATGAAGGTATGAGAGAGAGCGAAATAAATGTAAAAAATAAAATTAGTGAAGTCGCTGAAGAATGTTATGTAACTCATTTGCTTGATAGAAGCTTTAACACCCTATCAGGAGGAGAGCAAAGGAGAGTTCATTTCGCTAGAACTTTGCTTCAAATTAATCATGATTATGAAAAAGTAGGTCATAGATATATTCTTTTAGATGAACCAACAGCAAACTTAGATCTTTCATTTGAACTGAAACTAGTAAAGTTATTAAAAAATAAAGCCAAGCAGGGTTTTGGAATATTATTAATAATTCACGACCTCAATTTAGCATCAAAATTCTCTGATAAAATTGCAATTTTATATAATGGTGCTCTATCTTCTTATGGTATACCAAAGGATGTCTTTAAGAGTAAATTATTGAGCAATATTTTTGGTATTCCAATGGATGTTAATCCCGAAACTCTGCGAGTTAGTTATTATTAATGAAAAAGGATTGAATATGAAAAAATATAATCAAGAACATGAAAAAGATGCAGTCTCTTTATATCGGACGGATAAAACCGCTATATTGTCAACTATTTCTAAAAAATATGAAGGATATCCATTTGGAAGTTTTGTAACATATGTTACAGGATGGGATAGAACAATTTTCTTATATCTAAGTGATCTTGCTGATCATACAAAAAATCTTAAAATAAATCATAAATCATGTATAACTATCTTAAGAAAGAATGTGAAAGGCGATATACAGAATAGTGCAAGATTAACTTTAGTGGGTGATCTAGAAATGGTTCCTGAAAAAATACAAAAAAGATGTCAGACTCGATTCCAAAAAATTTTCCCTGAAAGTAAGGCGTATGCAGCAATGCATGATTTTAACTTTTATCAGATTAGCGTAACTCAGTCAAGGTGGATAGGAGGATTTGGTAAAATATCCTGGCTAGATCCAAAAAATTGGTTGAATATGGATGTTGAATGGTTTGATGATGAGATATCAATAATAAATCATATGAATGATGATCATTCAAATACAATATCTTCTGCTTTGAATGCACAGCACGGAGTAAAAGATTCAGAAGCTGCAATGGTTGGACTCTCTATTGATGGTTACTATCTTAAATCACGAGATAATATTTTTTTTATAGGATTTGAAGAACCATGTTTTACTTCAAAAGATTATAGGAGCGCCTTGATTGATCTCTCAAAACAATACAGGTCGTACGAGATTTAAATTTAATTTATTAAAAAATATTAAAAACAAGTACTAAAGTATGATAGGCCGAACCAAGGTATTATAATATATAGAGATCCTTTAATTGAAAAGAATAGGAAAAGAATAACTATTATTTTTAGTCCCTTATCTTCAATAAGAGTTTTAATACCTCCTCGTTTGAAGGATTCCTTACAAGAGTCAATAAATTTAGATTTAAACAATTCTAAAATTAATTATAGTTGATCTTGAAATATTAAATAATTTTTTATTATTTAGCCTAAAGTCTATTGAAAAAAATATATTAGGCTACCTGATTATGATTTGAGGATCTTATTTCTTCTTTTTTGAATTCACTAGAAAATAATGTTTTTAGGGCATTGGTTAATATATCAATATCTTTCATAGAATGTTTTGGTGTAATAGTAATTCGTAATCGCGCTGTATCTTTTGGTACAGTTGGATAAAAGATAGGTTGGATGTAAATATTGTAATGTTTTAGAAGCAGTTTTGAATACAATTTTGCTTTTGTTGTGCTATATGAAAGGATAGGAACTATATGGCTATCGCTATCAATAAAAGGAATTGCAGCTAATTGTAACTTTTGCCTAAAATATTTGGCTTTATTAAAAATATCTCTACGTTCATTATCAAGTGTTTCTACAATTTCAATACTTTTTGAAGCTGCTGCTGCCACTGATGGCATCATAGAAGTTGTAAAGATAAAACCTGGTGCAAAAGATCTTATAAAATTGATAATTGTAGAATTGGCTACTATATATCCTCCTATTTGTCCAAAACCTTTTGCTAGAGTGCCATTGATAATATCGATGTCTTGAGAAACACCTTGTTCCTGAGCAACACCTCTACCACCTTCACCATAGAGTCCTACGGCATGAACCTCATCCAAGTATGTTAGTGCGTTATATTTTTTTGCTAGTTTAATATATTCTTTTATATCGGTCTTGGTTCCATCCATTGAGTATAAAGATTCAAAAACAATAATCTTGGGTTGTGAAATATTTTGTGAAGCTAGCAAGGATTCAAGATGAGTAAGATCATTATGTTTGAAAATAGAACAGGCTGCTCTAGAATTTTTAATTCCTTCGATTAGAGATGCATGGTTTAATTGATCTGAGAATACATGGATATTTTTAATTCTCTTACAAAGAGTAGCTAGTGTGGTTTGATTCGCTACATAGGCAGATGTGAAAATAAGAGCAGATTCTCTTATGTGAAATTCAGCTAGTTTTTTTTCAAGTTGGTCATGGTAAGGGGTAGTCCCTGATATATTTCTTGTTCCACCTGATCCTGTTCCTACTTCTTTTATAACGTTAATCATTGTATCTATAACTTGAGGATTATGACTCATATTGAGATAATCATTTGAACACCAAATAGTGGTATCTGGATTAATTTTTGTTTTTAATAGTTCTTCATTTGGTAAATCAATTTTTGTAAAAGGGAAAGTATCTTGATATCTGTATATAGGTGTAAAAGTTCGGTTAAATCCCTTTGACTTAAATTCATTTAACTGATTTTGAAATATCTTATTATAGTTCATAATATTTTATGTTTTAGATCCCAAAAAATTATAATTAGAATCGGCGGTCGAAAATACGAATATAACGTCAGTTTAAACAAATAGAACATCAAAAAATTGCATAAAATAAAAATTGTATCTAGAGCAAGTATGCTAGCAAAAATTCAAGCTAGAAATATTGGGACTATTTTAGCAAATAAATATCCTGATTTATCTATCGAGTATCATTCTACGACTACTACTGCTGATAGAGATAGTACGATGAGTCTTGCACAAACGAGTAGTATAGGACTGTTTACAAAAGATATAAGTGATAAAATTATTAATGGCCAATATGATATTGCAGTACATTCCTGGAAAGATTTACCTGTGGAACCTTCAGAAAAAACAGAAATAATTGGCACTGTAGATAGGGGAGACATGCGTGATGTATTAATTATTAAGCGAGAAACTGCGCATTCTAAGAGAATAAAAAACATGCAGATACTATCGTCATCTCCAAGGAGGATGTATAATTTAGATAAAGTTTTATCTAGCCTTGTACCGTTCAAGTTTGATAATCTAACATTTTTAGAGGTACGGGGAAATATAGAGACTCGTTTGAAAAAATTTATTCAAGGTAATTCTGATGGGATTGTGATGGCTAAGGTTGCTATCGATAGAATCCTTGAGTCTAGTGATAGTGAATCAAAAGATTTTATTTACCAAGTGATTAGTAATAATAAGTGGCTTATTTTGCCATTATCAATTTTCCCAACTGCCCCAGGTCAGGGCGCAATAGCAATAGAGGCGAGAAAAGATAGAAATGATATTAAAAAAATTGTAAAAAATATCAATAATAAGGATGTCTTTGAAAAAGTAAATCAAGAAAAAATTATTTTGAGCAAGTATGGAGGAGGGTGTCAACAAAAAATAGGGATATCCATATGGTCTGAAAAAGGACATGATATATGCTCAATGGTAGGGCAAACAGAACAAGGTATTGATATAAAAAAATATGATTTATTAAGTTATCAAAAAGATAAAGATATTGGAAATATATCTGAACAATTAATCTATCCATCAAAAAAGGATAGTAATTTATTTTATCGTAATAAAATTGAAGTAGATCATAAATTTAAGCGTTTAAAGAATAGTTTTATCTATTTTAGCAGAAAAAATGTAATTGATAAAAAAAGTAGAATGAGAGAAGATAATTATTTCTGGACGAGCGGTTTGAAATGTTGGAAACATGCATCAAAGATGGGATATTGGATTAATGGAACTAGCGATAGCCTTGGGGATTCTAGTGCTAAAGCTATTAAAAATTTTATACCTAATAATACTCCACATTACAAGCTAAGTCATTCAAAAGCTTTCACAAAAGACTATAAATTGATATCGACTTATTCATTAGAAACTAATGAAGAGACAATTAAGGGTATCAGATTTAAGGACAAGAAATATTTTTATTGGATGAGTCCATTACAATTTGACACAGTTTTAGAATATTATCCTGAAATTATTAATGCGAGTCATAGTAGTGGCTTTGGAAAAACATATGATTACCTAAAAACTAAAGTGCCAAATCCATCTAATTTAAAATGTTTTTTATCTTATGAGCATTGGTTGTCATATTATAAAATAGAGGATTATAATGAATAAGCGATTTGAGAACGTATTGAAAGGGATACCACAACCGACTCCACCTATTTGGTTCATGCGTCAAGCAGGTAGATACCATTCCCATTATCAAAATCTTAGAAAGAAGTATACATTTGAAGAATTATGTAAAAACCCAGAGCTTGCTGCTCAGGTGGCTTGTGGTCCGATGACTGATTTCGATTATGATATTGCAATTTTATTTAGTGATATTCTATTTCCACTTGAGATCCTGGGATTAAAACTAAGTTATAATCCTGGACCTACTTTTGAAAATTATTTAGGTATGAACGACGTAGATATCAAAGTAAGCGATGCATATGTAGAAGAAAAATTAGCTTTTCAACCTAGAGCATTAGAATTAACCAGGATGGCTTTAGCAAATAATAAAAGCCTCGTTGGCTTTGTAGGAGGACCTTGGACTATTTTATCTTATGGAATGAATATTAAAAATGAACAGTCTATCAACCCTATTAAAGCTGGTATTTTTATTGAAAAGTTATTGTATGATGTTTTATTTCCTATCTTAAGAAAAAATATTCAAATGCAATTAGATGCAGGGGCTGAGATAGTATATGTTTTTGATACAAATAGCATGCAATTGGAGAGTCCTTACTATCTAGATGTTTACATGCAGAAAATGAAAACTGAACTGTTTTTAGAATTCAGTAAAAAATTAGCTTATTTCTCAAAAAATAAAAACTTTTATCAACAAAATATTAAAGACTTATCAGATTATAAATTAGCTGGAGTTGTTTATCCTGGTGAAAATGGTTTTAAAAAGTTTATTAAAGAAGAAAAGAACTTTTTTGTTCAGGGGAATTTCTCTCCACAATCTTTATTAAAAGAACATAGTAGTTATTTAATTGATTTTGAAAAATTTGTTGATAATATTAAGCAATTAAGTGACAATGATAAAAGAGGCTGGTTATGTAGCCTTAGTCATGGTGTGTTACCAAAAACTCCAGAGCAAAATGTTCAACATTTTATTGGTGAAATTCGAAGAATTTTTTCTTAAAGAAGTTATATGGAAGGTTTTGATCCAGATTATTCGAGTAAAATAGGGGTCTTGGTTACAAATCTTGGTACACCTGACAGTCCTAATAAGGGTAGTTTAAGAAGATATCTCAAGGAGTTTTTATCTGATAAGAGAGTTGTAGATTACAATCGGTTTCTTTGGTATATAATTCTCCATGGGATAATATTAAATATCAGGCCCAAAAGATCTGCGAAGTTATATAAAAAAATATGGACTCAAAATGGTTCTCCTCTTATGGTACATATGACTGCTATCATAAATAAGCTAAAATCAAAATTAAATCATAATAATCTACAAATTGAATTAGGAATGAGGTATGGGAATCCTTCTCTAGAAAGTGCCTTAGAAAATTTTAAAAAAAATAATGTAATGAAAATTTTGACGATTCCTTTATATCCTCAAGCAGGATCCCCAACTTCTTCGAGTACTTTTGATGAAATAGCTCGTGTCTTAAGAAAATGGCCTTGGATCCCAAGTGTTCGTTTTGTTAATGGTTATCATGATCGAGACGATTACATTAAGGGTATTCAAAATTCTATAAATAGTTCAATCCCAAATATTACTGATATAGAGATGATAATTTTTAGTTTTCATGGTATGCCATTTAGATATTTAAAAGAAGGCGACCCATATTATTGTTTTTGCCATAAAACGGCAAGATTAATTGCTGAAAATCTAAGAATCGATAAAGAAAAATATAGTCTAGCATTTCAATCAAGATTCGGGCGTGAGGAATGGCTAAAGCCATATATTGATGAAAAGATAATTAATTATGCAAAAAATGGAATTAAGACTTTACATGTTGTCTCTCCTGGATTTAGTGTGGATTGCTTGGAGACTCTTGAAGAAATTCAAATTCAATACAATGATCTGTTTAAACAAAATGGTGGTGAAAAATTAGTCTATATACCTTGTTTAAATAGTAACGAAGATCAGATAAGTATGTTGCATTCAATGATCAACGAGAATATTAAAGGTTGGTAGGTTGAAAGATAGAGCAAAAGATTGGTTTGAAGAATTAAGAAATCGTCTTGTCGCTACAATAGAGCAGCATGATGGCTCTAAGTTTGAGAAAAAGCATTGGAAGCACTCGGGTCGTGGTGGTGGTATGATGAGTATAATGAAAGGTAATATCATTGAAAAAGGTGGAGTGAATATTTCAACGGTTTCTGGAAAATTTTCTGAAAAAATGCAACAACGTATTCCTGGTTCTAAGGAAGACCCACGTTATTGGGCTACAGGAATCAGCGTGGTGTTACATCCAGTAAACCCTAATATTCCTTCTATGCATTTTAATACAAGATATCTAGTGACTCAAAAGAATTGGTTTGGTGGTGGTATGGATATAACTCCTTGCCTTGAGTTTGAAGTTGAGAAAAAAGATTTTCATAAAGATCTTAAATCTATGTGTGATAGACATGACAAGAGTTATTATCCTCAATATAAAAAATGGTGTGATGAATATTTTTATCTTAAACATAGAAAAGAGCCTAGAGGTATAGGTGGTATATTTTTTGATTATCTAAATAATGACAATTTTGAAAATGATTTTCTCTTTGTTCGAGAAGTAGGAAGTTTTTTTCATACGTATGTAGATAAAATTATAACCTTAAATAAAGACAAAAATTGGACTAATAAAGATAGAGAGCTTCAGCTTATTAAAAGAGGAAGATATATTGAGTTTAATTTGCTATATGATCGCGGCACGAAATTTGGTCTTGAAACAGGAGGGAATACAGATGCAATTCTGATGTCTCTTCCGCCTCTTGCAGCGTGGGAATGATAGATGGGTAATATTTATTTATGGATAAAAATTATTCATGTTGCCTTTGTGGTAGCATGGATGGCTGTATTATTATATCTACCAAGGATTTTTGTATATCATGCGACTGTTGAATTTGGTGAGACATCTGATCTTTTTAAAAAGATGGAAAAAAGATTATATTATTATATTGGCTACCCTTCTGCGATCCTTGTATGGCTTAGCGGTTTATACATGGCGCACATTTTAGGTATTTATGGTTGGTTAGTGATAAAATTTATATTTGTTCTATTATTAACTTTTTACCATGTCAATCTAGGGAGGTATTTAGCAGGTTTTGCTCAAAACAAAAATGAAAAAACATCTAAATTTTTTAGAATAATAAATGAGATTCCTTTTTTGATTATGTTTGTCATATTATTTTTTGTAATTATAAAACCAGAAATAAATTTTTAAGGATAGCAGTATGAATTATGGGTTAAAAACTTTTCCCTCATCTAGAATGAGACGTTTAAGAATGAAATCGTTTTTACGAAATTTAGTATCAGAGAATTCAATTTCAGCCAATGATTTAATTTGGCCTGTATTTTTGGTTGAGGGAAATAATGAGCATCAAAAAATTAAATCAATGCCTAACGTATACCGATTTTCAATTGATAGGTTGGTAAAAGAATTAGAGCAATTAGTAGAGTATGGTCTTCAGGCAATCGCATTATTTCCACAAGTTGATTCAGCTTTGAAGGACGAAGGAGGTACAAACGCTTATGATCCAAATAATCTAATCTGTAGAGCAATTCAAACAATAAAAACTTATTATCCGGAATTAGGTGTAATAGCGGATATTGCATTAGACCCTTATACAACACACGGTCACGATGGAATAATGATTGAAGATGAAATAGTAAATGATAAAACTCTGTCAGTATTAAAACAACAGGCATTAGTTTTTTCTGAAGCTGGTTGCGATATTTTAGCGCCATCAGATATGATGGATGGTAGAGTCGGAATAATAAGACAAGCACTCGACGAAAATAGAATGAAAAATACTGTGATAATGTCATACGCAGCAAAATACGCTTCTTCATTTTATGGGCCATTTAGAGATGCAGTTAAATCTGAGCAATTAACTGGTGTCAATGATAAAATGACATATCAAATGAATTATATGAATGGGGATGAGGCAATGCATGAAATTGCATTAGATATTGGTGAAGGCGCTGATATGATCATAATAAAACCAGGCATGCCATATCTTGATATAATCTTAAGAGCTAAACAAGAATTTAAGGTACCAACATTTGCTTACCAGGTATCAGGAGAATATTCAATGATATTATCAGCGTCTAATAGGATTGACAATTTAGATATTATCTTAGAAAGTATTATTAGCTTTAAAAGAGCGGGCGCTGATGGTATCATAACATATTTTACCCCTTCATTATTGGAATATTTAAAGTAAAATAATTCTCTATTGATAAGATTATTTATTCAAATATAATTTTTGATAAATTTTACAGATACTAATTGCGAATGAGTCTCATTATCCATATTTTTACCATCGAAATTTTAATAAAAAGGGAAGTAAATGGATAAAATCGGAATGTTCTGGGGAAGTAATACTGGAAACCAAGAAGAAGCTGCGGGATTTCTTAAAGAGTATATGGAGTCTGAAGGTGTTGAAATGGATGAGTACAATATTGCGGATACTGATCCAAGCAAAATGCTTGAGTATAAAAAATTAATTATTGGATGTCCAACTTGGCATATTGGAGAATTGCAAGATGATTGGGATTTCATTTTTGAAAAATATAAAGAATTAGATTTTAGTGGAATTACCGCTGCATTTTTTGGATGTGGTGATCAAGTTGGATACGCAGATAATTTTTTAGATGCAATAGGATTATTAGGCAAACCCTTTATGGAAAATGGAGGAAAATTAATAGGTCGTTGGCCAACAGAGGGCTATGAATTTGATAATTCAGTTGCTTTAGATGGAGATGAGTTTCTTGGATTAGGTTTGGATAATGATAATGAAGAGGAATTAACAGAAGAACGATTAATTATATGGGCGGAATTGATTAAAGACGAATTTGGTATTTAATAAATTAATAACAATTCAGGCTAGTTTTGCTTGTACTCCCTTAAATTGTTTTTTTCGATTATTTAATATAATTGAAATTGCAATATAAGTTTGCAATACTAGCCTAGAATTTTTTGATAAATAACTACGCAAGGTGGTATGATTATCTTCAATATACTCATCCCAAGATAAGGCCAAAATATACTGCCTTGCAACTATTGGCTATGATGCTAGAACAATTAAGATAATTGAATAAAATTTCTATTTAAATATAATATATTTAATTGCGAATGAGTCTCAATATCTATAATTTTAAATAACCAAAATAAAGCTATAAAGGGTAATTGATGCATCTATTATATAATGAAAAACCTATTTCAATTTTTATGACTAATAGCGATGCTAAAATAAGGGTTGAATTTTGTAACGTGAAAATGAAAATGAAACCCTGCCAATTTCGTCATTTTCATAATTATTTAAATAATTTAAGTAAAAAATTACATAGTAAAACTGAAAGTGTAGAACTGCTTCTTGTTAAGGATAGTTTAAATATTCAGATTTCCTTAAACCATTTTTTACTACTTAGTCAAGCTGTCCAATCAGTTATGCGTAAGAGATTTAATTTAAAAGATATTTACCAAAACTAAAAATAAAAGGAAATAAATATGAAAGGAGTGCAAGAAAAATTAGATGATTTTTCAGTAGTTGGAGTTAAGCCAGGTTTTATGAATCATGAAGAAGATGGAAAAGGATCTGCATTTGAGACAATTGATCAAAATTCTTTTGAAGGTAAGTGGAAAGTAATTTATTTTTATCCAAAGGATTTCACTTTTGTTTGTCCAACCGAGATAAATGAGTTCTCTCGTTTAAATGATGATTTTAATGATCGTGATGCTGTATTGATGGGTGGAAGTACAGATAATGAGCATTGTAAACTTGCATGGAGAAGATCTCATGAAGATCTACATGAGCTTAATCATTGGTCTTTTGCTGATACTACTGGATCTTTAGTAGATATGTTAGGAATTAGATCTGAAGAAGGTGTCGCTTTGAGAGCAACATTTGTAGTTGACCCACATAATGTTATTCAACATGCTAGTGTAAATAATCTTAATGTAGGAAGAAACCCCAAAGATACTTTGCGAATCCTTGATGCATTGCAAACAGATGAATTATGTGCATGTAATAGACCAGTGGGTGGAGACACACTTTAGTTTTGACTATTAATGAATTGAAAAATAGTATTCCAGGCTTTGCTAAAGATATAAAGCTTAATTTCTCATCTCTGATAATTAATTCTGATTATGATGAAGAACTTGTGTATGGTTGTGCATATGCAAGTTCTTTGGCTTTGGGAGATGAGAAGATAATTAATGTTTTCGAAAATGAATGTAACACCCGTTTTGAATCAGAATTTATAGAATCAGTTAAAAGTACTGTTACTATAATGACCCTGAATAATGTATGGTATAAATATCGTGATTCTATGCCTCATACAGAAATGAAAATGGCACCTCAAAAAATGAGAGTGAATGTTATGGCGAATCATGCAGGATTGGATAAAATATTATTCGAATCAATATCCTTATGTGTTAGTGCTATTAATGGATGTACATTTTGTGTAAAAGCTCATTCAGATCTTTTGCTGGATAATGGAGAAACAAAGGAATATATATATAATATAGGTAGAATTGCTTCTGTTATGGCTGCACTCTCTAAGATCTATTCCATACAATAAACTATTTATTATATATCGTATTAATTTCCCTCTGTTTCTTAGTTTATCAAAGATAATGAATAAGCATTAAATTTATAAGAGGTCCTTAGATGAAATATACAATACTATATATATTTTTAGTTATTTCATTATGTTGTAGCAGTACTCAACAAATAAATGAAAGAAAATTACTTGAGAGAAAAATAGAAGCATTTCAGTTTCTTAGTGAATATCATCATCAGCTACATATAATGATAGGAGAGGAAGACGGTGATATTAAAAAAGCATATAATGAATTTTATAATGCGGTACTTAATTTAAGCAATATAGAATTGTTACCAATTCAAGAGGCTTTTTCAAGAATAAATTCAAATGATGTGACTCCAAATTCAGAAAATGTTAAAAGACTAGATTATTTGGTAGATTATTATCAATCTGGATTATCAATGCAGATTGAAGGTATCTTTAGGGGGCATGGCCACTTAGAGATTTTGGATATGGGAAATGCAATTAATCTTTATGATAAAATACAAAGGTAATTAATATCTAGATATCTAAGGATAAATATTTTATATAGTTAAAAATTATCTCTTAACATTTTTTTTAGTTCAGCTTCGTGCATTTCTTCAGCTGCAATTTGAGTCCGCGCAAATTCTTCTAACATTATTGATCCATCTTTTACTGCTTTTAAGAGTTCATAATAGGCATCAATTGCGGTACGTTCATGTTCTAGGCATTCATTTAAGATATCTTCAGTAGAATGTTTATGGGTTTCAAGGAGGTCACTTATTCTTAGTGTAGGGTGTTCACCAAGACTTGTTATATGTTCTCCCACGGCTTCTGCATGGGCTAAAGACTCTTGAGCTTGAGTACGAAGCCATTGTACTATTGATAAACGATATGGTCCCTGAACCATAAAAGCATAGTGAGTATATTTTACGACTCCAGCTAGCTCAAGCTCTAAAATTTTATTTAAAGAAGAAATTGTATTTTTCATAGGTGTTTACTTTTTTCAATTTTTAACTTATCATGAATAAGGATTTAAGTGTCTAAAATTAGTAAAAATTAATAGCATGATTGTCAATATTATTTTGTTAAATATGATTGTATAGTCTAAATTTCGAATAATAATTCGATAAATAATTTAACACGTGTCACAATCCCAAAGACAACTAGAAGAAAGACAAATGAGAAAGGAGCGAATTCTTGCTGGTGCGCTTCAAGTATTTAAGAAAAATGGACTTGATGGTGCAACCATGGATGAGATTGCGAATGCATCGGGTTTTGGTAAAGCGACCCTTTACTATTATTTTAAATCAAAAGAAGATGTTTTGACTGCAATTTTACTAGATGGATGGTTGAAAATTTGGGAATCTTTAGAGCCAGTTATAGCTAATCAGCAATCTCCAAGGAAAACATTTGTTAATGTTTTAATTAAAATTGCCGAGAATGCTCAGAATAGACCTGGCCTTTTTGAGTTTCTATTTAATGTCCCGAAGGCAATAAAAATAGAGAATCAACCCTGGAAAGAGTATCAGGAAAGATTGTATAGTGTGATTCGAGGGCTTTTAGAAGATGGTGTCAAATCAGGTGAATTTCCCAATATTAATCCAAATCTTATGTTTAAGGCATTGGGAGGGCTTTTTATGGGATTGGTATTTATGGGTGACAGAGAAGAACCTGTTACTGATAAAGATGTTGAAAAATTATTAAACCAATTAATAACAGACCCCACTATATCACATAATTAGATTAGATTCTTCTTTAAGTATTAATTAGCATGTACAGAGCCATATTTATATCCATTTTTATGGTTTTTGAATTTAGTCAATTTCTTCTAGCTAGCTATACTGTCAAAGGGAATATAAAAAATATTGTTACAAAAGAGCCACTTGAGGGTGTTAATATATTTATTAAGGATTTGAGAAAGGGAACCATCTCAAATAGAGAAGGTGATTTTAGTTTAATCATAGATAATGAATACGAAGCCATTTCACGATTGGATGATGTTATTATTATAGAATTTAGTCATATTGCATACGAAACAGTACGGTGGAGTGGAAGTCCTAATAAATTTATTGAATTAGAAATGAAAGAAGTATTATTAAAATTAGATGATATAGTTGTCACTAGTATGAAATCAGAATATTTCTCATCAGATGTTCCTGTTTTTACAGAAATCATTAATAATGAGGAGATAAGATCTGCTAGTGCTATTACTATTGGCGAATTAATGGAAGAAAGAGCTGGTGTGTCGAGGGTCTATAATTTTGATGGAAGTTTTAATTACAATTTAATTGGTCTTGATTCAAAGTATATACTTATTCTAAAAGATGGACAACCCATTACAGGTAAATTCAATGATAAAGTGGATTTGGATCAGATTACAACCGCAAATGTTGAAAAAATTGAAATTTTAAAGGGTCCAGGGTCTGCGCTTTATGGAACAGAGGCCATGGGCGGAATCATAAATATTATTACTAAGGATTCAAACTCTTCAGCTAATTCTCAAATTAAAGTTAGAGGGATAAATTATAATAGTGATTTAAAAGATATTGCATCTAATCCCATTGGAGGTGATTTATCTTACGATTTTTTACTCCCATTTCGTTCATATAAGATCTATTCAACCGTTGTATTACAAAAGCTTGTGAATGGCAAAAAGCTTAGTTCATTAGGCAAAGATAAGATTGATAAAATTAATTTTGATGGTGGTATTTCTTGGCGATCAAATAATGAGAAGCAGAATATAAAACTAGGGTTAAGTTATTTTGAAAGAGTAGACTCATCTAAAGAAAAAACATCCACGGGGCTTGAAGTAAAGTCAAGCTCTACAAACATTAAAAGAAATAATATCACATTAGATTATAAATTATTTTATAATGAGAAATACAGTTTTTCTCAAAGCATAAATTTGAATAGTTATACTAGGATCTACAATCAAACTGGCATTGATGAAAGTTTTTATAAGAATGATGAAACAAAAGAGAGCTTAATTGATTATGATTCAAAATTTAATTTTTCAAATGATAAGTATAATCTAACAGGTGGTTTTGAATTCTCGCGACCTACTTATAATAGCAATAGAGTAAATGGAGGATCACACTATAGTCCAACATATGGTCAATTTTTTCAGTTAAGTTATAATTTATCAAGGTTATATACTTTTATTGGGGGGCTTAGGTTTGATAATTATGAAAGTACAAAAATAACTAGCCCAAGAGTTGCGTTTCTAATTAAACCTAATGCAGATTCTAAAATAAGACTTTCATATGGTGAGGGATTTAGAATCCCTTCGTTTTTAGAGATGTTTATTGATTTTGATAATATTGATAATGGATACACAGTCATGGGTAATGAAAACTTGGAACCTGAAAAGTCAAAAGGTATAACTATTAATTATGAGTATACAAATAACCGTAGTATCAGATTCAATGTATTATCATATTTAAATTACTTTTCAAATAAAATAGAGACTATCGATCAAGGGATGGGAAATTCTAATGAACCAATAATTTATAAATATGAGAATCTTGCTAAGGCTAATTACAGAGGAGCTGAATTTTCAATTAGTTATTTAAAAAGTAGTAATACATCTTTTAAAATAAATTTTAATGCCAGAAAAGCTATAGATGGAGATGGTCAAGAATTACCAAAGACAATACCATATTCCATTGGTAGCCAATTAAACTATAATCTTTCAAAATATGCTACTAGAATAACTTTTAATTCTTCTTCTAATTATAGATCATATGATCAACTTGACCCTGATGACCTTGATGACCAACTCTACCATCTATTAAATATTCGCTTGAATTATAATATTAATCAAAATTTAAGTACCAATATTGGAGTCAAAAATATTACGAATTATACACATAAAAATGGCCCTTATGTTGGGCGTTCAATATATTTCGAAATTATCAAACAATAGGAGAAAAGCATGTCAATTATTAATATTTTTTTTAAAATTAGTATAATATTTTATATTATCAATATTTTATCCTGTGCAGATCAAAAAGAAGTACCCCAAGATCTAATACCATCTGAAAATATTATTGTAACAACAAGCAACGTTAATACGGATAATATATATTTCGATTTTGAGTCAAACTCAGAAGTAAGTATTACCGATAATTGGCAGATAGCAATTGAGATCGATACAAGCAACTATAGCATGCCATCTTTTGTACCAGGTGATATATATATTGCGATATATGAAAATTTTGATTTTGATAATTTATTAACAATACCAGACACTTATATGGATGATATTCAAAATGACCACAGTGTATTTGGTTATGGTGGATCTTATGAGGTCCTAAGCTATGATATTTCTATTCACAAAGTAAGTGTTACTAATCCAAATTATATTTACGTTATACAATCTGGTGATGAAAATTATAAATTACAATTTATAGAGTATACAAGCGGTATAACAGTATTTCAATATGCTGAACTAGAGTAGTAATACTAATCAGATAATTTTCCTAATCGCCTGTATTTTTCCTGATATTTTTTCCAAAGATTTTTTTGCCGGTCTGATAGATCTATTTCACGACCTTTTATAAAAGCTTTGGTGGGATTATTATATTGAGTAAGAGGTTCATTATCTGCTATAAAAAATGTTGCATCTTTTCCAAGGTCTAAAGAGCCAACTTTATCATCAATCCCAAGTATCTCTGCGGCCGTTAATGTTATTGCCCTTAGTGCTTGGTCCTTTGTCAGGCCCCATGATGCGGCTCTCATTGCTTCATCTGGAAGAGTTCTTACATGTCCATCCATAGGATATCCAGGATCTAATGATATACAAAAATGCACACCAGTTTTTTGGAGTATTGCAGGAATTTTATATGGGATGTGAATTGGCTCAAATCTACGTCTGGGTGTAACCTGAACACCTAAAAGAATTACTGGAATATTATTTTGGACTAACATCTCGGTTAACATCCAAGCATCTTTTCCGCCTACAATAACAATATTTAAATCATGTTTATTGGACCATTTAACAGCAGCCTCTATTTGTCTTGCGTCATTAGCCTTGATATGTATTGGATCTTTAAAAATTACGAATGGGATCATGGACTCAAGTCTTAAATCAGATTGTTGTTTGTGCTCTGCTTTTCTTTCTTTTGCATTTTTTCGATGATGATAGGCTCGAACATCTCTAATAAGTTGGTCAATTTCTCTTATTGCATTATGATATTCTTCTCTCTGAGCTTTCTCTTTTTTCTTGGCATCTTTTCTAAAATTAAAGCGCATGCTAGGCCAATTTAGATTCAAAGCAGCAGGATGTTTTAGTGTCGCTTCTTCCCAGGTCCATCCATCCATCTCCATTACAGATGATTGCCCTGGTATTCTACCTGAAGATGGAGCTGAATTGACAATCAAAACACCATTAGATCTCGTAACAGGAATTAAATCAGAATCAGGGTTATATGCAACATTCGCTCTGACATTTGGATTAATCTCACCTATTTCAGAGTGATCATTTGTTTGTTTAACAGCCGATATTTCGGTAAGTCCAATTCTCGTATAACCAGCAATAAATCCAGGGATAACATGCTTGCCATATATATCTAATATGTCTGTCTCAGGAGAAGGTTGAATCTGTTCATCAATAGTAACAATCTTACCCTCAGCAAATAATAGATCATGCTCTTCTAATATTTCACCAGATACGGTATGTAGTATACCACCACGTAATAAAATTGGTCTTTTTTGATCTGTACCTGGAATTTGATTATTTCCATAAATGTATGAAAAAAACAAGAATATAATTATTTTAATCATTGTGAATACTCCTGACTGAATAGATCGCTGTCAATTATATTACAATTGTGTCCATGGTTTGGTGTATCACTATTCGGTTTTATATCTTTTCCAGTATTGGGGGTTGTTGAATTCAAAATCTTTTTTATTAAGCTTTCTCGAATATTTTTATCACGATCTTCCATTTGAGCATTTTCATCAATTGACCAATACCTTATTCCATCGATCCATGTCTCTTGAACTTTGGAATAAATAGATAAGGGAGGACCATCCCATATTACAAAATCAGCATCTTTACCCTCTTCAAGAGATCCAACCCATTCATCAATTTTTAATTGTTTTGCAGGATTAATAGTAACAAAGTTGAGTGCCTCGATTTCATCTAATCCACCATATTTGACTGCTTTCGCGGCTTCGGTATTCATCCTCCTAGCTAGTTCTGCATCATCAGAGTTAAATGACACTAGGACATTATTTTTTGCCATTAAGGTACCATTATAAGGTATGGCGTCTATCACTTCATATTTATATTGCCACCAGTCTGAAAAAGTAGATGCGCCAGCGCCATGTTCGGCTAATCTTTCCGCTATTTTATATCCTTCTAAAACATGTTGAAAGGTTGCGATCTTAAAGCCAAAATCTTCTGCAATTCGAGTAAGCATTAGAATCTCATCTTGTCTATAAGAGTGACAATGTAAAAGTCGCTTACCTTCTAATATCTCTGCTAGTGCCTCAAGCTCAAGGTCTATTCTTGGAGGTGTTTTTTTCTTTTGTGCTTTTGTATTCCTCTCATATGTTTTATGACGGTGTCTGTAGTCTTGAGCAGCGCGAAATGCATCTCTTATTACTTGTTCAACCCCCATACGTGTTTGAGGATATCGTCCTGTCCCTTGCCAGTTGGCTTGTTTGACATTTTCACCAAGAGCAAATTTGATTCCTTGGGGTGCATTTTTAAAGAGTAACTCTTCTGGAGCAGATCCCCATCGGAGTTTTATAACAGCATTCTGTCCACCAATAGGATTTGCAGAACCATGTAGGATATTGGCGGTAGTTAGTCCACCACCTAGTTGTCTGTAAATGTTAATATCATCTGAATAAAGAACATCTCTGATCCTAACTTCCGCTGTAACTGATTGTGTACCTTCATTTATGGATGAAGCAGCTGAATGGCTGTGGCAATCAATCAAACCAGGAGTAACATGCTTTCCTGTACCATCAATTATTAAAGCACTACCCATTGGTACGCTGATATCGGGTGCTATTTTGTCAATCTTTCCATTTACAAATAATATGTCCCAGTCCTGAAGCATTCCCTTAGGACTGCAGCTCCATAATGTTGCATTGTCTATTAGAACTGCATTGGGATTAAGTAATTCTTTATCTAATCCATATGAACCTTCTGGATAAAATAATTTTGAATCAGTAGCAATGTCTTTATTCCTCTTTGTAATTTTTCCAAGATTTTCTCTTTGTGCTGTAAAATTTGTTTGTTTACTACCATCAAAAAACTTTCCAACAATTTTATCTTTAGAAATCTGACCCTTAAATGCTAACATACCATCTTTATTTAAAAATGAAGCGTCTACTTTAAATTCAACAGTAGTCTCGTAGATTTCTAATTCTGTAATAGTCGTATTTGATTCACCAAATTGTATGGTTCCTATTAGTTTTTCTTTTTTTTGTGGTGATTGTTTTACTGATGCAGTTTTTTTCTTATTCTGAGTATTTTTAAATGAGAGGTTATATAAGTCTCCAGAAATATTAAGTTTCCAATTACCTTTTAGTGTTATGCTATATCTATTAGATACAAAGTGTTCCTTGCCACTCATCCAAAGAGAGATGACTCTACTTTTAGTATCAAAATAGTTGCCATCAGTTATTACTAAGTTTGCAATATATCCTGGTTGTATCTTACCAATTATTTTTTCAAGGCCCATAGCCTCGGCTGGGTAAGTAGTTAAAGCAGATAGAGCCACACTTTTTGGTAGTCCTCGATCGATTATTTTTTGAAGATTTTTTCGGAACTCTTTTTTGTTTTTTAAAGTAGCAGATGTAAAACTAAATCGGAGTCCTTTCTCAAAAACTTTTTTTATGTTATCGGGGGCCATGTCCCAGTGTTTTAACTGTTCAGTAGAATATTGGAGAGCTATGTGCGGATCTTTTACCCTAGGCTTTGATGGAAATTCAAGAGGAAAAATAATAAAAGGATTTTGTTCCGCAATCTCCTCAAGTCGTCGATATTCAAATCCACTACCTAATAGCCATGGTGAAAGATTAAACTCTTTTGCGATTGTTAAAGAACGAAGCGCTCCGTGTTCTTCTTTTGTCATAAATAAGATAGGGAGTCTATTTAATTTAAAATTTGCTAATTGATTAAGGCTAGGGTGTAGTGCGATAGGTTCATTCTCATCTGGATAATTTTTTAAAATTTCAGTTGATTTGTGATACCAATCAGCATCCAAGAAAGTTTGCCTCATAACTGCTATGACACCAAGAAGAGAATTAGGATAGCTTCTTTCAGACCAGCCAGATGTTTTGAACTCTAGAATTTGTGCAACATTATTCTTAATAGAGATAAGGTTCTCATCTAATATAACAAGATCAGATTTCCCTTTAAATATTCCATTTTCTGGTACAATATGTGCAGTGGTAAATCCTATAGAATGAAGTGCCTTTAAATCTTTCTCTTTTATTATTAGGTCATCTTTTGCACGATATTCAGCACGAATTTTTTTATTCCAATGGTCATCAGGGCTTTTTGTTTTTTCATCTTTTTTTACTTGATACCAGCCATCTATAAATCCTGCATATATATGTGCGCCTTCAAGATCAATCTCATATGCATCAAGAGGTGTTTTTATATATCTACCTACTTTTTCAATACGTCCATCTCTTACAATAAGAGTAGCATCTTTAAGAGAATCTCCTGGCTCAGTATGAATCATAGCATTGGTTAGAGCCCATACACGGGGTTGATTCCTGTGAATGTCTTTAACTGGCTCAGTCTGAGCAATTAATAAAGAAAAACCAATAAAAAGGAAGAATTTTATCAAAAATTTGGACCTTTTAGTTTATTTGAATCAATAAAATTTGTGACATAATCAAATGTGTCTTGAACATCATCGGATATATAAAACAAATCTAAATCTTCTGGAGATATTGTTCCAGCATCAACAAGATAGTTCCAGTTGACTACATTCTCCCAGAATTCTTTTCCATAAAGTACAATAGGTAATCGTTTTTTTATTTTTTGGGTTTGAATTAAAGTTAATAATTCCATTAGCTCATCTAGTGTTCCAAACCCACCTGGCCATACGATTAAACCTTTTGCTAAGTACAGAAACCAAAATTTACGCATAAAAAAGTAATGGAATTTCATATTAAGATCATCGGATATCCATTTATTATCTGATAATTCGAAAGGTAAAGAAATTGTGAGTCCAACATTAATACCGTCGGCCTCTGAAGCTCCTCGATTCGCTGCTTCCATAATGCCTGCCCCCCCACCAGAACAAATAATATAACGGTGTTTTTTATCTTTTAGATTTTTACTCCATATTGTGAATTGTTTTGCTAGCGATCTGGCATCTTCATAATAACGGCTCATTTTGAGATCCATTTTCAGCCTTGCTATTTGTTGTGTATTTTTTTGTTTAGAGTATTTTTTAAGGTTATCCTCTGCCTCTTTTTTTGATAGGGTTCGAGCGGAACCAAAAAAAACAATAGTTTCAGATATATTATTTCTTTCTAAGCGCTGCAAGGGTCCATAGTACTCGGATAATATTCTGAGTGATCGTCCTGAGGAACTCCCAAGAAAATTAGAATCATAATAGAACCTATCTTTTTTGTCGATTTTAGACATGATATTTATTTCCCATATAGATAATTAAAAAAATATAACTTTTCAGTGGTTCAAAAAAGATAAGTTTAAACAGAATTTAATTTATTGGTTGATCGAATTCATCTTAGGTATTTTCTAGTAATGCTCTTGCGTCTATTTTTATTTACTTTTGTTTTTTCATGTGTTTTTTTTCCACCTGTAAAACCTATAGTATTGCCTCCAATAAAAAAAACTTTATCTGGTAAAAAACAAGAAACTTTATATACCTTGGGCTATATGTCAGAGTATGATATTTGGGATTTCCTAAAGGATAGCCCAACAGAGAATGAGGTTTTGGATATATTTGGTCTTCCAGATTCAGTCTGGATTGATGAGCAAGAAATCACGAAATTTTTATATTATTTTATATCCGATATGCAGGACTATAACATTATAGAAATAAGTGCAAAAACAGACAGCGTATCTGGTTTTGAATGGGATTAAATCATGAAAAATAAAAAATTGTTAAATTATTCTGATTATTTACGATTAGATAAAATATTAAATAGTCAGGATTTAATGAGCGCCAAGCGTGGATCTCCAGCCCACGATGAAATGTTATTTATTGTTGTGCATCAAGTCTATGAATTATGGTTTAAACAGATTTTGCATGAGCTTGAATCTGTTATTGTAATTTTTAAACAGGAATCTGTAATAGAGTCTGATGTAAGTTTTATGGTTTTACGATTGAATAGAATAATAGAGATTCAAAAAATCCTTATAGATCAAATTCGAGTTTTGGAGACTATGACTGCGATGGATTTTTTAGAATTTAGGGATGATCTATTTCCTTCATCAGGATTCCAAAGTGCTCAGTTTAGACTTTTAGAAAACAAACTTGGACTTTTGAAAAAGAATAGAATGAGCTATGGTAGACATGACTATAGTTCTGTAATAAAAGATGAAGAGAAAGCACATGTGCTAAAATCTGAGAATGAACGCTCTCTATTTGAACTTTTAGAATCTTGGCTTGAGAGGACACCTTTTCTTTCATTCCAGGGGTTTAATTTTTGGGAACAGTATAGTAATGCTATTAGATCTATGCTAGAAAAAGAAGAAATAGTTATAAAGGGCAATCCTAACTATACTAAGAAAGAAGTAGAATATCATTTGGTGGAACACAACAATGCTGTATCTGCATTTGAGGCAATGATTGATGAAAAAAAGCATAGTAAGCTAATTGAAAATAAAGAGAAGAGGCTTTCACATAAAGCAACACAGGCAGCTCTACTTATATTATTATATAGGGATGAACCTATATTGCATTCACCTTTTAATCTTCTTTCAAAATTAATTGATATGGATGAGTTATTTACTTCATGGAGGCAGAGGCATGCTCTGATGGTTCGGAGAATGATAGGCTCTAAAATTGGTACGGGTGGCTCTTCAGGACACGCCTATTTACATGCAGCAGCTGATAAACATAAAATTTTTACTGATTTAGCAGACCTATCTACATTTTTTATTCCGAGGTCTGCATTACCTAAATTACCAGAAAAAATAAAACAAAATCTAGGATACCATTTTAAGTCATGAAACTATCATTAAAAAATAAACATGCTATTGTATGTGGAAGTACGGATGGTATTGGTAAGGCATCTGCGTTACTTTTAGCGAAACATGGATGTGAAATTACTCTTATAGCTCGAAATCAAGACAAGCTTGATAAAACATGCTCTGAGTTAAATCAGAAAGGCAACCAGAATCATCAATCTATTTGCGTTGATTTTGATGACCCTTTGGATCTGAAAAAGAAAATTAAATTGTATCTAGGATCATTGGGTAAACCAGTTGATATATTGGTCAATAATTCAGGTGGACCTCATGGTGGCCCTTTAATTGAAGCAGAGGAAGAAGAATTTAGAATTGCTTTTGAACGTTTATTAATTTGTAATCATATTATGGCTAAGGCAGTTTTCCCTGGAATGAAAGAGAAGGGGGCAGGGAGAATTATTAATATTATTTCTACATCTGTGAGACAGGTAATCCCAGGTCTTGGAGTTTCCAATACTATAAGAGGTAGTGTCGCTCAATGGGGTAAAACCTTGGCCTTAGAATTAGGTGTGCATGGAATTTGTGTAAATAATATATTACCTGGGTATACGGCTACGGCTCGATTAGAAGATTTGGCGGAGTCGAAAGCAAAATCGTTAGGATTAAACGTTAATGATATTAGGAATCAGTGGGCAGAAAATACGGCGCTGAAGCGTTTAGGAACTCCTGATGAAATTGCAAATACAGTTTTATTTTTAGCATCGGATGAATCAAGTTATATCACAGGCCATAATTTTTCTGTTGATGGTGGACGATTTAGTGCATAATGATAATATTAATTTTAGATATAGATACATCATTTGAATATTTATTTAAAATATTAATTAATATTTTATGCTAGAAATAATAAATAATTTCATTAATGGTAAATTTGTAAAGCCTCGATCTAATCAATATTTGGATCTCTTCGATCCTGCAACTGGATCGGTCTATGGGAAAGTTGCTGATTCCTCTATATATGATATTAATCAAGCTGTTGATTCTGCAAAAAAAGCATTTCCATTATGGTCAGAAAAAACGATAGAAGAGAGAGGGTCTTACCTTAAAAAGATAGCTAATGAGATTCAGGTTCAATCCAATATTTTAGCGGAATATGAATCAAGAGATACGGGAAAGCCGATTTCTATAGCACGTAAAATTGATATACCAAGAGCTATTGAAAATTTTAAATTTTTTGCAAGCTATTCAGAAAATTTTGATTTTACATCATATATAGAGAATGATAGTTCTTTTAATACTATTTTAAGGCAACCTCTAGGTGTAGTTGGATGTATATCACCCTGGAATCTCCCCCTGTATCTTTTTTCTTGGAAGATCGCTCCAGCTTTAATTGTTGGAAATACTGTTATAGCAAAGCCATCAGAGATCACACCATTTACCGCATCGAAATTAGCAGAGATTTGTATTGAAATTGGTTTACCTAATGGTGTTTTAAATATTGTTAATGGTACAGGAAAAGATTCAGGTGATATGATTGTAAAAAATAAAGATATTAAGGCGATCTCTTTTACTGGTGGTACCGCTACAGGAAAATTAATTTATCAAAATTCATTTCAATCATTAAAAAAATTATCTTTGGAGATGGGTGGCAAAAATCCTGCTATTATTTTTGAGGATTGCGATTATGACTTAATGTTAAAAACAATTTTAAGATCTTCATTTACAAATCAGGGTCAAATTTGTTTGTGCAGTTCTCGTATTATAATAGAAAATTCAATTTTTGAAAAATTTAAAATGGATTTTTGTGAAGTGGTATCTCAATTAAAAATTGGTGATCCTAATGAATTAGATACGGAATTTGGAGCAATATCATCGAAGAAACAATTTGATAAAATTAATTATTTTATTGATATTGTTAATAAAGAGAATGGAAAGATTTTATTAGGTGGAAAACCTATAAAATTATCAGGAAGATGTAAAGATGGTTGGTTTATTGAACCTACGGTAGTAGAAGGGTTAGATAATACAAGTAGAGTCAATCAAGAAGAAATATTTGGTCCGCTGGTTACTCTGCAATCCTTCAAAACTGAAAAAGAAGCCATCCAAATAGCTAATGATACAGATTATGGATTATCTGCAACTATATGGACTAATAATATTGAGAGGAGTGAAAGAGTCGTTGCTGATATAGAGGCTGGTATTATTTGGGTAAATTGTTGGATGGTAAGGGACTTGCGTACACCTTTTGGAGGGATGAAAAACTCTGGATTAGGACGAGAAGGTGGTGATAATGTGTTAAGATTTTTTACTGAACAAAAAAATATCTGTAGTGTCAAATGAAAGGAAAATATGATAAACATATTTTTATATGTACTAATGATAGAGGCCCAGATAATCCAAGAGGTGACTGTGTGAGGTGTGGAGGCCTTGATATTCGAATGAGGTTTGTACATCTAATTAATAAATATGGTTTGAGGGGTAAGGTAAGAGCAAATAAAAGTGGTTGTTTGGATGTATGCGAAATAGGGCCAGTAGTTGTAATTTACCCACAGAATATTTGGTACACAGGTATAACGGTTAAAAATGTTGATGAAATATTTGAGAAATCTATAATAAATGATGAGGTAGTTGATCATCTTGTTTCTGATGAAAAAACATGGATATCATTTGAAGATCTAAGAAAAAAATAAATGAAACAAAAGAACATTCCAAGTAAGGCACCCGAACCTGTAGGTAATTATCCATATGTTAGAAAAGTAGGTAATTTATTATTTTTGTCAGGTGTCGGGCCTAGAAAACCTGGCACAAAAATAATTCCTGGAGTTATGGTGGATGGTCAAGGTAATCCATTAGGCCATGATATAGAAATCCAATGCCATTCAGTTTTTGAAAATGTTAAAATTATTTTAGAAGAAGCGGGCAGTAGTTGGGATAATCTAGTAGACATAACGGTGTTTTTAACCAATATGAAACGAGATTTTGATATTTATAATTCTATATATTCAGAATATTTTCAAAGGAATCAACCCTGTAGAACAACAGTGGAGGTAGTATCCCTACCAACTCCGATTGCTATTGAATTAAAATGTATAGCCACAATTGAATAGATGAATCAATGAATTTACTTCCTCCTATTAATCTTGATGAGTGGATAGAAGAGAATAGACACCTTTTAAAACCACCAGTTGGCAATAAAGTAGTGTATGAGGATGGAGACTTTATGATAATGGTCGTAGGCGGGCCAAATTCTAGAAAAGATTATCATGTTGACCCTGTTGAAGAATTCTTTTATCAATTAGAGGGTGATATGATTCTTAAGGTTATAGAAAATGATCGAAGGGTTGATATCCAGATCAAGGAAGGTGAAATATTTTTACTTCCAAAAAATATTCCGCACTCGCCTCAAAGGTTTCAGAATACGGTAGGACTAGTGATTGAATATAAAAGGGAAGAAGGAGCTATGGATAGTTTTCAATGGTATTGTGATCAATGTGATAATCTGCTTCATGAAGTAACTATAGATTTGGAAGACATTGTTGCTCAACTTCCACCATTATTTGAGGCTTATTGGAAAGATCTTGATTTACGAACATGCAACGCATGCGAATCTGTGCAGAACCCTCCAAGTTGATTTATTTTGGTAGTTGATATACATACCCATATTCTTCCAAAACAAATTCCAGATTTAGAGGAAAAATTTGGATATGGTGGGTGGATCAGTTTAGATCATAATCGAGATGGCACTGCAAATATGATGAAAAATGGAAAGCATTTTCGTGTGGTGGATTGTAATTGTTGGGATCCTATTGCCAGGTTAGAAGATTGTCAAGATAGTGGCGTGGATTTACAGGTGCTTTCGACAATACCTGTGATGTTTAGTTATTGGGCGGAACCACAGCATACTCACAAACTCTCAAGAATACTGAATGATGATATAGCATATACTGTTAATGAAAACCCCAAGAGATTCGTTGGGTTAGGTACAATTCCTATGCAGGATGAGGATTTAGCAATAAGTGAATTGGAAAGGTGTATGAATGAATTAGGATTATCTGGCGTGCAGATTGGATCTAATATTAATGGAAAAAATCTAAGTGCATCTAAATTTTTTCCAATATTTGAAGCAGCGTCAGACTTAGGGGCCTCTATATTTGTACATCCGTGGGATATAATGGGAAAAGATCAAATGGAAAAATATTGGCTACCATGGCTAGTTGGTATGCCAGCAGAAACAAGTAGAGCAATTTGTTCTATGATTTTTGGTGGTGTGTTTGAACGATTGCCAAATTTGCGAGTGGCCTTTGCCCATGGGGGTGGTGCATTTCCAGCGACAATAGGCAGGATTCAACACGGATTTGATTCCCGTCCTGACCTTTGTGCTATTGATAATACTGTGGACCCAAAAGACTATTTAGGAAAATTCTGGATTGATTCATTGGTACATGATCTTGATATGCTACACTTCCTCATCAATAAAATTGGTAATAAAAAGATTGCTATGGGATCAGATTATCCATTTCCTCTTGGTGAAACAAAACCAGGTTCTTTAATTAAAAATTCTAATCTGACCAAAGAAACCAAAGCAAATATTTTGTATAAAAATGCATTAGATTGGTTGGATTTTAAAAATGATTTTTTTGAATGATTTACGAAAAATCAAGATCATTTGCTCAAATTCTTGATAAACAAGATAGCCTTGCAACATACCGTGATGAGTTTCATTATCCTAAAGATAATTACAATAATGAATTAATTTATTTTGCTGGAAATTCCTTAGGACTTCAGCCTAAAAGAGTTCATGATTATATAACAAAAGAATTGTTTATCTGGTCAGAAAAAGGCGTTCTTGGTCAAGAAGAACGCTGGATTAGTTTTCATGAGAGGCTTACTAAATCTACAGCAAAATTGGTTGGTGCGCTCAATCAAGAAGTAGTGGTGATGAATGCATTAACAGTAAATATTCATTTACTTTTGATTTCTTTTTATCAGCCAAAGAAAAAAAAATACAAAATAATGATAGAAAAAGATGCATTCCCATCTGATTATTATGCAGTAAAGAGTCAAATAAAATTGCATGGTTTTGAACCAGATTCTGCGTTAATTGAACTTATCCCAAGAAAAAACGAAAAAATTTTACGGCATGAGGATATCATCTCTGCTATAGAAACACATGGTGATGAACTTGCTGTAATTTATCTGGGAGGTGTTAATTATTATACTGGCCAGGCATTTGATTTAGAGCAAATAACAAAAGCGGGCAAAGAAAAAGAATCTATAGTTGGATTTAATCTTGCTCATAGTGTAGGCAATTTACCACTGAGCTTACATGATTGGGGTGTGGATTTTTCTTCATGGTGCACATATAAGTACCTTTGTGCGGGGCCAGGAAGTCCATCTGGTGTGTTTATACATGAGCGGCATCATGAATGGGATGGGCCTAGATTACTTGGATGGTGGGGACATAATAAAGATACAAGATTTGAAATGTCTTCGAAATTTGATCCAATATTAACAGCAGAAGGTTGGCAGATTAGTAATGCACCAATTATGGGTATGGCTCCTTTACTTGCTTCAATGGCTATTTATAATAAAGTGGGAATGGATGCTATACGTAAAAAGGGTAAAAACCTTTCATCTTATATGGAATATTTAATTACTCAATTTCTACCATCTGTAAATATTATTACCCCTAAATCTAGAGGATGTCAACTTTCATTGTCCATCTCTGGTGGAAAGGATATATATTATTATCTTTTAAGGAATGGTATAGTCTGTGATTGGCGTAATCCTGATGTGATTAGAGTTGCACCACATCCTTTGTTTAATAAATATTGTGAAGTTTTTGATTTTGTAAAAATTTTGAGAAATGCAATTGAGAGATAGCGACCATTTTTCTCTTATTGGTGCAGGTCTAGCGGGTCCTGTTATGGCTACTTATTTATCACAATTAGGTTATCCTGTAGATATATATGAATCTAGATCTGATATGAGAGTTAATTCGCAATCTGCTGGTCGTTCAATTAATCTTGCCCTTTCTCAAAGAGGAATAAGAGCTTTAAAAGATATAGGGGCTTTTAAAAAAATAAAATCAAGTTTGATCCCTATGAGTGGTCGGATGATTCATGATGCAGATGGTAATACTCACATTCAACCTTATGGTCAGAAAAAGAATGAAGTTATTTATTCAGTCTCAAGATCAAAACTTAATAAATCTTTGATGGATCACGCAGAAGGTAAAGAAAATGTAAATTTGCATTTTAATTATGATTTAAAAGGTATTGATTTCGAAAATTCAAAACTTAATTTTCAAAATAAAAATATACCATTTTGTAGAGTTTTAGGTTCCGATGGCGCATCATCAAAAGTAAGAGCTTCTATAATTAAAGATTCAGATATACACTTTTCTAAAAGACCATTGGGGCATGGGTATAAAGAGCTTACAATCCCTCCAAATAATAATAGCGGGTTTCAATTAGACCAAAATGCTTTACATATATGGCCAAGAGGGCAATTTATGCTTATTGCTTTACCAAATTTTGATCAATCATTCACATGTACATTATTTCTTCCCATGGATGGTGATAATAGCTTTACATCACTTAATTCAGAAAAAAAGGTAGTGGATTTTTTTAAAAATTATTTTCCTGATGCAGAAGAATTAATACCTAATCTATCTGATGAATATCATAAAAGACCTGTTGGGAAATTAGCGACTATTTATTGTGATAAATGGCATTATGGTGGGATTGCCGCAATTTTTGGAGATGCTGCTCATGCCATTGTGCCATTTTTTGGTCAAGGTATGAATGCATCATTACAAGATTGTACGGTAATGAATTCTCTTGTGAAAGGATATGAGGGTGACTGGGATGAAATATTCTCAAAATTTTCAGATAATCAAGTCCCCAATGGTTTCGCAATAGCAGATATGGCTTTAGAAAATTATGTTGAGATGAGAGATTCGGTCAATGACCAAAAATATAAAATTAGAAGACAATTAGAGTTCGATTTAGAGAATAAGTTTTGGGATCGGTTTGTCCCAAGATATTCTATGGTATCTTTCCACGAATTACCATATTCAGAAGTATATAGGAGAGGGGAAATTCAATTTAAATTAATTGATTCTTTTATTGAAGGCATTATAACAAAGAAAAAATTATATGCAGATATTGAAAATAAATTGAGTCCGATACGATGAGAAATTATATATTAAATAAGGTATGGTTAATTTGTTGGATCTTGATTTCATGCGGTTCGGATATTTCTGATTTTCACCATAAATCTTTTATTGCAGATACGCATAACGATGTATTACTAAGATCTATGTCAGGAAGAAATATTTTATCTAATTTACCCGAGAGTCATTCAGATCTAAAAAAATTTGAACAAGGAGGTGTAGATTTACAAGTGTTTTCGATTTGGGTTTCCCCATCCGAATTCGAGGGTAAATATTTTGATCGTGCCAATAAGATGATATCTCATCTTGAAAATCTTTGTTCTAGGGTACCTGAGAAATGGGCTATTCCATTTAACTACCAAGATATTATATTTAATGATCAAAGAGATATCCTTTCTTGTATGATTGGTGTAGAAGGGGGACACGCTATAGAAAATGACCTGCAAAAACTTGAAAAATTATATAATCGAGGCATGCGTTATTTAGGTGTGACTTGGAATAATTCTAATGATTGGGCAACATCAGCAAAGGATGAAAATCAAAAAAGAGACTCGTTAGCATTTATAGGTTTATCTGAATTTGGTAAAAAAGTAATTCGCAAATGCAATGAACTTGGTATAATGATTGATGTTTCACATGCGGGGGAGCAGACAGTAAAGGATATATTAGATATTTCAAATAAACCAATTATTGCTTCTCACTCATCAGTGTATAATTTATGTCCTCACTTCAGGAATTTAAAAGATGATCAATTGTTTGCGATTAAAAAAAATGGTGGAGTTGTTTTTATTAATTTTTATCCTACCTATATTGATTCAGCCTTTGCTGAAAAAGAAAAATATCTTAAGGAATCAAAAAAGTCTTTGATTGATTCAATAAGCGCAATATATGGTGAAAATACAGATGCGGGGTGGTATAAAGTAAGTGAAGAACTTGTACCATATTATCAATCAATTGTCCCTGATCTTAGTGATGTAGTTAATCACATTGATTACGTCAAAAATTTAATTGGGATTAACCATGTTGGTATAGGTGCAGACTGGGATGGTGTAGAGATCTTACCAAAAAATATAGAGCATATTGGCAAGTTACCTGCGTTAACTAAAATGCTTATTGATAGAGGATATAGTAAAAAAGAAATAAGAAAAGTTTTAGGTGAAAATTTTAAACGTGTATTTAGGGAGGTATCGCAATGATATCGAAAGTAATATATAAGGGAGATCTAAGAACAGAGGCGGTTCATATACAATCTGGTAATGTTTTTATAACGGATGCTCCAGTCGATAATCAAGGTAAAGGAGAAGCATTCTCACCTACAGATCTAGTTGCGACTGCATTAGCTTCCTGTATGTTAACTATTATGGGAATTGTTGCGGATAGGAATCATATCAACCTTGATGGTACCACTGCTGAAGTAGAAAAGATGATGGGGACAAAGCCAAGACGAATAAAGGAAATTAGAATAAACATAATGTTTAATGAAAATTTTGATAGAATATCTAGACGGAAGTTAGAAAGTGCGGCTTTAACTTGTCCTGTTAGTAATAGTCTAAATAAAAATTTAAAGGAAACGATAAAATTTATCTATCCATAGAATAAACACTACAGTTTCATTTAAGTTACATATCTAAAAATGACTGATAATTTTAAATTAGCGCCATCAATTTTATCGGCAGATTTTTCTGATCTTCAATCCGCTCTTCAGATTTGTGATAAAGGAGGTGCACATTGGATACATGTAGATGTAATGGATAATCAATTTGTCCCGAACCTTACTATCGGTCCACCAGTTGTAAAATCATTAAGAAAAAAAACACAGAAATTTATGGATGTGCATATGATGGTAATTGATCCTGAGACACTTGTTGAGCCATTCGCTAGGGCTGGTGCTGATAATATTACATTCCACGTTGAAGCGGTAGAGGATCCTATAAATATTATTGACCTTATTCGTTCCTGCGGATGTAAGGTTGGTGTATCTATTAAACCTAATACTCCTCTTTCAGAAATCTTACCTATCCTAGATAAGGTAGATATAGTATTGGTGATGAGTGTAGAGCCAGGTTTTGGAGGACAGGGTTATCTTCCAGAATCTAATGAAAGAATATCATTAATTAAGTCTTTTTTAATTGAGAACTGTCTTGATCGTGTGCTCATTGAAGTTGATGGAGGTGTGAAGTTGCATAATGCAAAATCTGTTTTGAATGCTGGTGCAGATGTTTTGGTTGCAGGGTCTGAAGTGTTTAAATCAAATAACCCAGTTCAAACAATTGAAGATTTTTATAAACTATCTAATCTATAAGGTGAGTAATATGCCATGTATAGATTTAGGATAATTTTATTAATTAGCTATTAAATCTTTATTAATAAGAATAGTTTAATTTTCATGAAAACTTACCAACACATAGATAATTTTTCGCAATGGTCAAAAGATGATAAAGATCAATATTCAATCGCAGTAATAAAGGGATTAGTAATGGATGCTACTAGAGAGGCCAATAGTGGTCATCCTGGAGGTCCATTATCATGTGCAGATTTTGCATATGTGCTTTATCGGTATTATTTAAAATTTGACCCTAAAAATCCAGAATGGTTTGACCGAGACCGTTTCATATTATCTGGTGGTCATATGTCTATGGTGCAGTATGCTTTATTGCTTTTAGTTGGGTGGCTAGATCTGGAGGATATAAAAAATTTTCGGCAATTAAATAGTAATACGCCAGGTCATCCAGAAGTAGAAATAGCTGGCGTGGAGTGTACAACTGGACCACTAGGCCAAGGTTTTGCGATGGGAACAGGTATGGCACATGCTGAAGCTTATCTACGTAATATATTTATAAAAAGCTCTTCAAAAGCTTCCAAATTAGTTGACCATTTTACCTATGTACTTGCAAGCGACGGTGATCTTCAAGAGCCAGTTGCTTTAGGGTCTGCATCACTGGCTGGTCATCTAGGTTTGTCAAAGTTAATCGTTTTTTATGATGCAAATGATGCACAGATATCTGGCCATACAAATCGCTCAGACTCTACTAATTATAAAAAAATATTTGAAGGTTTCAATTGGCATGTTCAAGAAATAAATGGTCATGATCATTCTAAGATTAAAGAAGCAATAGATTTAGCAAAGGTAGATAATCGTCCTAGCATAATTATAGGTAATACTATAATGGCCAAAGGTACCGCTAGTATGGAAGGTGATCACAATACCCATGGAGCTCCACTACCCCAAAAAGAGATTGATAGGACTAAAGAGAAACTTGGGCTTCCTAATGAAAAATTTTATTATCCTGATGAAATCAAAGAGTATTTTCAATCTAGATACTCTAAACTTTCTTCAATGGTAAGATCTTGGAATGCTGAAAAAGATAATTTAGCATCATTACAAGAGACTTCTTCACTAATCTCCATTTGCATTGATAATAGAATTCCTAAATCTGATTATCCTTCTTTTATAGATGGAGAATCTCTTGCAACTAGAAAAGCTTTTGGGGCAACTCTAGATAAATTTGCAAGTCTAATACCCAATCTCATTGGAGGATCAGCAGATTTAGAACCATCAAACTATACAGGCAATTTTGCAAAAATATATAAAGATTTTTCTAAAAATAATCAATCTGGTCGAAATATACCTTTTGGTGTGCGAGAATTTCCAATGGCGGCCATGATGAATGGCATGTCATTACATGGTGGTGTTATACCATTCGGCGGTACATTTTTAGTTTTTGCTGATTATGAACGGCCTGCGTTAAGGCTCGGTGCATTGCAAAATACTCGAGTCATTCATGAGTTTACTCATGATTCTTTTTATGTCGGGGAGGACGGACCAACTCACCAGCCTATTGAGCACGCAATGTCCCTAAGAACAATACCAAATCTAAATGTATTTAGACCAGCAGATGCCAAAGAGACAGCCGTATGTTTTAGAATTGCACTTGAGAATAAGCATACCCCTAGTGCTTTATTGTTAACTAGACAAGGTGTCCCTGTTCTTGAACACAGTTACGATATTTTAGATAAAAATGTAAGGAAAGGGGCATATATAGTTCATGATAGTGAAAAGGCACCAGAATTAATATTTATTGCCACTGGTTCAGAGGTATCTTTGGCACTTGAAACATCAAAATTGATGAGTGATAAAAATATTCGCGTTATTAGTATGCCGTGTATGGAGATCTTTGATAAACAAAATGATGAATATAAGTCTTCTATTATACCGTCTAGAGGTTGTTTAAGAGTAACGATGGAAGCAGGCATAACTCAAGGTTGGGAAAAATTTTCAGGTGTAAATGGTTTATCTATTGGTATAGACCATTATGGTGCATCAGCCCCTGGGAAAGTTCTGGCCAAGGAATTTGGATTTACACCAGAAAAAATAGAAAAAAAAATTAGAGATCACCTGGATACTCTTTTATGAAAATTCATTTAGCTACAGACCATGCAGGTTTAGATTTAAAAAACTCAATTAAAAATTATCTTAGAGAAAAAGGACATGATGTGAAAGACCATGGTGCATATGAATATGATGCGCAAGATGATTATCCTGATTTTATTTTTCCTTGTGCACAATCTGTGGCTGATGATGAGAAAAGTAGAGGGATTATACTTGGAGGATCAGGCCAGGGTGAAGCAATGGCCGCAAATAGAGTCAAAGGATGTCGTGCTACCGTATTCTATAATGGGCCTAAAGATATAATAACTTTATCAAGAGAGCATAATAATGCAAATATTCTATCAATTGGTGCTCGATTTATAAATGAGCAGGATATTTACGATGTGATTAATTTATGGCTTCAAGTACCATTCGAAGGTGGTAGACATAAGAGGCGGGTTGAGAAATTAGATAATTTGTAAATCTAGCAGGTTTTACCATCTATACTGTAATAACTTAATTTTTTTCTTTCAATAGATTTTTTTTCTGTATTATAAATATCACAAGCATCATAGGGCTTAGCATATATATGAAGGCTAGTAGAAAGAGAATTTGAAATATTTTCCACAGAATGAATATCGGCTGGACCATCTAAAAAACCAGGATCGCAGGACAGCTTATTTATTAATTTGAGTTTTAATGGAACTTTTGATATTTCTTTATAATTTCCTATTTGAAGATTACCTTGTTCAACTCTTGCCCAACATTTTTCACCTTCATGGCCGTGTATTGGAGCATTAGTCTTGGCTGGCCAACAAATAAGTAATATTTCAAAATCTTTTTCTCGATGTATCAAATTCCTAGTGTAAAATTTTTTTTCAATGAAAGTATATTTTTTTAAACTATTATCATTAATGTTAAGATTTTGAAGGTGATTTGACATTTCAGGAATAGGAAAATCTTGTTTGGCAAAATTTTTTAAATCATATATTAATTTTTCAATCATAATATCAATAATTATTTACTAGACATTTTTGAGCTTAGTATTTTTTTAGCTGCTCTCAAATCATTTTTTGTATTCATATTTAGAAATGTTTCTGATTGAATTGAAAAGTCTATATAATGGGAATCATGATTCATCACAAATTTTGTAAGACTTAATTCTTGGTTTTTTATTTGTTTAAAGCAATAATTTTTTAATTTTCTATTATATAATGCACAAGTAGGTTGTAATCTTCCATTAACTTTAGGAATAATTATATTTTTTGATTTATGGATGTTGTTCATTAGTTCTAATAATATGTCTTTTGAAATTAATGGTAGATCACAAGAAAGGAGTAATATCCAATCAGTGGTAGTTTTTTCAAGTGCAGTGTATAGGCCATTAATAGGAGCATTGATCTCTAACATGTCTTTTAAAAATGGTAAATGAATCAGATCATTAGGCTGTTTCTTCCCAATTAAAAATATTTTGTCAAAAATTACACATGTCCGTAATATTCTCTCTATGACCGTATGGGTATTGATTTTTGCACCCCATTTTGCACTTCCGAAGCGTTTATTTCTGCCCCCAATTAGTATAAATACTGAAATAGATTCCATATTTGAATTTCTGCCTTAGAAAGACTAATTACACTCAAATTGATTAATTAGTTTTTTAAACATAAATAATTAATTTAATCCACATAATTTAATAATTCCGTTTAAATTACAATGATAAGTTATAAATCCTCCTAATTGCTGTTTTTATTATTATAATTTAGCGATCAACTATTTTTGCAACTATCCAATTAATAAAATCAATTTTATATAAAACATAGAAAAATTAACATGGTAAATAAAACTACAAATATTTTTATAGGTATTTTAACATCAATCATTATTGCGATTATTAGCATTAATGCTTCTGCGTTTTTTGGAAAAGAATTATTAGGTTTTAATAAAAGTCCGATATCTCCCATTTTCTTATCATTGTTATCAGGTATTATTGTCGCGAATTTTACAAAAATGTCTTTGATAGCAAATATTGGAATAGAAATTTGTATAAAATATTTTTTAAAAGCCGGTATAATACTCATGGGCATCCGGCTTGGGATAAATGACATGTTAAGTTTTGGATTAAAAGGGATTCTTGTGATTACCCCTTGCATTATTCTTACTATTATTTTAGTTGAAAAAACTCGTAGTTATTTTAGTATTCCATCGAAAATGGCCACTTTGATTGGTGTTGGAACAAGTATTTGTGGTGCTACCGCCATAGTTGCTACTGGACCAGTAATTCATGCTAAAAAAGAAGAAATCGCTTTTGCTATTGTAAATATTACAATTTTTGGAATTTTTGCGATGCTTTTTTATCCGTTTTTAGCACATTTTTTCTTTTCTTCAAATCCAATTTCTGCAGGTTTATTTCTTGGTTCTTCAATACATGAAACTGCTCAAGTTGCTGGTGCAGGAATGATATATGCTGATCAGTTTTTTTCTTCAGAAGCGTTTGATACATCAACTGTAACAAAACTCGTAAGAAATACATTTATGATTATTGTGATTCCATATTTTTCAATACAAAACAACAAATTAAATGGGCTCAAAACAAATTTTAGTAAACAGGTGTATCAAATTTTTCCTTTATTTATTTTGGGTTTTATTTTTTTTGTAATTCTAAGGACAATTGGAGATTACAATCTAGAAAAAAATGGATCCATTTTTGGTTTAATTAATTTTGAAACTTGGACTATGTTGATTGATACAATTAGTAGATTATCAAAATTTTTGCTAATTATTGCAATGTCGGCTATTGGAATTTCAATTAATATTAAGAAGCTACGTTCAATTGGATTTCAGATTTTTTATTATGGACTTTTTATTTCAGCCTTTGTTGGTTTGGTAAGTATCGGTACAATTCATCTTATTTTTTAGGCTTGAATCTATTTTTGCCTTCAAATAATTTTGTCCCATTAACATAGCTATAATATTTCCTGCATTCACATGAAATATATTCAATATCGATTGGGT
>PAPB01000039.1 GCA_002708715.1 Fidelibacterota bacterium | reverse complement strand
GCAATGACAACACCAATAATATGACCAATATTAGCAGTTATTGGTATGATACTATTTCTAATAGCGTGAGACCAAATAACTTTATCTTCACTCAATCCTTTGGAAAATGCAGTACGTATATAATCTTGGCTTAGATTTTCTAAAAGTCCATTCTTCATTAAGACTGTCAATGTAGCAAAGCTTCCTATAGACCATGCTACTATAGGAAGGATCATATGATGAACCTGATCAATAATTTTTTGCATAAGAGTCATTTGATCCCATATTTCTTTTGGGCTGTGTATCCCACCCAGAGGAAATAAGTCCAAAAAACTTCCTCCTCCCATTAATACTAGAAGGACACCACCCAATGCCCAACCTGGGATAGAATAAGCAACAAAAATAATAACACTTGTTGTGAGGTCAAATGCTGAACCATGACTAATTGCCTTTCGAATACCTAAAGGTATACACACTAGATAGGTTAGAAGCATTCCAGTCACCCCAAGAAGTAATGAGATTCTAAATCTTGGCGCCATGACTTCAGTTACAGGTTTAGCATAGATATAAGACTTACCTAAGTTCCCAGTTAAAATTCCTGAAATTTCTTTTTGAAATACAACTCCTTCTATTGATCCATTTTGTTGCACACTATCAATAGATGCATACCAAATCTCACTCTCAGTATTATCCTTTTCCAGAACTACTAATTTATCATTACCCGAATATTGAATATTGACTTTCCATATTTCACCGTCTCTTTTCCCAACCCGTTTTTCGATAGATGATTGGCCCTCTGGAATAAGCACTTCACGATGTTTAATTTCTCTGGGCCATAACCCTAGCCAGATTATATATCTTTGATAGATTGGTTTATCAAATCCATAAAATCTCTTTAATTCTTTCATTGCACTTTCAGGGAGGACGCTACTTCCCATCTCACCTGATAAAGATGTGCCAGACTCTTCGCCACCCATTTGGAGTTCCATGATTGCTCTTTCTATAGGTCCACCAGGAGCAATTTGCAAGATTACAAACACTAGTATTGTTGAGCCAAGAAATGTTGGCACCATCAGCAAAAGTCGTCTTATAAAATACGTTGCCAACGTTAAACTCTAAAGATCAATATCAACAACTTTCCAATATTTTTGTTCAACTTCTCCGACTGGTAACGAAGTATTATCATTCATTGCTTTTTCTAAGGCTGACTCTTTACTGTCATCAAACCACCAGTGAGCAAGAATATCTTCAAATCTTCCACCGTTTTTTGTAATCATATATTTCGGGTAACCAAATTTATTCCAAAAAAGAAGGCGTAAAGGTGGCTGCCTAGATAAGCCCCATGCAGCAGGTCTTGTCTCAGAAACGATTCCATCAATTTCTTGAATTATTTGCACACGTTTTTTATGGTCAAACTCCGTATCATATAACGGCAACAACTCATCAACACGGTCGCTTTTAAACCCTGTTATATTATTATTATTCTTTTTATCAGCAAGAGTTGACTTAAGAGATGTCTCTGGATTAGGGTATACAAGCCCCCCCCAGGCTTGAAAGTCAATGGTGAAATTTCTATCCATTAAGTTTTTCCAGCGTGTTGTTGAGTCAATAAATTTGATTTGCATGTCTATACCATATTCTTTGAGTATCTGCTGCATTGGTGTTATCCTATATTCGACAGCCTTATTCACCTCAACGGTAAAGCTTAAAACTTTCCCTGTTTCCTTATGATATAAAAAACCATTTTCATTCCTGTTTTGGTAACCGGCCTCTTTTAATAATTTGATAGCTTTATTTGGATTAAAATCAAACTTATTGTTATTTAAATTTTCATATTCGCTTCCAGTGTATAGAGAATTCTGGAGTGTGTACTCATTATATAATATTTCGCGATTAAATTTTTTGCGATCATATAGATAAGAAAATGCATACCTGACTCGCTTATCATCAAATGGCCATTTACGCATATTAAAAGCATAACCCCATGTTCCAGCGGGTGCTGTTGAGAAGACTCTCTTTTTTTGTATCCAGCCATTGTTAACTGCGTCAAAATCTGTTTCGTCTACCCACATTGATGGTTTACTTATTGACATAGCATCGGCTTCTGCTTTCTTTAATTTTTCAAATTGAAGAGCAGGATTATCCTTTACAACAGAAATTGTTATTTTATCGAAATTATATTTATTTATGTTAGTTTTCTGTTTAGATCCCCACCAGTCCTCTCTACGCGTAAGCGTATAAGATTCTTGATTAATAATATCTTCATCCATTATCATATACGGTCCAGTCCCAGGCAACATTTTAAAATTATATTGCTCTAAAAATTCAGTTCCATCTAAATCTTTAAGATAATGCTCTGGAAGAATATACATTCCGCCAAAATATAGCATATTTCTCCAATTTAAGTTTTTGGATGTGACTTTAACAATATATTTACTAATTATCTCTGGTCGTTCTATTTTGCTATAAGTGGTCTGAGTCGAGGGCATAAGAATTGTTTCATCCATACGAATATCATAGGAAGCGACTACATCTTCAGCTGTAACTTCTTCCCCATCTGACCACCGCGCATCAGGATTAATCCGAAACCAAAAAGTCATTTTATCATCAGAAAGCTTCCAGTGAGATGCCAGTCCAGGGATATATTCTAATGTTGTTGGGTGGGTTCCAATTAAACCCTCATAGCATAAATCACCAATAATATAATAATTTTCAGTGTAATTATGGTGCTGTCCAATAACTCTAAATGTGGCAGGAAATCGAGATAAAGTAAACTTAAGGTTTCCTCCTTTCTTTGCCGCTGGATCACCAAAATATTTATAATCACTTTCCGTGAATTGATATGTTTCAAAACCTAAGCTGGCGGAAATTTCTTCAAAACCATATCCTCCATCTTCAGGTTTGGTAGTTAAATCTTTTTCAGAAACAACCTTTTTTGTCTTGTTGGAAATATTTTGTTTTTCTCCATTGCCACCACAGCCGATAAAAACTAAAATACAAATTGTTATAAAGTTTTTCATAATATTTTCTTATTTTCTTATTAGTTACTATAAAATAAAGGTACGGAACTTAATGTCTGTTTTATAAATAAACAGCTCCAAACAAAAGATGATTTAAAATCATTAAATCTTAGTCTGAATTTTTTGGAAAGAATGTGACATCATAGGGGACATCCAATATTTTAGCAAAATAATAGTAGGAGAAGGATGCGAATACAAATATCGCATGGGTTGAAGTCCAACTCGCCATTGTTTTTGATTTTTTAAAATCTCTCTCCCAGTCCATTAAATATATTTGTTTAACAAATTCTTCATTGCCATTTTCTTTACATTGTTTAATTAATTTTCGATACTTAAAAATATCTTTCATAGGGATTGACTTAATACCTTTATTTTTTGCAATTTGAACCAGAGGATGTGCACAAGGATTATTTTTTTGATCACTATTTTCCTGACCAAATAAAAATGAGAGTGTAAAAGTTATCAAAATTGTAAGTTTCATCGAAAACCATATAAAAATTTCAGCATAAATACTGGTAAATCATCAAGCTTCATTTTTGGACCTGTTACTTTTTCTCCTCTTAATTTCCATTTACTTTCATCATATCTATGATTCATAAAGCCACTTTTAAAATCAATAGCCATTCTAGAAGTTATATAATACCGAATTCCAAGCATACTGCTATAGCCAAACCAATTCGATGTCATAGCATCCGTAGCCCCCATGTCGGTCATCTGATCTGCAGTATCGTTAAATTTACTTAAAAAAGAATTCCAATCTTCAACCTGTTGGGAAGGTGCAGTCTCTAAAGAAATAATACTCCTGCCCCAAATTGGTGATAGAGTGAAATTCAACTCAATTTTTGGTCGCCATCGAAAAAAAGTTTCTATAGGAAAGAACCGATATGTAATCCTACGCTGAAAATCTGCAGATGATGCATTATCCAATGATATCTTATTTTTACTATCAAATGATGTAGATGTGCTCATTCCTAATCTTGCATTGTAAAAAAATTCGTAATAGAAACTCCACGTATATAAAAAGTTTCTATTGATAAAGTTTTTGCTAGGGAAAATATCATTCTCATCGTAACCAGTTAAAGTAGGTTGGTATATGGACATTCCAAGATCAAAACTCAATTTGGGCTGAGTTTTTCCCAAACTAAAAAGTAAAAAGAACACTAATACATAAATTTGACCATTCATAAGAGGTTGTTAATTTACAACCCATGAAACAAAACGGGTTCATATTCATTCTAATTTCTTTTTTATGGTCTGACCAAACCAATAATGATGTAAATCATTTAATTATTAATTATAAAGGTGAGGCAATAGATTGTTTTATTGATTCAATTGGCTATGAATATCTTTTTTATATTCCTAAAGATTCAGTTGATATGGATTCCATGAAAATTAGAAAAATCTATTATGCCTTTAATGATATAAATAGAATATTTCATTATAGCTGGAGCTTTGAAGAGAATGTTCGAAGAATGGAAAATAGAACTGGCAGATTATATACCCTTAACGGTGATACTGTAAATTTTATTAATATTAGATTCTACAAGGATATGATTAATCCTGAAGTTTTTATTAAAAAGAATGTAACAAAATCAAAATTTTATCCATTACTAGAAATAGAAAAAATTGAAACAGATTATTCGATTATGTCTTACTCTGTCAAGAGAGGTTTTTATTATTCATTTTCATTGTTTTTGCTGTCAACATTATATGAAGTAAATTCAGAATGGAGCAACGGGAGACGATTAATACCAGCATTAGCCAACCAATTTAATGACCTAATGCCAATGATTCAAAATATAGGGCTTAGAGACGCAGGTGCAACTTACGAATCGCTTACAGCTTTAATTCCAATTTCAGTATTGTCATCAATGATGTATGATGTCATCCGTAATAAAAATAAATTTTATTTTACGCCAGTCTATAAAGAAAAAAAATTTGGCAGGAATATGTATGTTTTTTCTATGGAGAATATATTAAAAACCAGATTGCAAACGATTGTATACAAAATTGAAAGCACAAAATTTGGTGGAAAAATAGTTGGATGGCTCCGTAAAAAGGTAAATTAAGATATGACCATGAAACATAATTCAACTAATAAATACTATTTTCACATAATACTCTCATTAGTTATTTTTTATTCTTGCGATAAATCTGTTCAAGATGCTACGCTTGACACCATTCCTCCACAGGCATTAATATTATATCCCGCGGATGGTGAAATCGTTTCAGGTGAAATAATGATCCAAGCTAGAGTCACTGATAACGAAGAGATAGCATATGTTGAATTCTATTTAAACCAACAAAAAACATTTACGGATTCGATAGCTAATTCCAGTGGCTTTTATACCTATAGATGGAATACTGAACAATTGATTGATTCATCAGATTCTTTAATTTATAAATATGAAGAAGATCAATATCACTATTTATCCATTATTGCCTACGATAATTCTGGTAATAACTTTGCAACAGCACCGATAAGAAGTAGAATAGATAACATAGATAATGAAGATCCGCATGCCTTTATCCTTTACCCATTCCAAGGCCAGTCTATAAGTGGCAATACAGATATAACAGTAATAGCATCGGATAACGATAGTATTACAAGCGTAAATTTCTATATTGATGATCGATTAGAAGCTATTCGTCCTTCTACTAACTTAATTACTGAATTGGATCAATTTGGTAATGAAACTTACTTCCATGCCTATCTATACACCTGGAATACTGAATTAGTTAATGATGGCTACCATTCCATTAGAGTAACAGTCTTTGACTTGAATAACAATTCCTCTATCATTCCACCGACTGGAGTTACAGTTAATAATGGAGTTGTTTATGATCCAATTCCACCAACTGGAACAATTGTCAGTCCTCCAGCGGGTTTAACAGTAAATGGTACCGTGCCCATTATTGTTAATGCAAACGATAATGTGGCTATGGGTGGTGTAGCATTTTCTATTAATGGTCAATATATGGAAACAATAAGTATAAGTCCGTATGCATACTTATGGAATACACTAACGGTTACTGAAGATACTCAACACACAATAAGTGCCATTGTTATAGATTCAGTTGGAAATGAGACTCCACTAAATCCAATATCTGTTTTTGTTAATAATACAATCGATCCAGATATAACTCCTCCAACAGCAAGTATATTTTATCCTGCAGCTGGACAAACTATTTCTGGTACAGTCAATATTGAAGCACATTCAACAGATAATAGTGGAGTTGCATATGTAATCTTTTTTATCGATGGGAATGAAGAACATATTGATAACGAAGAACCATTTAACTATTCCTGGGATTCAGAATTAGTTTCTGAAGATTCTGAGCATACAATAGCCATTGCCAGTTGTGATAACTTTGGGAATTGTAGTTTAGCTCAACCAATTACAATTATAGTAAATAATTTTGATAACATTCAACCATCAGGACAAATTCTAAATCCCTTTCCTGGCCAAATTTTAGAAGGCAATGTAGAAATCCAATTTTCAGCATATGATAATGAAAACATTAAAAATGTTATTCCTACTATTAATGGTAATGCCATAGATACAATTACCACTTTTCCATATATTTCTAATTGGAATACAACTCTTGAAACAGAAGATGCTTATCATGTAATTGGAGGCGTAATATCAGACTCATCTGATAATTTATTTTATGTTTTGCCAATAGTTGTTTTTATAGATAATTATATAAATGACATTAGTCCTCCTACAGGGACTATATCTAATCCTATTTCTGGTCAAACTGTAAGTGGTACTGTGCAATTTACAGTTCTTGCTCAAGATAATTATGGCATTAGTAATGTTGAATTCTATATAAATGGGAATAATGTTTATACTGATTCTGAATACCCCTATCAATTTCCTTGGGATACAACGGTTGAATCAAATAATACTGAGCATACACTTTCAGCAAAAGTATCAGACAACGCCAATCATACAATTCTATTACAACCAATTCTTGTAACCGTTTTTAACGAATGAAAAAATTAATAATAACAATCCTACCATGCATATTTTTATTTTTCACTTGTGATAATATTGATATGGATAATGAAAAGGTTTTAGATAATACTCCCCCAATTATTCATATAACATATCCAGCTAATCAAGCTACTGTATTCGATACAATAAAAGTTACAGCATATGCTTTTGATAATATCAAATTAGATAAAGTAATACTATATATTAATGATTCAACAATATTCGAAAATCAAAATGGTCCCTATGAGCATCAATGGAATACTCTTTTACATGCTGAAGATGAATATTACACCATTCGGGCTACGGCAAAAGACTCAGCAGGGAACTTAACTTCTTCAGAAAGCATTCAGGTTTTTATTAATAATCAGGATAATATAAAGCCTAATGGGTTATTCCTATTTCCTTCTACAGGACAGATTGTAAATGGGACTATTAAAATCACTCTACAAGCTGAAGATAATGATGATATTGCCTATATTGATTTGTTTATCAATGGTGATAGCATAACGACCTTTTATGAACCTTCTCAATTAGATGGCCATTATCATTTTAATTGGAATACAAATACAGCTAATGAAGATAATATTAATACTATTTATGCGAAAATTATTGACCACTCAAATAATTATGACATAGCTGGTCCTATTAGCGTTACAGTTAATAATATAGATGCTCCTGATATTTTAAATCCTCAAGGCACTATTGTTTTTCCCCCTGCGGGTTCTATCGTAAATGGTTTTGTTGATATCGAAGTAAATGCATATGATAATATTGGAATAGCCAATGTAAAATTCATAATAAATGGTATCTTAAAATCAACAGATAGTATTGCTCCATATATATATTCATGGGATACTACTCCAGAAGAAGAAGACCAAGATCACACCATTAATATTGATATAATAGATGCATCAGAGAATATGGTATCGCTATACCCTATTACAGTACATGTTAATAATATACCTAACCCTGACCTCATTGCACCAAATATTATTATTTACGAACCAGCTGCAAATCAAACCGTATCAGGTGCTATAGAAATATTAACAATAACAACAGATAACGATAGTATAGACAAAGTAGAATTCTATCATAATTATAGTTTAGTGCACATCGATAGTTCATTTAACTATTCATATTCTTGGGATACCGAATCAGAACAAGAGGACTCTGAACATACATGGTATGCTAAAGCCTTTGATATAAGTGGCAATCAATCACAAACCTCTCCCATTACTGTATTTGTTAATAATCTAGATGATGAGATTCCTACTGGAGCAATCATTTATCCTTATGCAGGTCAAGTAGTAAGCGATACAATTTTAATACAAGCTACTGTAAATGATAATATTGGTATCTCCAATGTCCAATTTAATATTAATAATATCACAGAATATATTGACTATGAAGATCCATTTCAATATGCATGGAACACACTAGCTTACAGTGAAGATCAAGAACATTTATTATCAATTACAATTTTTGATTTAGATAGTAATTTTACAAATCATAGTATCATTGTCATGGTAAATAACAATCCAATACCGAATGAAGATTTAGAATTTCCTTTTGCTTCTATTTTGTCTCCAATATCTGGACAAACACTAAGCGATACAATAACAGTTTCAGGATTTGCTTCAGATAATTATATTGTTAGTGAAGTACAATTTTTTATAAATGCAGAATTAATATCTACCTTTAATGATACACCCTATAGCTTTGAATTAAATACACTCCTATTAGAAAACAATATAGAGCACATTATAACGATGACTGCAGAAGATCAAGCTGGTAATGCAAGTTACGCGCAGCCAGTATTAATTAACATTAATAATCCTTAATTATAATGCATATAATAAAACAGCCTCAAAAGTTGAGGCTGTTTTATTATATTTTAATGATTAAAAATAATATCTAAAACATTGATCCAATAACTGGAATCTTAGATAATATTCCTTTGATCAAACCGCCGCCACCAGCAGCTGCTGCTATAGGCGAGCTACCGCCACCGCCACCACTATGTGGACCTAAATATTCACCATCTACTTCTTCAAAGTCAACCCAATCATCTCCTGCAAAACCCCATTTGTATAGTTTGTCATTTTTAAACATAAAACCATACATTTGTTTTCCAGACCAACCGTTTCCTTTGAAGTCTTTTTTAGGTTTCATTCCAGGAAGAATAAAAGCTGGTAAGAGTCTGTTGAAATCTAACACTTGTTTTGTTAAGCTTTTTCTTACTTTATAGAACCAAACTTCATGAACATCATTATTTTTTAATCGTAACCCCGCCCTCACCATAGAAGGTTTTCCAATTGTTGTTAAAAGTTGCTGCTTTGTAGCACCAGCTTTGACCAACAACATATCATCAACATCAATAAATTGTGTGATATTTACACAATTAAAAAAGAATATCGATAATAGAGGAAGAATTTTCAAAGACAATTTCATATGCTATTTCTCCATATTATTAGTTAATGAATGTATAAATTTTAACATTTCTCATGATTAAAACTCATTTAAAAAAGTATTAAAATATCCTTAAAATACTAAGAATAATACCAAATTTTGGTATATAGTTAATCTTAACTACTATTCATCAATTTTTAACGCATCCTAATTCATATTCGTGAAATTGTTAAAATATATGGGAAGACGCAATTTTTTAGAATTTAGATCCTGAAAAAAAGGTGAAACTTTTTGTTTCATACTACTTAATATCAAAAATGCGGTATCCTCAAACCCACTGCCAGTAGACCATACAACGCTTGGATTATTAACCACTCCAGCTGAAGAAACACTAAATTCCAAGATACAAAACCCTGCTTTCTCGTAATTTATTCTAATTGGTTTTAAATACATATTCAATATTTTATAAAACGCTTAAAACGCTTAAAACGCTCAAAAAATATACAGAAATAATTGAGCTACAATCAAATGGTTTAATACTAATAAGAAATAAAGTTTGATAATTAGATTTTTTTTATTATATCATTGGTATAATAAAAAATGCTAATATGCTAATTCTACCAATTGCTTACAATAAACTTAAATAGGATGACATTAATTGGGGATAGATAGTGAGTATAGTAGTAGCCCCCTAATTAATAGAGGGCTAAAGTGTGAGCGAGAGACGAGATTCGAACTCGCGACCCTCACGTTGGCAACGTGATGCTCTACCAGCTGAGCTACTCTCGCATTCTTAAATTTTAATGATCTTGATACCCTAATAAGTTAAAAGCAGTGTATTCAAGTTCACAAATACTGTTTTCACAATATAAAGAATTAATTTCTAATGATTATGCCCACTATGGTCAATTTTGCTATTTTTTTTACCACCATTAAACTGTTTATTTTTTTCTGGATTTAAAGCATTGCATTTGGCTAAGGAGCTATCAACAAAAGCTAATAAACCAGGATCATCTTTAACCTTTTTATTTAGACCAATAGTTTCAAACTTTATTGTGTTCAATGCATTTTCGATAGCATTTTCTGCTATCTCTAAATCCTTTTCGTACTGCTTTATTAATTTCAAAACATTACTTTGATCACTGTATATCTCTTCTAAGGATTTTTTCGGATCTTTCTTTTGTAACCTTTCAAATCTTTTATTGATATCCTTGATTTTTTTCTTATGATTTGATATATCAACTAGTGGACTATTTTTATCATTCATTTCCACATCAACAACCATTAAATACTTACCTTGCTTACCACAGGAATATTTAAATGGGCCATCTGTCTTTTGTGGCGAATTTGTTCTGGTCATATTTGTCGATCCACTAGTAATTATAAAATCAGCGTCCTCAAATTTTTCTACTAAATCAGCTTGTGACCCCCGATCTGCATTCACCAACATAATAATGATATCAACCTGATTTTTAATCTCATTAATATAATAATTCCCAGCTTCAATAAAATCATCAGCAATAACCATAGTAGATGTATCAGGAACTTGATTCGTGACACCTATAATACCAAAAGTTAAGTCTGACTTTTTCAAAATATGATATGGTTTAAATAAAAGTTCTTTTGTCTTTTGACTCTTTAAATTTGCAGATAGGAATGGTGCTTCAATTTTTGTAGTCATTTCATTTAAAAAAGAGAGTCCATTTAGCAACTCATATTTTCCAATATTAATTGCATCACAACCAATTTTATTAAAGCCTTCTAAAATAGCACTTGCGCGGTACTCTTCAGACTTCTTATTCTTATCATTGATTCTAGTAGTACTAAAGAATAAATCTCCTGCATCAACTATTAATGGATCTTTTCCAGCATCCCTTATTTCTTGAATTTTTACATATCTTCTGGACAGACCGCCCATGGGATTTTTCTTTCAACCACATGGATCAAGTTGTCCATGCATACTACCTGACATTATCAAGGTAAAATCACCTTGAGCAGTGGTTTTTGAACACGAGCATATCAGTATAGAAAATATCAGAAAAGAGAAAAATAATTTCAATCTATTAATCATAAGATTTATCCACCGCTTAATTTTGGTTTATAGCCTTTTAATTCAAGAAAATTTTTTATTATATCTCGTTTATTACCTTGAATAATAATTTCATTGTTTTTCATTGATCCACCTGATGCACATTTTTTTTTAATATCCTTTGCCAATAATTTCAATATATGATCTGGCTCTTTGAAACCTTTAATCACTGTAAGTAATTTTCCCCCACCCTTTCTATCTAGATGAATCCGAATTCTTTGCTCACTTTGAGCAACAGAACTTTTTTTCCTTACTGGATTATCATCTTTGATAGATGGGTCAGTAGAATAAACAAGCTTATAATTAGACATTTCAGTTTATTTTATAATAAAAAGGTAATAATGTTTCATTGTCTTAAGTATGAAGATAACAATTTTATATCAAATTAAACTACTATCAATACAGGAAATAAATAATTGTTTAATCACGTGTTTTATAAAAACATACTAAAATTTTATATCACATTTTTTTCTATTTTTTTATTTGGAAAAATTAATGGCGATATTGATGGTAAAATCACTAATTCTGGTTTATTTTTTAAAAATTTACAATTTAATTATTACCCAAAAACTCATATTAATGATATACAAACTCTAGATATAGAAGAATTCCGATTTGGTTTTTCAAATATTCAGATTGAAAACAAACATGATTCTACAATGCTTTTTTCAAAAATTGATATTACAGGACCTGAATTATTAATAAAGAATTTAACATATCAGGCGAATTTATTTCGATCAGATTGGATTACTAATGAAAAATTAAAACGAATTAACAATAGAGAATCTATACCTAAAATAGGGATTGAAAAAATTAACCAAGCAATAGATTTATTTTTCACTGATAAAAATAATTATCCTATAAAAACAAATGATCTCATAATAAATCATTATATCGATTTATCGAAACCACCATTTAATAATAATTCATGGACATATACCTTAGACCTTCCGAATACAATTACCGCAAAACCAACACATATTAATCCAATCCCAAAAACAAAATCTATAATTTTTGATTATCAGTCACAAACCTTTAAACTTGATCCGACAATGGACTCACTTAATAATATACCATTTCTACATTGGGATTATATTTTCAAGTTACAAAGTATGTCTCTTCAAAATTCATCAAGTATAGATTTAAAAATAGATAGTAATAAAACTGATTTTAGTTTAGTGATGGAAAAAGGTCAGTTTAGAATACATAATGCAAACTTTAAAGCTAATCCAAATAATCAATTAAATAATTCATCATTGATATCTTTACCAGAACTATTAATCGAAGGTAATAAAATTATCTTAGATGGAAATCTAGATTCTGTTTTCATTATTCATAAAGGTGAAGGTGATTTTAAAATAAAAAATTTTGAACTTAAAATACCCGATGGATTAGGCAAAGAACCAGAGATTGAAGACTTATTAACACAGATAGGTGTTTGGAATAATTCTATTATGGTAAGACTCGTAGAACTACGCATTAATATAATTAACCAATTTACTGGAAATATTTCTTTAAAAATATATACCCCCTTTATCAAGGTCTCGATTATAGGTAATATATCAATTCGACAAGATGGGACTAATATTCCTAAAATTATTTTTCATAATACGGAAGCCCTTATACACCCAGTAGCTTTAGGTATTAAAAATTGGATTAAAAAATGGGAAAAAGATAAAGGTAAATCTATTCATAGAAATGGATCTGCTATTATTCTAAAAATTAATGGACCAATAAACAATTTAAATATTCAAGGCTTGTAAAACCATATTAGTTCTTAAAACTCAATAGCCAGTTATATATTTTTTGATTTTCATAAGTCTCAGTCCATGAATCGTGTCCTATATTTTTATATATGGTGATTCGAATGTTTTCATTTTTTTTCTTTAAATAATCATAAATCAGTAATGAACTTTCAAAAGGGATTACATCATCTTTGTCTCCATGGAAGAGCCACATTGGGAGATCCCTTAAATTATTTAATTTATTTCTAATTGTTCCACCACATATAGGAATTATTGCTGCAAATAATTTATGATGCATAGATGCTAATTCAATAATTCCATATCCACCCATACTTAATCCTGTACCATATATTCGATTATCTTCAATTCTAAGTTCAGAAACTATTTTTTTCATTAATACATAAAGACTGACAATTTTTTTATCGTGAGACCACCAAATGCCATCTTCACATTGAGGTGCGACTATTACAAAAGGAAAATTCATTCCTTCTTCAATCCTTTTTGGTAATCCATGTCTTTTTATTTTATCAATATTTGAGCCTCTCTCTCCTGCTCCATGCAAAAATAAAATTAATGGGTATTTTTTCTTTGAATGATAATAATCATCAGGCAAATAAATAAAATAATTTAATTGTTCGTTTTTTACATTTTTACCAGTCTCTAAATATTTTTCAATAATCATCTGTTGAACTATGAAAAATTAATATTTTACTTTAAATATATTAACTTAAACTTATTAATATTATTATTTATATAAGCTATACAAAAATATACTCCTGGACTTACATTGTTCCCTAAATAATTTTTCCCATCCCATGTAAGAGATAAACGACCAGAGTTAACTGGCCCATAAAATAATCTATTGACCCTTCTTCCTATCAAATCAATAATTTCCACATTAATATTATTTCTCTCTTTAACCTCGAAAAATATTTTTACTTTTGAATTAAATGGGTTTGGATATACATTAAATTGATTTTCTTGAATTGCTACTTGTTCATTGAAGCTGGCAACATTACTACAATTTGTCGTATCTTGATGTCCCTGATCCCCTTCAATGCATATGGGGTATGGCTCACATAACATATTATCTGAGATATTAAATGAAATTGGGTCACTCCAATCTATATTTAAATTACAGATTTCATTTGGGATTATGCCAGTAATGTAATTGTTTTCTAACCTAAGTTTTTCCAAATTATCAAGATTTACAATATTTGGATGGATATTCCCAGTTACTTGATTACCATTAAGAAAAATACGTTTTAAATTTGTTAGATCATAAATTTCTATTGGTATTTGCCCATCAAAATTATTATTATGCAGATATAAAATCTCTAATAATGATAGATTTCCAATAGAAGCAGGGATAGATCCAAAAAAATTATTATTACGAAAATTAATAAGAATTAAATTAGAAAGGTTTCCAATTTCTAAAGGTATTTCACCAGCTAACTGGTTTTGAAACAATCGTATTTCTTTTACACTACTTAAGTTTCCAATAGAGCTAGGGACAACTCCAGTTAATTGGTTAAACGCAAGATTTAGATATTCTAGGTTGTCCAAATCACCTATTGTATTAGGAATAGCACCAGTTAAATTATTATTGGAAAGATCCAAGGTAATTAAATTTGTAAAAAGACCAATTTCTTCTGGTATTTGACCAGACAGTCCAAAACCTGAAAAATCAAATTCTGTAATCTCATTTACAAAATAGAGGCTGTCCCAGATCCCAACTACCCCCTCACAATTAATAATATTTTGACCTAAAGAAAGATTTTCAAGACAATCTGGATATGGAGGGCATATTTGATTTCCTAAAATATTAAAGCTGTATATGCTATTCCAAACAAGACCAAGATCACAAATAGACTCAGGAATAAATCCAGATATTTGGTTATTATCCAATAACAAATATTCGAGTCCTATTAGCTGACTTAGTTCAGCTGGTATTGAACCATTAATTTGATTGTTATTAAGATATAATCTAGATAAATAAGAAAGATTACCAAACTCATATGGTATCGGACCACTAAACTCATTATTATGTAAAGATAGTTCAACCAGACTCGTTAATAAACCAATTTCTGATGGCATTGTACCAGAAAAATAATTATTAGATAAATCTAGATACATCAAATTTGTGAGTGCTGAAATATTAGGTGAGAGATCTCCACTTATATTATTATTACTCAGATTTAATGCAATAAGATTTTCTAAATTAAAAATTTGATTTGGGATATTACCGCCAAGTTCATTATATGATAAGTCTAGGAACATCAAATTTTGCAATGCAGATATATTATCAGGAATGCTACCCCCTATACCCTGATTTGAAAGGACAAGTTCGAAAGTTGTTTCTATTGGATAACAAATACCCCAGATTTCAACCTGATCATCATCACACTGACCATATAGGCAAGATATAATGACTATAAAAAAAACAAAAAATCTATAAATTTGAATTCTCATTTAATCAATTCGCAATTCTTCTGGGACTGAACATTCTACTGATTTCTCTTTTTGAAGATTCTCATATTTTCTAATAATTAAAACATATAAAAACACACCAATAATATATAATCCTGCTGTTATTAAAAATATTTCATAATAATAAAAATTTAAAATTCGCAACCATTCAAAAATTTTAGCACTTATAAACCAAGATGCACTCCATAAGCTGGAACTTAGTGCACTAATTAACTCTTGATTTCTTTTTCCAACAAAATTCATCATCAATTCATTTGATGATGGATGAGCCATATGCATTAATGGCTGTCTTAATACATAAGCACTTATTGCAATATAAATTACATAGTAATAATCTGAAAACAGCTCAGTTAAAGCCAAGATGATCAGGCAACATATAGATAATCCTTGGACCAATACGATTGTCATCCAATATCCATATTTTTTTTTCAAGGTTGGCACCATCAAAGATGAAAAAAATACAAAAATAGCAGTGACACTACCCATAATACTAAAATCACTGGATGAAAATCTAAAAACTGAATTAAAAAATAAATTCACAAATGGTATAGTTAGTCCAGCACCGATAGAGATCAATATCAAAGGCGATATGGCTTGAAAAATCAAATTCCAATCATAAGCTTTATTGAATGATAGTTGATTGTAATTTAAATCATTAATTAACATTGCAGGTTCTTTAATCTTTAAAACTATAGGGATTGAGAAAGCACTAATAAATGTGATTATCCAAAGGATCGTTCTTTCACTAAGCATTATTTGGGTATTATAAATATTAATAACAGATAGCCAATCTAAGCCACTAATAATAAGGCCTGATATGATTGTAGCTAAAGACCATGTTGCAGCGTTTAATGATAATGCCTCACTACTATTTACATCTGTAGTTTGTCTAATTATAAATGGCAAAGAGCAGACACGCAAAAACATCATCGCGATTCCCCAAGTTAGAAAAGAAACTTGAATTAAAGGGGATATTTTGCTGCTTATTGATTCAATAAGAACTATACTAATTATTGGGACAAGAAAAGATGAGAAAATAAAAAATCGCTTTAACTTTTTCCCTCGTATATAGATACCTAAAGGCAAGGAAAAAGCTAAGGCACCAATAAACCGTAAAGAATTAAATGCTGCAATATCTGGATCACTATAACCTACTTTTCTAAGGTAGATATTCAATATCAAAATAAAAGCGACATGAACAAGGCTTAAGCATAATTCTACACCAAATAATAAAATAATATTCCTAGGAAGCTCAACATAACTTCTAAAAATCTTGTTAATCATTTGTCAAATTAAATAATAGTTAAAATAATTTTTTTAAAAAAATCAATTAGGAAAAAGGCAATTATTGGTGAGAAATCAATTCTAGAGTTTGATAAAGGAAGCAAATCTCTTATAGGCTGAAGAACTATATCTGTGATTCTATATATAGCATAAATAAATTGACTATATGGATCATGAGGAATCCAGCTAAGCAATACCCTTATCATTACAAGCATCTGAATTAATTGAAAAGTATTATTGATTATTGTATATAAAATTGCATTCATTTTTTCGCTTTTCTTTCATATTCTTTCATATTCCAATTAGGATATCTTAAACTAGCTAATTTTAACGCGTCATCTGTCCAAAATGAATCTCCTGGCATCGGTACGCCAAAACAGTTTAATTGTTCTGGTGATGCATTTTCAAAAATAATATTCCATGGTTTGTTTTGATGGTAAGGCCAAGCTGTATAACCAATTGAATCATTTCCTGCCTTCTTAAAGCAAGAAGTAACAGCAAACCTATAGCCTCTATTAAGTGTAATATTAGTGGCCCGATGAAAGACATCAATACCATATGCAAATACAGTTCCAGCAGGACCAGCAGTTGACTTCTCATATTTACTTAATAATTTTTGGAGTTTTTTATTATCACTATGATTAAGAAATATTTCCGATGACTTAGATATTTTATTACTATCAGACCTTGTAACATAATGAGTTGGACCATGCATTTCTGTAACATCTGAAAAATACATTAAAAATGTAATTGAATTTTTCGTTACATCATTTGAAGGAACAGTCAAAGTATGATTCCCGTAATCGCAATGGAATGATTGCTCAAAATCTGTTTCTCCAGCAAATTTGGCCCAAGCCTGAGACTGATATAATCTCACATACTTTGTTCCAAGAGCTTCTCTAGCTAAACTTATTAATTGCTGATGTACACCAATTAGATTTAATGCCGATGAACAATCAAATGGTATATTTTCAAAATTAAGAAACTGCTCTGCAACTGTTTCAGGAGGCCCGCTATGTTTTTTAATAATAGGCGTAGATCCCTTTTTACCTTGAAATACTACCGCAATATCATCATGGACAGTTTTAATTTCTTCCAAAGTAAATAAATTTTTTAAAACTACAGCACCATCGCGTTTCCACCTTTTCACATCATCAAATGAATATCGTTTAATCAATTCTCATTTTTCCATTTTAAATTTATCTTTTATAGCTATATTAGTAAGCTCAGATAATTGCATATGTCTATAATCAGGGTTTTTACTAATAAATTTCCAAACAATTTTAAAGACATCTTCTTCATTAAGATCTTTTGGTAAAACCAATTCAAATTCTTTTGTTAATTTATTTTTTTCCTTTTCCGAAATAATACGATTATCAATCATATAATCTAGTGCTAACCATATACCATATTCATATCCTTGAATATTTCCATTAACAGTCCCAATCCAGTAAGTGTATATTGCATTTTTATTGCTGTTTTCCAAATCACTCAATAAATCATTGCCTGTATTAGATTGGCTTTGCAAAAAAGTAATTAAAATAAATAGAAAGATCGGATATTTTTTCATGTCAAACTCCATTTACAATACTTAAGTATAATAGAAAAATGTAACAAGGCACATGAATAAAAAATTATTTACGACCTAATGCTTATAACTATCAATGAATAATACAAAATATAAAAGATAGGTTAAACACTTTAACACTTTTAATAATATTTGGATGATCTTTTATGTTCCAATAACCATTTATAGATATTTTTATTATCATATGTAATATCCCATGCATTATGTTTAACATCTGGATAAATTGTAAAATTTATTTTTGGGTTGGTGCCTTTTAATGATTCATAAATTACCCTCGAATTCTCTACAGGAACGACTTCATCTTTCTCACCATGGAATAGCCAAATCGGCATATTATTAAGTTTTTGAATATTAGTTGTATCCATTCCACCACATACAGAAATAATTCCAGCAAATAAATCTGGCCTCTCTTTAGCTATTGCAAGTGTTCCATACCCCCCCATACTTAATCCAGTCGCGTAAACACGATCAGGATCAATACGGTAGTTTTTTAAAACATCTTCTAAAAGAAGAACCAATGCTTTTACATTTAAAGGCTCAGACCAATATTGAAATTTTGGACATTGGGGTGCCAAGGTAACAAAAGGGAAACTTACACCTTCTTTAATCAGCTTCGGGATACCATGCAGTTCAACTAAATCAATATTACTTCCTCTTTCACCAGCACCATGAAGAAATAATACTACCGGATAATTATGCTTTACATCAAAGTAATCCTCTGGATAATAGATATTATACTTCAAAGCAATTTGCAAAGATAGGTTTGATGAAAATATGTTTGTGGTCTTTTGCTTACCACTTTTGCTAAACAAAATAGAAATACTCAAAATTAAAAAACATAAGTACTTTATAATTAAATTCATCCCTTCAATCTATTTTTTTTATATCACAAATTTTCATTTAGTTAAAATCATTTTCTTTGTTTTTCTTGAGAAACCATTATCCATAGAATATATGTATACTCCTGAGCTTACATTATTTCCAGATGCGTTAGTGCCATCCCATTTGACTGTATATTTACCACGAGATAATTCATCATTCATAATAGACTTTATAAAAATACCTCTATAATCATAAATATTAATGTTTATGAACAAATTTTCTTCTAAATAAAAATTAAAAAGTGTACTAGCATTAAATGGATTTGGATGGTTTTGATATAAAGTGAAGTTATTAGGCAGTAGTTGATTTCCAGCATGGATATCAAGATCCATATTGGGATAGGTAGAACTTAGAAAATCATATAAATAAAGATGCCCAAAAGCGACATACCAAACATTTTTTCTATTACTAATATACTCAAGATGTACCCAAGGATACTCCTCATCCCATTCAATAACATTTGGGTGACACATTACGTGATATACTCCTCCTTGCTCTAATGCATAATCAAAAGCATTGTTTAAATAAGTTGTATCTGTTGTACCAAGCCAAAGAGGTCCGACTTCTGTAGAAACCTCAACAGGGTCATATTTATATAGTTCAGGATTCCAATTAGAGATTTGATAATTTTCACCGTTATTATAAAGCCTTGATGTCAAATACCTCCCTATACTTACCATTGAATCAATTTCATCATTATATTCTCCATAAGGAGCGACCCAAACGTAAACATATTCATTTTCACCAAAACTATTTTGAGCAGGTAAATTAAGATTATCAATCAAATCCTGTTTACTGCCAAGGACTTCTCCCTCAACGTCTTCATACGGAATATAAGGATGTATTTGAGAATGAGAGACTACTTCAACAAAACCAGAATCTAATTGATTTTGAATATCAAACCAGGTGCTCTGATCACAATGATCTGTGACAACTCCACATGAAAGCCATAAATTAAAATCCCTAAAGTTTCTACAAGTGCGAAGAAATTTATCATTAAAATATGATGCCCAGTCATCCGCCGTAGATGTTACTACAACATCTCTATTATCATAATACTTACTCATTTCTTCATAGTTTATAGATATAGGTTCACCTAAAGTATTATCTATTTTTATATAGATCGAATCTGATATATCTGAAAATGCAATAGACACATAAGCCTTACTAGCGTTATAATCGAATCGAACAATTTCTTCCCCATTAAAAAAATCTTCTGATGTTTTTTCAATTAATTGGGACCAATCATTATTTTGTTGAAATTTTTTATAGGTTAATAGACCCTCACTTCCTTCTGGAAGAGAAAAAACATATGTAATAGGATATGATAGACCATAATCAACATGAGTCTGATGATCAACACTAATAATCGTTTCGTTGCGATTCAAGGATTCAACTTTTAAAAGGTGACCATTTTGAGTTCCAGCAACTAATGATGCTAAAATATATAAAAATGCTCTATAAAAATTATTAAAGATAGTATTACTGATTTTTTTTAAAATATAGAATCCGATCTTTAACTTTAAGAATAAATAGGCATCCTAACAATAGTATAAAGTTTTCAAATAGTTTTCCATAACCAACCATTTGCCCTTCTTTTAAACCACAACCACATTCAATATTAAATCCACGCATCATTGCCTGAAAAACTAAAACATTGAATATTACTAAAAGAAAGCCAGCAATAATTGTATTTGCATTAATATAAAATCCCAAAATAAGTCCAATCCCAATCATAAGTTCAAGCCATGGAAGAGCTATTGCTATTAAATTCTCTAGACCAAAAGGAATAATATGATAGTTTGATATCTCTCTAGAAAATTTTGATGGATCGATTATTTTATCTACACTAGCCCAAAGGAAAACACCTCCTATGATAATTCGACAAAAAAGTTCTAAATAAGGATATATTTTACCCACTATTTTTCCTCTGGTAAACCAGCATTCTGCCATTCCTTCCAACCGCCTTTAAATAAATATATATTATTAAAGCCATATGACTGCAGTTCATAAGATAATTCTTCACTAGATCCACAATCATCATCACTACAATAGACAACAAATGGATCATCCATTCCCAGAATATTTTCCAATTGGACTACTAATGAAACAAAATCATCTTTACATATTGCATTTGGGATATGGCCTTCATTAAAATATTCTTCCGATCTAGCATCGATAAATATTACATTATTTTCAAATAGTGTTTGAGCAAGATTAATGTCAATACCAGTAATAGTAGGTTCAAGAAGCATTGCATCTAAGCTGGGCACTTCAGTTAAAATTTGTATTTTCTTTTTCACCAAAGAAAGAGGTTCAGATCTAAATTGATTATAAGCCACAGAAACAAGTACACTGATAAATATAATACTAAATATCTGGTTTAATAATTTTTTATTATTGATCATTAATTAAAATTAAGGTGAGCAGCAATATTAATATCATCCAGAATCATTTTATCACCTAAATTCTGAAAAAATTTACCAGAACCAAATCTGACATCATATTTTGATCTATCAAATACTATGTTAGCTTCCATCTTTAATTGTGGTTGAGAGTCAATTATACTAGCCGTAAAATTAATTGGATGGGTAATATTTTTTATTGTTAGGTCAGCGTTTATATCTATCCGATTATCTTTAATATTTTTCTTATTAGCCCGAATTACAATAGATGCTATTGGAAATTGTACAACATCAAAAAAATCTGCAGCTTTAAGATGGCCCTCTAGACTATTTTTTCGACCACCCTCTAAATCCGTAACATTAATAGAATTCATATCAATATCAAATTTTCCATTAATATTACCATTGGATAAAATTTCAACACTACCATTTTTAATCATCAATGTACCATTATGACCGTATGCTACTTTTCTACCAGACCATTCTAATCGACTCTCAGTTGTATTCACATCATATGACCCTGAAGAAAGGCTATGAACAACATGATTAGCATTAGGCTTTTTATCAGCCTTTTTTTCACATCCAATAAATATTAAACTTATCAAAATTGTTAATTGAAAATATATTTTAATCATAATCCTCATCTTTTTTTATTAACTACGACATTATTATTTTAATAGGACAAGCTTTTTCGAGTTGCTAAAGCTACCTGCTTTAATAGTGTAAATATACATTCCCGCTGGAACATCTTTCCCAATATTATTTCGCCCATTCCAAATAATCGAATACGATCCAGTATTTTTATTTTCATCAACTAAAGTTGTGATGTGCCGTCCCACAATATCATGAATTGTTATTATTACATGTTCAATTCTTGGGATATCATAAGTTATATTTGTTGCTGGGTTAAATGGATTAGGAAAGTTCTGTGACAATGAAAATACACTAGGTATATTATCTTGCTTTGTGGTTAAGGCACCAATCATTAATTCATTAGGATTCCCATCATTACTTACGATTTTAAATCCATCTGTATCTCTAGCAATAACACCCCAATAATATTGCCCATTATCTTCAAGGTTTAAAGTTATTACTGTATCCTCAATCAATTCACTATAATTGTAGTTCAATGTGTCATCCCAGTCCTCTAGATTATTGACATATACTAGTTGATACTGAATTATTTCTAATGGGTCTGGATCAATAGAACTTCTCCAAATGAATTGTATTTCAGAATCTATATTTAATGCTTGGTCTTGAGGTGAAACAGTGAAGAATGCACCAGGAGGCTCTGGAAAAACATCAGTAAAAAAGTTTATACTATCAGTCCAAACCTCACCACCATAGAGATCTGAAGAATGTACATACCAAGAGTAAGAAGCATTATCCATTAAATTAATTACGGGAGAGTATGAATTTGTGTCAAGATAAATACTCTGCCATTCAATCGAGCCATGTTCTTTTAAATACAGGACATAAGTGATTTGATCCATCGGGTCTGGGTCTAAAGACTCTGTCCAATATAAACTTGGTGTAAGATTAGACTGGATACTTCCATGAATCGGTGCCACTAGAATAGGCATTGTAGGTGGTTCATTATTAGTATTAATAAAAAAGGTTTGATATCCGTTTTGATTAACAGTTTGATGGCCACTGAGATCTTGGGCAATCACTTGCCAAAAGTATTGCGAATTATCTTGTAATGATTCAATCATAGAAAACGAAGTGTCTGTGCCTGCCTCATACACTACAATCCCAGGGTCTGGACCATCAAGCATTACTGTATATCGCACTGTATCCAACCAATCATTATCCTCAGATGAATGCCAAAGAAAATTAGGCAAGAGTGATAAAATCTCCATATGATTATAAGGCATAATCAGTGAAAATGTATCTGGCGGGTTTGCACCCCCATTATTCTCTACAAACCAAATTCTACGAGCTAAACTAGAATCTAGAATAAATGGATTAGGTTGGTCTTCTTGATAAGAAGCAATTAACCAAGTCCTTTCAAGCTCCATTTCATTTACAGGATCTAAATAGTGCCAATCAAGCAATGTATGTTTTTGAAAAGACCAAAAATTTGTATCCGCATCATCCTGATACATTGCAAAAAAATAAAACATAGCCCTTGAAGCATTACCTTTATGATCTTCACGAGGTTCAAAAACAGGCTCACCACCATTTAATTTCTCTGCATATTCTTCAATGAATTCTAGTGGTATTGATTCTTGTGAGTAATCATTTCTATACCATGTATCCGTAATCTCATCTTCAATTTCAGCGTAAGGATGATTTCCCCTTGAAGAGTTAACATTTGCCTTACACGGATATAGATGATGTAAGTCACTTTTTTGTGGCTCTTCATCAGCTCCCATGCTCTGTGGCCAGGAATGTTCACAATTTACGCCTTGATTGTATGCGTTTGTACTTGGATCTTGAGTAATATCTAAAGTGATAGTAAACCCTGAATAAACACACGACAATTCATTATCCTCACCAATATCAATTGTCCCATAAAGGATATCTCTTGCATTATTATAGCCTAACGTCGTAGATGTTTTATAATTATCTACAACATAATCAAGCAACTGTTGCCCAACCATTCCCTCGCCAATAACCGTCTGAGAATAGGAACAAGTTATTATTGTAAAAAGAAAAATAAATCTAAGCATAATTCAACCTACCTAGTATTGATAAATGTTTCAATATGATTGTATCCTTGATATAGTTATTGAATTCATAAACAAATTATACTAATAAAACCCAATAAAATTTCCATAGCAATTATTTTAAAAGGATCATCTTTTTCATAAATCTTAAATCATCTATTTCAATACTATATAAATACATACCAGCTGGAACACGCCTACCCATATAATTGGTAGCATCCCATTGTACAATCCTATATCCCGCTGGCTGTTGGTTATTAATTAATTCACGAATTTTATTACCTAAAATATCATAGATAGAAATATTAACATATGCATCTTTTTGTAAATTATATCGAAAAGTTGTAATTGGATTAAAAGGATTAGGATAATTAGAAAATATTTGAGATGGTGAGTTATTATCATCTTTACTTATTTTTACATTATCTATGCAATAATTACCATCTGGAGCCTGTTGGGGTAGCATATTCAAAGGGTCATTAATCAAATTAAACATAAGCGTATCAGTTGCCTCAAATAACTCTGGTGTACATGGCTCCCACTCATTAGCAATACCAAAACAGGTTTGAGCATCAGATATGAGATCCATATTTGTAACAATACACCAATATAGATACTCCATGGCCATGCAACCATAATCACATGTCCAATCATCATAGTGATACCATGCCTCTTCAGGATAATAAGGCGGAAGCGTAATATATTGGCCACCACGGGCAATATCCATAGCATCAGTAAGATAAGATGAATTTGGCTCTAAATCGTAAAGTGCAGGATATACCTCAACATGACCACAAGCATTAATTGTGTGTAGCACCTCTTCTACCGTAGCATCATCTCCCCAATGCCCTGGTTGATTTGGATCAATTTCATTTCTAAATAATACAGCACCAGTACATCCATCATATAAATTATCAAAAAAAGTATCAATTGCATTACCACTTTCTGATTGGAATATAGGCATAACAGCATTCAATTGAATCAAAGAAGACTCTATCAGAGGGTCATCAATAATCCCATCTTCATTGTTGTCTAAAAGCTCTGCAGCAACAGATGCAACATGAAGAATTTTCTCATCAGAGATATTATTCTCAGCATAAATTTTTATACAATCAAACACATTAACATATTTTGAAAAAATCCCAAAAGCAGGATGGTTAGGATTAGGATTAGCTTCTATCTCAAAACAGACTTGATTCTGAGATAATATCTTTGAAGTACACAAAATGATCAAAATCAATAAATATACATATCTTAAAAAAATCCCATTGCCATTCGTAAACATATAATACCTAATTATTTGAGTTCTAATTCTATCATATTACTAATGACTTTTTCTAAAACACTTAGAGGCACAGAGCCTTGAGAGAGTATTAACTCATGAAAATATCGGATATCAAATTTACTTCCTAACTTATACTTCGCATTTTCTCTTAATGCAATAATTTTATTCATACCAATCTTATAAGCTGTTGCTTGAGAAGGATATACAATATGCCTCTCAACCATTTTAATACAATCAAGCTTATCATTGGGTGTATTATTTAAATAATATTCAATGGATTCTTCACGTGTCCATTTTTTTGCATGGATCCCAGTATCAACAACAAGTCGACAAGATCTCCACAGCTCCATCGCCAATCTACCGAAATCAGAATATGGGTCAGAATAAAAACCAAGCTCTTTAGGCAAATATTCAGAATAAAGTCCCCAGCCTTCAGTATAAGCAGTGTATCCACTATATTTCCTAAATTTAGGTAAACCTTCTAATTCTTGAGCAATGGAGATTTGCATATGATGGCCAGGAATACCTTCATGATATGCAAGGGCCTCCATCTGATATTTTGGCATCATTCTCATTTTATATGTATTTGCGTAATACGTTCCAGATCGTGATCCATCTGGTGCTGGCCTCTGATAAAATGCTTTGCCAGCAGATTTTTCTCTAAATCCTTCAACAGCTTTAACAACCATCTTCGCTTTTGGCTTTGTTATGAAAATATCATTTAATCTTAATTTGAATTCTTCAATTATTCGTTCCGCGTCTTTGATGTAATTTTTCTTACCTGTGTTCGTTTGAGGATAATAGTAAATATCATTTTCTTTCATCTCTATAAAAAATTCTTTTAAGTCCCCTTCAAATCCGACCTTATTTTTAATTAATATCATTTCCTTATGTATTCGTTTCACTTCACTTAACCCAAGTAAATGAATTTCTTCTGAGCTCATATTAGTTGTTGTTGTTCGCTTAAGTGCATTCTCATAAAAGAGACTTCCATTCTTCCATCTCCATACACCATCTTTTTCATCATAATTATTTTTTAGATTATTTGCTATTAATATCAATTTTTCATATGCAGGCTTAACGCTATTTTCAAGCGCCTGCTCAGCAGATTGCGACAACATATTTTTTTCTAATTTTGAGGTCTCAAGTTTTTTTACCTTATTGTAAAAATCCAAATAAAGAGCGCAAGTATCTTTTCCTAAAAATGGAAATCCAGTAATGACATTTTCTGCATCATTTAAGACATGATCCAATATAAAAGTTGGAGGTATTATTCCGCTTTTTTCTCTTTCTCTAATATTTTCAAATAATTGTTTAAATAGTGGATAGATTCCATTTAACCTTGCAATATAATCTTCTGCTTCTTTTATTGATGTAATTTTATGCATATTAATTAAAAAAGCAGGGATACTAGACTGTTTCCCATTCATTTGATTTAAAGGATAATTGTATAGCCGGTATTTATAATCATGTATTTGATTTTCAAGTTTTTTCTTATATAATTCATAGCTTACTAACGTTTGACTATCTAAAAATTTTATATTGACAGAATCTTTTAACCATTGTAAAGATTTTTTTGCTATCTCAAGCTCAAATTCTTCAGCATCAGGTGACATATCATCCCATTTATCATAATCTTTTTTTATACCTAAATATGATTGATATTGAGGATGCCTATCAACATATTCATCAAAATTCTTATCAAAAAACAAATTTAATCTTCTAGATTCTGTTTGAATTTTTTGAATAGTTTCCAACGAATTCTTATTTTGTTTTTGTATGCAAGATGACGTCATGATAATTACAATTACAAAAAAGAGATTGACCAGTTTACTTTGATTTGCATTCATTATTAACTCTATATAATTATTTTAAAATTGACAAACTAAATAATATGGGAATTATCAGAATTCTGTAACCCTTAATTTTTATATTCATAAAAGTTATAAATCTTGTATGAAATCTAATAAAAGATACAAATCAAAAATATCTACCATTGTATCTGTATTGAAATCAGACAAGTATAATGATCCATTTGCATTCATAATATATTCAACCAATATTGCAATATCAGATTCGTCTGTAGCTCCATCATTATTAATATCATAATTAGGGATAGAGTCGATTGCAAACTTTATTGCTACTGGCCTATGGTCCGAAATATTTTGATCATACTCATACCATCCATTATCAAGATAATCATCTATTTTTATAGTCTGAACTTCGAAGGTATTAAATCCATTAAATAATTCATTCGTAATCAAAATATGGTCAAGATGAGACGGCCAATTAGGGAAAGACCATTCAGAACTATTGCCTTGGGCAATATCTAAATCTGCAAAGCTGTAATTTTCTGAATCATCTAATATATCCTGGAAAACATTATTTGGTAATGCTTCAGCAATATCATCATTCAGATCACCCAATACTATTACCTTTTCATTCGCAAGATTATTATCAATATACTCTTTGATTAGATTGATAGCGATATATCGTCTATTTTCTTCATCAGATGTATCATTAAAGTCAATTATTCCATCTCCACAACACTTAAAATGATTATTGATAATAAAATAATTTTCTCCCATAAAGTTCATATCCATAACCATAGGAGATCTAGGAAAGGCATTCCAATATGAAGATGTAGTATATATTTCAAATATATTATTTGGCTCTACAATTCCTGTTTTATAGATATAGGCTAAACCAGCAAACCAACTTGATTCATAATAGCCAGAATATTCTGGTAATAGATTTAACATCTGATCAAACATAGTTGTATCGTCGATCTCTTGAATAGCAATTATATCTAAATCAAGAAGGGAAATGATATTTATAAGATAGTCTACAGTATATTGTCCATTTTTGGGAAACCACTCAATATTCCATGTGGCTATATCCAAAGAATAATTATCTCCAAAAGATAAATCTTCTAGATCTTGTGAGGATAAAAAACTAAAAAGAATCATTATTTTGATGAAAAATTTTAGGGATTTCTTCGCATTTTTGATTAGACTATACATTTTATAAAAAATTCATCATTACTATTTCAATATTTAATAATAACATAATAATAATATTCATTCAAAATTTTATATTTTAAGCGTAAACCATTGTCATCTAGATCAGAGATCATTTAATTTGTATCAGCACAGGTAAATGATCAGAAATATATCTATTATTTTCCAATCTATCATTAATATGCACATATGATTGTACAGTCAAATTTTTAGTAAAAATATAATCAATTCTTTTTTCTATTGGGAGTTTTACATTAAACCCATTAAAAGTACCTGATGGTCCCTTTAGTTCTTCTAGAGAAATCTGTAATGCATCACTTAATTCTTTTATAATAAGATTAATAGGTGTACTACCAATAATTGAGTTGAAATCTCCCATCAAGATAATAGGAATTGATAAGTTAGCAACTTGATGAATTTTTTTAAGAATCAGCATTGATGATTTTTCTCTTGCGATAACACCCAAATGATCAAAGTGAGTATTGAAAATCCAGAATTTTTCTTTGGAATCTTTATCAGTGAACAAACCGTATGTGCAAATCCTTTCAAGTGCAGCATCCCATCCAATGGATATACTATCAGGAGTATCAGAAAGCCAAAAAGTTGAATAGTTGGTTGTAAAATAACGCGTGGTATCAAAATATATTGCGCAAAATTCACCTTTCTCTCTACCATCGTCTCTTCCTACGCCAATGTAATTATAGTTAACAAGGCAACTATCTATAAATTGCACCTGATTAATCAATCCTTCCTGAATACCAATTATCGATGGAGCATATTCATCAAATAATTGGACTACATATTTTTTTCTTAACTCCCAACTGTTATACTTATCCCAATGATTATCATATCTAATATTATAAGACATAATAGAATGGGATTGAGTCTTGATATAACATGAAAAGATAAAAAAAATCAATAACCACTTATAAATGACTTTCATAATTGGCAGAAATAATAATTATGATATAAAAGAATATGCATTTTTAAATCAGAATTTTGTAATAATAAATTTTTCAAACAAATAATCTGTGACAAATTTTAGTCCTAATATACCAACCAGGCTTGAAAATGAATCAAATTGCATATTATCATCTTTTTAAAAAAAACATATTCAATATTATTTAAGTTCACTAAGTGAAAAATAATGATAATATAAATTATCTTATCCTAGATAGCATAGGAAAAATTAGATTGAAGTATAGCGATCGTGCAAAATATGTAAGACTTTCAATAGAAAGTAGCGGAGATATTCAATTAGTCATACCTCGCCATATTAATGTGAATGATGCAGTTAAATTTGTCTTTTCTAAAATAGCATGGATAGAAAAAAAGAAACGTATAGTAAATAAAAAAAAACTATTAAAACTAAACTTATCTAAAATTGAATTGCAAAATTTTTGGAGAGATACAGAAAAAAAACTGTTCATGCTATCAAACCAATATAGACTAAAGTATAATAAAATAAATTTTAAAACATTAAAATCTAGATGGGGAAGTTGCTCTTCTAAAAATATAATTTGTTTAAATAATTTATTATACTATTTGCCTGATTATCTAATAGAATATGTAATGCTACATGAGTTAATGCATACAAAAATAAAAAATCACAGTAAAGAGTTCTGGGATGCATTAGAAAAAATCTGTAAAAATCCTAAAATAAAAAGAAAAGAGCTGAGAGATAACTACTCTTTATGTTAGAATTAATTGAATTCATAAAATGTAGAATTGCAATATTTGCAAATATATTGCCAATGTATCAGGTATTATTAATTATTTATTTATCTGCCCCAGTAATTATAATCACTTATTATCAAAATAAACACCCTCAATTTCAACCAATTATTTTCGCAATTATATTATTATTAGTCTGGTTATTTCAAATGGCATTATGGTATAAAGGTTATAATATATACTATAAATCCTGAAATTTTATAATGTAATAAAAACCCGGTAATTATAGTCCTATAAATTTATGTTTGCCTATTATTGATGATAATTTTATCTTGGTAGGAATATAAAATTGTTGATATAAACAACTTTATTAGGATCTAATTGATAATCCTGTATAGAGAATCGGTCTATACTTATAAGGCGATCCTCATTAAAAAAATATCCTTTGTAATTGATATTTTTAAAAAAATAAAACAACTCTTCAACTTTATCTTTTCCGCAATGCCTTGCCTCTGATTCAACTGAAATAATTGGACGAAAATTATTAAAAAATTTTACACTAGTCTGAAAAACCTTTAACTCATGCCCTTCCACATCACATTTAATATAATCAACAGATTCATTTTTCATATTACAAAAAAAATCTTTTAACGTTGTTGTCTCAATTTCTATTTTTGTATCATTAGGATTCTTCTTCCTAATAATTGATGCACTAGGTGATTGATCTCCATTTGGGATAATTAAATCAGTCCTCCCTTTAGAATCTGATAATGCGATTGGATATAAATGAATATTATTTAATCTAATAGTTTTAGTTATTTTTTTTAATCTATCAAATAATATTGGTTGAGGCTCAAAAGCATATACCTTGCCCCTATATCCCACACATTTTGACATCCAATAAGTATAAGCTCCTTTATGTGCACCTATATCAACAGCAACCTGACCGGATCGTAAATTATTAATTAAAAAATTAATCTCATTTTTTTCAATTAATAATCGATACCTCCACGCTCTAAAGTACCATCTAATTTTTTCTAGATCTATCAAATTTTAATATTATTATTCAAACAAAAATTAACTAGCAGTGATTATATTATTATAACTAATAGGATCCGTGTTGCCCTCAGTATTAATTATGAGAACAGTTTTGGATCGATCTAAAAAACTGGCTTCATTACTTTGTTCTTTAGCTTTTATATCAAATAAAGCTAATAGTCCACCTAATCCGCTCGCTCCAGACTCACCAGCAATAATTGGTTGATCAGATAAGAATGGACGAGCTAATATCCTCATAGCTTCTTCAGCATATCTATCTGAAATTGATATCGCTTGATTTATATATTTTTTTAATATATCCCATGCAATTAATGAAACTGTACCGCAATTCAATCCAGCCATAATTGTACTTTCATCCTTATTAATGGATACTCGCTCTCCCAACTTAATTGATTCATATAAACAATTTGCAGAAAATGGCTCTATCGATATTATTAAAGGTATATTCTTCCAATATTTAATAATATACCCTATTATAGATGCTGCCCAACTTCCCACTCCTAATTGCAGTATAAGAATATCAATTTTATCATTTTTTAATTGTTTTGTTATTTCATGAATTTGAGTCCAATAACCTTTCATAATATTTAATGGTATCCGTTCATATCCGTTCCATGCGGTATCCTGAATTAAAGCCCACTTTTCATTTTCCGAAATTAAATTTTCATCTTCACATCGTGTCATTGCCTTTCTAACAGTATCATCATAACCCCCCTCTACAATCTCTACTTCAGCACCCTCTTGTTTTATATGCTTGATTCGCTCACTTGCAGTCCCAGAAGGGACATAAACTACAGCTCGTTTTTTTAATTTTCTAGCCATCCAGGCAACAGAACGCCCGTGATTACCATCCGTAGCAGTACAAAATGTTCTAATTTGGCTATTTCTTTGAATCTCTTTGTAAATTGCATATGAAGCACCCAACGGCTTAAATGAGCTAAGACCCAATCTACAACTTTCATCCTTAACTAAAATATTAGCAATCCCTAAGGTTTTAGCCAACTCAGGCAACTTAATTAGTGGAGTTTCTTTATTACCAATGCCTTGATGAAAACGATATATCTCTTCTGGATCCCAATAATCCATAATGTCCATTATTTTCGCGTGACTTTGACCAAAATGAGGATTAGTTATAATTTTCATTATTAATAAAAAATATTGTCCTTATACTACATTTTATAATAATAAAGATCATAATTATTTTAACAAATATTGATAAAAAGCACTTTAGATACTAAAGCTATTAATAAGATAATAGTTTTATATGTATATATTAATTAATTTACGCTATTTTATAATACTATTTAATTTTACTATTTATTACAAGGAAATCAAAATTAAACAATTTAAATGGCTAAAAAAAACCTTAGGCCCTGGTGTTCTTTTTGCAAGTACGGCGATAGGCGTATCTCATCTTGTTCAATCTACTCGCGCAGGTGCCAATTATGGTTTTGGCTTATTATTTTTCATTATTATAGCTAATTTATTTAAATATCCATTTTTTGAATTTGGATCTAGATATGCAAATTCAACCGAAAAAAGTATTATCTATGGATATAAAACATTAGGCACATGGGTATTATATATGTATGCTACGGCGACTCTGCTTTCCATGTTTTTGATTACCTCTGCAGTTGGTGCAGTAACATCTGGTTTTTTCCAGAACTTATTAAAAACCACACCATTGGGTATCACAAATCACATTATTCTATTTAGTTTATGCGGTATCATCCTATCTTTTGGGAAATATAAATTACTTGATAGTATTATTAAAATTATTGGAATCACATTAGTTATTTCTACAATGGTCGCATTTGCTTTAGTGCTAGCAAAAGGTCCAGTAAGCGATCAGCTATTTCCTAATATTCAATACAATAATGTTGATATATTATTTATCATTGCTCTTATGGGATGGATGCCGACAGCCGTTGATCTTTCTTCTTGGAATAGCCTATGGACAATCGAGAGGATAAAACAAACAAAATATAAGCCAACTTTAAAACAAACAATTTTTGAATTTAATATAGGCTATATATTATCCGCATCCTTATCAATTTGCTTTCTTACTCTTGGAGCATATCTAATGTATGCAACAAATAATATTTTCACTAACAACAGTTCAATTTTTGCAAACCAAGTCATCGCGTTATATACAAGAACGATTGGCGATTGGAGCTATTTAATTATTTCAATAGCAAGCTTTAGTATTATGTTTGGAACTTGCATAGCTGTATTTGATGGCTACGCGAGAGCTACAGGCGAATGTATCAACCTAATTTCTAATAATAGAATAGATAATGAATCCTACTATAATATTGTTATTTGGGCCCTAGTAGTTGGTTCTATTGGTATTATTAGTGCATTTGGGTCTCGTTTGACTGAATTAGTTGATCTGGCCACAACAATTTCCTTTATGATTGCACCTTTTGTTGCTTTAGCAAATTATAAACTAGTGTTATCTCCATATATTAAAATCAGTGATACACCTCCTCTATGGCTCAGATTGTTGGCCATATCTGGTATAATTTTTCTTTTTGGTTTTGGGTGTTTATTTATTTATTCGAGTTATTTTTAGAAGGCATAGTATAATATAATTATATAAAAACAATTAAATTTACATATGGAGACATCGAAAAAGCATATTGATACACTTAACCCCTTACATAAATTTTTTATATTAGTTGCCACCCTTACTCTTATATGGTTTCTATGGGAGCAATGGGACGTTAGTGACTTTTTTTACCCTGAATATTGGCTAGATGAGAGTAAAGAAAGAGCAGCGATTTTAATAATACTAGGATGCACAATAGGAATTTATATTTACAAAGATAACAATGAAAAAAATTAAAATCTTCCATAAAAAATATTATAAGAAATGATTTCGATTATTGGTATCCCATCAGATAAAAACTCTTCTTTCTTAAAAGGAGCATCTAAAGCGCCACCTCTTATAATGAGGGAATTTTATTCAGATGCATCAAACACCTTCACTGAGTCTGGCATTGATCTTAAAGCCAACAATATTTGTAAATATATTGGTTGTATAAAATTAGATGATAAAGACAATGAATTTGATTTAATTAAAAACGCTATAACATTAGAACTAGAAAAAAAGAAAAAATGTTTCTTTTTAGGTGGCGATCATAGTATCACTTACCCAATCATTAGTGCATATAAATCATTTTATTCAAAGATAAACATATTGCACTTTGATGCACATCCTGATTTATATCAAGATTTTGATAACAACCCATATTCACATGCATCACCATTTGCTAGGATCATGGAAAACAAACTTGCAGACACTCTAACACAAATAGGAATACGTACAACGAATTCACATCAAAATACCCAAATTGAAAAATATAATGTACAAGTTATTTCAATGAAAGAGTTCTCTAATGATATCCAGCTTAGCTTTAAAGATCCTGTCTATATCACTATAGATTTAGATGGATTAGACCCAGCATTTGCTCCAGGAGTTTCTCATCCTGAACCTGGTGGATTATCTACAAGAGATATACTAAAAACTATATCAAATATCAAAGGCCAAATAATTGGAGGAGATATAGTAGAATATAATCCTAAAAAAGATATAAATAATATTACAGCAATAACTGCATCTAAATTATTAAAAGAGACCTTAGGATATATGGTAATATAATTGTCAAATTCTAAGAAACTCTTCTTGCTTCATTCCAGTTATCTTTTCAATACCTTTCACTAATTTCATAAACCCACTTACAATTAAAATCATAGTTGGAAGTAATATTGCTATATAGCTCACCCAGGTCATGGTAGAGACTTCTTGATTAAATGATGGGTCTCCTGGATTAGAAACAACTATAATTGAAGCAAGAATAAACTGGATGATCGAGCTTACAAAGAAACCTGCTATAAAATAATAACCTGTTATTATTAGGAGTCCCTCAAATTCGCTCTGTTTTTCATTACTAATTGCTATTTTGACTTTTGCAGTATCAAACATTAATTCATTAATAAAAATATTGTTCAAGTAATCCTTTTTATATAGGCTTATTAAAAAAAGTAATAAGCCTATGAGTAGTGGTATTAAACCCTCTTTTATTATAAACCAATTTTTAGATAAACCTAAAGCGGCACCAAATACTCCAATCCCGCCAGTAAGTAGAATATTAATAAAACCAAATATTGATATAAGATTAATATTTTTTCGATTAAAAAAATCAATAATAAAATAAAAGAATGGAAACATTAATGCTATTGCGAAAACAAAAGATGGCGCATCAAATAAAATTATTTTACTATATATCCAACTATCTTCTCCTAATTGATCTAAAAATTTCTCTATCCATTCTAATCCATTTTTAAGAATTAAAACAGGAATAAAGATATTAAAAGCTAAACTGATTAACGGGTTCTCTTTTTTCACGACGCTAATAAATTCCTATATTTGTATTATAAATTATTTTTAAAAATATTTCAAAAAATGAATGATAATAATCCAATATCAAATCATTATTCACTTTAATGAAATTTTATCAATAATCAATGTGAAGTCTTCCTCAACCTTATTTCCTATTAAAAAACCAATTTCTACAATTGAATTATCATTAAAATAATCCATATTTAACTTTCTTCCACGAAAACTTGGTTCCATTTCCTTAAGTGGTATTATAATTTCTTGCCATTTGCTTAATGCGAAAAATTGTTTCACATAAACATGCCTATCATAATAATCTGCCTTTATGCGTAATTGATAATATTTATCATCACCAAATAATCGAATCGAAATATACTTAAAGTCCTTTATGGTAATATTTCTTGGTCTGTATCTAATAGAACTAAAACCACCATAATTTTCAAGAGAAACATATCCAGTAAAAACTCCATGCCCCTCATAGTTTATTCTTAAAGCACCTTTTGAGTTACCACCCATAACTCCGTCATCTATGACACTCCAATACCTGAGACTAGATTTGTCAGAAAAATCATACAAAGTTTTTGCTTCCATAAAAGAATTACATGATAGCGATATAGTTAATAACAATATTAATTGTTTATACATTTTAAAGATGATTTGTAATTATAGGATTACTGATATAATACTTGGTAAAAAAATACAAATTAATACTTGAGTAAGTTTTTAACCTCCATATCATCACAGTCTTCACAATCATTTACAATAGCGTATTCTCCAAACTGAGTATATATTTCACCAACCTTACAGGCTTTCACCAATGTATTATTTGTAAAAACCAATACGTATTTCCCAAAATTCCCACACCTACCATCATAACTAAAACGATCACCCATAATATAACTTACATCATCAACTGTCATTCCCATTTTTAATATCGAAAGTTTTTCACTTACTTTATCAATTTCTTGGTGAAGCTCTTTAATATCAGTATCAATAGTTGATATTTGTTCTTTTTTCTCTTTAAGCAAAGCTAATTGAGTTTTTTTCTCTTTAAACTCTGCTTCAAGCCTAAATAATTCATCAGTAAGCTCAGAAGAATACAATTGGCTGTCCTCACCCTTTAACTTCACTAATTCTTTAACTACATTTTGATATCCAAGTGGGAAGCTTTTAATAATTGCCTCTTCTTCTAGATTGAGATTTTGAATACGTATATCATATTCGCGCTTAATTATAGAGAGTTTTTCATTTTTGTATTTACTTAGATCATCATTAAACTTTTTGTTTTGTGCTTCTATATACTTATATATTTGTCGTTTATTTTTATTAAGTGCAGCTGCGTTCTCTTTATTTTTCAAATAAACAGTAGATAATAAGCTGGCAATACTTTTTGTTTTTTTAATAGAATACCCTACACTAGAAACAATTTGCAAATCATGCACCGTCATCACTTGACTATTTATATTTACTTTATTAGCAAATTCAGTAATAGTACCAAACACAATGATTTCGGCACCTACAATATCCTTAAATAATTTCGCTACTCTCTCATCTTTCATATCAAGAGTTTCTAAATCTTGCTGATCAAGAAGGATTTGGATAGGATTCCTATCTAAAAGTGTAAAATATTCGTTTTTTAATAAATGATTATATAATTGATCTGCTACATACCCACCAAAATAGCTTGTAAGCCCACCAAAATCAGTATGATCTGCTATATATACACTAGATTCTAATGGTATTTCAAACGCTAATGAATCAGCATATTTATAAATTTGTTCAAGTAAGGGATTTAGATTTCCCTTTTCTTGCCCATTAATAAAACCGATCAATAATATGAATGTTAATCTTTTTAACATATCTTAATCTACCTATCATACGATAAACAAAAAAACCCCGTGCATACGGGGTTAAGAGAATTATTTTTCATTTTCATCATGCCAGTGACCATGCTCTTTTGACCACGTTTTTCCAAGTGGAGGATCTTCAGGAGCATCAACTTTACCTCTATTTTTAGGAATATTGAATTGTGAAATATTTGCTACATCTTTAGTATCATGCCAATGTCCATGTTCCTCGGACCATACCTTTCCAGGTGGAGCTTTACTCTCTATCTTATTTTCAGAACTAATATTTTTTGGAATATATGGCTTAGAAGCTAAATTATTTTTAGACTGAGGTTTGTCTGGGATAAGCGAGAAAACTACTATAAGGACTAAGATAACAGCCCAGAGACTCCATGGATAAGACTTTCTAGTACCTTCTTTACCATGACAATTTTTATATTTCTTACCACTTTCACAGTGACAAGGGTCATTTCTTTTTATCTGTGCGCTCAAATTAAATACTTAGATTAATATTATATACATCTAAAATAAACAAAATAAAAACTAATATGTACTAGAATTAACAAAGAAGCCTAACCCATCCCTTGCCCTTATATCCAAACAATTCATTTTTATCTGATATAATATCAAATAAAATTTTAATACTATCTACAAGTCGTGGTCCAGGACGATTAAAGTATTGATTACCATCAGTAATAAATACATTATTACTTTTAACCGCTTTTAGATCAGACCATCCTGAAATATTAAATAAAGTATTTAGTTCCTTTTGGGTTTTTTTAATATCATATCCACATGGCATTAAAATTATTTTATCAGGATTTGATTTTATCAGAGTACTATAATCAGACCACGAAGAGTGTTCTCCTTTCTTACCAAATACACTGAAGCCTCCTGCAATCTCAACCATTTCAGGTACCCAATTGCCAGCATACATTAGTGGCTCTATCCATTCAATACACGCTACACTCTGCCGTTTTTTTAAGTAAACCATAGACTTAATTTGAGAGATCTCTCTTTGAATATTTTTAACTAAAGCATGTCCTCTATCATCAATTTGCAATGCACTAGATATTAAATGTATATCGCTCCAGACATCACTTAAACTATTTGGTTCTAATGAAATTATTTTCGCATTTAATCCAAGTTTATTTTTTAGTACTAATCTGACGTCATCTAAAGTAACCGCACAAACTTTACATTGCGTTTGGGTAATAATAAAATCAGGTTGTAAATCATTGATTATTGACTCATGGATTTGATATACTGATAAAGCATCCTGAACTATAGATTTAACATCTCTATCTATTTCTAAACTTTTACCTGATATATCAAATCTAGGTTCAGTGCATATTGGAAGGTTTTGAATATCATCAGGATAATCGCATTCATGTGATATCCCCACAAGATTTTTTGTCATTCCCAAAGCATGAATTATTTCCGTCGCACTAGAAATTAAAGATACAATTCTCATTATAATTAAATATATATCCTAAGCTTATTCATTTATTTTTGGAGGTTTTCTAAGTTGTTTCTTTTGACTTTGCTTCTTTTTAGAGGCTATCCTATTTACATGAGACTTTAAGGATGGCCGAGTTTTGATTCTCTTTTTAGGTCTTATTACTGACTTGTTAAAAAGATCTACCATCCTCTTTAATGCCTCCTGCCTATTTCTATATTGAGTACGATGTGAAATAGCTTTAATATTTAGAATACCAGATTCAGAAATAGATTTCTTTCCATTTTCTTTTATTTTAGCAATAAACCAACTAGGATATCCATGCTTATTCAAATCATATTGAAGGTGAATACCAGTTGATACTTTATTCACATTTTGCCCTCCAGGTTTAGCTGATCTAATTCCTTTATACTTAATCATACCTTCATTTATAAATATATTATTATAAATTTGAATCATATCGATACTAAATAAAAATAGATATACATTTAAAATATATATTAATATTTATTTTCATAAACAATTTCTCCATTAAATATAGTCATTACTACTTTTGCTTTATGAATCTCATATATTGGATTAGTAAAAAGATTCCTATCTAAAATAATAATATCCGCCAATTTACCTTTTTCAATTGAGCCCAATTCTTTCTCTTTAAAGAGACTATATGCACCATCTAAGGTATATGCCTCCAATATTGTCTCTAGGCTTACAGCTTCTTCTTCATACAACACCTCCCCCATAGTGTTACCTGGCTCTCTCCTTGTAACAGCCACCTCTATTGCATAGAGTGGATTTAAAGAGGTCACACTCCAATCGCTGCCCCCTGTAATTCGCCCACCATTTGATACTATACTGTTAATAGGGTAATTCCATTTTGAACGAATTGGGCCTAATACGGGAAGAGTTAGTTCCTTCATATATAGATCTGGATATGCCCAAAGAGGTTGAAAAGTAGCTATAACATCTAGTTCTTTAAACCGTGGAATATCATCAGGATGAACAAGCTGTGTATGTGACATCATATGACGTATATCTGTAGGGCCATTTAATTCTTTTGAATATTCAAACGCATCTAATGTAGTACGTATTCCTCTATCCCCAATTGCATGGAAATGGATCTGAAATCCTTCGCTTTCATATAATGCAACAACCTCTTTTAGAGTATCAGGATCCCAATTGAGGATTCCATAGTTGTCCGTACCAATATAGGGCTCTAAAAGTGATGCTGTACCACCTTCGATAACTCCATCTGAAAATATCTTAACTGTATTCATTGATCCTAGCTCATTTACATATCGCATGCTTTTAATTTTTTCTAAATCTTTTCTCCATGATTGAGGATATACATATTGGGTTGCATTAACACGTAAGGTTATATTTTTATTTTGCGTTGCATTTTTATATGCTGTGTAGCCATCATAAATAGTTTTCTTTGAATCACCTTGATTATAATTTTCTGTACCTGCATCTAAAATAGATGTAATACCAAAGCTATTCGCTTCTTTCACTGCAAGTTTCAATCCATTATCAATTTGGCTTTTGCTATAATGTGGTATAAGAGACTCTACTAAACTCATAGCATCTTCTCGCAATACCCCTGAAGGTTCACCATTTTCGATATCACGCTCAATACGTCCATTCAAAGGGTCAAGCGTATTATTAGTAATACCAGATAATTCCAATGCTTTAGAATTAACCCAAGCCGAGTGGCCATCAGCTGAAAGTAAATAAACGGGCTTATCAGGTATAATTTTATCTAATAATTCTTTTCTTGGATTACCATTTATAAAAACAGGTAACGACCATCCATTACCTCTAATCCATTTTTTATTAGGGTATTGTTTATTATAATTTTCTAATACATCCAATATTTGCTCAGAGTTTGTTAAGCCACTTAGTTGACATTCTTCCATCTCAATACCCCCCCACAATAAATGCACATGAGTATCAATAAAACCAGGAAGCGCCATACCTTTAGAATGGCGAACAACCCTTGTTAATTTGTTCTTATAAGATAATACATCTTCTTTGCTACCAACAAAAAGAACCCTATTCTTTTTAATCGCAATCGCATCTGACCAGGGAAGACTAGTGTCCATTGTGTAAGAAGGCGCTATAATAATTAAATCTGCATATATATCAATTTTATTGCATCTGCCTAACAACATAAACATCAAGATTAAAATCAATTTGCTAAAATACATGATCTAATCTTTTATCATTAGATATGCCACTGAACTAATAAGAGTATTTTTACTTCAATCAAAGATTTGTTTGATTAATCTTCAGTAATATTTCTTAGCATTTTTCTAAGAGCATCATTAACCTTAAAAGCATATCCTCTTTCTTTGTGAATACTCATCTTTCTAGTATGGTAATGTTTAATATGCCCTAAAAATTCATTGGCAATAATCTCCACATTACGTCCATTAACATCTTGAATCACTATTCGCTTAGATTCCTCTATTTTTTCTTTCTTAGCCATTTTAGGGTCTAATTGGATAAGAAGATATCTACTACCAGTATATTTTTTTGCATATTTATCACAATCCATATTAAAGATATTACCATCGATAATTTCTCTACACTCATTTTGCAATAATTCATCTTCATCATAGTAATGTTTTTCAGTCCATATATCTTTATTATCAGAATCATTAAAAAAGAACCAAGTACCTGTTTTTTTTCCATTAAAATAACGACCATTTAAGAAATCAGAAACTTTTACTGACCCATCTCTTAATCCATCTCTATAACTAATATAGGTAATTTTATGATTTTTAGTTAATTCTAACGGTGTAGTGTTTGCCCATCCTTCCATAGGTTCAGTTATCACCCAACCACCTTCTTTCATATCTTCCATATAGAGTCCTATAATACCTGAAAATTTCTCTAGGTGATCATAATATTGTATAAAAATGCCATGTTTTAAGCCTTTTACTAATGTACACTCTAAGACTTTTTTATTGCTTACATCTTGTAAATATATTTCAACTCTTCCAGTAAAAGGAGCATCCGTAATTTCACTTATCCAAAGACCATCACTTTTATACAATTTTTCTGGGTGAATTATTAAATCAGGATGGTTTAATAAAAGGTCTTCTAACTCATCAACCTGGTCTCCAAATAAAAAGGGGGAAAATAAAAGGATTGATAATATTCTATAAATCATTTTCAATACTTTAATTTAATTTTATGAATTATTAACAAACAATATTTCCCATAATTTTAATATAAACTAAACCAGTTTTATGCCAATATCATTTTAAATGATAATATTAGCTATATATGATGAATCAAATTGATCAAACTTCACAAGTATATACTTATATCTAATTTATATATTATTTATATAAATAAATAAGAATTCAGTACATCTATTAATTTTTGAACAATTGGCTCTCAAATTTCAAGAATTGCTTTCAATACGACCAATAATAAATTCAATTAATCTATCCTCACCTTTTTGAGGGTTATAATTTGACTTAAGATTATGACCAAATATTCTTGCTGTAATTTGCCAAAATCCGGCTGAAAAGATATTCCTAAAATCTTTAATAATTCTATATGAGGTCCTGCCTGTCTCTCTATCAATTAGCCTAATAAGGATTCTACCTTGATTCTTTGATAACTTTCTGATAGAATAATCATATTTCAATAATAATTGATTTTCAATATCGCTAAATATTTTTCTTTTTTTATAATATCTTTTAAGACCTGAATAGTTGTCTAATTCATTTAAAATATTATCATAATACACCATATTTTTTGAAAATACTTTTACATATGGATATACTCTCCGGACATCTCTTTCAAGTTTAAAATACCTTTTCCTTGAAAATTTTCTTGAGCCATATACACTAACCAAATCTAACGGTATTGCCTCACTTTGCATTTTCACTGTATCCAAAACCATAGACTTTACCAATTGAATATTACTATAACCTATTAATGAGAAAACAAGAGTATCACTTTCCTCAAAATTATCCAAATTGCACTGACCATTTTTATCGCTTGTTATACCATCATTTTTATTGAAAATATTCACGTCTTTAAGAGGATTGCTTGTTTGACGATCAAGAATTATCACTTCCTGGGAATAGAGATTAGGAAAAATTAGAAATATTGTTAGTAATATATTTTTATTTATCATACCAATATCTGAATTCCATAAGCTTTAAATATTATAAATAAATAACAATATAAATCTACCAAATCAATATAATTCAATATCTTAATTATATGATGTGATCTGTATCACGAGTACTATTTCGGTATTATACGTTTTATTTAGTGATACTTGGTCTTTTAGTATAGAAGACCATATTTGGGTAGAGGGGGTTTATCTTCTTACCTCAGTTGTGTACATCAGTCACCCCCTCTGCCTAAGTTATTATTATAAGGAGTTGTAATAATTAAGGAGATATTATGAGTGAAAAACAAGAAGCCATCATTAGGCAACAGGCTATCTTATTACTAACAAGGAATCAGGGAAAAGAGTATGTGAAACGAAGGATACTAGAGCGCTTCATCAAATGCATAAGGATAGGTATGTTATATAATTAGCGATTCTTATTACCCCTATCTAAATGAATATATTAGAAAGTAAAATCCAACTATTAATTCTCATATTAACCAAAATAGAATTTTAAGCCAAAGCCCAACTTATTTTGTAAGGAGTTGTAACTAGGTTTTATTGATAAGTTTAATTTTTGGCCATATTTAAAACGCACTTTATCTCTTTTATCCTCTATTACTTGTAAACCTTTCACTCTATCATAAATAAAATCGCCTAAAACAATAGCTAAACCTGCAAAAATTAGGCCTCCACCATTACCGTTTTGTTCTTTACGAATCTCTTGGAGTTTGTAATGCACTACTTCTCCTTCCATACCAACTGGAATTTTTTCAAAACGTTTTTCATTGTCCTTTCCTTGATTAAATATAATATGGTTTTGATTATATTCTGGCCATTCACCTTCTTCCATTGAAAATGATCCTACAATAATACAGGCAAGTCCACCCATGCCAATATAAAACAGTTTTTTAGATTTTTTTATTTCGCCAGCATAGTAATGTGTAATTCCAGGTATAGGAATTGACGACCATAAAAGTGCTTGAGACATCCTCCTGTTCATATCCTTATACTCTTCAAAAGTCATTTCTTTTGGTACAGGATACAAAGCGGTTTCAGATAAGGGGTCACCATGATTACCATTACCTGAATATTGAGCAGTCAAAAAATTGAAAAGCAGAACATGGAGCATTAATAAACAACTAAAATATTTCATACATTCACCTATTTTTAAAAAAATTATTATGTAAATATATATACTTATTTTTAATTATAATTAAAAACTTGTGACCCACATCACAAGTACTTCAATTTAGTAATACGTATTAATAGGTGATGATAGGTATGCAGTATAGAATACCATATTTAGGTAGAAGGGACGCATCTCCTTAGATACCTCCGATACCTCGGTTAAATCCCTTCTGCCTAAATAAAAATTAAAATTCAATTTTCTCATCTGATTGTCTTTCAATCACGAAGTCTTTTCCACAGGCTAATTTTTCTATCAATTTTGAATCTGGGTGGACAACTCGCCAAAACGGTGTGATTCTATCAATTACCTCTTCATTTATATATTCTTCATATGCGGCCTCAGCAATGATACGTAGTGATATACCTGTTACTACTGGACATGTCATTTCAGCTTTGTACTGATTAGCTAGAGAAACACGGATTTCTTTAATACGAAAAAATGAACCTACTGGAATTTGTTTTACAAACTTATCAATAATTTTAGGCGTTGGGACTAACATCCTTGTCCCTGCTGGAATATCAGCAAAATTTTTTTGATTTATTTTTATATTATGATTTTTATTGATGTCTCTTTTTTCTATCCAACTTTTACCCATAATCAAATCACCAAATTAATATAAATTAGACCAACCCTAATTTAATTAAAAAATATATGAGAGGTTAAAATCAATCATTTTTTAAAATTTGCATTACTATGAAAGCCTCCAAACCAATTCAATTTTTCCTCTCTAAAAATAATATTATATAATGAAATATTTATATTTGTTCTTATTATTATCTATCGGGCTTTCAGAAAATGAAATAAATATTAAAGATCTTATAAAATCAGACAGTCTATATTTTACAAAAAGCGATGAAACACCATTTAGCGGTATTGCATTAAACTATTCGATGCTTACCGGAAAAAAAGTGCTAGAATTTCAAATTGAGAATGGTAAAAAAAATGGATACTATAACGAATGGTATATAAATGGTAAAAAGAAAGTTCAATATAATTACAAAAATAATTTAATGCATGGTAGGTATACTAAATATTATCAAAATGGTAAAAAAGAAGAAAAAGGGTTTTGGAAATATGGAAAGGTTGATGGACTTTGTACTTTTTGGTATCAAAATGGCCAAAAAAGAAAAGAAGGAATCTATAAACATACTAAAGGAATTGGTCTATGGACTTATTGGTATCAAAATGGAGAAAAAGAAAGAGAGGGATATAGAAAGCTTGGAATAAAGAATGGTTATTGGCACTACTTCTATGATAATGGAAATTATAAAAGTGAGGGAAACTATTTTAATGATTACAAATATGGCTTATGGACTTATTGGTATACCAATGGAAATAAACAAACTGAAGGATATTTTAAAAAAGATAATAAAGATGCACTATGGACAACTTGGTATGCAAATGCGCAAGAACGTGAAAAAGGAAATTATTTAAATAATAAAGAAGATGGAGAGTGGATATACTGGAGCGAGAAAGGTGCAAAAATAATGAATGGACATTTTAATAAAGGAAACCGTATTAAATCATGGTTTTATTGGTATCCAGATGGTAATAAAAAACATCAAATTGATTATAGTAATAATATTATAATAAATGAAATATGCTGGGATTTAGATGGTGTCACAATCCAATGCTCATAGAATTTCCAAATCCTTAATTTCTATTATAATCAATAAGAAATGTGACCCCTGTCAACATTAGACATTTATCATTCATTATAAATTTATTCCATGAAAAATCCCCTAAAAATAAGAGTTTTACTAGATAAAGGGTTCTTAATATTTACACTGTATCTTATAATAACTTTAATTTTACACTTGGGTATTCATGGACTTTCAATTTTAGCCTGCTCACTTATAAGCATTGTTTGGACTACAAGCATTATTATTTTTTTCGTAATTATCCGAAAGCATCAACTCTCAAATAATTATTAAATAACAAAAAGCTAATTAGCTCACATTATCTACCATAATAATATCCATAGCCAAATTGATTAATATCATTACTATGATAATGAATGGGGAACCGATTGCTGAAAAAATGAAAAATAATTAAATATTGCGCCAAGAAAAATACAGCACATTAAATATACCTCAACCAATAAAATAAGTTTCATTGACCAAATATCCTTTAGAGCACTTGCAAGGATGAGCAAAATCCTTATAACTAAATTCATCGCATTTAAAACAGTAACTGGCGTTTTAAACCATGGCATAATTTCAAGTAATAGTGCGCCAATCATTTGAAATGAAATCTGATCCGCATAAGAATAAAACCAAATAGAAAAAAACCAGCCAAAATATGTAATAAACCAATAATTCTTAATATTAAAAAAATTTTCAAAATTTTCTCCACCAAAAATCACCATCTACATTCAATTCATTTGGTATATAAAACACTTGCCCTATTCTGGGAGTCACAATTTTCTGATTTGAGCTTTCTGCATAATCTAAAGCACTGATAACAGGCTCGGTCCACGAATGAGTAGATAGTGTGAATGCACCCCAATGAATAGGCATAAAGTATTCACTTTTTAAATCTTTTGCTGCTTGAATTGCTTGTTCAGGAAACATATGTGAATATTTCCAAGCTACATTATATTGTCCACAATCAATCAACGTTAAATCAAATGGGCCATGTACATTTCCAATATTTTTAAAGTGATTACCATATCCACTATCTCCACTAAAATAAATTTTAACTTTATCACTTTTAAAGGCCCATGAAGCCCACAGCGTACTATTTTTATTGAAGATCCCTCTTCCAGAAAAATGTAACGCAGGCAAACAAACAAATTCAATATCATTAAATACTACACTTTCTTCCCAATTAAGCTCAATAATTTTCTCACTTTCAATCCCCCAATTCATAAGATGGCTTCCCATTCCATGTGGAACAAAGTATTTTTTAACCTTATTCTTTATTTTTTTAATAGTAGGGTAATTTAAATGATCATAGTGATCATGAGAAAATATTACAGCACTAATTTCCTTTATTTCATCTACATTTAAAGGACTCTCACTGTTATATCTTTCCAAAGAAGGAATCGGTATTGGAGCTGCATAATCACCTAACATAGGATCTAGAAGGATTATATTCCCGTTAATATTTAATATAAATGCTGAATGACCTAACCAAGATATTTTTATTTTATCAAATTGAATTTTAGAAAAATCTTTTATATCAATTTTTTCTGGTATTATGTCTACGATAGGTCGTCGATTAGAATCATTTCTAAAAAACTCTGTCATTGACATTTCACCTGTCATTGTTTGATACAATTCTAAATTATGGAATTCCCCATTCTTATAATTCTTAAACGTTTCATAGATTTTTCTTTTATTTTTTGAAGGATTTCCCCCAAGCTCAGGACTTATATTAATAAAAGCTATGATAATAAATGCTCCTATCAATATAAAATAAGCAATAACCTTTATTAAGCTTTTAATGCTAAACATTGATATTAATAACTTATATAATTAAATATACCTAACTAGTTAATATTATGATTATTTAAGTAACAATAATTTTTTAGACAAAGAATAATCACTAGCCTTTAATACAGAAAAATACATACCAGCTGGTACTGATTTCCCATATTTATTTTTCCCGTTCCAATCTATTTTATATTGACCAGCATGATGAAATCTATTAACTATTTCTATGATACTAATGCCTCTAATATCATATATTACTATATTTATAAAGTTTTCTTTTGGGACATCATAAGAAATATTAGTTGATGCATTAAAAGGGTTTGGATAATTATTTAATGAATAATATTCTAAAACATTCTTTATCTGAGTTATAGATATTGAACTAGAATCAGTACCGTCTAAATAACCAACTCCGCATAATGTGCTATCAGAAGCACTGTGATGACAATGATCATAAACTTCACAATACGCTGGCGACATCAAGCTATCAGAGTATGGTCCTAAATCATAATAGCTCCATGCAGGTGAAGACATCCAACATGCATCACATACATCTGTACTAATACTTTGATCTGCATTTTCAGACCAATTAAGTGTATCACCTACTACAAAACAAAAGCGACCAACTAATTCTTTACAATCTTCTGATCCTATATTCCCGTCACTATCCTGACAATTATCACCATACCAAATAGATCCTTGTACAGTTCCAGGACAATCACCGTTACCATAAATATCCCAGTAAGCATAGTTACCACTAGCATAAACTGCTGTAGGGCTTAAGCAAGGCCATGAAGCAGTAACAGTAAACTTATCTGCAGTCATACCATCATATTGCCAAGGAAAATATATTCTATAGCGTGAACCATCTGTGTGTTCATTATTTTCACTAGTATCAATTTCAATTGCATATAAATCTTCTGGATGGCACAATTGATTAACCCCATCACTACATACATATAAACATGAATCAACATAATCAGGGCAGGTGCGTATATCTAATAATTCTAGAGGATCGTTTTTAGCAATATCACCAAAAATTGAAGTTGTGATTTGACTAAAACTAAAACAAATAACAAAAAATATAATTTTAATTAATTTTTTACACACTCTATTAGATTAATTATCAAAAAATTTTAAATGGTAATTATTTTTTTTCCAAATCACTAAAGTAAATATTCTCAAACATCCACTTATAATAACTAGACTTATTATAAAAGGTGTAAGCTTATCAATAAAAAAATTTACTTTAAACTGATACCAAATACACATTGAAATACCTAAAGCCACTCCAAACATCATAGTAATAAAATGAGAAAGTTGCGCCAATAATTTTAAAGACATATTCATCCTATTATTTTTTAAAAAGTATATTAAGCACTATTTCTATTAGAGGACTCTAAAATAGCTTCATTAGCTAATTGATCTGCGCGCTCATTACCTGGGTGACCAGAGTGCCCTTTAACCCATTCCCACTCAATATTAAAACTATTTACTAAGGAATCTAATTTCTGCCATAATTCTTTATTCTTTACTGGTTTTTTTGCTGATGTCATCCATCCATTTTTTTTCCAATTCAAAATCCATTGACTAATACCATTTTTAACATACTTAGAATCAGTAACAATTTTGATATTTATATAATTATCGATTGTTTTCAATGCCTCTATTACTGCAATTAGCTCCATCTTATTATTAGTCGTATCTAATTGAAAGCCCTTTAATTCTTTAACATTATCAGAATTTTTAATTAATGCACCCCAACCTCCAATTCCTGGATTCCCCTTGCAGGCACCATCAGTGTAAATAATAATAGTTTTATCTTCTGTCATTATACTTGTATCTTTTTTAGTCTAAAAACACAAAACCCCGCATAGCGGGGTTTTTGATTGTAAAATATATCAAAAGGTTATTTGGTTACGGTCACTGTTCTACTAGTAACAGTTGTTGGAATAATCAAACCAGCTGCCATTCCAATTACAACATCAATAGCCTGTTGACCAGTTTCTATTTTAAAATCAGTTGCATCTCCTACCATCGCCTTTGTATCTACCTGATTCAATGGAACTAAACCAAACAAAAGATAATACTGTCTTTTGGTCTCTGTTAAGCCAGTAGATGGTCCATCACCAACTACATGTGTATGCGTTGCACAAGCAGTAAAAACCATTAATAATGTTAAAACTATAATCTTCTTCTTCATGTTTTTTTCCTTTTTAATGATATGCTGGATATTGAAGCCTCCATCACAGGTTCAAATTTAATAAAATTTTCATTTGGAATAAAATAGTCAATTTGAAAACATGTATTATTTAACACATCAATATATAATTTATAATTTATAATTTTACCTTGATTTGTAATAAACTGTACAGTCTCAATACCATTTACAAGAAATTGGCCTCTCACAGACTCTTGATTAATTGATCCCCTAGCAAGGATTTCTTCAAAATCTTTATCCAAACTCTGATATATCTGATTCTTGCCACTAATGGATGAAATAATACATACCATACCATTTGAATTTTGATAGATTCCTAAAACATCTGTATTAAAATAACTATTATCTATAGATTCCAGTTTATTTTCAATACTAATGTATTTTTTGCCAACAAGCTTCTCAAAATTAGAGGATATATACAATGACAGGTTATCATATTCAATTAAATGATCAGCCAATAATTGACTCTTCCTAAAAATCAACGTAGGAAATTCTTCACTTTTTGATACCTGACCACAATTGATAAAATGTAATAAAAATAATACGTGCAATATTAATCTCATATTTTTCTACCAATCTTTAAATAAAAGAGACATTAACCTGATGTCACGTTTTCATTAATTATAAAACCAAGTAATTAGATATTAGGAAGATATGCGAATAGCATTGGGAAGAGAAACAATAAATATAATAAGGTTAAAAGATGAATAAGTATTTTAAATATCACTAAACTTATTTATCAATTACTAAACCTCTATTCTCTAGTTCTTTTAAACATTTTTTAAATACCTCAGTACTTTCTTTTGGTGTAAGCCCATCCATAGCATCATCTATTTTTTTTGAGCATCTAAGCTTCACCTCTAACATATCTCCACTTTCATCATCTACCATTTTATAGTGTTTTATTTTACTGATTACTGTATCACCTTTACCAAATTTACCATTTGAAAACTCTTTTTCAAGTGGAAGCATATCATATATGAAAAAATCGTACTTTTCTCCATTTGTAATAGTTTTTCTTTTTGTCACATTAATATCATCATAATACATAATGAATATTCCTCTTTATTAAAAAAGTAAAATTATTACTTTGGTATAACATTAGTTGCACAAGGACCTTTATCAGTAGAGCCTTCTTCATAATCAACTTTTTGCCCCTCTTTTAATGTTTTAAATCCATCCATTTTAATTTCACTCATATGCACAAATAAATCTTTTCCACCATCATCTGGAGTTAAAAATCCATAACCTTTTGCATCGTTAAACCACTTTACTGTTGCTTCCTTTAATTTGCTCATTTTATATATTTCCCATATTTATTTTATTTTAAAAAAACCTTTTTTTCATTGTAACTATATTATAATCCTATATTACTATAATTATTTTAGGTACGAAATGTACACAAGCTGTATTTAAATACAACAATTATAAATAGACTAAAACCATATAATTATTAATATACCTATCGAAATGAAATTATGAAAGCTAGAAAAACTACTAACATATTATTATTAAGAAAATTTTCACCATATTCTGCAATGCGGAGAGGGTGGGATTCGAACCCACGTTAGGATATTGCACCTAAAACACCTTAGCAGGGTGCCGCCTTAAGCCGCTCGGCCACCTCTCCATAATATTATTTATATCGAGAAATTAAGAAGTATAGGCTATACTAAAAACACGAATTATAATTTTAGATACAAAATTAAATTTCATCACTCTTTCGTGAGAAAGATTACAACATATATCATTACATCTATCATATTTTATTTTAATTAATGACAGAAACAATCTTGGCTATAAGATTATCTAACCCTTCTCCAGTTATGGATGATATTTCAAAAATCTCTTTATTAATTTTGGACCAATCACTTTTTGGATTGAGCTTAATATCCGATTTTGTTCTACATACTATCATAGTTTTAATCATAAGATCTTTATTAAAATTAATAATCTCCTGTTCTAATGTTTTATAAGTTGTATAAGGTGAAGGGTCTGTACTATCTATAAGATATACAAGAATTTTGTTTCTTTCTATATGCTTTAAAAATTGATGGCCAAGACCTTTTCCTTTACTTGCACCTTTAATAATTCCAGGAATGTCAGCCATGACAAAAGAACTAAAATCACCATATTTAACTATACCAAGTTTTGGCTCCAATGTTGTAAAAGGATAATCTGCAATTTTCGGCCTTGCCGAGGATAATCTAGATAATAAAGTCGATTTACCAGCGTTTGGTAACCCAACTAACCCAACATCTGCTAACACTTTTAATTCTATATCAAATATTCCAGATTCACCAGGCAATCCAGGTTGAGCTTTCCTTGGTGATTGATTAGTCGATGATTTAAATCTAATATTTCCTCGGCCACCTTTCCCACCACTACATACTAAAAAATTTTCTCCATCATTAATAAGATCCGCAACTATAGTTTTATCTTCAGAATTTTTAATTAAAGTGCCTTCAGGAACAAAAACTATTATATCTTTTCCATTTTTTCCAGTTTTCCTATTGCCTCCACCAGATGCTCCATCACCTGCAGCATATTTTCTTTGATATTTAATATCTTGAAGAGTATGTAAATTAGAATCCACCTTAAAAATAATATGCCCACCACGTCCTCCATCACCACCATCAGGTCCACCTTTAGATATATATTTTTCTCTTCTAAAATGAATGGCACCCCGGCCACCTGACCCTGCTATGAGCTCTACTTTTGTGTGGTCAATAAACATGAGAGATCATCCAATGAATTAATTGGAAAAATTATAGAATATAGATTCTAATCCATATTCTTTATAATCTCATCTCCAAATTCTGAACATTTTAATTTAGTCGCACCTTCCATAAGTCTATGAAAATCATATGTTACACGTTTTTTATCTATAGCACCTTCAATGCCTCTAATAATTAAATCTGCTACTTCTTGCCATCCTAAATATTCAAACATCATCACACCAGATAAAATAACCGAACTTGGATTGACTTGATCTTTCCCTGCATATTTTGGAGCTGTACCATGAGTAGCTTCAAAAATAGCATGGCCACTATTATAATTTATATTTGCACCAGGGGCTATACCAATTCCTCCAACAATAGCTGCAAGAGCATCGGATATATAATCACCATTAAGATTTAGTGTGGCTATAACATCATATTCTGAGGGTCTTAATAGGATCTGTTGAAGAAAAGCATCAGCTATTACATCTTTTATAATCAATTCATGACCATCTTTATTAATTATTTGCCATGGACCACCATCAAGATCTTTAGAATCATATTGATTCTTTGCAACTTCATACCCCCAATCTCTAAAAGCACCTTCTGTGAATTTCATTATATTACCTTTATGGACCAAAGTAAGGGAACTCCTTTTTTGTTGAAGAGCAACATCAATTGCCGACTTCACTAGCCTGATAGTCCCTTCTTTCGATACTGGTTTTAATCCCAGACTTACACTATTTGGAAATCTAATATTCTCCACACCCATTTCTTTTATTAGAAATAATTTTACTTTTTCAACTTCTTCGGTACCATTCATCCATTCAATTCCAGCATATATATCTTCTGTATTTTCTCGAAAAATAATCATATCTACGAGATTAGGTTTTTTTACTGGAGAGGGGACACCCTGAAACCATCTTACAGGTCTCACACAAGCATAAAGATCTAATTTTTGTCTTAATGCCACATTTAAAGATCTGATACCTCCTCCTATTGGTGTTGTCAATGGTCCTTTAATTGCAATTTTATATTTTGTAATTAAATCTAAGGTATCCTGAGGCAACCAATCACCCGTATTCTTAAATGCTTTTTCTCCTGCAAAAACTTCTAGCCAATTAATTTGTTTAGAACCATTAAATGCTTTTTCAACAGCACTATCAAATACTTTAACTGAAGAATCCCAAATATCAGGACCAATTCCATCACCTTCAATAAATGGGATAGTAGGATTATCAGGCACGATTAAAGATCCATTATCCATATTTATAGATTCAAAATTCTTCATTTATTAGTATCTCCTTTTTTTTTCACTTTCGATTTATTTTTTTCTTTTTTAACACCATTCGCGCTATCTTTTTTATTCTTATCTATTTTTGGGTTCTTAACTTTATTTTTATAATCAGTTAAATAAAAACCACTTCCCTTAAATATCAATCCTGTGCCACCACTAATCAAACGTTCAACGTTTTTACCCATCTTTTTACAGCCTGGATGGTAAGAAAGCGAAGGACTAGACATGGATTGAAAATGTTCATACCTAGTTCCACAATCATGACATATATATTCGTAAGTGGGCATTAAAAAGAATAATTAACAAAAATTAAAATACAATTTATAAAGATTTATTTTGAATATTTAATAAATAATTCTTTTTTCACACATTTAGGTACAAAATCAGAGATATCTCCACCATTTTTAGATACATCTTTAACAACAGATGAGTTTAAATGAATATATTTTTCATCTGGCATCATAAATATTGATGTAATATTTTTATTTAAGTGGAAGTTCATCATAGCCATCTGAAATTCAAATTCAAAATCACTTACATGTCGTAGCCCACGAATAATGGCAGATGCTTCAATTTTGACAGCATGATCTACTACTAGACCACCAAAAGAGCTAACCTTAATATTATTTATATCTTTTATAGATTCTTCTATCATTTTAATTCGTTTTTGAACTGAGAACAGGGGCATTTTCTCTGAATTTTTAGCAACAACGAACTCTAAAGAATCAAAAAGTTTAGAAGCCCTAATCGCAATATCAATGTGACCATTATGAATAGGATCAAATGTACCAGGATAAATAATTTTCTTCACTTTTTCTCCCAATATAATATCCTTGTCTGACCATAATCTCGAAATGAACAATCCATAAACGGTTCTTGGTTTTTATCACATTCTAAAAAAAACTTACCCTGATTTTTTAGTTTTTTAAAAGAATCTTGAGCCAACTGAAAAATATTATATTTTCCATATGGTGGATCAGCATATATTAAATCAAATTGTTTACATCCCTTAATAAAATCGAATACATCATTCTGAAAATAATAATAGTTTGGACCTATTAAAGATTCTGCATTTTTTTTTATTAACATTAATGTTTTATAATCATTTTCAACAAAGCTAATAGACGTTGCTCCTCTACTTGCTGATTCAAAACCAATAATACCAGATCCTGAAAATAGATCTAATACACTATTAAATTGAAATGACTGCAATCTATCAAAAATACTTTTTCTCACCCTAGATTTTGTAGGTCTATAAGCAAAACTTTTATAAGTTTTTATTTTATAATTTTTAAAACTTCCAGATAAGATATTCATCTAATCTTCTAATACTGAAATATAAAAACCTGCTTTAGGATTTGGCCTATCAGCTTTATTAAAAAGTACGAATTTTCTTAATAAGATATCATCATTTAGTTTGGCAATAATAGCACTAGCCTGCAATATATCTGCTTTCCCTTTTACCCAGACTAATAATGGTCCATATATTTGATTCCTTGTATATACTTGCTCAAAATATTTCAAATTATAGTCAGTTAATGTTGTATCGAGTTGAACCATCAAATCAATTTTATTTAAATCTCCTTTAGGTGTATATTCTTCTTCCAATGGTAATTCAAAACTATAATACCACAAAAATATTGTACTATCTTTACCTATCGCTTCTACTGTAAAAGAAGTAGGATCTAGTCCTAAAATATTTTCTATATTCGGGTTTACACCACTCATATACTCCAAACTTAAAAATGATTTGGTTATAGTTAGGCCATTATATCTATTCAGATCTGTTTGAGTTAATAATTTTAATATAGATGATGAGATTGCCCTAGATTCTTTGATTAAATCTAAGGGTGGGTTGTTTTTATCAATTAATATTTTTGGATCATCAATTCCTGAACGTTCTATTATAAAATCTTTATCAAAACCAAAAAATGGATTATTTATTTGATCCTGAAGTTTTAAATAATTAAAGCCAATAAAACAACTCACAATAACTAAGACTGCAATAGCATAACTTGAGATGCTAGTTTTGTTTTTAACTGTACTCTTAACAACTTCACTATCCTCTTCATGCTCATGCTCATGCTCTATTTTAAGTATAGGTTCATCATCAATTATTGTGTTTTCATCATTAACTGTTTCTTCATTAGCTGATTCATTTAAATAAGCATAAACTTCCTCATAAAAAAATTCAACAATGCCTTCATCATTAAAAAAGTTAAACGAATAATCTGCAGCTTTATTTTTTATTAATGCCGAAAGTATATTAGCCTCATAATAGGGTAATTTAATTATCTTATTTTCCATCTTCATTCCATCAAATGGCATCATTGGTCTAAAGTCAGATAATTCCCACGCAGTTTTTGCTTGCCTTCCAAGTTTCTGAGCGCAAAAAACTGGTATTGCACCATCTCCATTATTAATAAGACCAAGTGATGATAAAATATTTTCTTCATTATTATCAGTGCTAGAGATCAAACGAGGCAAGCCTCCAGAAAATCCAATAGCACCCATAGAAAATTGATTATTTTGAACTTTTATAAATGAATATTTATTACCATTCCTATTAATTAAAGCAGATTCTTGTAATTCATTACCATCTATGCACATAGAACTTAAAGGCCCCATCCAATATGGCTTCCCTCCCATTTCTGTTATCGATAACCTTATAGTACGTGCTAAAGATCTAGAGATCATACATACATGTATATTCTCTTGAGAAGGATAATATATTTGTCCATATATATATATTGATTGATCTTGCGGCCGACTTTTTTGGGACTCCAACCACCTAATATATTCCATATGATCTTCTTGAGTTAAGTCTTGCTCTATTTTTATTACAGAGTGCTCAACAAAATGATCTGGTATCCCAACAACAATATCTTGACCTGAGAATCTATAATTTTCTTGAACTTTCCTTAATGCAGAAGCTAATACAGAATTTAACCCAGCCTCGTTATGAAGAAATTCAGTTATAGGATCAGCATACTCAATTTGAGAAATTCCATGAATATGTATTGGATTTACATTTGGATCCCATTCGCCAGCAAGAAGAAATTTGTCTGAAATAACTAGACCAATCATAAAATAACAGTTAGATTAGTTCCAACTCTTTCTTCCGCCCTTTATTACTCCATGGTTTGCTGCTTTAAATGCAAAAAGTAGGTAATGCCTTTTTATAATGGGTTCTTTAATTGGACTAGATACAGTAAGATTTTCATTGTCTTCACTAATATCCACAACAAAAGGTTTACTTGTTAAAGGACAGTAATTGTTTAAAGAATCTGGTATGTATGTCTTATAGTATTCTATAGCTTGAACTCTTTCAATTGGCTCTTCATTAAGTACCCCTATAAAATCTGGAAGATCTAAATAATTAAATAATTCTTTTTTTTGAATAAAAGAAGTATCATTACGTCCAAGCGCTTCTGCATATACAATAATTTGAAGGATGGTATCTAATATTGTATCTTTTCTAAAGCTTTTAACACCGAAAGTAGTATCATATTCAAATCCATAAGATTCAGCAACGTCAACAACATATTCTCTATTATTCATATTTAATATTTGCTCACCAAAATAAAGTGAATCAGCTATAGTAGAATCTCTTACAGCATTTACAACAGATAAAGCCTCTAGATAAGAGGGATTATATTCGCCAATAATCCTTGAGTAAAAAGATTCGACATCATATAAATTTTGCATTCTATATCTACTTTCTTTTTTATAGTATTCTTCATCCTCCCAAATTGCGACAGGAACATATATAACTACTATTAATAAGAACATGGCAAGAATAATAAAAATCTCAAGTAAATCTGTTTTATTCTGTTGATTCATAATAAAATTAATTTTTTCTATGTATTACTTTGTTTAGTTCAAAGAAAATAATCTCTCCTTAATTTAAACTTGTTAATGATATGATGTTAATATTAAAAATAACTGGATTATTTTAATGCCTTTAGATAAGAATTTTTATATTTCAATCTTTTTGTATGGATCTTTAATTGGATCTAAATCTTTTTCTAAGTCCTTAATCATAGCTTTTACAGATCTTGAAATTTTCTTAGGAGTATCTACCTGGACTCTAACAAGTTGGTCTCCAAAATGCCTGCTCCTTATTCTGGGGAACCCCTTACCTTTCATACGCAATACTTGACCAGATTGAATACCTGAAGGAATTTTTAGACCAACCTTTCCATTCAAAGTTGGTATTTCTATTTTACCTCCTAATACAGCAATTGGATATGCTATATGTAATTCCATAAGCAAATTATCACCATCTCTAATAAAGAATGGATGGTCAGGCTCTTGAAAAACAATAATTAAATCTCCAGCATTTCCTGAAGCGTTTTCGTTACCTTGGCCACTCATTGTCATATAATTTCCTTCTTCAACCCCTGCAGGTATTTTCACTTTTATAGTTTCTTCTTTTTTAATCATACCATCTGGACCAGATCCAGGCGGTCTATTTCCTATTCGCTTTCCAACGCCTTCACAATGAGGGCAGACAGATGCAGATCTCATTTGTCCTAAAATTGTATTTTGAACTGTGGAAACCTGTCCCTGACCATTGCAAGTAGGGCAGGCTATTAATTCAACACCTTCCGCAAGAACCGACCTTTTTATCTTTATTTTTTTCTCAATTCCACTTGCTATTTCTTCATAATTCATTTTTAATTTTATTCTGATATCGGATCCACTTGATCGACCTTGTTTTCTATTAGAATTACCGCCAAAAAAACTTTCAAAGGGACTACCACCACCAAAAATATCACCAAATTGAGAGAATATATCATCCATACTCATATGAATGCCCCCACTAAACCCACCTTGTCCAGCACCATCTCCCATGCCAACACCAGCATGCCCAAATTGATCATACTGCGCACGTTTTTTTTCATTGCTTAATACCGAATAAGCTTCAGCTGCTTCTTTAAAATTTTTTTCAGCATCTTTATTATTAGGATTTTTATCAGGATGATATTTCAAAGCTAGTTTTCTATATGCTTTTTTTATTTCATCTTGGCTTGAAGCTTTTGAAACACCTATTATATCATATAAATCTTTCATTTCTTATTTACGATAACTTTTGCATGACGAATTACCTTATCCCTATAAGTATATCCATTTTCATAAACATCAAGAATAGTATTGTCTTTAGCACTTTCATCTTTCTGCGTAAGCATTGCATCATGTAAATCAGGGTCCATCATATCTCCTTTTTCACCAAATGTAATTACATCTATGGACTCAAAATATTTTACAATTTTTGCTTCAACCATTTTCATACCATCTTTTAATAAATCTTCAGTGGTGTCTTTAGAGTTAATCATGCGATTTATATCATCTACAATGGGCAGAAAGCCACTTATAATGTTTTCTCCATCATATTGTAACAATCTTGATATTTCATCTGCTTTTCTCCTTCTAAAATTTTCAAATTCTGCTTTCAACCGAAGATGCTTATCTTGCAATATATTGATTTCTTTTTCTAGGCTTTTTTCATCTGCTTTTTTATTTGATTTTGACATCTTTTTTTTAGATGTTTTATTCTCTACTTTCTTTTTTATTGTATTATTTTTTGGCACTTTAACCTCAAGAACTATATATAATTAATGAAATTGTGAATGAAGAATTTAGGGTTAATAATAGCCTTAGGACAAAGGATGGAATAAGATTATTTCAGGAAACTTGATGTCGCTCTAAAACTTGCTATAATTGATATAAGTAATACCAATACTAATAACCATATGAATATATAAGGATCAAAGTTAGCTTTGATGCTAAACGAAGTGAAATTACTTATTAAATAATTAATTCCTTTTGTAGTAATAAATAAAGATGGAAAAACTAATGCAACAGAGATAAAGCAAATAAAAATACCTTCAAAAATAAAAGGCAATTTTATAAACATCCTTGTTGCACCAATTAGCTCTAACGATTTAATTGTTTCTCGCCTTGAATAAATAGATATTTTAATCATACTATAAATAATTAAGCCGATAATGATAATTATAGATCCAGAAAAATATGGAAGATAGTTAACCAATTTCGTATAATTTCTTTCAATTTTATTTATAAGATTTCCTTGATACCTTATTTCATCAACCTCTTTTATAGCTCGTATTTCACGTATGATTGGTTCAATTTTTATCGATTCTCGCACATTCCTATCAACATTAATCACTGTACTTGCGGGTAAAGGATTATATCCTAATAGATCAATAATATTCTCTCCAAATTGATCATTAAAAATACGTACAGCATCAGCTTTTTCAATAATTGTTGCATTTTTGATACCTTTGATTTTTTTTATTTTATGGATTAAACCAATAGCTTCTTCATTGGTTATATTCTCTTTAAAAAATACTTCTATTTTATATTTTGAACGCAAATACTGTAGTATTTTATGAGTGTTATCTCCAGCTATTATAATTACACCAATTATATAAAGGGATATAAAAAGAGAAAAAATAGCGGTAAACGCAGTAATCTTGTGGCGTAAGGTGTTTTTGATTCCCTCAATAATTAAATAAAAAAATTTATCCATCATCTTACTCTTAAAATACCATTTTTTAGTTCAAATATTGGCCTACCTCTGCCTTTTATAAGATTATAATTATGAGATGCCATTAAAATAGTTGTTCCAGTCTCATGTATAGTCTCTAATAATCTAACAAGTTCAAAAGAAGCTACAGGATCTAAATTACCTGTTGGCTCATCTGCTAAAATCACATCTGGTTCTTTTATAATTGCTCTAGCTAGAGATGCGCGTTGTTGCTCTCCACCAGAAAGTTCATCTGGAAAATGATTCTCTTTACCTTCTAAGCCAACAAGCTCAATCGCTTCATCAACTCTAGAGGATATATCTCTTATTGGGAAACCTAGAACATGTAAAGGCAAAGCTATATTTTCATATAAATTCCTATCACTTAATAATTTATAATCTTGAAAAACCATCCCAATATTTCTTCTAGCCATGGCAATGGTTTTCCTATTTATTGTTTCAGAGGATAATCCATTGACTTTAACAATCCCTGAATTAGGAAAAAGGTCAAAATAGATTAGACGCATAAGAGTAGTCTTACCTGAACCAGTTGGTCCAATTAAAAATGTAAAACCACCATCTTCAATAGACATACTAAGATTATTGACACCATAGCCCTTGCTATGAGTATATGATACGTTTTGAAATTCAATCATTTAATTATAAGGTCGTAATTTAAGCCACAAAAATAGTAAAACTAATTACCCTATTAATGGTTTTTATTTTTTGTGATTTAGATGCTATCTTCTTGTTTATCAAAATTCATTTAAATAAAAATTTAACATACCTTACTATATTTTCTTTAAAATAATTTATTTAATTATCTAATCAATATGGATGTTTTACTTGATTTTACAATTGTTATTATTTCGATCATAATGTTATGGAAAGGAGCAGACTGGTTGGTTGACTCTGCTGCTGAAATTGCTCACACATTAAAAGTATCTGACTTAATAATTGGCCTAACTGTTGTAGCCTTTGGTACTTCTGCACCTGAATTTGCTGTTACAATAAGTGCTGCAATAACTAAACAAACGGATATCTCCATTGGTAACGTTATTGGATCAAATATATTCAATTTAGGCTTTATTCTTGGTGGTACGGCAATGATTCGTCCTATTTCCACAAATAAAAAAATGTTTAACAGAGATGGGTTATTTTTACTTATAGTTACCGCTCTAATATTCTTTTTATTTTTTGGATTTGATGGCTGGACTCCTGATGATACATATGTACAATATGAAGGAGCAATCCTTTTTTCTTTATTAATTGGTTATGTCACATTCTTATTTTTTAAAAAGGACCCACCAGAAGAAGTCAATCCACAAAGTGCAACATATTCATCATATGCATATTTTTTTATTGGGTTAATTTTAATTGTATATGGCGGACATCTTATGGTTCAACATTCATCTAGCCTTGCAAGATATTATGGGATATCAGATTGGGTCATTGCTGTTACAATTGTAGCGGCAGGTACTTCTGCACCTGAATTCGCAACATCTATTGCAGCTGCAATAAAAGGACGACATGGTATTGCGATAGGGAATTTAATAGGTAGCGATCTTTTTAATCTTCTTGGTGTACTTGGTCTTGCTGGAATAATAAATCCATCAATTATTACTCAAGATATTTTTGATAGTGTTTTCCTTTTAGTAATGATGGTTGGGTTAACATTGCTTCTAATTAGAACTAAATGGAGGATTAGTAGATCAGAAGGTGCTTTACTAGTATCAATAAATCTTATCAGATGGTATTTTGATTTTGCTAACTAATTATATAGCCTATGTTTATTTATATATTCCCAAACTGGAAGCGTTACAAGATACCTAATAGTTTTATTTTCTATCCAACGTTCCCGAATATTACTTGATGAAATTTCAAATCTTGGGATATTAGCAAATCGAATTTTATGTAAAATCCATGCGGGGATATCACTAGGTCTAAACCCCGGCCTAATAGCCACTACAACCTGACTCTCTTTCAATATTTCTCTTGGCTTTTTCCAATTTTTAAATTCTAATAGACTGTCACTTCCAATAAGATAAAATAATTCATCTTCATCATTAATGATATTATTTCTAACTTCTTTTAAAGTATCTATTGTGTATGACAATCCCCCTCTTTGAATTTCCACATCTGAAATTTCAAAATTAGGGTTTTCTTTAACAGCGAGATTTAACATTGCTAATCTGTGATCCACCTTTGTTATTGTATTTTTATGCGGTGGTTTGTTTGCTGGTACAAATAAAATTTTATCGAAATTCTCAGCTTCGCAAACTGTTTGTGCAATTAACAAATGACCTATATGAGGAGGGTCAAATGTACCACCAAAAAGACATATCCTCATTATTGTTCTTTAGACAATAATAATTTCATGGAATCGATAGTTTCTTTTGCCTCAAGATACATATTTTCATCAAGTAAAACTTCTTCATTCACCAAGAGAAATGACTCTGCATTATCAATTTCTCTATTTTTTGCCAGTGCCTTAATCATTTCCTTCTGAGACCAAATCAAAAATGGTGTATCATAATATTCATCAATCACTATTTGAAAAGAGATTTTTGCTGATTCATATTCTTCCATTTTCATATAAAGAATTCCTGTTTCAAATGATTTTTTTGCAAGTTTTGCTCTAAGCAACCCTATTGAAGACAAAACATCTTCAGATAATTGTGATTGAGGAAAATCATCTAAAAATTCTTGATATCTTTCAAGAGCTTTTCGGGTATATTCTTGATCATGAAAATATTTTGGAGACTCAATACGATAGGCTTCACATATTTTAAACCGTGCATCTTCAACGAATGGACTAAAACCCATTTTTCTTGTTAGCTTTTCATATTCTGCAACTGCTAATAAATATTCTTCATTACGAAAATATGCCTCTCCCAAAAAATACTGCGCATCATCACCCAGATCAGAGCCTGTGCCCCTCATTAATACGAATTTAAAGTCTGATTGTGCTTGCAAGTATTTTTCATTATCAAGATTTTTCAACCCTTCATTAAATTTATCTTTAAGACTATACTCATTATTAATTTTCGATCCGGCACAAGACAAACCAATTACAACACAAGTTACAATGTTTATAACTTTAAAGACTGCCATTAGAAATTAATTAATAAATTAATGCCACCAACTCCAATTGGGCTCATAGGATCGTAGACTAAATTAATTTTTTTATAGTGGGATATTTCTTGAAGATTTTCTTTAGCTTTTTTCTGACTAAACCAAACAGATTCAATTCCACTAATGACATGATTAAACATTAAAGTAGTAATACTGTATTTCGCATAGTTTAACATCTGATTTGCCTCATATCTATCATCAATATATTTTTGTTTTTTTGGAGTCTTGATAACAGTCTCTGTGCTGTCTCCAAGAATTTTATCATATTTATACCATTCATTACGAGCATCTGCCCATCCCCCAACAAATTGATCATACTTACCTATATTCTCATAAAAATGTCTATCTCGAACTTCAGTAACATCACCAGAGTAAAACCACTCAGGGTGACTTTCTAAACTATCTGAAGATATGGTACCGGTTATATTTAAATCATTGGCTAAATCGTTAGATACTACTAGGTTTAGATCATGCGTACCAATTAAACTATTCAAAGCTGAAACATTAGCCCATTCTGGGCTAACAGAATTAAAACGATTATACACCCAATTTTCTAAACTCCAATTCTGATCTGCAAAAGATCGATAGTCATTTTCATAAGTTTCCGCAGTATTTTTAAAATAGTTCCATGATAATATACTTATTAGTTCCGTCCCAAAGAAAAATGCTGTCTTCCATTTAGGTGCTTTATTATAGTATTGTCCAGCACCAGGAAGTACAAGTGACATTAATAATGGTTTACCTGGATAAATAGTTTCCTGATTATCATTAATCACAATAGAACGACTGCTCTCTTCATTGAGGCTGTCTGCGTCTTGGCTATAAACATTAAAGGTAAACAGACAATACAAATTAAAAATCAAAAAGTACTTTAATATATGTTTTTCCATTGTTACCATAACTTATTAATTTATTGTTTATCTCTCTTTCAAATTTAGTATTGGGTTGATGATATTCTAGCTCAATAGCGGTAGGGAAGTTATAAAAAGAAAAGCCATTAATCCTCCATTGAATTCCTAAAGATTGTTTAAGAGAAAAAGTAGTATTCCAAGCATCGCCAGCTTGCAAAACAAATCCAATAGTACTATTCTGAATAGTCATCCAATTCAATTTGTAATGTTTTTCCATAAATATAGGAATCCTTATTGTAGCATCTAAAAATAATTTTTTAGTACCCTGAATAGAATAAAAAGAATAACCCTTAATACCAGGCATACCCCCTAAATAAAAATGAAAAAATGAATCAACATCTTTTTTGTTTATCCACCCAGCTTCTCCAGTTAAAGACAATGTCCAATTTTTAAATATTGGAAGGCCATAGTAATAGCTACCAGCACATTGAATCCGAACAAGATCATTAGGTTTAAATTCTTCAAGAAGTGTACCAGAATCAGAGAGGTTTAATCCTTCTATAAAATCATTCTTCTCTAGACTAATTCCAGTTGCAATTTTAAATCCACCAGATGGATTAATAGAAGCATGTGCACCTTTTTTAACCATATTAAGTGACCAATTCGTATTAAATGCCCAACCTCTATAATAATCATAAGCAGCACCAGCCTCTAAAGTTCCATATTCATTTGTCTCTACTTTTTCTTTTATAAATGCTCTATACCATTGTCGACTAAGTGAATATTCAAATAAACTACCATAAAAAGGCTGTTTTAAACCTGCTCTAAATTGTACTAACCTAAATTTTATATCATCTTTAATTTGATAAGCATCTTGATATTTAATTTTATCCGTAGTATTCCGCGTCAAGTAATAAGTCTCAAAAAATATAGTTTGAAAAAATCTCTTAAAATCTAATCTAAACATATAATCAACATCTCGTAGCTTATTAATAGAAGCCTCTCCAAATAATGATAACCTATCAATAATCTCACTTGACTGAAAATAAAAACCTGGTTTGAGTGTATTATAATCAAGCATTAATTTTGGCATTATAAACATATTAGGAAACTGATCTTCATATTTTTTTTCTTTTTGGTTATTTAATTGAATAATAGGTTCTTCAAAACCTTGATTGTTAAGGTAATAACTATCGTCATACCCAACAAAGTCATCACTAATAAATATTGGTTCTTCTAAAACTGAAATATTATATCGTCCATTCTGATAAAGTGAGAATAATATTTTCCCATCCCTAGATATATCTGGCATAAAAGCTCCTCCAGTAACATTTGAAATATATCCTTCTATATCATTTTTATTATCTATCATGTATAAATTATAAATCCCACTTTTATCCATAGAAAAAATTGTTTTACCTAAAGAATTTGAAGTCATATTTCTTTCATCAAACAAAGGATTATTACTGACTTCATAAACACTGTTGTCATTTAAACTATATCTATATATATCCCTAAAATGATGACGAGTTATATCAAAATGCAAAGAATGAGAAAGAGAATCATAATTTAAATGACTTATCATAGGACGTTCATTAAAATCTGTTATTTTAATAGATTTTTTAGTTTTTAAATCTAATAGGTATAAATCCTGTCCTCCGTCAAATGTAGCTATATAAGCAATGGAACTATCACTGGGAATAAATACAGGACAAAATGCTCGCGAATCAAAGGTTAAACGTTCTTCTTTTTCAGTAGCAAAATTATAAGAATAGATATCATAAAATTTTGACCCCTTCTTATTGGGAAACTTTGGTTTTTTAGAATAATACACTATTTTTTTTTCCGTATGCCAAGTTGGTGCAGAGAAAACACCTGATTTAATTTTTTTTTCTTCACCAGTACCCAAATTAAAATAATAAAGATTCGTTTGACCAAAATAATCATTGTTTTTATTTGATAAGTATACAAAGCTATTGCCATCAGGATGCCATTTTGGATGAATATTAGTTGTTCCCTCACTTTGAAGTATCTTACCATTAATTGGTAATAATCTAATTGGTTCAACTAAGCGTTTATACCTCGTTTCTAAACTATTGCTAAAATTTTCATATAGTTCAATTCCATTTATCCCAAGAATATTAAACATTGCATCACTTACAGAATACTCAAAAGGAGAAGACAATTGATCCATTATATATTTAATTGATTCTGAACCAAACTCATTTACAATATAAGTTGCAAATGCAAAGCCAGCATTATAAGTAGATTCATTGCCTATACCTTTTTTCCCAAAAGTATTAATTTCATTAAAAGTCAACATTTTATCATAGACCACTCTATCCCTTAATATCATCTCTCTGTGTGAATCCCAATTATCCCAATCAGCATTTTCGTACATATATTGAGCTATGCCTTCAGCTAACCAAGGTGGCACACTCGTACCTGGTATAGGATAACTAATTAGAGTATTTGGATAACCATATAATACATCTGGTCTCTTTTCATCTTCATAACTCATCAACTGAAAATATGCACCAGGTATCTTAGTTCCTGCTTTCATTGCCTTTTGTAATGAAACAATATGGGCAAATTCATGGGTTATGACATTTTGCAACCACCGATGACTACCCCGTAGTTCAAAGTCCAATGGCATTGCCCAAATTTTTATTTTATTATCATAGTAATAGGCAGCACCATTCGAGTAGTCATCTGGATCAATTAAAATTATATGGGTTTTTTCTTTAGGCTCGTAATCATAAAATTTAGTTATAGGTAAATATATAGTTTCTGCTACCGTAGATGCCTCTCTAGCAGTCATTTCTGTTTCTTTGTGAAAGTGTATTTTGAAGTGGTCTGTCTCTATTGTACTCCATTGAAACTCTGGATGATTATAGTCTACTGCAGCAAATAACACTGTAAAAAGACTAATCATAAAAATTGTCAATTTTTTCATTAATGAACCACTACAATTTTGATTGTTTTATTATTAATCACTGCCGTATTAGATACGGAAATGTTTGCAAAATATATTCCTGGATCTAATTCAGTGGTATCCCAATTCCATTCTTTAATTTGATTACCTCCAGGAATCATTTTGGTTTTAAATGATTCAATAAAATATCCAGCTACATCATAAATAATAACTTTAATATTAGATGCCCCTACCGCTTCTACTCGAACAATGCCTAAATCATCTACAATTGGATTAGGATAGCAATACGCTTTACTTAACAAACTTTCATTATTGGGAGAGAAACTATAATTTAAGTTTAATCTTCTTGCATTAGATAAACTTCCATGATCAGTACTCCATTTATTCCCATTTGGATCTTTATATGGCTCAAATTGATAAATAGATGATTTAGTAAAGATACAATGTTTTTCTTGATAACGATCTATTGCAATCAAATCATCATTTACATTTGTTGCAAATTCTAAAATTACATTTCCTTGATGATCTAAAACGTATAGAATCGTTTTATCTAATGATTTTGCTATAATTTCTGGAAAATCATTCCCCAATATATTTTGAGAAAGAATAGGCTCTGATAATTTTATATCTAATGGAAATGAAGTCATTAAACTTAATTGATGATTAAACCCATATAAAACACCATCATCATCTAAGGCCAATAAATCACCTTGAGCATCTAAATCAAGATCAATGCCTGCAATATAATTGAATGTCTTAGTTTGATATTTATTTATTGATCCTCCAAAATAATCTGCTATAATACCATTATTATTTAAACCAATCGAAAAATTACTTGGAGATGAAAGCACTCTAATAACATGACTGTCCCATTGTGCTTCAGATATAAATTCAATTGATGTGTGATTTTCATTGCTAATTGTATAAAATAATGTATCTGACCAATTATCAGATGATCCCAAGATAGAATCTGTTGCTAATATATAATCGTATTGAAAATGGTGTAATGAATCCAAATAATATTCAAAAATTTCGATAGTTGTTCGATCATCATAAATAGAAAAACCCAAAGAAACATTTTCACTATCTAGATTATGAAAGTATTGTCTATTAGTTATGGAATCATTAATTATAATGTAAAGAGAATCTGATCCACCAATAAAATCATTTATCCCATCATTATTGATGTCAAAAGATGCTCTATAATAAAAAGTTGAATCAGGATAGTTATTAATCATATACGAATTTGAGATTATAAAAGTCATTGTATCTTTTGCTTTACTTATTTCACTAATATTAATATATGTTGAACTTCCATCATTTGCTCGAGTTGATGGATATGTATATGGACCAAAAGATGGTTTAACACCTACCATTCCAGGATTAGCAAATATATATTGGCTATTACCTTTATACCACATATCACCAAACCATCCAGACGAAGGATCGTTAAATATATCTAAGGATATATACCCAATGTCTTGTGCCCCATCTGACTCTTCTAGATCTACACCTCGATTAGATATTTCACTATTAATTGAATATGCTTCTATACCATAATTAATAATGTCTTCATCTATATGCCATATTAATAAACCTGATTCAGGTAGCCCTATGTCATAATTAGGCACACTAACCACGACATTATTAGAATCTTTTACAATACCTGTAGAATCTTGTAATATTTGAAAATAAGGTGGGTAAGTATTTGTTGTAGAATTAACACCCATATAAAAGCGTATTGAATCTATACTAACATCCGAACGCACCCAATTTAATCGAGATTCAATTAAATAATATTCGTTATCTCTAATGGGGACTTTTACAATAGAATTTTTACTTCGCTTAGAAAGAGAATATTGATTTCCATAGTCACTAATAGTGGGCGCCTCCCATCCAGCATAAATCCTAGTCCACGCTGTAGGAGGAGCAGGAATAATTCCTCGCCCGTTATTTGAACCTTGATCCATGAGACCAAAAACACCAACACCACTTTCTCCTGTATTAATATTCCATAATGGTGGCAACCCAATTGCAAAACCAATCATAAGTGCAAATGTACCTGTTAATCCATATTGGTATTCACAAGGGTTTAAGGCATCTGAAAACATTGTTTCAGATATATCGTAAAGCAAATGATTTTGAGTTTCAGGAAGTACAACACCTTTATTAATTGCACTTTCCCCTAATAAAATCGAAGGCATATTTAAATGTTTCAAAATCATATCATTATCAATATAAGTGGAAGGAATATCTTCAGGCGTTGGATCTAAAAAAGGTAGGGAAAAATCTTGTCCAATGCCTGCATGGAATACTATTATAAGGTCATAATCAGAAAAATTAATTTGATCTTGTAAATATGCTTGTTCTAAAGCATCCCTAAATAATTCTGTAATACGTTTTTCTTGTTGAGTAATATCATCATATGGATTGTAATAATTCATATATTGAGAAAGTTTGTAATCTTCTAAATTACTAATCGGAAATATTTCAGAGTTATTTAAATTAATACTAAAGTTACCATATGAAATTTTTTCATAGTAAGCAGAGACAGCATTCAATTGCGAGAAAAAGTAATCGCGATCATGTGGTGGTGGATCGATAGTATAATTACCACAATCTATCCCTTGACTCTCCATTAAAAATGTTCCTGATCCAGTAGTACTATTTAAATTATCATCTAAAAAGGAAACACGTATAACACCAATACTGATTGATTCATTTATAGATGCAGATAAAAGAGCTTTCAGACAGAATAATATTATAAATCTGCGCAAAAATTAATCCCTATAGTTAAAAAGGTATTAGAATTCCATATTGAGAGAAAAACGCATGGTATTTGTCAAAGGGTGGCCCTGTTCACCATATGTATATCCAAAATCAAAACCATAACCCGCAAATCTAAGTCCAATACCAAATGTTGGGTTGCTAATCTTTCCAGTTTTATCATAGTAGAATCCAGAACGAATAGCAAAGTATTTTCCATACCAATATTCCATACCAATATTATGTACTAGACGATCCAACTCATTAGAGACTGATCGTTTTTTGGCATTTCCAACTTCCATAACGCCATATTCATTATATTTTCCCCAACCTGGATCTCCTGGATTCCCTGGTGTAGAGACCATTTCATTCTCTCCTGGATCTACAATTCCATTTGAATCAGAATCAAACCATTTGCTTCCATCAACCTTCCCATCTTCATCTGCGTCTACCCAATTATAGCCACCTATAATACCATCACCATTTCCAGGACCTGAAAAGCCGTAATCAATATCACCTCCTAACAACCAATCATTTACCCATGATGTAAACAATGCTAAATAAATTGGATCCGTGTGAGCAATCTCAAGATCACCATCTGAATTATAATCATTACCTGGACTACTATTACCGTATTCATCAAAACCACCAATAATACCATCACCATTCCAATCCATATCTGGATAGGATGAGACGAGAAGTTTATCTACATCATAAACAATATTTAATTTATTAAACTCTCCATTTACCAAAGCATAGTTCAAACCAAGGCTAAGATTCGTAGGCTGTGGATCAGCCTGATCTGGATCAATAAATGAAACTTTTGGACCAAGATTAGATAGATTAAGTCCTAAAGTAAGATTAGGAAAAATCCACTCTTTATGAAGATATCCTAAATCAAATCCAAAGTCAATAGACGTCCCCTTTCCTTTTTCACTTCCCGCACCAATTTCAACAAGATGTTGATAAGATATCTTTGAATTTATTCCAAAAGATTGTGTAGGTGAGATTAAAGCACTATAGGATAAAGCCATTGCAGTCATATAACTTGTAAATGTACCTAATTCATCGCCTGTTTCGCTCGTGCGAATTTGTTCACCTAAATTCAAAAAAATCAAATGGCCACCAACAGTTCCAAGCGTTGGATATTTTTTTCTAAAAGCCAAAAACTCGTAATAAAGATCATCAGCTAGTCCTGGCAACCAATTCACATGCATCATAGCTAATTCTTGGCCTTCGAGAAAACCTAAACCTGCTGGATTCCAGTAACTCGCATAAGCATCATTTGCAACAGCGACCTGTGCTTCACCCATACCACCAGCTCTTGCTCCTGGAGCTATAAGGAGGAATATTGCCCCTGCTTCACTCTGTGCAAACAAAGGTTTTATAATGACTATCACTAAAGATAGCGCAATCGCTATACGCTTCATCGTACGTCTCCCACGTAATTGTTTTTATTAAATAGTTGTCCCTAGAGACAAGATTATAGCGTTCTATGTATAGGATTGCTCCAAAATTTTATATTATGAATATATATTTTGATACGTTTGAAAATCAAGTAATGATTAGTACTAGAATATTCTATCAAAAACTAAAAAGTCCTAGTGTTAATATTGGAATATATGTTATTAAACCTACGGCTATTAATTTAATGAGAAAAAATGGTAGTGTCGATATATATATTTTCGACATAGGTTCATTAAATCTATAAGCAGATAGAAATAAATTCATCCCTACAGGTGGTGTTAAAAATCCAAGCTCCAGATTAGCAATAAATATTATTGCTAAATGAACAGGCTCTATACCAAAATAATTTCCTAGAGGGGAGATAAGAGGAACAATAACTATTATTGCTGAAAAGATATCCATTAAACACCCAACAGCCAATAAAAAGCAATTTAACATTAAAAGGAAAACATATTTATTTGCAATATTGGCTTTTACCCATGAAAGTAGCAGCATTGGAATTTGAGCATCTATCAAATAACTAGTCAAACCCATTGCAACTCCAAGTATAATTATCACTCCTCCAATAAGTGAAGAACAATCAATGATAATTCTTGGTAATTTAGAGAAAGACAAATCTTTATAAATAAATACTTCAATTATAAAAACATATACAAGAGTGATTGCTGAAGTTTCAACTAAAGTAGTAAATCCTCCAAAAACACCAAACAATATAATTATAGGTAAAAATAGCTCCCATTTACCATACATAGATACCTTGAGAGCATTTTTAAAAACAAATTTATTTAAAGTTATCTTATTCATCTTTCCCTGATATAATGCCCAACCTGATATCAATAAAACTAAGACTAAACCAGGGATAAGACCTGCAATAAATACATCTTTAACAGATACACCAGCAGTAACACCATAGATGATTGCAGGTAGACTTGGTGGAAATAGCAAACCAATAGATCCCGATACAGTTAATAAGCCTAATGAAAAGGTACGGCTATACCCTTCCTTCAATAACATGGGAAGTAACAGACCACCTAGCGCAAGAATAGTAACTCCAGATCCACCAGTAAGAGCAGTGAAAAATCCACAAAGTAATATAATGACTATAGGTGTACCACCAGGTATCCAACCAAAAAACTCTTTAAATATTGCCATTAAACGCTCGGATGCTTTACTTTCAGCTAAGATATACCCCGCTAATGTAAATAATGGTATTGTTGGCAATGTTGGCGATACAACAATACGATAGGCTTCTGCAGGTATTGCAGATATTGGAGTGAAATCGGACCAAAATAGAATAATTGCTAGGCCTCCAAGACCAATAAATATTGGTGCTCCGAAAATTAGTGAAACTAAAATAACCGATACCCCAATATATAAAACAGGAAATACATCATAAATCATTTCAGTAATCGCCGTAAGGGAAAAAAGTAATGCAGCAATTATAAGTGTTATTCGATAATGCTGTTTATGGTAACTATTTAAATAAACCTGAATAGCGATAAGAGTAAATCCTATTGGCATTATTAGCTGAGCAAACCACCTAGGAATATTTGGAGCAATATCTATAGGGTATTCCATTTCCACTTTTACTAACTCCCAACTTCCCCAAGCTAGAGCAACCAAAACTACAAAAGTAACCACTTTAGCAATCCATCTACCAAAATGAAAATTTTCATCCTTTATTAGTAGTGGCTTTTGAGTTAAGGCTAATAATTTGTTTTGCCGAGCTGCTAATACCGCACCTAAAAAACCAATCCATAATGTAAAGTGTTGTACAAGAACCTGAGATGCAGGGATACTTAAAACCCCAAATAATCGTGCTACAGTTTCAATTAAAGGCAGTATGGCCATTGCAGAAAAAATTACAATAGCTAGAGTATCCTCCCCCCATTTGAGCCTATTCGCAAGATGACCTAGCCTTAGAGGTTCTTTCATGTTAATTGTTACTGGGTAAGTTTAATGACCTTATCAAATACTTCCTCAGGAATAATATGACCACGTAAATTGGGACTCATTCTTTCAACTTCTTTTTGCCATAGAGCAATTTCATTATTATTTACTGAGTGAACTTTTAATCCATATTCTTTCATAGCTTCAATTGATTTCTGCTCAGCAGTTGAATTAAGTTTTTTTTGTTCATTTTGAATTTTTTTAGTGATTTGAATTAAATCTTTATGATATTTTTTTGAAATTCGCTTCCATGATCTAAGATCAATCACTATTCCAGCCATCAAAACTCCCCACTTTAAATCTAACATATGATTGGCAATACCAAAAGATTGTTGAGATAATGCATAAAGTGGAATAGTAGAAAAACTATTAATCAAACCAGTTTGCAAACCAGATAAAATATCTACTGAGGCTAACGGTACTGGATTATAGCCAGCTTTTTCCCAAAGTCTTTCCCATTTAAAGTCACCTGCCCAAGTAAAAATTTTCATACCTTTTAAATCACTAGGAGTTTGAATCGGTTTAGATGAGAACCAATAGGCCCAACCTAACTCACCAAGATGAAGTAGCTTAAATCCTTTATCTTCTAATTTTTGTTCTAAATCTGGCAAAATAGCCTCAGTAACATTATCAATGTCTTGTGAAGTTTGAAAAGCAAGAGGAACAAAATAAGCTGAAAATTCAGGAACTATTTCAGATAACCCTTCTGTAGTAATTGCAGCAGCATGAATCTGGCCTATCCGCATTTTCCGTACCATATCTCTTTCATCTCCAATAACTCCCCCTGGATAAACACGAAGTTGGACAGATTTTTTTGTTGATTTTCTCCATTCTTGCCCCATTTCCATCAACATACCATGCCATTCAGTCCCTTCTGGTGCAAGAGTTGCAAGCTTTATAATAGTTTTCCTTGATTGCCCATTAGAGATAAATATTAGGAATATGATAAGAAATCTAATCATTATAAAAAATAATCATCAACTTTAGATAAGAGCCATTTTGCACGCCTCTTTGAAAGGAGGTTACTAATTTCATTTTTTCTATTATTCGCTAATTCTGTTTGGATAACATAGTTTAATTTATCTATAAATTCTTTCTTTTGCTGCTTAGGCTTATGAATTAGTTCAGCATAGGAAACAAAAATTGACACATCAGAACTATCAGATAATTGCAATGCCTTTTTATAATAAAAATTTACAGAATCCTCCAAAGCTTGTCCATAAAGGTCTGGTCTTACGGCTGTATAACTCATCATAGCCGAATACAATTTACCATCTTCCCAATTAGGATCAATCTCAATTGCTGTATTTAATAACATTCCAATAATTGGAATGTTAACTAATTCATGTGGATCCGACCCTCTACCTGATTGAATCACTCCTGCCAAAGATGCAGCGTACCAATAAAGATCATGTATATCGTTTTTTTGAAATAAAATTATACTGTCTTTTTTTATCCAATGATCAAAATTAGAATAACGTTCAGACAAAAGCATAAAAGAAGATTGCTTAGCTTCTAAAAATAGCTTATTTGCTTTATCATAATAAGTACTACTCTTTGAATAATCATCCTCAAATAATCTGTCTCCTTTTTCCATAAGAATACCATATGCGTATTCAACCTTTATCTTAATAAGAGCACGCCATTCTTCAATATTATGTACTTTTTTCTTTTCGAGATTTTTGATTTTTTTATCAAAATAAAATGAAACGATTTCAGAATTGCTTAAAATAAAATTTTTTGTTGAGCATGAAAAATTCAAAAGTAATACAGACATTGCTAATATTACATATTTCACAATAATCCTACTTTACTTATTAGTGCCTGTAAACAGGAAATTCTATACAAAGATTATTTATTTCTGATTTGATTCGCGATAAAATTTTATCATCTTCAAAATTATCGATTACCTCATCAATCCATTTTACGATGATTTTCATTTCTGGAACACCCATGCCTCTTGTTGTAATTGCAGGAGTACCTATTCTAATTCCACTAGTGACAAAAGGACTTTTAGTATCAAACGGAACCATATTCTTATTTACTGTTATGCCAGCTTTACCTAAAGCCAATTCAGCAGTTTTACCAGTTATATTTTTATTGGTTAAATCAATAAGGATTACGTGCGTATCTGTACCACCTGATATTAAATTATAATCTAAAGTTTTTAGCTCCTCTGCGATTGATTTAGCATTTATTATAATTGACTCTGCATAATCAATAAAATCTGGTTCTAACGCCTCACCAAAAGCTGCCGCTTTTGCAGCTATAATATGCATTAATGGTCCCCCCTGCACTCCTGGCATAACTGCAGTATCCAATAATTCTGACACCATTTTTACCCTACCTGATTTAGGCGCTACTTTACCCCATGTGTTTTCAAAATCTTTACCCATCATTATTATACCACCTCGAGGACCTCTCAAAGTTTTATGGGTTGTACTAGTTATCACATCGCAAAAGGCCATAGGTGAGGGGTGGCACCCTGCAGCAATCAATCCACTTGGATGCGCAATATCAGCCATAAGAAAAGCATTAACAGTATCTGCTATCTCTCGATATTTTTCAAATTCAATATGTCGTGGATATGCGCTTCCTCCACAAATAATTAGCTTAGGTTTAGTCTCCTTAGCTATTTTTAATACTTCATTAAAATCTACACGACCTGTATCTTTATTTACCTGATAAGATGCAGCATTATAAATTTGGCCCGAAAAGTTGACAGGACTACCATGAGTGAGATGACCACCATGCGCAAGATCTAATCCTAGGATAGTATCTGCTGGATTTAAAAATGTTAAAAAAGCCGCCATATTTGCCTGAGATCCAGAATGCGGCTGGACATTTGTATATTGAGCACCAAATAATTTCTTTAAACGATCACGCGCAAGATTTTCAGCTTGATCAACAAATTCACAACCACCATAATACCTTTTTCCAGGATAACCCTCCGCGTATTTATTCGTCATTACACTTCCAGCCAGTTTCATAACAAGTTCACTAGTAAAGTTTTCGGAGGCAATCAATTCAAGAGTTGTCTCTTCTCTATCAATTTCTGATTCTAATATATTGTATAATTTCGGATCTTGATTTAATAATGGATTCATCTAACTACTTCCATCCATCCTCAGCTTTTAATGACTCTGTTACCCAATCATAATCAGAAGAAAATGTTGAAATTTTCCTACTCCTTTTAACTTTGTCATCTGCCATAAACCATTGCGCCTTTCCATATAATACATCTTTCTCATTTTCTTTTAACCATACAGTTTTTGAAAAACCTCTATAACCTTTTTTCTCAGCATTGATAAAATAATCATAAGCAAGTTTTGCCACAAGACGATCATCATTTGTAAATGGGTTTTGCCTAAAATTATCCCATCCATAATAATATACCTTACCTTTTTGGCCTAAAGCATCTCCACTCTTAGAATCTAAACTTGTAGCTTTATCAGCCCACTTCAATGCCTGTCTATAATCACTGTTATCTAAATAAACATCTGAAATATTTATAGCCACCCTACTATCCATAGGATCTTTTTCAAATAGTTTTTCGTAGGCTCTAGCGCTAGCAACAAGATCATCTATTAAAATATTTGCCTCTGCTAATTTCCTGTATGCTATTTTGCTACTAGGATCCAAACTTATTACTTGAGTTAATATAGAAATAGCATCTTCAGCGCGATCTGCTTCAATTAATCGATCTGCATAGTCTAATCCATAACTTAAATTTTCCAAATTATCTTCATAGCGCTTCCTATAAACATCCAAAGGATCTTTTCCACTACTTTCAAAAGCCATTGCGAGTTCACTTTGAGCGATCTCATTACCATCATCTATAGATAAAATTCTCTCTAAAATATAAATTTGGTCATCATATCTTTCATTTTCTTTATATAACTTAGATAGATCATTCATAATACTAATATTAGTCGGATCCATATCAATAAGTTTTTCATATTCTATAATCTCTTTATCAAATTTGGCTTGCTTTTTATATGAGTATGCTAATCTTTTTCTTAGCTCAATATTTTTTGGCAATTTTTGTAAACCATCTAACAAAACAAATTCAGCGCTATCAAATTTGCCCATTTGCTCATAAGCAATAGCATAATATTGATAGATCTCTTGCGGAGGAGCATACACAGGGTTCCACTCATCACAATCCAAAGTTGTAATTTCTTTGTAAATCTTAACAGTTTGCTTCCAATCATAGTTACGATAATATTCAGCGGCACTACTCATTAATCTAGGGCATCGAAGATTTCTCAGTGAATCTAATTTTTCTTTATCAATAGAAGATTTACTACCTGTATCTTCTGGTGGAACACACATAAAAATAAAAGATACCCCCGATAATAAAGAAAATATTTTTATTTTGCTCATAATTATTTTTGCCTCCTTTTAATAAACCAAATATCGCCGATACTAACCCCAAATTGTATTTGCTGTATAATTTCTTTTTCTATTGTACCAGGGTATTCTCTAAAACCAAAATAGTAATTTAAATCTATTTGATTTCCAAACCTTTTAAATTTAAAACCTGAGCCAATAGACCATCCATATTCTATTAACTCCACATTATCTTTTCCTAAATAATGACTAGAATATAAAATACCAGATCTAAATGAGATTTTATCAAATAACTTTAAAGATATTTGATTTGCATACTTAGAATATAAAAATTTTAAAGATCTAGTCTTATCTATCCAATTGCTAGTAGGTATATATATATTTTTAATATTAAGTGAATTTTCAATTTGCGTAAAATATTCAAATGAAAGTGCAGACCATTTACCAAATCTTCTATCAATTCCTATTATATAACTTGTAGGTTTATGTAAATCTCCAATCCGATCTTCAGAGATTATATTTACACTATCTGGAAAAGGGAAATCAAAATAAGGCGCACTCCAATCATGATAGCCATTAGAATTAGCATCATCAAATAAATATTTTTCTTTATAAGCTGATTCTAATGGTTTTATAGTGATTTTATAAGAAGTGTAAAACTTTATATTATCTGACAATTTTATAGATGCAAAAGAACTACTTATTAATCCATTATAACGATTGCGTGCAGATTGAACAATATTATTCCCTCCAAAATTTATCAACTCACTCTGCCTCGATGATCCAAATAATACATTATTTAAAATCCCAAATGAAATTTTTTGATTAATTTTATAAGAAGCTCCAAAATTAAAAGCCATTACACCGCCTGATCTAAAAAATAATCTAGAAATATTTAACGTGTCATCGAATGCGAGAAAAGTCAAAGTATCTTTATCTTGCAAATTTACTTTTTGATTTATATAAGGAGACAGGGAAAACCCAAGTGAGAACTTAGACTTTATAGGAATAATCAACATAGCCTCTGAAAGACCAGAATAACCATTAACATTGGAATGGTCATTCAATGAGTTTTGTTCTCCACTGTAAGAGAGAGAAAGATAAGTATAATTAAGGTGATGCCATGTCGATGGATTAGAAAAGCTTATATTATTTGAAATTGTTGGGGACAAAGCGCTAAGACCATCAACAGCATTACGTGCGCCTTGATTAGAATAATAATGGCCTAGACCATATGAATTCATCCTTCCTTGTGGATATCCAATAGATATCAAAACTAGAAATATTAAAAAGTTAATCTTCTTTATTGTATACATATACAATCTCAATTTTTGGTGGCTTGATAGGATCATTCATAATAAACCTAATAGATTCAAAAGGATTATTTTTTTCATCTGCAACAATTTTAAATCCTAAATTTTTCTCATTGCCCATAAAAATATTCTGTAAAAAATTTTTTATAGCAACGTTATATTTATTATTCTCAATCTCTTTTGACAATCGATAGGGGTATCCAATAGTATTGTATGGATCTTCCATATAAACACTTACACTATCTGCAGATACAGAAGTGTCACTTTCAATAGGATCAATAATAATATTAAAATTACTTGAAATAGCAGTTGAATCAATTGACAATATTAGGTTTCCTTTTCTAATTATAGCTCCTTCAGGCATTATGTCTTCAGGAAAAGAAAAACTGCATACCGCTCTTTTACCTAATCCGTTAGATAAGATTAAATCATCTGTTGGAAAATTAACAGTACTAAGATCAAAAATTGATAGATCTCCATTACCATAAATGGGTTTGAAAGTTGTGTCAATAATTAAAGAGTCATTTAAAAAGCTTGTTTGACGATAATAAATAATAATTTTAGGATCCTTTTCCTCAATTGTAGCTTCCTCACTATATAATTCAATAAAGTTTGAATCATTATTAACATATTTTAGAAGAAAAGTTCGATTTAAATTTGAATCAAGAGTGTCCGCCAAAAAATTCATTAGTGAGTCAATTCGCCAATTTAATTCTGTTGATGCATAAAAAGAATTTGTGTCAGAACCGATTACGACTGAATCTGGAGGCCCCATATCATGCCATCCTTCTGTATTAAATCCATCATAATCAAGATACGTACTTAAATTTTCATTAAAAAAAGAATCAGGACTAAAAAAGAGATTTGGTGATGTCCCGATAGCTAACATGCTATCATTAGAATACAATTTAAAACAAACACTATCAATCGTAATTAAAGAATCATAATGGTATAACCAATAATTAGATGCTGCCATTTTGAAAAAAGAGTATGGGATATTTATTCCATCCTTCGAACCGACATATAATCTTTCATTGGTTGCTAAGTTTGGTGCCACATTATAATTTGATAAAGAAATTTCAGTAATTGTTAAAGTATCAATCATTAAATTATGATCAAGGTTAGCACTAATTGGTTCTTCGGAACAATTAAATGATAATACTAATACATAAATTGTTAAAATAATTCGAGAAAAAAGGTAAAGAGTTTTCATATGATTTTATATGAAAGATCAGCTGGGAAGTTTCTTAAAAATTTGATCCATTTGTTCTGCAATTTTAAAATAATCCGGCATTTCATCATCGGAACATTTAATTACAGATAGTTTTTTCTTATTGGCAGATATACCAGGCTGATTAAGTAAGTTTTTCGATAACACATTAGATGGCCTGTCAAGTACTACGATATGATCGCATGAAAAAGAAGCGACATCATAAATATTTAACTCGTCACCTTTTAATGATTTATGTATAGGGATTTCCGCATTTTCTAAATCCTTTCTTGACATATTAGCATGTTCATTTGAATCATGTATAAGCATAATGGTTTGAATATTTTTATAAAACTGATTAATTCCATCATAATGTTTTTTAAACAAACCAGGGATCATTGCACTTTGCCAACCATTACAAATAAAAATATCAGGAGTCCAAAACAAATGGGGAAGCGTACTTAAAACGGCTTTAGAATAGTAACTATATCTTTCAGCATTATCTCCAAGAACACGTCCATTTTTTGATTTGTATACCAAGTTAGTTAATGGTTTAAACCAATATTCGTCTTCAAGAAAATAAACTTGCACTCTAGTTTTTGGAATAAATGCACTTTTTGCACTAGTTACACAATCTTCACCATTAAATTTAAAAGGGATTTCTCGAAGCCTAATAACTTCCCTTAATATATATTTACGCTCACTGACATAACCATATTTTGGAATAATAGTTCTTATATCATGTCCACTTTCCTGTAGAACAAGCGGCAATTTTGTAGAAAAATCTGCTAGTGATGTTACATTAGCAAATGGAATAATCTCAGTAGTAACAAAGTATAACTTTTTTGGCATGATAAAGGATATATAATTTAGTTAATAGATAATTGCTTAATCGCTTCTTTTGCTTTTGGATAATATTCACTACCCGGGAAATAGTCTATAAATCTTTGAAATTCTTCTCGAGCTTTATCAATATTTCCAATGCTTTGGTAAGCTAAGCCAATCTTTAATTGAGCGTCATCATCTTTATCAGTACCAGGATAAGTAAAAACTTTTTCAAATTCAGCAATTGCTCTCTTAAAATCTTTTTGTGAATAAAAACATTCTGCCAGCCAATATTGACTATTATCAGCTAAATCATTTGTGGCATCTGCTTTTACAAGTTCTTTAAATCCACTTATTGCATTTTTAAAATTCTGATTTTGAAAGTGCCCTAAACTCTTCATATATGTTTCTTTATATTGAGCATTATTAAATTGAGGTTCAGAAGAAATTGGTTCACCAGACTTAAGTCGCGCCATCTCATTATAGCTATTTGTCAATGTAATAATTTTATTTTCAACCAAAACAAGCTTATTAAATATCTCTAAAGCCGTACTATCCATATATCTAGATTGGTTTTCAAGGTTAACTATTTTATTGCTTAAGGTATTTAATCTCTTCAAGACTACTAGAGTAATTGAATCTTGTTGCGCCTTACTTTTTACTGCTTGACGAAATGCAGACATTAGTTCAGGTAATAAAATTTGGTTATCTAGTTCTAAAGAATCGACCATCACTCTAACTCTATCTATTTTAGCGTTTAACCTTTTCAACTCACGTCCAACATCTTTATTTTGCCCAAAGGCTGAATAGCACATAAATAAAGTGAAAATCAGAAACCTTAAGAAATATTTAAAGCGATATGACATTATAAGACCCTTTTTAATTAGGCAATAGTCTTTAAATTTACCGACTTATAACTTCTCTTCAAATAAATTTATCAATCTGTGTAATTAACGCTCAATTTAATCACTATTCCAGTCATCATAAAACTGGTAATGAAAAATGAACCTCCTGCAGAAATAAATGGGAAGGGTAAACCTTTAACTGGAATTAGCCCAACAGTCATAGCAGTATTTACAAAAACATGTGCTAAAAAAATTGTAGCTATTCCAATTAATGCAAGGCTAGAAAATCGATCTTTTGATAAAAAAGAAAATTTTATAATCTGCATTATAAAAAAACCAGTAAAAATTAATAGGATAGCAATCATTACAAAACCTAATTCTTCACCTATGACTGACAGTATAAAATCAGATTCTTGCACAGGTAAAAATTTTAAATGAGTTTGAGTACCCTGCCCCCAACCTTTACCTAATAATCCACCTGAACCTATTGCAGTTTTACTTTGTATAATTTGATATGCAACACCTAATGGATCTTTTTCTGGATTTAAAAATGTTAAAATCCTATTTTGCTGGTATAGAGATAAAGTATTCCAAGCATAGGGTGATAAAAGACCAAGAAAAATATTCCCAAAAAATAAAAAAAGAGATAAAAATAATGTAGGCCTTGCAAAAATTATTACTGAGCCAAGAATTAAAGCCCAAAAAGAAAATGACAAAGTATGAAAAGCAGTAAGCATACTAAAAATAGGTGCTAAAATCAAAAAAAGATAAAAAGGCCTAGCTCCAGCCCAGTATAACATAGGTAATAAAGGTGTCATCATAACAATAGCTGTACCTAAGTCTGGTTGATTCATTACAATTATTGTCGGTGTTAGCGCAATGAATATAGGGATTATAATTGATGAAAAGTTTTTCATTTCTAAAGTATGATCCGATAGATACCTAGCTAAAGTAAGAGTGGTAAATACTTTTGCAAATTCACTTGTTTGTATTGCAAATGGCAGTCCCAAATCTAACCATCTATAGGTGCGAGCATGAGGAGAACCAAAAAATGGCAAAACAACAATTATAATTCCAAAAATAAATAATAAATATGAATATTTATGAATAGAATATCTTGGAATAATAAGAGTTGCAAACAAAACAATTATAGCTGGAATCAAAAAAATCACCTGTTTAAAAAATGGTGTGAAGATCAAATCATTTGGATGATGATTAGATATACTTTTTAAAATAATTAAGCCTATAGCAGATAAAATAGCAATAGACCAAATTAATATCACTGGGAATTCTTTTTGATTAATTAATTTTAATATTCTCAACTTGAATTTGAATTTTTATTTATTATGTTATTAAAAATTTCTTTTGCAATAGGAGCGGCCACAGTACCGCCAGACCCAGCATTTTCTAGAAGGATTACAATAGAGTATTGCTCTGATTGAAAATTCATCCAACCAACAAACCATGCATGATCTTCTCCGTGAGGATTTTCAGCCGTTCCTGTTTTACCAAAAATTTTAGCATTTGGATATGATGGGTTTGCACTCTTGCCAGTACCTTCATCATCATATACCACTCTCTCCATATCTGTAATAATGTTTTCCCATATATGATTTGATAAAATAAGTGTATCATTAGTATTTGATCTTTCTTTTTTTAAAAAATGAGGTTTGTAAGAATTGCCCATAGTCGCTAACAAATTGATATAATTAAAGACTTGTATAGGCGTGACTAGTACTTCTCCTTGACCTATGCAATAGTTTAATAAAGCACCTTTACTCCAACCAAATCTACCATATCTTTTATTCATATAGTGAGTAGTGGGTACAACTCCTTTTGACTCACCCTGGATATCTATACCTGTAAGTTTTCCAAAACCAAATAGTTTATAATATTTTGCTAATTCATCAAAATCATAATATTTAATAGTTTTATAAAAGTAGATATCACAAGACTTTGTTATTGCTGAACTTAAGTTTAGTTTTCCATGACCTTTGATATTCCAACATCCAAAAACTCTATCACCAAACTGGAAAGCTCCTTCACAATTATATTCAATTAACGGATCAAAATTAGGATTATCCAATAATACTGCCTCTGTAATCATCTTAACAATAGACCCTGGTGGATAAAGCCCTTGATTAAATCTATTAACCAGAGGCTTATCTGGATGATTTAAAATATCTTTCCAATCTTTTTCAGTTATCCTACCAGTAAACAGATCTGGTTCAAAGTCTGGCATGCTAACAGCTCCTAATATTTCACCAGTCTTTGGTATCCCCAGAATAATTACTCCTCTATTTCCATACATTACATTTTCAAGATACTTTTGAATATTTAAATCTATTGTTGTTGAAATATCTTTTCCTGGTTCAGCATTTTGTGGCGGAAATTCATTAACAAATCCAACTTCTCTACCAAAAGCATCAACTTGAAAAAATTGAACACCATGTTTACCTTTTAAAGATTGTTCATATTTTTTCTCAAGGCCACTCCAACCAATTACATCCCCTAATTCGTATTCATTCTTTTTATTTAAAGAATTACGTATAGCCTTATCTACCTCTTTTACATACCCTAAAATATGTGAAGCTTTAACTATTGATGGAAAATCTCTTTCAGGAAACTGCTGATAATAAATACCTTCAACATCTAATTTATTTTCTTCAATTTTTGCAATTTGCTCAAAAGTTAAATCCTTCACTAATCTAGTAGGGATGAATCTGCCTCTGTAATATTTTTTATAATTATTTGCAATTACACTTGAATCAATACCTATAACTTTTGCTACAAATTGAAAACTTTCTTCTTTTTTTGTTAATTCTCCAGGAATTGCATTTAATATATAAGTAGGATGATTATCAACAAGTATTTCACCATTCCTATCTAATATGAGACCTCTAGGAGCTGAGAGCGTAACTTTCCTAATTCTATTAGTATTTGCTTTTTTTGAATATTGATCAAAGTTTAAAATCTGCAATTGAAAATATCTTAATAATAATATCGTGATTAATAACCATAAGACACCTAATGCAAAATAATATTGTTTAATTGATGCAATATTTTCAGCTTTTAACATTATTTTAATCTATTCAAAGGATATATAAATTGTAATATTATTACAAAAATAATAGTATATAGCGATGTCCCAATCCATTTGCCAATAAATAAACCAAAATCAATAAATAATATTTCTTGATAATTTATAATACAAAAAATTAAAAATTGGAAAACTAATATAATAATCCAAACTAAATAATAATACAATGGATTCAATTTTGTATATACTCCATAAAGGTTACCGCTCAAGTATCCAGTGACTGAATAAATTAGTGGTGATATACCAAAAAAATTTGCAGTACCAGAAAGATCAAAAATGATTCCAAAAATAAATCCTAAGATGGTACCAATAAATCTTCCATTTTGCACAGCCCAATACAAAATTATTATACAAATAAAATCAGGCCGAACAGTATCAATAATTAATAGATTTGCAATAGTTAGCTGAGAAAGCCATACCAATAACCCAGGAATAAAAAATTTATTCCAATTCATGATATTGCTCAGTAATGATAAAAACATATTGAAAAGCATTCAAATCATTAGATAGTGTTACATTGACGACTTTTTGGAAACTCCCTCTATGCTGATAAACACCATTTACAGTTCCGACTGGCAGATCCGCTGGGTATATATCACTATATCCAGATGTAACAACTTTATCACCGATATTTATATCAACATTTTTTTGCACTTCTCTTATTTGAGCTGTTCCACCATTAATAAAACGTAAAATACCCGTTGCTCCACTAGGGATAATTCTTGTACTTAAACGAAAATTTGCATCCGAAACTAATTGTACGATAGTCGCATTCTCACTTACCTGAATAGTTTTTCCTACTACACCTTTTGGTGTTAAAACTGCTTGATTAGTTTTAATACCATCTATTAAACCCCTATCAATAATAATAGAAAGCAAGTTTGGCTGAACACCTTTATTGACAACCTTAGCAGATTTAATGACTAATTTTCTCTTTTTTTTAAAATCCAGCATTTCTAATAATTCTTGATTTTCATTTTCAAGATTAAGCATAGATTCTACTTTTAAAGATAAAACTAAATTTTTTTCACGAAGATATTGATTCTCTTTTTCAAGAAACATTAGAGATTGCACCCAAGAAAACGGAGATGAAATAATAGAAATACCCTCAGCTGCCTTTCCCCTTATAACGCTCATATGTGGATTATCATTATTCATGAGTAAAAAAAGAGAAAAAATAAGAGATACGGCAAAAGTAAAATGATCTTTGTGTTTTACAATTGTAAGGTAAATCCCGTACATAAACTCCTAGAGTAAAACAGCTTCGTATTTTTTTAAATTTTCCAAAACCATGCCAGTACCTTTAACAACAGATAAAAGAGGATCTTCTGAAACATTTACTGGCACATTAGTACGTTCTCTAATTATTTGATCAATACCTTTTAAAAGACTACCACCTCCTGCAAGGATGATACCACGTTCTAAAATATCAGCTGCAAGTTCAGGAGGTGTCTGCTCAAGACATCTTTTTACAGCTTCAACAATTTGATTAACAGGATCTTTAAGTGCGAGTCTAACTTCATCTGATGAGACTTCAATTGTTTTAGGTATACCAGAAACAAGATCTCGACCTTTAACCGCAATATCTGCTGATTTCATTTTCATTGCAGAGCCAACTGTCTTTTTAATTTTTTCACTCATACCTAAACCAATTTCTAACTTATGCTCGTTTCTAAACCATTGTAGTACGGCCTCATCCATTTCATCTCCAGCTATTCTTATTGTTTCTTTAGTCACCACACCATTAAGGGAGATAACAGCTATTTCTGTTGTTCCACCTCCAATATCAACAATAATATTTCCTATTGGCTTGCTTATATCTAAACCTATACCTATAGCAGCTGCGACAGGCTCTTCTATTAAATATACTTCCCTAGCATTTGCACGTTCACCAGAATCTTTGACCGCTCTTCTTTCTACTTCTGTGACTCCGGAGGGAACACAAATAACCATACGGGGACGCGATAAACGATTTAAATTAATTTTACGAATAAAACCCTGTAACATTCCATCTGTCATTCTAAAATCAGCAATAACACCATCTTGCAGTGGACGAATAGTCTCAAGTTCTCTGTGCGTTTTTCCAAGCATAGCTTTTGCCTCTTCTCCAACTGCTACTATACTATCATCATGTACATTTCTTGTAACAATAGAAGGCTCATTTACTACTATACCTCGACCTTTCATCCAAATTAGAGTATTAGCAGTGCCTAGATCAATAGCAACATCACCAGATATCCAGTTAACAAAGCTTGGGAATGAGATTGATTTCATATATATAACTATAAAATTTGAATTTATTATTTTAAACTTACAAAGAAATTAGGTTACATCTAACCAGACATTTTATTTTTATTAAATCTCTTATACCTAAATCCTTAATTAATAAATTATTAAATACTAAACTTTATTTTATATCATTGCAATAAAGTCATAATACTATTTATTAAATTTTAATATTATATAAATATTCACATATCCAAATAATTTAATGGATTATTAAGTCTATAGTCTCCAAAACCATTTTGATCTTTAAAGACGAACTGTTTATTTACCTTGTAATAACTCCAAACCTGATATAACGCAGAGCTAGACATTGATGGGTTAGTCCGCTTTATTTCATCAGGCGGCCCAAATAATATATATATCATGCCTCGATCAGTCTCCCACCCAGGCTGCCAACCATCAAAGTTTTCATTTGCGTATGCTACACGTCTATAATATTCTTCCATGAGTTCATTGTGGTCAGTGCCTGGAGTTGGGTCAAAGTCCTTCCAAAGTGCATAAAATAATTTTTCTTTATCTTTTTTCTTTGATTTATCAGGCATAAAATTTTTCTTATCATGTAAAATATATCTCATTTGTTTTAATGCTATATCAATATTTTCAACATGCCTAGATATTCCAGCTTTTAAAATAGAAAAAGTGATGTTTTTTTTATCTGTTCTAGAATTTTGACTAATCTTAATAGTGAAATCATTTTTTATGCCATTTATTATATTTGCTGGAATAAAAATATTTTGGATAAAATAGCCTTGCTCACCTTGATATTCATCTTTTATTATTAATGAATCATTACTAAATGTATTAGTTATAAATATTTCGATTTGAAAAGCCCCATGATCAATAAATCCACTAAGATTTAAATCAATACCTCTACCTAATTCACTTACCTTTTTCCCATGAGTAGGTATTTTCCCATTTTCGAAACCCCAATCACCACTTAAATCCATTAAAAAATTTGGTTTTAACAATATAGGATTATCATTATTTATATTTAAAACCACATCTTTTTTATTAGTCCCTTTTTTTCTTGTGTCTAAATCTTGTAATTCCCCAGTTATGTGATAATTATAATCTTTAGATACTACAAATGTATAAAAGTGTTTACGGCTCTTATATGTAGCCTTTGAATCAGCATAATCATCAACCACAATAGAGTCAACCCAATCTTTATGCTCTCTTTGTAATTCACCTTTTATTCCAAGACCAATAGAGGCTTGATATGATGCAATATATCTATTTTCTTTTTTTATAAATTGCAAAGTTGAATACGGAAATTCTAAAAATGTAATTATTTTTATAGAATCTTGATCTTTAGCAACAATAAAAGGTGATATATTAAAATTATTAATTCTAGCTCTGTTTTTTGAGTCTCGAGATACAAATTGAGCAACTATATATTCATTAATAATAACAAATAAGAAAAATAAAATTAATAGGTTTTTCATAAATCTTTTTTCCATTTAAACTTTACCAAACCATTTGTCGTTCCTAACCATATCAAACTTTCCTCTAAAAATATATCATTTATTCCACCTATAAAATTATAATTATAATCTCTTACTAATCCAGTGCGTTTGTTTATTCTGGTAAGACCCTCACGTGTACCTAAAAAAATAAATTTTTCATTAATAGCCATTGATTGGACAATTTCATTTCTATATATACCAGGTAATACGAGATTATCCCATTCTTTCTCATCTATATTAAATTTTGCTATTCCCATCCTACCAGCAACATATACATCATTATTAAAACGTTTTATAGATGTAATCTTATTGAAATTTCTTATAATTCGCTTGTTTTTAAAATCAGTAGCTCGCATTAGCTTAGGATTATCATAAGAATAAATAAATAAACCTGAACTTGCACCAATCCATATTTCATTTTCAATATTCTCAATATCATAAACAGGTATTTGATCAAAATATTGCTCAATACCAATCTGATCAGAAAAATTTGAACCAATATCCATCCTTTTAATCCCTTTGGAAGAGCCTATCCATAAATGAAAATCAGTAGCACATAAATCCCATACAATTCCACCAGGGACTCCTTGAGATTCATCTAAAGTCCTCCAATATCCCTTATTACTATTATAATAAAGAACTAAATCATTACCTCCTGCATACAATTCTTTTCCAGTATGGTATAAAGAATAAATCGGAGTTGGATACATATTTATTGTTTCTTCAAAAAGATAATGAAAGGATTCTAGATTACTCATATCTAGTTTTGAAATCCCTTTTGCTTGAATAAAATTTTGACTTCCTATCCATAAATAATTTCCCTGATTATATAATGCTGAGACATCTGTATTGAAAATATCAGAGAAAATTGGTGAAAAAGTTTCCATTGTTTTTGTACCATGAAAAATAGTTCCATCTTCCGAACCTAAATAAACATCTCCATGTTGACTAATTAAACCACTAGATATTTGCACTCTTCTACCAATTCTATTAATAAGCTCATCACCATTAATGATCCATCCATCTAATATTGTATATTGAGAAATAATATCTTTTATATCATTCTGGCCTTTATACTTCTCACTGCTCCATATAATATTTATATCATCAGGGTATGGATAAATTCCAATTAAAATACCTGAAGAATGGTCTAATTTGACATAAGAGGATCGCGCTTTTAACCAAATATAGTCACTCGAAGAACCGATCTGGGTTATTTTATCAGAATTCGAAAGTCCAATAGATTTTAAAGAGATTGGATACCAATCACCTTCCCTTGAAAATGAATATTGGATATGATCTAATGATGAGACCCAAATAAAACCCGTACTTTTATCAAAATGGATTGCTGTAATCTCATTACTTTCCAATCCTTGAGCAGTAGTAATAGGATCATCAAAATAATTTCCAAACATGTTGAACCTTTTGACGCCTCCTCTTTCAGTACCTAAATAAATATATGTAAAACCTTCAGAAATCGATTTTATTGGGCCACTACCTTTATATAATACCCAATCAAATGGATCAAAATTTGAATCAGGTTGAGAGTCTAATATAGAAACAGATACAGTAAAGGATATAAAAACCAGTTTATAGTTTAGATTATATATATTTTTTAAATTAATAAGAGGAATAATAATACTATTATTATCTTTTATTATTTCGTTTATGTTTTTTTGTATTATATTTTTTCCGACCTTGATCTTTTTTTGAATTTTTTGAGTATCCTGTTCGAATTCTAGAAATATGTCCATGATCTAAAAATATCAAAACAGATACAAAGTGTTTTAAATATATTTCTGAAGGTGCAGCAAGGATAACAGTCGTTCCAAGTGAACGATTCATTTTTATAACTTGGTTTCTAAATTCCTGCTCCATAGAGGCATTAAAATATATTCCATAATCATCAATTAATAAAACTCTAGGATCACATTCGCAAGCGAGAATCATCCCTAACCAATTTAATTCGCCAGGAGATATATCATTAATTTTTCTTGACAATAAGTTTTTAAATCTACTTTTTTTAAAATATCTGTTCTCAATTAAATTCTTTTTCTTTGGAAATTTATATGATATATAGTTGGCAATTGTTTTTCCAATTCCATTGTGGATTGGATCATTTGTGCTGAAAATATTATCGTTTTTTTTAATATTCCCTAGCCAGTTTTTCTTATAAGAATTCCCATCATAAAGCAATGTACCGCTTGATTCTTTATCATGCCCTGCCAAAAGATTTAATAAGGTAGTTTTTCCACTTCCAATCGTACCTACAATTCCATAAATAGTACCAGGATGAATTTCGAGTTTCTTAACTTTTAAAATATTATTTTGACCATAATCCTTTTTCAAATCATTCATTTTAAATATTAATCTTTTCGTTTTTACCATTATCTAATCCTTTTCGAATCAATTATTTTTCTTCCTTAAAGAAGCATCATTATGAGATCTAACTATCTAAGTTTCCAACCACCTTTCTGCATCAATTGCAGCCATACAACCTGAGCCTGCAGCAGTAACCGCTTGTTTATAAATACTATCCTGGACATCTCCACAAGCAAAAACACCCTCTATATTAGTATAACTTGAACCTGGTTTAGTTATTATATATCCTTTACTATCAAGATTTAATTTTCCATTAAAAAGTTTTGTATTAGGAGTGTGTCCTATTGCCATAAAAACACCATCACATTTAAGTTGGCTAATACCATTTGTTAAAACATTTTCGATCTCAATAAATTCAACACCATTTTTTTCAGTACCAAGGATATCTTTTACAATCGTATTATATTTTATTGATATTTTTGAATTTTCCATTGCTCTTTGTAACATGATTTTTGATGCTCTAAATTCTTCTCTTCGATGGATGATTACAACTTCTGAAGCAAACTTAGTAAGAAAGGTAGCCTCTTCCATTGCAGAATCTCCGCCACCAACCACCACTACTTTCTTATCCTTAAAGAAAAAGCCATCGCATGTAGCACAGGCAGAGACACCATTGCCCATTAGTTTTTTTTCTGATTCCAATCCAAGTAATTTTGCAGAAGCACCTGTAGATATAATTATAGTATCTGAAAAATATTTTTCTTTATTTGCCCAAACTGTAAAAGGTTGTTTAGTTAAATCAACCTTATCAACCGTTTGGAATAAACATTCCGCACCAAACTTTTGTGCTTGTTTTCTAAAATCATCCATCATCTCTGGACCCATGATACCATTAGGAAAGCCTGGATAATTTTCAACATCTGTTGTAATAGTTAACTGTCCACCTGGCTGAGAACCTTCAAACACTAAAGGTTTTAAGTTTGCCCTTGCGCTATATATAGCTGCAGTAAGTCCTGCAGGACCTGAGCCAATTATTATCACTTTATGTTTCATTGACAATTATATCGTTACATTAAATAATTTTATCTAAAATATCTGTAATATTTGTTTTTGGAACTGCACCAACAATCTGATTAACTACTTTGCCATTTTGTATTAATAAAAGTGTGGGAATACTCCTCACTCCATATTTCATAGCTATATTTTGATTTTGATCTACATCGACCTTACCAACCTTCACTTTGTCTTTATATTCACTTGCAATTTCTTCAATAACTGGAGCAATTGCCTTACATGGGCCACACCATTCGGCCCAAAAGTCAATTAAAACTGGTTGCGTTGAATCGTGAACATCAGTATCAAAATTCTGGTCTGTAAATTCATATACATTTTCTGACATAATATTAAAACTCCGTAAATTTGATGAATTAAAGAGCGTGAAATTATAATAACTCATGCTTATTAAAATATCCAAATTCAATTATTTTAAAAAAGAATTACATTTTTTACATATTTTAGATTATTGAAACATTTATATTAATTGAATATTTGTTATCATAAATATTCAATTCATTTATAATTAATTTATTGGATTGCAAATTTTCACCCAGCAGATTGAAATTTAGATTAAGAATTTTATAATTTATATTTTTATAGACCATTACACTCAGATAATTAGATGACCCTAATTTAATATCTTCTAAGATTCCACTACTTTTCCTTAGCGTAAAATATTTTTCTCCTTCATTTCTCATCATAAGTAATACATTAAAATATTTTGTTTTTATATGCGTATGATGTTTTAATATCGTACGAGGCTGCAATGAAAAAAATGATAGTTCGGGGATAGAATAATTTGTGAATATAGTCTCAAAATCAATCCAATTATATTTGGGTTGATATTTGATACTACAATTAAATCCATAAATATTAACATTACCACTATTTGATGGATAATTTAATGGTGAACCATACACTAAAACTCTTTGGATCTTATTCTTATAATTATGAAAAAAATTGGAAAGTTCAATTTGATAATTGCTTTGATTAGATGATTTTTTGCTGTTGAAAACAAAACCCATTTCAGCCATTGTATTTTGCTCTGGTAATACTTTATTTTTCAATTTTATAATACGTAATCTATTATTTAATACTTCATCAACACTTGGAGTTCTAAAAACATTTCCCATATTTATATAGAACAAAGAAATTCTAGGAAACCTTTCACTCATAAAGCTACCTCTTAATTGAAAATTATTATTATCCCAATAATTGGATTTTAATATGTAAGGTGATTCTTTTTTCCTCATATCTGTTGTTCTCTCTTTCGTATAAACAACACTGAAATCCTTTAAATAAATAAATCGACTTTTTTTCGTAAAATAATACTTTGCTGATCCAGAAAAAATTGAATTTTGCCTATCAGAAAGAATGCTATCAGAGTTAAAAATATAATCTATGTCTAATAAATTTGTGAGTGTTGAAAATGTATAGGTTGAGTTTCCAAAATCTTTTTCAAGTGACATTCCAAATCCAGTCATACTATTATCATTCAAGATTGTATCACTATTAAAATAACTCTGACCTTGATTTTGTTGATATGACCCAAAAATTGTAATCAAGCCAGTCAAAGGACTCCACTGACTAAATTTAAAAATTTTATTTCTAATTGAATCTGACGATGAACCAAATGTTCTTTGATTTGAGTAATTTTTCAAATTATCAAAACTCATAAAACGAACATCTAAATTCTTTGCGTTTGTATATGCAATATTATATGCATTTCGATCAATTTGCGTGAACACTTCTGGTGCGCTTGTATCCTCATATGCTACTGCAATTTCATTGGTTGCCCAGCTTCCATTTATTGCACCATATTTATATCCCAGAGAGGCGTATCCGTCAAAACTCGAATTCAGATCAATATGACTTTTTTTAATATTAAATGAAAATTTATTATCATAGGAGATATTAGGGATGAAATTAATTGCGCCTTGTGATGCGGTAAGCTTATAGTGCCCTCCTTTTGAAATAACCAGATCAGATACAGCTAACTCAGGTGTTATAGACGCATTCATTAATGGATTTACCAATCCATCAAATTTGATTCCATCATATAAAATATCCATATCAAGATGCGTAATCCCTCTAAGTGAAATAGACTCTAAACCATCCAATCCAGGTTTTAAAGTAATTGCACTATTTTCTAATAATATCGACTTTAAATTTCCGTATCCACTCATATAAAAATTTTCAAGAGGATAATGAAATAAATTTTTATCTCTTCGAGAAACAATAAACGTTATATATTGATTTATATTATCAAGGGGATTATCAACAATATATTCTTTTAAAATTAAACGTGTATTATTTTTAAATAAAATCACATTTAGTGTATCAGAATGATAGCCTTGTTTGCTAATAATTAATTGTCTATCCTTAATCGGAATCAAAAAATTAAAGATACCTTCAGCTTTTGTACTTGTAATCGTTTTTGAAGGCAAAGAAGTAATTCTTACGTTTTCTATCGCATTTAAATCCTCTCCTACGATATAGCCTCTAATAGGTTTTGTTTTTGCGATAAGTAATACATGTAGTGATAAAATTATAAAGAGCTTCAATCGAAAAAATTATTTTTTAAGTAAGCCGAATAAATTTTTATTTAATACCGTTGATGCAGTAAGGAGACCAGAAAAAAGTGCACTCGAAACACCAACTGTTGTAATATCCTGTCCAGTAAAAAATAAATTCTTAATTCCTGAATTTGGACGAAGCCAACGCTGCCTAAATCGATCGGGGCTATGATCTAGTCCATACATTTCACCTTTAGGATAGTTAGCTAAATCCCTAACAGTAAGCGGTGTTGATAATTCATTATAATCAATATGGTTTTCTATGCCATCTACATGTTTTAGAACAGTCTCAAGAATTCTATTAGATAATTCTTGTTTATGATATTCATATGTATCGCCACGTTTTTTCCATTTCAATGAATTCCAATTATCATACCAACTCATTCTACTTAAAGTAATTGCCTCAATTGTTGCGGTATTGGGATGTTTTTCGTTCCATGAATCATCTTTTGCAGATGGAAAAGAAACATATACAACTGGGAATTCCGATTCAGGGTTTTGAATATATTTTTCAACTGCATTGTCATGATCATATCCTGGATATATCCATAAGTTTGTATTTTTTATTTTAAGATCTGTTGCTGATTGGTTTAGTCCCAAATGAAGACATACATAACTCTTAGTCTGCTGAATGGTTTTCATTTTTTGTACCACAGAAATTTCCTTCGCGCTGTTCCCTCCTAACATATTAGTAAACGTATTAACTACTCCAGCACCACTAATAACATACCTAGAATCAATTTTATCACCATTTTCCATTAATACCCCGACTGATCTATGGTTAGAAACAATTATCTCTCTCACACCAGCATTTACCGCAAGACTTCCACCATTTTTTTCAATTACATCTGAAATTGTTTCCGCAATCCTTCTTGAAGTTCCACTAGGATAGCTAGCACCATCCAAATAATGTCGTGCTACCATTGCATGCATCGCAAAACTACTTCTTGATGGTGGCAAGCCATAGTCACCCCATTGTCCTGTAAGCACACCAATTAATTCTTTGTTCTGACTTAAACTGTTTAAAACGTCTAGAGTTGTTTTATCAGAATATTTAAAAAATTTCCTTGTCATAAATGGATAGGATACAGTATCAAATAATCCAGATAATGCTTTTTGACTAAAATAATTCCTAGAACTGCTTACCACATCATCCATAAGCTTCATGTATGATAAAATAGCAGATTCTTCTCTCGGAAAATAATTAATCATGTCATCAATAAATTGGGTTCTAGGTGCACGAAAGTCATAAGCATTATCAGGAAATATTATTCTATCATAGTTATTATCCATAGGACACCATTCTAGTTTGCTTTCTGATATCAAATCAAATAACCTTCTAACTATTGAATTGGTGTTATTTACCTGACCTATGTAATGTAATCCAACATCCCACTCATAATTATTTCTTTTAAAAGTATGAGTCCAACCACCAATTTTAAAGTGCTTCTCTAAAACCAAAACTTTTTGGCCTTGCATACTAAGGAGAGCCGCTGTACATAGTCCTCCAATACCAGAACCGATAACAATAGAATCATAGGAGCCATTAACTAATTGAGAGTTATATGTTTTCCATTTTTTCATCTTTTAAAATTTATAATATTTTAATGTACTTAAAGATTAATTAGGATTATTGAAAGAAGCCTAACTATCCTCCAATAATTGATACCACAAATATGAAAAACCAGCTATAAATATAGAACAGACACATGCTCCTATTAAATGCCCCGCATATAAATTTGATGAACCACTTGTAATAGTAATTACAATGTTCATTGTCCCAAATATGACTGGAATTAGTGAAGGATTATATCTAATAAAATCTATATATAATAACAAGAAAATAGCTGAGCAACTACATCCAATAAATAAAAACAATATAATAGATTCAAAAGCACCACGATTCTGTGATATCACCGAAAAGCCAATAAGCAATGTATATAAAATGCCAATGGGAATTTTATTTTGCCAATTCTTTGTTATTACATTCAAACAAATCACTATTGATAAAGCGCCTATAACAATGTTTACATACCCAGATACCGAAGCATAAAGCTGTCCCCATAGTGTTACTTTTTCATTTAAAGGAGAGTAATTACCTAGGTTAGAGCCTAAAGTTGGAAATAATGTATTAATTACAGCATACCCCCCAACCAGAAAGAGCCCAACAAAAACACCATCCCACAATACAGGTTTATGTATTCTATTACCGCCATACGCTACCATGTCCTTAGTAGAACTAATAATAATTGCTTTTAATAAAGAGCCTAAAAAAAGAACCAATGCACCCATAATTATTGCCTGATATAATTGGTCAGAGTACGGTTGCTCTGTTTTAAAATTAAATAATTGCATAGGTAACCCACTCCATAATTGGAACAAACCAATACCAATAAAAAGAAACAATATTTTTTTAAATAGCCCAGTATTAAATTTCTTTTTACTCCAACTGATGGTACCAAAAACAACAACATATGCAAGTGAGAGTGTCATTGAAAGACCTAATATTAATTCTATTGGGAACCAGCGTGACTCTTTCTCTTTTTCGGATCTCTTCCAGCTTTCTGGAACAAATACACTCCTAAAAGAACCCGTAATATGATCACCTGCTAATGCAACCGTTAATCTTAATTGTCCTTTATCTAAATCAAATGTTGTGGTGTCTTCATAGATAAATTGCCAATCTAAACGGTTCGGTTTCTTAAAAGAGTTTGCCTCCAACTCACGATGTATAAGAGGATCTATTTCATACACTTGTTTAATATGATCTAGAACCAATGATCTAGCGTCTTTTTCAGAAAGACTAAGACCTACTCGGCTCTCAGGAATTTGATGCCAAACATTAACCTTATCTCCATTATAATTCACATAGCATTTGTACTCTTCTGCGCGATCTGCTACATCACCATAATATTTACGGTAGCGTATCTCCCAAGAAGGTGAACTTAAATATTTACCTCTGAGTGCAAGGTAAGCTTCTCTCCCATATTCCTGCCAAACAAATCGATCCATTTGTCTCTCGACAGAGTTAAGTCTTGACTCCATTTTCCATGCTGAATCTGGAGAGAATCCAAAATTCGTTAATGCTTCATCAGCGATTTTTATAGCATCTGTCTTTGATATTTCCATAGATTGCTGATCTGTATAAGGATGACCATAAAATATCCAAAGTAATGATCCTAAGACACCAACAACTATTAAATTTTTTCTTAAAAAAAATACTGACTTTTTTTGAGGATAGTGATAAAAGACAGGTTCTTCATTTTCTATAGGAGGCGGTGGCACCTGCCAATTAGAGTTTTTAATTTTTCGTAATTCCATAATCCATTTCCCAGATTTAAAACGAAAATATAGAATCACCCAAAGTGGTATAAAAAGAAATAGGACCACCATGAATCTTTGAAAATAAATTCCTGGAACATCTGCAGTAAATAATTGCAAAGATATCATAGCTACATCATAAGAATAGTGCATTATAATTCCAGGTAATAAACCAAAACGTAAATAAATATATGCAAACAGAAAAGATGGTATCATTAACTCCACCACCCTAGCATACGCAGGCTGAACAGGATAGTTTGCATGAGCCGCTCCAAACACAACTGCCTGAAAAATAAATGCAATACCAATAAATAAATTTCGTTTTCCATAACGATCACCAATTAAGGCTGCACCAGCAAGAGGCACAGCACGAAATAAACACTCTTCCCAAAAACCAGCTCCTAAGGAAATACCGATAGATGTAAGCCAAGGAAAATATGCAGCCAATAAATTGGGATCATAACTGGTATCTGCTGGCGACCACCAGTTTAAATTCTTTGTTACAAAAATATAGAACGCAATGGCATAGAACATAAATACGCCAGTTATTAGATACCCACCTAATGTTTGACCAAGTACGGTAGTTGAATTAGCAATATTCGGAGACCAAATTTTCCAAAACTGAATTTGATTTGGAAAAGCTTTTCTTGTAAGACTCTCTGCAGCAACAAATGATAATCCGTAAAGAGTTGATTGCAGTATAAATAATATTAACATACTAAAAATGATTTCCATCATAAAACTTGTTTCGCTAATTGCAGTGTTATACTCCATCCACATCATAGGAATAAAGTTTAGCTGAACCGCAACCTGAAAAAAGCCAACTATCATTCCCCATATGATAGCCTGTCTCCATAAAATCCATCGCGTTCGCATTAAGAAAAATATACTTACCATTACGCCTAATAGGCCGTACAATAGATATATGATAATATTTGCTGAAAAAGCAATAGTATCATTAGCTGACCTCATCTCACTAAATCGACGTTTATGGGCTTCTGGTACCTGTGCGAAATGTATTAGCTCACCAAGACGGTCACCCTGCATGGTTAATCTCAATTTTATATATCCATCCTCTCCAAGCTGAAAATTAGACAGCTGATAGGTAAACGTATGATCTACCCTACCTCCTGGTTGCACTTTTTCGGATTCATCAACCAAGTCATATTGACCAATATCTACAAACCATTCATCTTTCAGGCTTGCTATCGCAATTTTAAAAGCTTCATCTCTGCTAAGCGCACTACCTGGTTCGTTCTCACTAAGTTTTTGGCTAAATGAATACGGTAATCCTTCAGGGGTAAACCAAATAGAAACTTCATTGGGGTTCTGCTCTTGAAAGTGTCTTACTCTCCATACGTACGGAAAAAATATGCTGTCTGAATAAAGCATTTTAAAAGTATCAAGACCACCACCCTCTAGCTCAACAAATGTCTGTAAATTCCTATTCCCATCAAAAGTGATAGCACTTTTATATTCTTCTGGACCCCAATTGTATTTACTTGAAAGTTTTTCTGCCTCACGAATAGCCATTTCCCGATTCATTTTCACATTAACTGTTAACGCTGGAAATGCACTATCAAAATTTTCAATAAAATAAAAGACACCACTAAATGATGATATCGTTAACAATATCCAAAAAATAGGTTTTCTATGCATTTCTAAATCCTATGATTATAAATCTATATTTATTCAAATAAATAATCTTTACCACCTACGACGGTTCTTAATACTTTTGATTCTAAAATTTTTTCAGGATCAGCATTCAAATAATTTATAGAATGCACAACAAAATCTGCATATTTACCAGAAGCAATAGACCCAGTCTTTTCCTCCCAAAATGCAGCATAAGCATTATTTATAGTATAACATTTTAACGCATCTTCTACTGATATTTTTTCTTCGGGAAACCATCCATTTTCATTTTTTCCGTTTCGAGTTCTTCTCGTAATAGCCGCATATATACCTTTAGCTGGATTTAAAGAAGCAACAGTCCAATCAGAACCAAAAGTAAGATTTGCACCACTCTTAATTAATGAATTAAATATATATGTTCTACTTAATAGATCGTAATCTATTCGTTTATGAGCCCAAGACCCATCGTCGAAAAGATGATAGGGCTGCATTGATGGAATAATATTTTGTTTTGCAAAACGTTTAATCGCATTTTTTGATAAATGCTGGGAATGCTCTATCCTACTTCTCCTGTCTCTATGTCCATTATCCTTCTCAATATTTTTGAATTCATCTAAAATCCAATCATTCGCCCTATCTCCAATTGCATGTACTGCGTGCTGTATACCTACCTTATCTGTCTCTCTTAGTAGATACTTAAAATCAGTTGTATCTTTAATGGTAATTACACCTAGTGTAGGCAGACTCTCTTTATCATTTGAATTTATATCATGTAAATAAGGTTTATGCATCCAGGCTGTCCTAGAACCAAGGGAACCATCCATCATGCCTTTGATCCCATCCCAACGAAGCCAATCATCACCCCTACCATTTCTTTTTACATATTCAATAATTCTTTTCCAATTTGTATACCAAGGGTATATCTTCACTCGGATTTTTAGCTCTCCTTTATCATGATTTCTTTTATAAGTCTGGAGATCATCCCAAGATCCCATATCATGCACTTGAGTAAGTCCAAGTGAAAGGGCATAATCCATTGCTTTTTTAAGGGCCTTATCTTTTTCTACGTCTGATTCTGGAGGAACTAGATCAAGAATTAAGTTCATCGCTAGATCTTTTAAAATGCCAGTGGGTTCATTTTTACTATTTCTAATAATAACTCCCCCTACAGGATCTATTGTTTCTGCAGTAATATCTGCGATCTCTAGTGCTTTGCTATTTGCTAAAGACATGTGTCCATCCAATCTATCTAAAAAAACAGGTCGATTTTGGACCACTTCATCAATCCAGGATTTATCTGGATAACTACCTCCCCAAAGCTCATGGTCCCAGTTCCCCCCAATCATCCAAGAATCTTCCAATAAGATCTTATCAAAGTAAGCAATTCTCTCTTGAAAATCAGATTTTGTTGAAACTCCACTCAGGTCTATCCTTGAAAGCTGCAATCCACCACTAATAAAATGGACATGGTTATCTATAAATCCAGGAGTAACAAAGCGACCCATTAAATCAATTAATTCTGTATCTTCCGTTGCCATATCCAATGCTTCTTTATCTTTACCCACAAAAATAAAATGTTCTTTTTCAAGTACCATCGCAGTGGCAGATGAGATATCATTGTCTCCTGTCCAAATAATGCCATTAAAATAAATTTTATTTATAGATTGTTTTTCGCAACCTGATAAGATGAATAGATATAGACTAAAATGGAAAAATATTTTTATCATTTCAATTATTTAATAACATTTAATATGCATTTCTATGATTCAGATGCAAAACAAGATGAAAATGTGATGAAATGTAAGTTGATCAGTCAATGATCAGCAAAACAAAATTAAAATAATAAAATAAAATAATTAAAGTATTTTATATTAATATATAATCACTTTTATTAAAGTCTTACTTTAATAAATTACAGTAATCAAAAATAGAAGCTAACGTTCCGAAATTTTATAATTGATTAGCAGGTTTTTAATGTAATACTTAAAAACATTAACTTTTTTTGACCTAATATGAAATAGAAAATATATCTGTATTATAGATATCATTGGTTATAAATATCGTTGCTAAATCAATAGTTTTTCCATACAACCTAAAGAATCCACAAATTTGGCCTAGTTAGAGATTAATGGACTCTGATCCACAGATATATAAATAAAAAAAACCACCAGTTAAACTATTAGTTTTAACTAACGGGTTTTTATTGTTTTATAGTAACCGACTTAAGGTCTCTCTACTCTATATGGAATCGACCACACATTCGTGTTATATCCACCATCGGATACAAACATGGTCGCAAGATCAACAGTCTCTATAAATGTCCGGAACACACCTCGTATCTGACCTGGTCCAGGTCCATGAACCCTCATACCACCTGAGTGTATATTATCATTCATTACCTGATCAAAAAATAAGCCTGAATCATGCAGATGTCGTCTTCCCCTCTGGTTACTATTCCTTCCATAGTTCAAGAATACCCACTCACCTATGCCCGTATTATCTGTAGTGTATTCTGGACCATTATTAGTCACATTTGCATAAGCAACAACTCTACTAAAAGAAGTAAATACTGGTAAAGATTCCCTGTTTATGTAAAGATCGCCTAATTCATCTGAAGAAAAAAAATAGAGCAATTCATTTACCTCTAAGCTATCTGTTAGTGAGTAAAATGATAAATCAACTAACGCAACCTTATCTCCTGAGCCACCTACCATAGGGGTCAATGCATCGATTTTCCATCTATACCCGTCTGGACTTGCGGGATCATCCACTTTAATAAACCTTACCTTTCGGTTCAGGACTGTTGTGAATTCTTTAGAAAAACTAAGAGAATCGATCGCATTCTGATTGGTATCCATCGCAGCAACTATAAAATCACCATTGACCGTATGAGTAATTAGTCCAATGGCAGTATCTTCTCCAGTCTCAAATTCAACAGTTCTTTCACGATCGACCAGTTGTCTTCCAAATCGTATTCTATACCCTTCTCCAAAGGATAATGTATCACTGAGAGTGCGTGCCGCACCTTCTGTCTCAAGTCCAACATCGTGATCAAGATCCATGTCTCCTCCAGAATCAAATCCATCTACACCTACAGCCTCATCCTCAGTGAGAAGTGCCATAAGAATCGACTCTGTATCTTCCATCATTGATGAATTATCCACACATCCATTCATGATGAAAATGGAAAGAGATATTATGATGATTATGTTTTTCATTTTTTAAATCCTTATTTTATTTTCGTTTATAATTGCTTTTAAAATCTGCGAAATCCACGCTTTTTTCCTTTTTTCTTACGATGTTTCTTTTTCCCTTTTTTATCCCGCATCTCGTCTCTCATCTCATGCATCATACGTTCTTTGAATACACCAAGCTTTACCATCTGGTTAGGAGTCAATATATCATCCATCCCCAATACGAATTTTGTTTCAAGATCAACTCTGTCCTTACGAAATTTAGAGACCCTGTCAATGGTCTTTTTCACATCAGCTTTAGACAGTTCTTTATCATCTGCTATCTGTTCACGTACTGACACATATATCTCTCTTTCATCTTCTCCTAATTGCTTGATATTTTCCCGATGCTCACGAAAACGAGGAAAAAATTTCTCGGCCTGATCAGAAGAAAGTTCTAGGTGATCTGTCAAACGCCAAATCACCATACTTTCCATCCTCTCAGAACGGGCGGGTTCTTCCTCCCAACGATTTTTTTCATAGCGACAATTCTCCTGAGCCATAAGACCACATAACATGAATAATAATATATGTTTCATAATGATATTTCCTTTTCTATTCCTAATTCATCTAAGAGTTCAATAGTATCCCATACATAACCTTCCTGTAAAAGAAAATAAGCTATATCATATGTGTAGGAACTATCATGATCCAAAGAATCACTTTTGATCGTCCAAAAATCTGTTTCAAATAACATTTCTATATCCTCATCATAAAAGGAGTCTACTTGAATATCTGGAGCACCAAATTGAGTGATAATGAGAAAGAGAAATGTAAAAGCAATTGCCGATGATACAAATAGTGTTTGACGATTGGTCTTGGATACCTGTATCCTTGAATGCAATTTCGTTAAAAACTCATCAGTGTTTGTATGAACCTCTTCTTTGCTCACCATTAGTATGTTTTTTTCAAATTCATTCATAATTGAGTACACCTTTCAATCTATTAAGGGCATGATGAAAATTCACCTTCGCAGTGCCCTCAGACATACCTGTAACTACAGATATTTCTTTATATGAAAGTCCCTCTGCAATTCTCATTATCACAACACTACGCTGCTTTTTTGGCAACTTGGATATAGCATCCCATAATTCTTTATTGAGCCATTCTTTTTCCACACTTTGATCATTCGTTTGCTGATTAAGAATTTGATCCAGATGTAATAATTTCTTCCATTTATTGCGAGTGAACCATGAGTTTGCAGTATTAAGGTTGGTTCGATATAGATATGTTGAAAAAGCTGATTGAAACTTAAATTTCTTAAGACTTTTATATAGTTTAAAAAAAACATCCTGCGCTAAATCCTCTGAAGCCATTTTATCTCTGGTGATAGTATAAAAAAAGCCAACAGTATTAGATAAATGTCTTCGAACAAGCCTGTCAAATGAAGCCTTGTCTCCATCTTGGAACAATTTGATAAGTTCATAATCATTTTCCATATCATCTCTTTCAATAAGACACTCAAAACCACCAAAGGTTAAAAAATATTTTTGACTAACGCTATTCAGATTTTAAAGGAATACCAATGTTTGCTATTTTCTGCAAAATGATATTCTATGCATTACAACATTATGTTAGCATCAACACCAGTATTTAAACCTAATAAGAGACAATATGATGCAATAAGCCATCCTCCCTCCCCTCTCATGATTCTAGCAGGCGCAGGAACCGGTAAAACATT
>PAPB01000038.1 GCA_002708715.1 Fidelibacterota bacterium | reverse complement strand
CGCTGATATGCTTTTTGTAAATCCTCTTCAGTAAGCCATATTCTTTTAGGGATGTGTTTTTTTTCTTTAGTCATTTTTTAAAAAGTACAGCACTATACAGCACAAATTTGTGTTTATTTGGCATATATAGGCAAGATTTGACATATTGTAAATTAATAAAAAAGGGGAGCTTTTTACTCCCCTTTTCTATACTTCACTCGTCTACAACGAATAAGATTTTAAAGTTGTGATCCGGGTGCGACTCGAACGCACGACCAATGGCTTAAAAGGCCACTGCTCTACCAACTGAGCTACCGGATCTAAAGTTTATAATTTTATACAAATTTTAAAGGCGAAAGATATCAATTAAATGTATCATAAAAAAACTATGATTAAGATTAATTTTAATTAATTCATTATACTTAGATAATATTTGTCAAATGCGGCAAGGAGACTTTCTTGACCAGAGTATGGTGAAGGGGAATACATTTTTGATTGTATTCCTAATTGAGATAATTCAGAGATATGCCAATCTTGTTTATTAGTCATGTCCCAGAATTTTACGGCATCTTGTGGTTGGTATTTATTTGAAGAAATAATATGTTTATTAAATAACCAAGAACATTCTACTATACATCGATTATTCCCTTCTGGCCAAACTGTATGAAACATAACGTATTCAGGATGTAGGCTTAGAAGCATATTTGGAAAAATAGAGTAATAGTATACTCGGTTTTCATTTTCATTTGTAATGCCTGGTAGAATTGGGCAGCATAATTCACCACTCTCCGTGATGCTATTTTTATTTTTATTAAATTCCATATAACCTCCAAGAAAAGCCCCCTCAAAAAGATCGTTTTTTCCACTCATGTAATTATGAATAGCAGCTAAATCAGGGTGTAAAATAGGGCAATGATAACATTCGCAATAATTTTGGATTACAAGTTTCCAATTTCCTTTAACTTTGTATATTTTTTTTTCAAAAGTATATAACTCTGATATGTTCCATTGTTTAAATCGTCCGATTATTGGTGCAAAACTTTTTTTAAAATCAGTGGGGTTTTCTGATAAATTAATAAAAATAAAACCTTCCCATACTTGTAATGGTACGGGATGTAAACCGTAATCAGTTTTGTTGAAATTTTGGATTGTATCCATATGCGGTGATCCAATTAGATTTCCATCTAAAGAATAGACCCATCCATGATAACCACATTGAATAGATTTGGAAAATTTGCCATTTGGTTTTTCACATATTCGAGTTCCGCGATGACGACATAAATTATAGTGTGAACGAATTTTATTATTATGATTCTTGAGTATAATGATACTTTCAGATCCTATGTTTATTATTTTGTATTGCCCTGCTTTTGATAATTCGGATTCTCTACCTGCACATATCCAATGATTAAAAAATATATTTTCATATTCTTGTGATAATATCTTTTTACTAGTATAGTAATCTCTATCTAAGGTGTGGGCGCCTTTGATTAAGGTATCCGCTGTTTTTTTGAAAGTCAATTTTTTAATATCTCTTTTACAGAATTTAATGCGTTTGTTCCGTGTAAACCTCCTCCTGGATGGGTGCCTGGTCCACAAAGGTATAGATTATTGAAAGGTGTTTTATATTGAGCAGTATTTATAGTTGGGCGCATAAACATAAACTGATCTAATGTCATTTCACCGTGATTTAAGTTTCCTTCTGAAATTCCAAATTCCTTTTCTAAATCTTTGGGTGAATAAATTGTGCACGATTCAATTAGTTTATTAAAACCAGGAATATAATTTTCTAGAGTTTTGATAACAGTTTGTTTTAAAACCTCATTTGTTTCAGAACCCCATTGTTGGTTTCTTAAATAATAAGGAGCATATTGAATTGTACTGGAAAGAATATGTTTTTCATCTGATGAAAAATCAGGATTTATAATGGTTGGAAAACAAAATGATATAGAAGGTTCATCTGCAAGGCATCCATACTTCATAGAATCACTCGCTCGTTCTAAATATTCTATGTTTGGGCAAATAGAAAACATAGTATCCATATTTGCAATTGGAATATTGTGAATTTTAGGTAATTTTTTAAGTAAAAAATGCATTCGTGCGATACTTCCGCGATATTTAATATTCCTTACTTGTGTATGAAAATTAGGATTTAGATTTGGAATCCCAACTAGATTAATAAAAGTATTTTTTGGATCAACTCCAGAAACGATAATACTGGAATTAATTTCATCATTATTTTCTAATATAACACCTTTACAAAATTCATTATCTAGTTTTATGGATTTAACTTTTGTATTTATTTTGAATTCAACATTATAAGATTCTGCAATAGTTTTTAATAGTTTAGCAAATTTGAATGTGCCGCCTTTAATAAAAGTATTATGATGTATGATGCCATTGCTGTATAAATGTTGGTGTAAAAAGTTATATCCTGTAGAAGCTGAAAAAGGACCAAGAGATGAATGGTGTACTCCAATAGAAGAAAGAGTCCCTCTCAATAAGTCATTTTCAAACCATTCATCCATCATCTCAAGCATCATCATTGGTGTAGTCCTCAGTAGATCAACGATACCTCGAGTGCCATGTTTAATGATCGGGTTTAACATGTTCTTCATAGAGAGCGCTTCTAAAACGTTTATATTGGGAAGTTTTGGGGGAGTGTTTTGATACAAACGTTCTAAGAATTCGGTTGATTTTTTTATGTATAAGGTAAAATCTTCCCAATTATTTGCATCTTTTTCTGATAGATTTTTAATTGAGTTTGCAGTTTTTTTAACATCACGATGGAAATAAATATGTTTGCTATTTTCTCCTAAAGCGATATGAGTTATTTCAGGTTTAATTATTTGCAAATCCGCTGATGTAATATGTAATTCTTGAAGCAATTTTGGATTAATCCATTTTATAGTATCATTAATTATATTGCACTTATATCCAGGTAAAAATTCAATTGTAGATGCCATCCCGCCAATGTTATTTCTAGCTTCTAAAACCAAAACGCTTTTCCCTGCTTTTCCAAGTAATGCAGCAGAGCTTAAACTGTTTATGCCACTACCAATTACAATTACATCATAATGTTTCATTTCAATATCCCTAGAATCTTTTTTGCTGCCATTTCTCCAGGTGATCCTGTGATCCCACCACCAGGGTGTGTCCCAGATCCACATTGAAAATAATTTTTAATAGGAGTGGTATAGTCTGCCCATTTTACCGCAGGTCTTAAAGAAAACAACTGTTGGATAGTCAGTTCTCCATGGAATATGTTCCCCTCTGTAAGTCCAAAAGTAGATTCTAAATCTGCTGGAGTTAATACCTGTCGATGCAATATAAGATCTTTAATATTAGGAGCATAATGAGCTAATGTGTTAACAACGGCATCTCCAAATGCTTCGCGTTTACTATCATTCCAACCACCTTTAAGATTATATGGTGCATATTGTACAAAACATGACATCACATGTTTACCAGGCGGCGCCATTTCAGGGTCAAGCATCGAAGGTAGGATTATATCCATAAATGGTTTTTTAGAAAAATTCCCATATTTTGCGTCATCATATGCTTTTTCTAAATGATCATAACTTGGACTGATAGATATAGCTCCTCTTAAATGGTGTCCTTCTCCAGGTAAACAAGTAAAATTTGGAAGTCCATCTAAAGCCAGATTTACTTTCCCAGATGAACCACGAATGCGAAAATTTTTAATTGATTGTACAAAATCGGAAGGGAGATCTTTTTCTTCTAATAATTTTAAAAAAGATAGTTTTGGATCTAAGCCCGATATAACCATATCAGATTTATATTCGTCACCATTTTCCAGAGCAACACCAACGGATTTCCCATTTTTTACAATCACTTTTTCTACCGATGATTCTGTCATGATTGTAGCGCCAAAATGTTCTGCTGATCTAGCAATAGCCATACTTACTCCACCAGTACCTCCCCTTTGGAATCCCCAGGCTCTAAAAGCGCCATCAATATCACCCATATAATGATGTAACATTACATATGCTGATCCTGGTGAACGTGGCCCCATAAATGTTCCAATAATTCCGCTAGCGGACATTGTGGCTTTCAGAGGCTCAAATTCAAACCATTCATCAAGAAAGTCAGCAGAACTCATGGTCATTAGTTTTGTTAAGTATTCAAATTGTTCTGATGAAAGATTTTTAACATGGTTCAAAAGGTTTTTTAGGTTTGAAAGATCTGAAAGAGAGGGTCGAATTGCATTAGGTGCAATTGTTTCAAGTATAGGGCGCACGGCCATTCCTATTTGTCCCATTCGAGGTCCAAACCGCATGTAAGTTTCTGCATCACGGGTAGAGTGCCGTGCAATCTCACGGTAAGTTTGATCTGCGTCTGCAGTACGCATCAAGTAATCATTTTCCAACGGTGTAAAAGTACTTTCAAGAGGTAAGAGTTCTAAGCCAAAATGGGGCAGCATGAGTTCACGCATAACATTAGCTTTCATCAAACTAACTACATAGGAACAAACAGAAAATTTAAATCCTGGAAAAATTTCTTCTGTTACTGCTGCACCGCCAAGAACATGTCGGCGTTCTAACACTAATACTTCTTTTCCTGCACGCGCAAGATATGCAGCTGCAGTCAAGCCATTATGTCCACCACCAATTACAATTGCATCGTATTTATTTATTTTGGACATGATCGTTTTCTCTTAGGATCAAAAAATGGGGTTTTTACCACTTTTGCTTTTGTTAATTTTCTAAAATGTTCAATTTTTACTTCAAAATCAAGAATAGTTCCATTCATTGCAAAATTACTTTTTAGATGACCTAGAGCAATGTATTTTTTTAAAATTGGAGACCAGGCGCCACTGGTTGCATACCCTACTTGTTGATTATTATAATATAAAGGTGTACTGGTTCGCCAGGCAGTAGATGGGAGTCCTGGAGCAAGGCCAGCTTCACGGTATAGTTTTTCTAATTGATCCCATTCTATTTCAATACCTATGAATTCCCATTCTGGTCCTCGAGCAAGTTCTTTTTCTAAAGCTTTTTTCCCAATAAAGTTTTTTTTATTCATTTTTACTGCCCATCCCAATCCAAGTTCATAGGGGGAGGACTTTCTTGATTCTATAATGGCATGTCGGGAGGATATATAGTCCACGTCCAATAAGATCAAACCAGCTTCTATACGAGAAATATCAAGTGCATGGAGCCCAGTTGGTGTGATTCCATATGATTTACCTTTTTCTAAAAGTATATCCCAAACTGTTAAAGCATCCTTTGGATCTATCCAAATTTCATAACCTAAATCACCTGTATACCCAGTACGAGAGATGGAGACAGGACAATCTTTTATATTCGTATTTATCATCCAGAAAAATTTAAGTTGATCCAAAGAATCTTTAGCAACAGTATTTAATATTTTACGTGAATTAGGGCCTTGTAATGCAAGGGCAGCTGTATTTTTTGAATCATCTTTAATTTTTAAATTTAGTCCCATAGCATTGTATTGGAGCCATTCTAAATTTGGTTCTGCACTAGTGATACGGAATGTATTTTCAGATAAACGTTGTACAGTTCCATCATCTATCACTTTTCCATCTTCATCACACCAAGGGGTATACATTACTTGTCCTATTTTACAGATATTAATATTTCTTGTGACCAATCTATGGAGGTATTTTTGTGTATCAGGTCCTTCAATAATATATTTATACAAAGGACTTATATCTAAAAGAGCTGCTTTTGTTCGGATAGCAAAATATTCATTTTCATGGCTTAGTTCGTAATTAGTAGCAGATAAATAACCAGACCACCGACGCCATTCTTGAGATTCATTTAATTTAGAGGTCCTTTCAAAAAATGGTGAAAGCTTCAATTGTGTTTCAGCGTGAAAATTATTTTTATAAATCATGATTCTTTTCTAAAAAAGGGCCTCGTTAAACAAGTAGGTCCACCTGATCCTTTTAAAGATATTTCTGAACCATCATAGGTTTGCACCTCCACGCCTTTCTGTTCAAGTTTTTTTTTGGTGATGGGGTTACCTTTCATCATAATAACTTTTTTATTTGCCATTGCCAAAACATTACATCCCATGGAGTCATATTCTTCATCTGGAACTTCGATAAGCTCGATTTTATGCCTGAGAAGATATTTTCTGAATTGTACAGGAAGCAACCTTGAATACACTAAAAACAGATTATGATCAATAGGGGAAAGATTACTCATGAGATGGAGGCAGTCATGTGGGCCATTCCAATGGGGAAGTGGTACTGTAATCACATTCTCTACTAGGTCCCCTAATAAAGTTTGAAGCTGTTTAATTCCTTCTTTATTTGAGCGATATCCCTCTCCAACTGCAATCGTTTTTTCATTAATCCAAACAACGTCACCACCTTCTAATTTTCCAGGTTCTTTAATTTGACCTAGAATTGGGATTCCAATAGATTGAAAATATTGTTTTATTTTTTTTGGCTCCTGGCTTCGCTCTTTTTTACCCATATTACATATGATGACTCCCCTATTTGAAATAATGCAAGGGTCATGTGTATAAATAGAATCTAAAGAAGTGGATTCATGAATAGGTAAAAAATGAATTTCAAGGTTAAAGGACTTGATCAAGTTCAAAAACTTTTCATAATCAATACAGGATTTTTCAAAGGATGGTTTATCCAAGTAATTTAATTGGATAAACTCTTTATCTATTTTGGTCTGATTTATAAATGCATCTTTTGGATGTTTTAGAAGTATAGATTTAACGGGACTAACCATATCCTGGCAGTTAAATTGATTCATTAATTAATCCAGAGATCCTTCAACGCATGTAGTTTGAAATCCTCCACGTATATTATATAAAGTTGTGACCACTAATTGATCCGTATCCAATACTGATTTTAAATCAGAGTATATACGTTTTGTCGCTGCTTCTTGATAAATCCCGACATTTCTAAAACTAACAAAATAATATTTAAGTGATTTTAATTCTACGCATTTGCCTCCCAACGGATAATACTCTATTTTCACGTAAGAGATATCAGGTAATCCACTAAAAGGACAAACTGCACTAAATTCATCTGTTTCCGTTTTTATGTACTGTTCTGGACTATCAAAATCGAATACTTCTAATAAGTTTGGATTGATGTGAGATTCATCTAGATATTCAAATGTTTTTCCTTCTGCTTTCGCCAATTTAATCTCCTTTATAGATACAGCCTGTAAGGTCAGTTTCTTTTATCTCTATTTGTTTTAAAGTTGGTATAGTTTTAGATAGTTTCTTCCAAATCCATACACATAAAATTTCACTAGAAGGATTTTCAAGCCCCTCAATATCATTTAAATACGAATGATCCAATAATTGATGGATTGGATGAAAAGCCTGGTTTAAATCTTCAAAGTCCATTACAAATCCAGTGTTTTTTTGGATATCACCACTGGCAGTAATAATAATTTTAAAAGAATGCCCATGAATATTTTTACATGGATGGTCATCTGGCAGATTTGGTAATGATCGAGCAGCTTCAATTGTAAATATTTTATAAATATCCATAATATAAATTAAGGTATTCCAATGATTTTATGTGTCTGAAGACTAAGTCTCCATTGGGGATGTTTCATAATAAATTCTTTCGATTTTTTAATATTATCTTTTTGTTTTGGACCATCCATAGGTTGAATAAAAAAATAATTAAAATCTAAATTTTCATGTTTTTTAGGATTGATACCGCATTGAGGATATACAATTTTTAATTCATTACCTTGTTTTAAAATAAAATCAGCATTTGATTTTGGACTAACACAAATCCAATCAATTCCATCTGGGGGTAGAATCGTTCCATTTGTCTCAATCCCAATTTCAAATCCTGCTCTGTGTATTGTTGAAATAAGTTTATTATCTAATTGTAGTAAGGGCTCTCCACCTGTACATACCACATATGGTGTGTTTGATCTTTCTTTCGGCCAAAGGGATTTTATAATTTGTTTTATTTGGGTTTCATTATATCTTCCGCCATTTGGGCCATCTGTTCCTATAAAATCGGTATCGCACCAGTTACAGATTGCGTCATGTCTATCTTTTTCAAGTCCTGTCCATAGATTGCATCCTGTAAAACGAATAAATACAGCAGGTCGCCCAGTGTGATATCCTTCTCCTTGAAGAGTAAAGTATATTTCTTTGATACGATACATTATTTATTTAAGTAGGTTAAGGGGTCTATTTTTTGTGCTTCTTTGAAGCCTTTTAATCTTAAAAAGCAGGCATCGCAATGTCCGCAAGGTATTCCATTTTTATTTGGATCATAACAGCTGGATGTGAGACTATAGTCTATTCCCAATTTTAATCCTGTAAGAATAATTTCAGCTTTAGTCATTTGGATGAGTGGGGTATGTATCTGAAATGTTGCCCCTTCGACACTGGCTTTTGTTGCCAAATTAGACATTTTTTCAAATGCTGAAATATATTCGGGTCTGCAATCAGGATAGCCACTATAGTCTAGTGCATTAACTCCGATAAATATATCATAGGCATCTAAGGTTTCTGCCCATGCTAATGCCAAAGAAAGGAAAACAGTGTTTCGTGCGGGTACATATGTAGCTGGGATATCTTTCATATCAGATTCGTGTCTATCTTTTGGGACAGCTATTTGATCTGTTAGTGCTGAGCCACCAAATTGGGCTAGGTTTAAATCAATTAAACGATGGTTTTTTATATTAAAAGCTTTGATAATTTTTTTAGCAGATTGTAGTTCAAAATTATGATGTTGCCCATAATTTATTGTTATGGTATTTAGGGTGTATCCTTGTTTTTTTGCAATAGCAAGACAAGTTGTAGAATCAAGCCCACCAGAAAGAAGTATAACAGCATTAGGTTTCATTAAATTAGGATGTTGTAATATTGAGGATTGTTTAATTAATTAGCCTGTAACAAAAAACACTGCATTCCCAAAAAGTACTTTACTATTATACCAAAAGGAACGGAATAATGGGTTATCTGCAATATAAATGATTCGACCTTTTTTAACATCTTGAACACCAAAAATTAAATTATTGTTTATTTTTTTCTTTATTCGACTTCCCATGAATCCAGCAATATGAGAATTTGAATTATTTAAAATTCCTACATTCCATCCTTTTGGTAATAATGGATATAAGTTTTTTTCTAGTTTAAGATTAAAATAGGTTTCATTGTATCCAAATGCTAGTGGATGAGAAATATCCATTGCGATTTTTACTATACTGCCATATGCTGAATCGATTAGTCGCTTTCTTTTACGTTCGCCATATTTTTTGTTACGATCTTTTAATTTTTCTTTTTCAGTAATTTTTTTCGCTTCTTTTTTTGCAGTTTCTGATTCATATTTAACCAATCCATAACCTTTTTGATCAACAAATTTTTCCATTGCAGAACCAATAAGAATCATACGACCACCATTGCGAACCCATTGTAATAATTCTGGTGGAGGAGATGATTTGATTAATAAAGATGCTCCCGTTTCTTTTTTTATTTGAGTATTTGGGGTTATTTCGGTTCTTAGAAAACTATAATTACCATTTGGAAAGATTAGCACATCTAATTTATCAAATGGGATTGATTTAAAATCAGATGTATTAAAAACTGAAATTGGAAAATGTATTTGCTGTTCAAAAAAATGCCAGATTTCTCCAAAATTATTACTGGATATGCCATCGCCTGCTAGGACACCAACTCTAGGTTGTGTTATGATATTAAAATTTGATGAGCCAAGATCAATCCCCTTAGATGACGCACCTGTTTTTATACTTAATAAATCAGGTTGGTGCTTAGAGGCAGCATTATAAATAATTTCATGTAGTTTGTCACCTAGATGTTCATTCCCTTTTGGTGAAATAAATAATGCCCCAGGCTTATAATTAGTATTGCTGTGAGTGAATGATTTTTCAGCGATTCGAACAGTCACTTTGTTTTTCAATATTTCTGCAAGAAATCGTAATTCATTTATTGATCCCCATTTCGATAAATAACCATAATTATCGACATCTTGATTGTAGTCTTTTATATGAAATTTTGTATTTTGAGATGTATTGATATCAATTTGTTTTTCTGTTGCGTAAGCATCGAGTCCATATACGTAAGGTAAAGACCATGCTGTAATATCATATGTTAGTGTGTCAGAAAGAAATGTATTTGGTTCAAATAATACATTTGTCAAAATTCCAAGATCTTGTTTTACAGGTATACATAAATCTTTATCAGTAATCTGGATTGCTTCTGTTTTACCCGTTGTATAATTAAATGCTGATTTTATTGATTTTGATTTTTTGGTTTTGAGAAAGCCGTATTTTATTCCATTAATTTTCAATAGGTGGATTATATCTTTTATTTTACTTGCATTATTTTTATTAGAGATAATATAAGTTTGATAAATGTTCTTTTTATTGGAGTAAGGAGTTGTAAAATATTTATTAAATTCGCTGATTACTTGATCTGCATTTTGATAAGTAGCTTCAACTGTAGATAATCCAGTCAAATAATGGTGCTCTATTCTTTCTTTTAGGGTAAGCGTATCTGACGCTGATGTTTTTACTGCAATACCACCAGATCCACTTCCGCCTTTTTCATAGGTCATTCCCAAAGCACCATTAAAAATTGGATATGTATCGCCAAACCCAGGATATAACAAATCAAAATCCTCATTTCTAAAATACAAAAGATGATTATTATCAAAGTATTTCACATTATTATCCCCGATAATTTTTTGAAAATCTTTTTGCCAAGTTGTGATTAATGAATGGTATGGTTGGACCGCAGGAGCAAAATAATAGGGATCGTTATAGGATTGTTCATGGTAGTCCACATGAACATGTGGCATCCATTTTTTATATAATTTTATCCTTGATTTTGTTTCTTTTTGACTTTGCCAACACCAGTCCCTATTGAGATCATGGTAATAATGATTTGTTCTTCCTCCAGGCCAAGGTTCTTTGTGGCTACGTGTGGTTGGGTCAATATTAGGAATTTGATTGCTAGTCATTCTGAAAAAATTAGCATAACGATCTCTTCCATCAGGATTTATGCAAGGATCAATAATTAAAATTACTTTTTCTAACCATTGCATATAGGTTACATTGGTTTTATCTGCAAAAGAATGTAAAGTTTTGAGTGCTGCTTCCATAGAGCTTGATTCATTGCCGTGGACTGAATAGCTTAACCAAACAATGGCGAGATTGTTATCAGACTTATTTCCATTCATTAATCCTGAGGAAATTAAATGGTTGTTCCTTATTTTTTCTAATGATAGTGTATTATCAGGATGGGTAATAATTGATGCGATAAGTGGCCTGTTTTCATAGGTTTCACCATATTGAATCAAGTTAATATGGTCTACAATTTCTGATACATGTTGAAAGTAATTTACAGCATCGTGGTGAAATGAAAATTTATCACCAAGCTCATATCCTAAAAACTCTTTTGGTGTTAGTAGGTCAGATGAAAAAATGATTGAAACTTGAAAAATATATAATATTTTTTTAAAAAGTAGTTTTCTCATGTTAATGTCCTGAATATAATATCTAATATTTAAACATATACTATTCTATTATTGAATCAAATGTAAAATTTATAATATAAGTTATCAAAAATATGTTAGTAGTTAAATTACAGTATAACAATAGCTATATATAAATAGGATTAATGAAATTGGAGCAGACATGAATTACTCAAGAGATAAATCTCAACCTATCTTTGATCGAGCATTAAATGTTTTGGTTAAAGGGGTCAGTTCAAATTTTCGGTTTTTAGGAGAAAAAGAAACACCAGTTATTGCAAAAGGTAAAGGGGCTCATATATGGGATGCCGATGGAAATAAGTTTATTGATTATCGTTTGGGATGGGGACCAATTATACTTGGGCATGCTAATGAAAGAGTCAATAATGAAGTAGCTAAGAATCTTGAGAATGGGACTACGTTTGCATCTACGACAGAGTTAGAAGTAATTGTTGCAGAAAAGATGGTAAAAATGATTCCAGGTATGGAAAAACTTAGATTTACAAATACAGGGACTGAGGCAACAATGCATGCACTTCGAACTGCTAGAGGGTATACGAACAAAGAAAAATTCATAAAGTTCGAGGGACAATATCATGGAGCACATGATTATGTTTTGTTCAGCACGGCATCTTCCCCAATTAGTGCTATGGGTTCTAGAATGTCACCTATACCTGTTCAAGTAGGTTCAGGGATACCAAATAAGATAAGAGACTACGTTTATTGCTTGCCTTTCAATGATTTTGATGCAGTAGAAAAATGTGTTAAAGATCATCATGGTGAAATTGCTGCTTTGCTTGTTGAGCCTTGTTTGGGAAATATCGCGGGAATTGAACCAAAAGAAGGTTTTTTAGCACATTTAAGATCATTATGTGATAAATACAATATGGTCCTCATATTTGATGAGGTTAAAACAGGTTTCAGGCTATCCAATGGAGGAGCTCGTGAGACCTATGGTGTTATCCCTGATATCTCTACTTATGCAAAAAGTCTTGGAAATGGATTACCTGTTGCTGCATTTGGAGGTAAAGGTGAGGTTATGGATGTTATTGGTGGTGGAAGCGTTACGCATGCAGGTACATTTGGAGCAAATGGTGTTAGCATGGCAGCCGCTAATGCTGTCTTAGATATCTTAACAGAGACACCAGTGTTAAATGAATTATCAAAGAGAGGATTGAAGCTGAAAGAAGGCTTGGATAAAGTTCTTACAGAGGCAAATCTTGCGCACCAGATGTGTGGGCATCCAAACATTCAGGGTTTTTTATTAACTGAAAAAAAGGTAGAAGAAGTTAGAGATCTAGCTTACAGCGATGATGAGATGTATGAGACAATTATGAATAATATGTATGATAGAGGTGTCTGGGCTGAGAATGATCCTAGAGAGCCATGGTTTTTGTGTGCATCACATTCGGATGAGATTATTGAAGAAACATTAAATATCTTTCAAGATTCGGTAAAAGCAGCGCTCCAATAGTATATGGTTTCTAAAGTATATTGGACTCAAGAATATCCATTAGGAAAGAATTTAGTTGTATCTGAAAATTTTCCAGAAAATGTTGATTTTGCAATTATAGGAAGTGGTTATACAGGTTTGACGGCTGCTCGCGTACTTGCAAAAGCTGATAATTCTGTAGTTGTTTTGGATGAAAAAAATATTGGTTGGGGTGCTAGCTCTCGTAATGGAGGAATGGCAACTCCTGGTCTCAAACAAGATATTTTTAAAATTTATAAAAAATATGGTATAGAATATGCAAAAGAGTTTTGGAAAGCATCTGTAGATGCAATTGATTTATTAGAAAATATTATAATAGAAGAAAAAATTAATTGTGATTGGTCTCGTGATGGTCATATTGCTCTCGCATGTAAACAGTCTCATTATGATAAACTTCCTGAATATTCGGAATGGATAAGAAAAGAACTCGGTCATAAAAAAACATTAGTTCCAAAAGAAGAAATTCATTCAGAGATAGGAACTGATTATTATTTTGGAGGATTATCTGATGAAGTTAGTGGAGGGTTACAACCAGCAAAATATGTTGATGGGTTAGCGAAAGCTTGTACAAATATGGGCGTACAGCTATTTGAGAATAATCGTGTTAATTCTATTAAAAAAATTGGTGAGTTATATGAGATTATAACTAAAAAAGGTTCCTTAAAGGCAAAAAAGGTGATTATTGCTACTAATGGCTACACAGATATGTTAGTTCCTCAAATAAAGCCTAAAGTGTTTTCTGTTGGAAGCTATATAATTGTTTCAGAAGTATTATCCAGAGAACTCCAGAAAAAATTAAGCCCTAAAGACAGAATGTTTTATGATTCAAAGTGGTTTATAAATTATTTTAGACTTACGCCAGATGGTCGTATGCTATGGGGCGGAAGGAATGATCTTAGTACTGATCTTGATTTGAGAGAAAGTGCTGATTTACTTACAAAGCAGGTTAGGACTGTGTTTCCTGAATTAGAAGATGTTGCGTTTACGCATACTTGGACTGGAAAACTAGGTATCACTTTTGATCTCATGCCTCATATTGGAGTGGTAAATGGTATTCATTATGCTTTTGGTTACGGGGGTCATGGCCTTTCTATTGCAACATATCTTGGTACTGAATTAGGATTACTATTATCGGGGCAAAAAGTACGTAGTCCTTTTGAGGAAATTTCTCACCAGACGATGTTCTTTTACAGAAAAGATCCTTGGTTCTTACCTTTTGCAGCAAAATATTATCGCTTTTTGGACTGGATATCTTAGGTGATGTATTCCCTTGCAATAATAGATTATATTATAGTTATAGGATACTTATCAGGAATGATTGGCGTTGGAGTATGGTTCGCAAAAAAGCATACTGATTTTGAGGATTTTTTTTTAGCTGGAAGATCTTTAACAACTCCTATCCTTATTACAACTCTTATTTCTACTTACTATGGTATAGATGTTTTATTTGGTGATACACAACTTGCTTTTACTGATGGTGTAGTAGCCTGGTTTGGTTATGCGCGTCCAACTTATGCGTTTTTCTTAATAGCAGCTCTACTACTTGCTAAGCGTTTACGTGAAAAAGACTTTAAAAGTCTCCCTGATATTCTTTATTTATATTATGGTAATAAAGCCAGATATGTTGGTGCATTAACTTCCTTTATTTATTCTCTTCCTGCTTTATCTTTATATGGTTTTGGAATGCTCGCAGAGGTAGCATTAGGTTGGGAACCAATCTTTGGAATGCTTATCCTTGGGGGTATTGCGTTGGTATATACACTTACTGGCGGATTTTGGGCAGTTGCACTTACTGATTCTATACAGTTTGTCATGATGTGTTTAGTTATTGCTATAGCATTTCCTTTTGCCATGAATTTTATAGGTGGTTTTGATTCTATGATAGAATTGTTGCCAGAGAGTTATTTTGATACTCTTGGAGATTTAAATATATTTTTAATTATTATTTATGCATCTACTGGTTTATCTATTTTAGTTGAACCTACATTTTACCAGAGGATATTTGCAGCTAAATCATATAAAAATGTTCGTAATGCGTTAATCATCGGAATTTTTATTTGGGGATCATATGATTGGATTATTACTATTTTAGCGATGTCTGCAAAGACAGCTGTCTTACAGGGTTTGTTACCTACAGATGTTGCGCCTGATGCTGCGCTTTTAACCGTTGTTATTGCAGCGTTACCTGCTGGAATTGTTGGTTTATTTATTGCAGGTGTTTTATCAACCGAAATGTCTACATTAGATTCTTATTGTTTAGTTGCTGGTGGCAATGTCTCTTATGATATATATAAGCCAGCATTTAAGCCAGACGTGTCTGACAAGGAATTAATAAAAATTACACGATATGGTGTACTTCTATCCTGGATATTAGGTTTCGGGATGGCTACTGCTTTTAAGCAAATGCTGGGTCTTTGGGTTTTTCTTTCATCAATTTTGATATCAAGTACATTGGTACCAATTTTATTAGGTTTATATATAAAAAAGTTTAGAAAACCACTTGCAGGGTTTATTAGTTCTGGATCTGGTTTGTTTTCTACTATTATACTCAATATATATATCATGGCAAAGGGTACATTTGATCCTTTAGAAGAAACATATATTGTTCAGTGGTTTGGAATTGATTTTTTACAAGAGTTTGTAATGTATATTACCGTTCCAATATCTTTAATAGGTTTTATTATAGGTCTTTTAATTGAGAGAAGGATAGAAAAATGAGTTATTGGGAAATATTTACTTGGTTAACAGTAATTATTCTTGGGTTAGGGTCTATAATGGTATTTTTATTATTTGTGAGAGATATAAAGATTATACTTAAAAAATTTAGAGAGGATTAAAAATGAATTATAAAAATTTTATTAATAATGAATGGTCGGATGCTGATTCTGGTAAAACTTTTGAAGTCTTTAATCCGTATACAGAAAAAGTTATAGCAAAAGTCCCAGCATCTGGTAAAAGTGATGTTAATAAAGCAGTGGAAGTAGCGCAAAAAGCTTTTAAAGATTGGGGCTCAATGACTGCAGGGGACCGTCGTGATTTTCTTCAAGACCTCGCTCAAAGATCTTTAGATCATGCTGATTCATTAGCCAAAACAATTTCATCAGAAATGGGTAAACCCATTAAAGATGCGATGACAGAAATTGAAGATCTTTCTGAGTATCTACAGTATTATAGTGAACTTGCAAGAGACCAAGTTGGTAGAATTGTTTCTCCTGTTGAAAAAAAATCTATGTCTTTGGTTCGGTATGAACCTTATGGAGTAGTAGGATGTATTATTCCATGGAATTACCCATTGTCCCTAATGGGTTGGAAGTTGGCTCCAGCTCTGGCTGCAGGCAATACAATTATTATGAAACCTAGCGAGGTCACTTCTTTATCTTTATTGCATTGGGCAGATGTCGTAAGTGACATAATGCCTCCTGGGGTATTAAACGTTGTTACAGGGTATGGTTCTGAAGCGGGCGAGGAAATAGTAAAACACCCTTCAGTTCCTATTATTACTTTTACTGGATCTGTTAAAACTGGGAAGCGAATAGCAAGGCTAGCGGCAGATAATTTAAAAAAAGTCTCTCTTGAGCTAGGTGGAAAAGATCCTGTAATTATTTGTGATGATGCTGATATAAGTGTAGCGGCAAAAGGTGCCTCTTGGGGTGGCTTTGTGAATTCAGGGCAAGTTTGTACATCTATAGAACGTGTTTATGTATATGATAGTATCGCAGATAATTTTACAGAAGCTCTAGTTGAAGAAGCCAAAAAGGTGAAACTAGGTGATCCAATGGATAAGAATACAGATGTTGGACCAATGGCATCAGAGGTACAGTTAAATAATACTATAAAAAAAGTGAATCTTGCAAAAGAACAAGGTGCACGTCTTTTAACAGGTGGAAATCGTCCTGAGGAATTTGAAAGAGGTTATTTTTTTTCGCCTACAGTCTTTGACAAAATCACATCTGATATGGAGATTGTTACTGAGGAATCATTTAGCCCTGTAATACCAGTTCAAAAAGTAGGCTCATTAAATGAAGCAATTGATATGGCAAATTCTACAAAATATGGTTTAGGGTGTACGATATTTACTAAAGATATTGAACGTGCTTTAACTGCTGCAGATAAAATAAAATCAGGTACAGTTTGTATTAATAATCCGCTCATGGAAAATATTGCGGCTCCATTTGGAGGAATGAAACAGTCTGGTATTGGTCGTGAACATGGGATTGAGGCTTTAGAAGAATTCAGAGAAGCAAAACATATTTATATTGATTATGATCATTCTAAAAAAAGTTGGTGGTTTTAACGTAGGCGATATGAAAGATTATCAAAATTTAGAAAATCTATGGATGCCATTTTCAGCTAATCGAGCTTTTAAGGCAAAACCTAGATTAATGAATGAAGCGAAAGGTATATACTATAAAAAGATGGATGGTACATCGGTATTAGATGCGACATCAGGTTTATGGTGTTGCAATGCTGGCCACAATCATCCAAAAATTGTTCAAGCTATTCAAAAGCAGGCTGGGAAATTAGATTATGCACCATCTTTTCAAATGGGACATCCTTTAGGATTTAAAGCTGCAGAAAAGTTGTTAGAATTTTCTCCTTCAAATGATTTTCAGTATGTATTCTTTACTAACTCGGGTTCTGAGTCTGTTGACACTGCATTAAAAATTGCTTTAGGATATCAGCAACTTAGAGATAAAAAAGATAAAACATTTTTAGTTGGACGTGAGAGAGCATATCACGGTGTTGGATTTGGTGGAATATCTGTTGGAGGACTTCCTTTGAATAAAAAACATTTTTCTTTACTAAATGATGTGGATCATATAGTGACAACACATAATCTTGAAAAAAATGCATTTAGCAGAGGTAAACCTGAATGGGGTGGTGAATTAGCGGATGATTTATTACGAATTATTGAAAAATATGGAGCTGATAGAATCGCTGCATTTATTACAGAGCCTTTGGCTGGATCAACTGGTGTTTTAATACCCCCAACAGGTTATTTGGAACGGATTCGAGAAATATGTACGGAGTATGATATTTTACTTATATTTGATGAAGTCATTACTGGTTTTGGTAGATTGGGGACTCCTTTTGCATCGCAGTATTTTAATGTTATACCAGATATCATTACTTGTGCTAAAGGCTTGACTAGTGGAACAGTACCCATGGGTGCGGTTATTGTTAAAAAAGACATTTATGATATGTATCAGAATGGTGATCCAAAAATAATTGACTTATTTCACGGCTATACATATTCGGCACATCCTCTAGCGGCTTCAGCTTTGATTGCAACTCTTGATGTATATTCAGAGGAAAATTTATTCCAAAGAGCGCAGGACTTAGCTCCTTACTGGGAAAGTGCACTGCATTCACTAAAAGGGACGGAACATGTGATTGATATTAGAAATCTTGGATTTGTTGGCGGTGTTGAAATGTCATCAAGGGACAATCAAATTGGTGCAAGAGGTTATGATGTGTTTGAAACTGGATTTCATGATGAAAATATATTGTTACGTTTTACTGGAGATATAATTGCTTTGTCACCACCACTTATTGCACAAAAGGAACATATTGATCAGATTGTTGATTGTTTAAAAAAGATTATTCCAAAGAATTAACATTAAATTTTTTAAAAATAGAAAAATAAAATGATAACTAAAAACTATATTAATAATGAATGGGTAGATGCTCGAAATGGTGAAATATTTTCAGTGGAAAACCCATTTACAGAAGAAACTATTGCCCAAGTACCAAAGAGTTCGATCCGTGATGTTGATAGAGCGGTAAAAGCGGCAAAAAATGCTTGGAAAAATTGGAAGATATTGGGTTCATTAGAAATGCGAGATCTTTTGAGAGAGGTAGCAGTAAAGAGTCGAAATCATGACCGTGAAATTGCAGAAACTATTACTGCTGAGAGTGGAAAACCTCTTATTGAATGCTTAGATGAGATTGAATGGATTGCTTCTATTTTTGAGTATTATTCAGAGATTGGCAGGGACCAACGTGGTCGCGTTGTTGCTCCTGTTACACCTAGGTCTATGAGTATGGTAGTGAAGGAATCTTATGGTGTGGTAGGATGTATCGTCCCTTGGAATTACCCTCTACTATTAATGGCGTGGAAAGTAGCACCAGCTCTGGCTGCTGGGAATACAGTTGTAGTGAAACCTTCTGAGATTACTCCTTTATCGATTATGATTTGGCTGGAAAAATGTTGTGACCACTTACCAAACGGAATTATAAATATGATTGCAGGATCAGGTGAAGTTGGTGCTGCACTCGTAGAACATCCAGATACAAGAGTTATTGCTTTTACTGGTTCTGTGGAGACAGGAAAAAAAATAGCTTCAATGGCAGCAACTCAATTGAAGAAGACAAGCTTAGAATTGGGTGGTAATGATCCTATTATTATATGTGATGATGTAGATATCCAAATTGCAGCCAAAGGAACAACTTGGGGAGGACTTCTTAATGCTGGTCAAGTATGTACTTCTTTAGAGAGAGTTTATGTTATGGAAACAATTGCAGATGATTTTATTGATGCTGTTGTGGAAGAAGCTAAAAAAGTACGTCTTGGAGATCCGATGAATGGGAAAACAGATATGGGACCGATGGTATCCCAATTGCAGTTGCAAAAATCTATTGCTAAAGTGAAAAATGCTAAGATAGAAGGTGCAAGACTATTATGTGGCGGAGATCGTCCAGATCAATTTGATAAAGGATATTTTTTTCAGCCAACCGTATTTGATAATATTGATAGTCAAATGGAAATGATGAACGTTGAGACATTTGGACCAATAATACCAATCCAAAAAATCAAAACATTAGAAGAAGCTATTGAACTGGCAAATAATTCTGTTTATGGACTTGGATGTAATATTTATACAAATGATATGGAAAAAGCGCTAACAGCTGCTGATGATATTAAGGCTGGATCATTTTGGATAAATGATCCATTAACTGATAATGAGGCCGCACCTTTTGGAGGGATGAAAATGTCGGGAGGTGGGAGAGAACTAGGTATAGAAGGTTTAGATGAGTTTAGAGAGCCAAAGCATATTTTAATTGATTATCAAATTAGAAAAAAAGACTACTGGTTCCCCTATGACTTAGATGAAGGTAGAAAAACGTAAAGGTGAAAGCCCAGATAAAAACTGATATCCCAGGACCAAAGTCCTTAGAACTTACAAGTCGTCGCTCCAAAAGTGTTGCAAATGGACATGGATCAGTGTGCGGTGTCTATATAGATAAAGCAGAGGGTTCAAATTTAATAGATGTAGATGGGAATGTGTTTATTGACTTTGCAGGTGGAATAGGTACAATGAATGTAGGTCACTCTCATCCTCAAATTCTTGGAGCTATAAAAAAACAAATCACACAATTTATTCATCCTTGTTTTACAGTTGCTCCGTATGAGCTATATATTAAACTTGCAAAACGATTATCGGACTTAGTCCCCATTACTGATTCTTGTAAAGCTGCTTTTTTTAATTCTGGTGCAGAAGCTGTAGAAAATGCCGTTAAAATATCTAAATCTTATACAAGAAGGAATGGTGTTCTCGTTTTTTCACATGGTTTTCATGGAAGAACGCAGATGACTATGTCAATGACATACAAGGAAGATCCTTATAAAAAAGGGTTTGGTCCTTTTGTAAAAAATATTTATCGATTAGATTTTCCTGAAAAAAAATTAGATTTATCAAATTTAAAATTTGATCCTAACACTATAGCTTGTTTAGTGATTGAACCAGTAGCAGGTGAAGGCGGATTTATACCTGTTTCTAAAGAGGCTATGGTTTCTATAAGAAAATTTTGTGATAAATATTCGATTTTAATGGTGGCTGATGAAGTGCAGACAGGTTTTGGAAGGACGGGCACTTTATTTGCTATGGAGCAGTTTGGGGTTGAAGCAGATATTTTTACTTTGGCGAAGTCTATTGCAGGTGGATTGCCTCTGAGTGCTGTTATTGGCAAGAGTGTTATAATGGACGCTGCTCATGTTGGAGGAATCGGAGGTACTTATGGTGGTAATCCTGTTGCCTGTGCAGCTGCACTGGCAGTACTTGATGTGATGGAAGAGGAAAATTTACCCGAGCGATCATTATTTATTGGAAGTATTATATGTAAAAATATTAATAGTATTAAAGATCAATGCCCATGGATTGGTGGTGTTCGTGGTTTGGGTGCGATGCAGGGGATAGTTATTATTAATCCAAATAATGGAGAGGCTGATAAAGAACGTACCTCACGTATCCATCGATATGCATTAGAGAAAGGGCTTATTATGATCACTGCCGGAACCTATGGGAATATTATCCGTACTTTAATGCCTCTAAATATTGGAAAAGATGAATTAAATCAGAGTGTCAAAATTCTTTCTGATGCTTTGATAAATGCTTAAAAAGGAATGAATAAAGATATGATAAAATATCAGAATTTTGGAGTACAAAAAAATTGGATTGCTAATAGGTATCAGGAGTCTAGTTCTACTAAATACCTATCAGTTATATCCCCATACTTTGGGAAAGAGATTTGTACAGTTCCTGATTCAAACATTGATGATTTAAATCTAGCAGTTGATCAGGCAAAAAAAATATTTCCAAAATGGTCAAAAATGAATATCCGTGATCGTTCTGAGGTAATGTTTCAGTTTAAATTTATTTTAGAAAAAAATATAGATGAGCTTGCTCAGTTAATAGCCTTGGATAATGGAAAAACTATCGCAGATGCTAAAGGAAGTATCATGCGTGGTAAAGAGGTAGTAGAATTTGCAACATCCCTTCCTGCTATTTTGGGAGGTGATTCATCTCATGTGGCAGATGGAATTACATGTACTATGACACATGAGCCACTTGGGATTGTTGCTGGGATTACTCCATTTAATTTTCCTGCTATGGTTCCTTTATGGATGATTCCTTTGGCGATTACAAGTGGAAATTGTTTTATTTTAAAACCATCAGAGCAGACTCCTCTTGCAGCTTTAAAGATGGCAGAATATCTTAAAAGCGCAGGGTTGCCAGATGGCGTATTTCAGATTGTGAATGGTTCTCGTGAAATTGTAGAAGGAATTTGTGATCATCCTGAAATAAAAGCAGTTGCATTTGTGGGCTCTTCAAAAATTGCAAAAATTGTTTATACTAGATCAACATCATTGGGAAAACGTGCTCTTTGTTTAGGAGGAGCAAAAAATCATATGATTGTAGTTCCAGATGCTGATTTAAATTCAACAGCCAAAGGTCTTTTAGCAAGCTCAATGGGCAGTGCTGGACAGAGGTGTATGGCGGCAAGTGTTGCCGTAGGTGTGGCAGATATTGATCCGATTATTGATCAATTAATTGATGAAGCTAAAACTTTTGTTTTAGGTAAAGATATGGGAACTATAATTAGTAAGGTGGCACTTGACCGAATCATAGGATATATTGATGAAGCAGAAAAAATGGGTGCAAAAATACTAATTGATGGTCGAAATGTAAAACCACCAAATGGTTATGAAGATGGGTATTGGTTGGGTACTACAATATTAGATAATGTAGATCCGGATTGGCCATGTGCAAAGGAAGAGATATTTGGACCTGTATTATCTATTATTCGAACAGATACATTAGACAATGCTATGAAAATTGAGAATAAAAATCCTTATGGAAATGCAGCAGCGGTATTTACTACTTCTGGTGAGGTTGCAAAATCCATATCTGATTTATCATCTGCGGGAATGGTTGGGATTAACATAGGTGTCCCAGTTCCTCGGGAACCATATAGTTTTGGTGGTTGGAACGAATCAAAGTATGGTCATGGTGATATAACTGGAGAGAGTGGTGTAAGATTTTGGACTAATTTGAAAAAAGTGACTGCACGTTGGCCAGAATCTAGTGAACCATGGAAAAAATATTTTTAATAAAAGTCAAACCATTTAGGATTAAGATCAGGCCATTCATTATTTTCTGCCTGTTCTGCTTTTTCTTCCCAATTTCTTTTTCCACTCCAATTTTTAACTTTAAATCGATATACTGAAGTTTGTTTTAATTCTTCATTTGTAATTGCTCTATAATCTTTATTTGGTTTCATATCACCAAAATATTTTTTAAGTAGTCCATTTAAGATTTCTTTTTTTTCATTCATTTTAGTAACAATTCTGATCGTTCCAAATGCGATAACACATTCGTATTGGAAACTCATCTCCAGTGCTAGGTTAGATGGTAACAGCTTTCCAGATTTAAAACATTCAAAACTTGCTTTTGATTCTTTTTCAGCATTATAACGCATTCTTCCATATGCATTAGAATGAAAATATATTTCATGATGTTCAGAGCTATACCAAAAAGATGTAGGGTTAATAAACGGTTGATTTTTATCTAAGGTTACAAAATGTCCAACTTGGATCTGTTTTAAAAATTGGATGATCCATTTATCATTCATCTCTAAGTTTGGAACTCTAGATTGATTTATTGGTTTTCTATTTGGATTGTAAGACAAAAATATTAGCTTTCCTCGGGCATTTTAGCACCACATTTATTACAAAATTTTGCAAGTCTCGTTTGTCTATCATCATTACATATTATACATGTTTTCCTGTATCCATCCTTGGTAAAGTTCATAGAAGATGTAACAATACCTGTTGGAACAGCTATGATGGAATATCCCATAATCATAATAATGGCAGCAATGAATTGACCGAGATTTGTTGTAGGTGAAATATCACCATAGCCAACAGTTGTAAGTGTAACAATTGCCCAATAAATACTTCTTGGAATACTATCAAATCCTGATTTTTCACCTTCAATTAAGTACATGATTGATCCCAATACAATCACCAAATTCAATAAGAAAAATAAATAAACAAATATTTTTCTTTTACTTGCAATCATCGCTTTTTTAAGGAGTTCTGCTTCTCCCATAAATTGAACTAATTTTAATACTCTAAACACACGGAGAACACGCAATATCCGTATTACAGAAAAAACTGCTGCTCCAGGAATTATAAGACTTATGTATGTTGGTAAAATTGCTAAGAAATCAATGATTCCAAAAAAACTAAATATGTAACTTGATGGCAATCTGATACAATATATTCTAGTTAAATATTCAATCGTGAATAAAATAGTGAAGATCCATTCAGCTTTTAAAAAAATATTACCATAGGCATTATGATATTCTAAAACACTATCAAGCATTACTATTAATACACTTGAAATGATTGCGATAATCAGTAAAATATCAAATAGTCGTCCACTTAAGGTTTCTGTACCAAAGATTATTTTTCTTAATTGATCTTTAATTTTACCCATAATAAGCTAAATACATTATCATGAAAGATAAGGTAAGAATTAAGTTAGAAGGAATAAAAATAAATTATAATAAACCCAATACGAAGCTAATTAAAATTGAGAACTTCAGTTAATATTTTAATATCAGTATTAAATGATTCAGGTAGAAGAGGGCCAAAAGAGAATCTAAAAAAGTGTTTAAGATGAGAATGCTTTCCAAGCCTGTGCATATCACAATCCGTTCCCTTTAGTATTGCAGCTCCTTTTTTGAATAATCGTTCATTTAATTGTTCTGCTGTAAGGTCATTTGGAAGTTTACACCAATGATAAAATCCACCATCACCAGAAAATATTTCTAAGCCTATTTCCAAAAAACGTTTTCCATATTTTTGACGTTGTTCATCATAGAATCGAGGTACGCTATTTCTTGATAATTCAATTCTGCTTTTATCAAATAATTTCATTGCATATAGTTGCGATGGTCGTGATACACCACCCATACCAAAAGAAGAAAAATTACCAAGAATTTCGATGTATTTTTTTGCTGCAACAACCCAGCCAATTCGTATACCAGGTGCTTGTAACCCTTTGGTTGCGGCTCCAGAAATAAATATATTAGAATTATTGATATCCTTTACATATTGTAAGGAACTGATTGGTGGAGTATGAAAAAATTCATATGCTTCATCAAATAGAACTCCATTATCAGATTCTTCAGATTTTCTAATTAGTTCTTTTAATTCTTCTCCTTTTCTAGTTTTTCCAGTAGGATTACAAGGGTTGCTTAATAATATAAGTTTGCGTTTATTATTATTTCCAAGATATTGATCTGAAGTAGGATAGAATTTGTTTTCGATTGTACTATCAACTAAACGATAATCTCGATTCAATAAATTAAGCATATCGTAGTATGGTGTATATTCAGTAGATGCTATTTGTATCTCAATATCTGATTGGAGGAACATTAGTAAAGCAGTTAACCCAGGTCTTCCACCAGCAAATATCATAACATTTTCATAATCTATAGATGATCCATAGTAATAATTATAATATTCAGCTATTGTTTGACGAAGATCTGGTTGTCCCCATGCTTTTGGATATTTAAGATCATCTGAGTTAATTGGTATAGATATTGGCATCTCAGGTCCGCCAGGGATTTGAGTAGTTAGGGGAAAACCTTGACTCCAAGGGTGAGTTCCTTTTTCTCCCATATATGATCCATAAGAATTCTGAAATGCGTATAAGGTTTCGTAAATACCCATTGGAGGTACATGGGTAAGAAAGTCATTGTTATTTTTCATAAGAAGTCTCTATTGGTGTAAACATTTTTCCTATTTCTGTGTTACCATTTGCTCGGTATTTTTGACCTGTCTCGAGGTCTAGTATTACCCATTTTGTTGGACATTTTGTTTTTATAATTAGTTCAATAGCTTTTTCAAGTTCATCTACCGATTCACCGTTTTTCAGTTTGCGATATTTTTTCATTTTAGCATATCCTCTATCAATTTTCAAAATTTTTTCTGTATAAATCTAAATAATAAATCCAAATTTTTTATAGCATATACTTTTCAAAGAATATTAATTGTATATATCTATTTTATCAGTGTATTGATTATGGTTTTTTGTGATTCCATATTTTTTTTGTGGATATTTTTGTTTTTTTAAAAACTTACCAGTTTCATCCCACCAGGCCCAAATACCAATTGGTTGACCACCTTCGAAATATCCATCAATGGCTTTCTGCCCATTTTCATACCATCGATTATAAGTGCCATTTAATATACCTTTAGCATAGTTATATCTCCATTCTTTTTGTCCATTTTTATAAAATAAACTTATTGGCCCATCTAATTTCCCATCTGTGTAGTTTTCAACAAGAATACGCAAGTCATGGTAAACCTCTATCCAAGGCCCACTTTTTTTCCCATCCAGTAATTTACCTAGATATCTTTTTTTGTTTTTTTCTATCTTATATACTTTTACATGTTTTGGTAATTTTTCTTTTCCATGTATTTTATAAATACCTTCAATTTTTTCTAGAGATATTATGTTATACTCTTTTTGGGAGTAGAGCCCTGTAAGACTTAGAAATAATACACTAAAAATTGATAATCTATTTATCATTTTTTAAAAACCCCAAGATGCCTTGTATGGTTGCAATTAAACCAATGATAAGGGGGAGTAATAAAAGTTTTTGTGTTGAAATAGTTATGATTATAAACCCAAGAATGATAAAAAATATATTAACAGTTTTTTTTGTCATTTTTTTAGATTAATACTCCAGGCCAATTTCATTTCTAACTCTATCCATTATTTTCATTACTTCGATACTTTCAGAATGGGACATTTTTTTTGATTCAATATTATTTTTCATTATACAGTTTTCCATTTCTTTTGCTTGTTCCCTAAGGCCATGTCCCTTATAAGAGTTTGCAAAGATAATCTCTCTTTTATTTTTAGTGATAACTTTTACTGAAGTAGGAGCATAAAATGTCGGATCGATTTCTATCCAACCTTTTTCCCCTGATATAATAGCACGATTAGGTTGTGAATCATACATTGTGCAACTGAGGTTAGCTATCGCCCCATTTTCATATTTAAAAATCATTGATGTTTTTGCATCTACACCTTCATTAGTAAACAGAGCTTTTGCTACTAAAGATTTTGGTGTACCTAAAACCATTTGCGTAAATGAGACTACATATATTCCTAAATCTAAAAGAGCACCACCCCCAAGGTTTTTTTTCCAAAGTCTCGGATTGTCTATTGAAGTTAAATTCTGGCCGTGACACGCAGATAGAGAATGTATTTTACCTATTTTATTTTCTGATAATATATTTTTTATAAATTTTATATGAGGCAAATAACGTGTCCACATTGCCTCTAAGAGAGCAGTATTATTTTTTTTGGATGCTTTGATCATATCTTTTGTTTCTTTCAAATTGATTGCAAATGGCTTTTCACATAGAACGGGTTTTTTATGTTGCAGTGCTTTTATGGATTGTTGTGCATGTAGGGTGTTTGGTGTAGCTATATAGATAGCGTCAATATTTTTATCTTCAAAAAATAATTTTTCATTATCATAAGGTTTGCAATCGAGGATTTTAGATGTGAATTTTTTTGCTGTATCTATATTCCGGGATAAAACTGATGTTACTTTGTGATTTTTAAGATGTATTAAATCTTGGGCAAAAGCATTTGCGATTCCACCAGTACCAATAATGCCCCATTTAAAATTTTTTTTCATAATTTATTTTTTTATTGTTTGATATTCAAATATGACCTTTGAGTATGAAATATAATATTTATATATTCCTCGCCTTTTATTACTGAATAAAAATTCATATTGTAATGGAAAGAAATTTAATAATGTTATGAATGAATCATTAATTATATTAAATATAGGTTACGCGCTTACGTTTGTTGCGTTAGCAATTAGGGAAGTTTTATGGCTTAGGACTACTCTTACTGCGGCTCAAATATCACTTTTCACTTATCATTATTTTTATGCTGAAAACAATTTTGCAGCTTTTTGGACAGCTGTATTTGTTATTGTTAATACATATAATATTGTGAAAATAGTTTTAGAAAGACGACCTAAATTAATTCCTGATGAAATAAGAGATTTATATGAAGATATTTTTAAGAACCTTACTACAAGTGAATTTTTATATTTTTGGAATATGGGTGTAATCAAATCTGTAAAAAATGATTATTTTATACATTCTGGTGAAAAACAAAGTAATCTTTTATTAGTACTCTCTGGTGTTGCTAACGTGGAAGTAAATAAAAAACCTATTGCTAAATTAGATAGAGGGTCTTTTATTGCTGAAATTAGTTTTTTAACAGGCGAACAAGCATCAGCCGATGTGTATGCTAAAGATGAAGTTATATTTATTTCATGGAGGAGTGAAAGACTAAAAAATATGCAGCACGATAATCCAGGATTTTGGATGAAATTACAACATGCTCTTTCAGAAGACCTTATTAAAAAAGTTAAACCCCAGGCGAAAAGAGAATCACAAATCGAATAAAATTTGTTACAGGTGATTTAATTTTCAAATTTATATTTTTTCAAATATATTTATTTAGTGTAATTCAAAATTAAAATACAAATGTAATTTTATTAGAATTATTAAAAAAAATAAAAAAAATCATATTATCTATTGCCTATAGTTTTATACAAGCTCTATACTTGTCAGTCTCTTTTTGATGAAATATTTTGAAAAGAAGTTTTATGGAAAGAGAATGATAAATGTATTAGAGTTGATAAAATAATTCGACTTTATGGAAAGGCTTCAGGTTGGCGCTAGAAGCCTTTTCTGCATTTTATACGTAATTTTTATAAGTTTATTGAAAATTGGGGGCGATCGGTATCGACGATATATGAACTATGTCTAACTGCAAGCGGAGGATAACAGTACCCTCCTTAATCATCTGTTACAACTATAAATGCCGATTACGGCTATATGGCTGCAGCTTAAGTCTAGCAGCTCGTTCCAGTGCAGATTCGTCTATGATCTGAGCTAGGAGCGTCACTAACATAGACTAGCCTTGAATATGCTTTCGAGTTTGAGGTGAAATACAAGGAAGCTAGTTTGATTTTGTTTTTGTTCTTGGTACATAATCAAATTAAAAAATAACCAAGAAACTAAGCTTGTAGATGTTTTTCATCATTCTATGTCGGACGGGAGTTCGATTCTCCCCGCCTCCACATTTATTAAAAGCTAATTTTTGTATAAATACTAGGTGTGATCCCAAACATTACCACATCGGAAATAGATAATGTACCTGTATATGGATTATATCTCTTATGGGTAATATTCTTTCTATTGTAAAGGTTATATATTGAAAATCCAATATCCATAGTTACTTGAGATATATATAAAGATTTTGTAATGCTTATATCTAAGTGATGTGAGTTTTTTATTCGTTTTGAATTATAATTTTCTTTAGTAAATATTTCATATCCTGATCCAGACTCTATATATAAATTATTGATTTGAGTAAAAGGCCTTCCTGAAGAGAAAACCCAAGAAGCTGAAAAATTCAATTTTAAAAAATTGGCGATTATTACTGATTTAAATTCATGTGTTTTGTCATGATCTGCTAAATATTCTTTATTATTATTATAATTAGGAGTGAAATATTTCGTTTGATTATGGTGGTAAGTTACCCATCCATTTATTTTACCAGTTTTTTTTCTTAGCAGTAACTCTATACCCCTAGACTTTCCAGAGCCAGGATCAATAAAATTAATAGAAGAGGATAAATAATCTTGAGGGGCTAATGATTGATTAAAAAGGAAATAGTTATTTAAGTTTTTTAAATAGATACTATATGTAAAGTTATAATCTTTTATATCCCAATTAATTCCAGAGTGGTAATTTTTTGAAATAGTTATTGGAATATTAGGGGATGAAATTAACCATTTATTATTATTTATTCTGATATTATTCTCGGTTGCATACTTGTGGATGAATTGGCTATTTTGTGTAAAAGCAGTCTCAAATGATAGTGTTTTATTATATTTATATTTTATAGCAATTCTGGGCTCGTTATAAAATTTTCCTATTTTGTTTATATGAGAAATTCTAAAACCTGTATGAATTTCTAATCCTCTTTTTGGTTTCCAAAGGTCTTGTAAAAAGAAAGAAAAAAGGTGTTTATATTGTTTTATTGATTTTGTATTAGAAAAATTTCCATCAATATTTTCATCTTTAAAATTTATTTTATAAAAAGTTTCTTCAAATCCCATTGTAACTGTGTGGTCTTCAATTCCCCTATATTGATGATTAAAGCGAATGCTATTATCGTAAAATAAGTGTTCTTTTATAGCAGACCCAATTATTATAGAATTATTATTAAAAAGTGAAGATTGCTTAGAAGAATATTGATTTGAGTATAAATATTGTGACACGCTCAAATGAGAATTATATTTAATATTCCAATCTGAAAAAAGATTTACAACGACTCCTTTATATTTGATTTTTCCCATTTCATTAATATTAGTAGAGTCAATTTCTAAAATATTGCTAAATCCAAAAAAGTTTCTTCCTTCAAAAACAGAGTCTTCTCCATTAACTGTAGTTATTGTTAATCTGTTTTTTGAATTAAATAAATATGATAGTCGACTGAAAAAGTCTTGATATGATGAACTTAGATCATAGGATATGCTTTGATTGGTGTCTTGCTTGGCTGTTGCATTTATAAGATTAAATTTATTATCTCCAGTCATAAATTTTTGAATTGATTCATATACTTTAGAAAATTGATTGGCAGGTTTAGATTCTCTATAATTAAATACCAAATTGCCTTTATTAAAAATAGGGATTTCAGCTAAGATACCATTGCTCATTAAATTTCCGTAAACTGATCCATGTAGTGAATTATTATTACCTGAACGGCTAGACAATTCAATTATGCTAGAGACCCGACCACCGTATTTAGCGGGTATGTGTCCTTTAAAAATTTGAACATCTTTAATAATCTCATGAGATATACCACTAATAAAACCAAACATATGACTTGTTTGATATAAAGTCATCCCATCTAGGGTTATGAGGTTATGATCAGATTTCCCCCCTCTCACATAGAGATTAGATGTGCTTCCTAATGATAGTTGGATACCTGGCAAGAATTGAATAGAACGAAAAATATCTACTTCTCCTAGATTTGGTAGTGATGATACATGGCGTGGGGAAAAAGAGATTTGTCCTGGGTTATTGGATTGATCCATGAAATCCTTAATATTTCCAATAATTGAAATTTCTTTAGAATGAATAATTTTTGGAGTTAGTGAAATATTATGGAATGTATTTTTTTTGTGGGAGATACTTAATGGTATGTTTATTGTTTCATAACCAATATAAGATACCTTTAATGAACAAGGCGAAGATCCTATTTTTGATATAGAAAATAGGCCATCATGATTTGATATGTCCCCTTTATCATATTTTTGGATATAAATATTTGCATATGGAATTGGTTGCCCAGAATTTTTATCAAATACACGACCATATATAGAAAACTTATTTTTTAATTTTGGAAAAAATATTACGAATTGTTTATTTATTTTTTTCCAAGATAGATTGGTGTTTTTTAGAATGGTGGTAATTGCTTCTTCTTCAGTACATTCATTACATTTGCCAGAGAATATTAATTCAGATATTTGATCTGGATAAATAATTATAAGATTATAATCATTTATTAGAAGATTAAATGCAGATTTAATATTTGCTTTTTCTAGATCAAATGAAATATTATTATTGGCTAAAACTTTGGAAACGAATATCCAAAATAAAAACAGTAGTTTTAAATTACTGTATTTTTTTTTGTTAGATGATAAAGTAGCTACCACCCTCAAATTTAAACTTATGTTGTGTTAATAAAGAAACGGTGTTCAACATAGTTTTTAAATTTGAAATATCAATAACTCCAGTGACAGTAATATTTTTGAGATTTGGGTTTGAAAATTTTATTTTTATATTAAATAGCCTTTCAATTTCTAAGCATATTGTTTTTAATGATTTTTGATTACAATATAGTTTTTGATTTATCCATCCAGGGTAATTTGGATATGGAATATTTATAATATTTTTATCATTAAAATTTTCCAGATCCATTATACATTGTTTATCTTTTAATTGAATAATTGCAATTTGATTAGAAATTTCTACTTGCCCTTCATTTACGCCGACTTCGAATTCATTTTTCCTGTTCATTACATTAAATTTTGTTCCAAGAACTTTTATATTGCCATGATCAGTCTGCACTATAAAAGGTAAGGGGTTTTTTTCAATTTCAAAATATGCTTCGCCATCTAATTCTAGTATGCGGTCCTTAATATTAAATGTGTTTTTATAGGATATGCTACTTTGAGCATTTAAGGTTATTTTTGAATTGTCTGGAAGTATAAAAGATAATCTTTCACCAGAATTTGTTTTGATAATTTTATTTTGGTTGAATTTATCATATATAGGATTAATTAAAATAATTGTTAATAAGAAAGCAATAGTATATCTAAAGTTAATTTTGAATTGCATAATTAACTTTTCAAAGAATGTATAAGAAGAACTTTCTTTAGTTTGTATATCCGTATTTGAATTCCCAATTACATAGGAAATATTTTCCCACATATTATTTTTATTCGGGACGGGAGGCATTTTAGTTTGTTTACTAATATCCCATATTAATTTTTTTAATTTTTTTTGTTTCATATGTTTTACTTCACTTACAAGATAATAACGAAATTTATTAGCGATATACTCATAAATATTTTTCAAGCTCTTTTTTTAAGATTTTTAGGGCTCTATAAATTTGATTTTCCACTGTTCTTAAACTTAACTTAAGTTGTTTTGCAATTGCGCGATTGGAAAGTCCTTCAACTCTACTAAGAATAAAAACTTCTCTACATTTTTGAGGTATTTTATCATTAACAAGTTTGTGAATAATTTTTTCAAGATGTTTTAATTGAGTCATTTCTTCAGGGTTATCATAATGCGATATTCCATAATTAGGTATTTGCTCTTTGTGTCTTGTCCTTACTTCTGTATAACGAAAATGGTCATAACATAAATTTGTTGATATACGAGCTATTAATGAAAAAAATGATTTTTGTGGTTTAAGATCTTTTCTATTCTTCCATACCCTTAAAAATGTTTCTTGGGTAATGTCTTTAGCAATTTCTCCATCTTGTACTCTATACGCAACAAAACGGAAGAGTGTATCATGGAATTCATAAAAAAGTTTTTGAAAAGCAATTTTATCTGAATTTTTAATTTTTATTAATAAGGCAGATTCTTTATCCATGATAAGATTTTTTAAATTTTATTTAATTAACTAATTTTTTAAAAAAAAATGTGTGGTTCAATGTAATCTTTTAAATAAGGATATAAATTACGGCATATTATGCAAAGCTTTTTCCAACATTTTCGTATGGTCTTAATAAGCACAGGCTTTTTTTTGATTTTTAGTTGTGCACAATTTAGAGGACCAATGTATCCAGAAATTATTTACAATAATAAACAACCTTTAGTTTCAGTGACTTATGAATATGGTGAAGTACAAATTATTTTGCCTTTAAAATATGATTCTGCTATTCCTGATAATATTTTGTTTAAAGTTTATGCTAAAGCAGATACAATGAATCCAATAATTTCTATATTACAAGAAGCTCCTAATGAATTTCGTACTACTATACCGCAGGGTGCTCTTGATATAAACAATAGTACAAATTTTATAAAAATAATACCGCAAAATGAAAATTTTGATCCTATTTCTGTTCGTTTTAAAGGAATAGGATTTGGACGTATTGTATTGCCATCTAAAGTAATTAGAATCGGTCAACTTATTGTATCAGGTAAAACTTATTTGAAAGATAGTAAGGAAACATTATCTAGGGTAAAAATTTCTTTGCAAAATTTCGATAATGTTATTCATTCTACATATTCTAATGATTCTGGATTTTTTCAAATTGCAATACCAGGAGAATATCAATTTGCTGAGCATCTACGAATTGTTGCGGGTGAAAACCTTATACTTAAACCTTATTCTAAGAAATTAAATTTTAATAATTATAGAAAATTAAAAATAGATATTCCCATTGGTCCAACTAAACAGATGAAAGGACCTCTTTATATTACTAATAAAAATAATGTGCAATTTAGAGAAGGTCCAGATATAGGGTCGAAAATTTTATTTTTGTTGAATCAAGGTGAAGTGATATCTGTAGATAGAGTTACTCCAGGTGCTTATTATGGATATATAGAAGTAGAAATTGAAGGAGAGAAGATTGTTGTTATGAATGGTTGGGTTGATAGATCTGATTTAAGAGAGTTAAATATGAATTTTATAAAAAACAATTAACATGTTTCTATGTTGAATCATATTAAATATAATTTAATTTTTTTATTATTTCTTTCAGTATCTATAGCACAAATAAAATTAGATATTAATACCATTCCTACTGAGGTAGATATTTATTTAGATGATATTAATATAGGGACATCACCAATTCGTAATGAGCGTATAATTCCAGGGCTCCATATTTTTGAAATCAAAAAGAAAGGTTTTGCGCCTCTAAAATATGAGTTAATTGTTAACCCATCCCAGGCGGTAGAGATTGATTTTTTTCTTAACCCCGTGCATAAATGTAAGTTTAAAACAAAGGAAAAAGGTTTAATATTTGAATTAAACGGAGAGCATTATTGGGATGTTCGGCTTATTCGTCTTGATTTGGAGTCTGGGGATCATCTTTTAAGAGTTTTTAAAACAGGGTCTTTAGTTGATGAACAAACTATAAGGATTGATAAACCAGAGACATTTAATTATATCCTTAAGGAACCATTGACAAAAAATGATATTTAATACTTTACTTTTTGTAATTATAGAATATACGGTTTAAGTGCAGATATTATTCCATTAATAACAAACTGTACTGCAATTACCATTAATATTAAACCCATTAAACGTTGAATTATTCGTATCCCTGTTGTGCCTAGTAATTTTAAAAGTATGTTGCCATTTCTTAATATTATATACACAAAAAAAAGGACTGTAAAAATTGCAAACATCAAAGTTACATAACTATATACTTGAGGTGTTTGGCTTGATAATAACATTGTTGCCGTAATCGCACCTGGTCCTGCTATTATGGGTATTCCTATAGGACTTATAGCTATATCATTACTATCTTGAGATTCCTCTTGTTCTGCTGGGGTAGTACGTGACCTTCCTATTTTAGCATCCAACATTTTTAAACCATTTCTAAAAAAAAGAATTCCACCCATAATTTGAAAGGCTTCTATGGTGATTCCAAAAAAATTAAATATAATAGAGCCAAGAAATGAGAAAAGAATAAGAGTAATAAATGCTGTAACAGAACCTTTTTTTGCGATATTATATTTTTCTTTTTTTTCAAACCTCTCAGTCATTATAATTAGAATGGGAGCGATGCCAATTGGATTAATTAATGTAAAGAGAGTCGTTAGGCAAAAAACAAAAAAGTGGATTTCATGTTGAATAAATTCAATCATGTTACATTTTTTCGGGTGCTTTTATTCCAAGGATATTGAAACCATTTTGTAAAATAATTTTCACAGATTTTATTAAATTAATTCTAGAGGTAGTAAGTTCTTTATTATCTGTTATAACTTTACACTTGCTATAAAATTTGTGGAAAAATGAAGCTAATTGTTGTAAATAGATTGTAATATATTGAGGCTCAAGGTTTTTATAAGATATTTCAATAAATTCAGGAAATCTTACCATATGTTTTAGCATTTGAATTTCTTCTTGATGGGAAATTATTTTATAATTAAAAGTGTTATTATTTATTAATCTTAATTCATCTGCTCTTTTAATAATATTACATATCCTAGCATATGCATATTGAAGATAAAACACTGGGTTTTTATCTGATTGATCAGCAGCGATATCTATATCAAAATCTAGATGGCTATTTATACTTCTCATAATAAAAAAGTAACGTACAACATCAGGACCTAATTCTTCTATTAATTCATCTAAAGTGATAAAGTTTGCTTGTCTGGTAGACATTTTAACTTTTTTCCCGTTTCGAATTAATGTAACAAATTGATATAATAATATTTTAATATGATCTGTTTTTAGATCTAATGCCTCTAAAGCTATAAGTACATCTGGATATGCATCAGCATGATCAGATCCAAAAATATCAATAATTAAATCATATTTTCTTTTGATTTTATTTATGTGATAGGCTGTATCTGGGACCCTATAAGTAGGTTCACCTGAACTTTTTATATATACTTTATCGTGCTCTTTTCCTAAAGCACTAGATTTAAACCAAGTAGCATTATCTTTTTTATAAATAAGGTTTTTATTTGAGAGCTTTTTTAAAAGATTATCTATATCTCCATTCTCATAAAAAGTTTTTTCATTTGTGAATTGATCAAATTGAATTCCAAGGTTCATTAATGATTCTTTAATATTTTTAAAAATAGTATCCTCAGCATATTTTTTAAAAAATTTATTTTCAGGATTAAGCTTATCACCTTTTAACTGTAAAATGTTTTTTGCTATATCATATATATAATCTCCTTGGTATCCATCTTTAGGAAAATCATAATTTTTTTTTATTAATTCATAATATCTAGCCTTAACTGATTCCTTTAATATTCGCATTTGTCTTCCAGCATCATTAAAGTAATATTCTTTTGTGACTTTGAATCCTTGCCATGCTAATATTTTTGAAATTACATCGCCAATTACTGCATTACGTCCATGCCCAACAGTTAATGGACCAGTAGGGTTCGCACTAACAAACTCTACATTAGCTGTTTTCCCGATGCCTAAGGAGCCTTTCCCAAAGCTATGGCTACTCTCTATAATGATTTTGATTTGTTTTTGAAAGAATGTATCTGAAATTTTAAAATTGATAAATCCTGGAGCTGTAATATTAATATTTGATATATTGTCTATACCTCTATCTTGCAATTTTTTCACTATTAATTCTCCAATTTCAATTGGATTTTGTTTTAATTGGCTGGCGATTAATAATGGAGCATTTGTTGATAAATCACCAAATTGGGGATTCTTGGGTTGTGTCAGGTTATAGTCAATCTGAGGAAATGAGAGTGATTTTATCGCTAAAGAAATATTATCAATTAAATTGATTTTAAGATTTTTCATGAGTTAATTCTTTTTTAGGTGCATCTGCCCATATTCGTTCAATTTCGTAATATTCTCTGTCTTTTTTATCAAAAACATGAACTATGATTTCAAAATAATCTAATAGTATCCATTTTTTATTTTCATATCCTTCAATATGTTGAGGTTTATTGATAGTCCCTTTTCTTATATTATCTGCAATAGCTTTTACTTGTGGTTCAGAATTACCATGACAGATTATATAATAATCACTTATTGCAGATAATCCTCTTAAATCAAGTGTGATAATCCCTTCTGCCTTTTTTTCAAAAGCGAGTTTTATAATTTTATCTAATAATGATTGACTGGAAATATTATCCAGTTGGGTATTGTTCATTTATCATTTTCAATATATGATGATATTTGTTCATAAGAAATGATGTCTTTACCTAAAATTATGGTAACATCAACTCCTAGAGTTTCATCAGGATCATGTTTTATTAATTGTTCATTATGTATTGAAATGTCAAATGCTTTAGATACAGATAGAATTTTATCAAGATCTTCATTTCTTCCAATGATCATTGTTTTCGGATAATCATATCTATCTGCATTATCAGATTTAATTACATCAATTCTATGTTCTATTCTTAAAAATTCAGAAGTTTTTGCAGCAATCCCTTTTATACCACAACCATTTAAAACTTCAACTTTTATATTTTTTATTGGATTAGTTTGATATACATCACGAGCTAGTTTTCTGGGTTCATTAATTTCGGGGAAAGTAACTTCAATAGGTATTCCAGATTGAATAGTATTTCTTGAGAAAGAATATATAAAACTTAGTAAAAGAATTCCTACTACAAAAATTGCTATATCAAGAGGAAGATTCTTATAGGTAGACAGTTTTTTCTTTTGTCGGATAGATTTTTTTGCCAATTATTGATTGAGCCCTAAATTAAAAGGTGAATAGTATTGTTGCTTTTGGTGATATGGTAAGTGTTGTAAACGAATTTGTAAGATAGAGTTTTCTGTAGGTTTATAAAAAATTGATGCGTCATAAGCTATAGAAAATTGTTCTGCTATCTGACTTTTATTTTGTATAGGGGATTGCATCATAAATAATCCAATATTTGCATCTAATATTAGTCCATCTAATAATTGATATGATATGTGGTTGTTAAATTGAGAAACTGAATATAGACTTTGACCATTAGACATCATTGACATGCTGAAACCATGATTGATGTTAAATTTGTTTGAATGGCTGTAGAAATTAAGATTATCATCTTTCCCTCTATTAAGACTTGAAGACGAAGTGTTTTTAGGCAAATCACTATAAAATTGTCCGATTAAACAATTTATAATAAAACCTAAAATAGTAAGTGCTTTTAATATGGTTCTCATAATTGATTGAATTTAATAAAGTTAATATAGTTCCAAAATAGAAGACATTTCTAAATGTTTCAATTTTTGTATGAATCAATAACAGCGCCACCTAGACAAACATTTTTTTCGTAGAAGACTATTGATTGTCCAGGAGTTATTGCAAAACGAGGTTCATGAAACTTGACTGAGATTTTATTATTTTCTAAAATTTTAATTTTGCAAGGTTTATCTTTACTCCTATAACGAATTTTTGCATTAAGGTCTTGTTGAATTGGTTTTAATCCTGATATCCAATTCAAATTAGAGCCTATAATTTTTCTATGGTATAAAGCAGGATGTTCATGACCTTGCACAACTATCAATTCATTATTTTCCATGTCTTTTCCAGCGACATACCATGCACCTTTTTGTTTATTATTTCTTCCTCCAATTCCTAATCCTCTGCGTTGTCCTATCGTATAGTACATTAAACCTTCATGTGATCCCATATTAGTTCCATTTGTAGTAATTATATTCCCTGGATTTCTAGGAAGATATTTCGATAAAAATTTTTTCATATTGCGTTCACCAATAAAACAAATTCCTACACTATCTTTTTTGTTTGCATTTGTAAAGCCAAGTTTTTTTGCATGATATCGGACGTCTTTTTTATTAAGATTTCCTATGGGGAAGATTGAGTTAGTAATTTGTTTTTGATTAAGTCCGTAAAGAAAATAACTTTGATCTTTTGTGCTATCTTTACCTTTTAATAGTTTTGTATGGTTATCTATAAATTGATTTTGTGCGTAATGGCCTGTTGCAATGCGATCCGCTCCTAGATTTAAGGCATACTTATAAAACTCTTTAAATTTTATTTCTGTATTACATAAAATATCAGGATTAGGAGTACGGCCTTTTTTATGCTCATTTAAGAAATCTTTAAAAACGCGATCCCAATATTGTTTTGAAAAATTAACCGAACGAAGAGGGATATTTAGTTTATCACAAACTTGTAATGCATCTTTATAATCTTGTTCTGCAGTACAAAATTCTGAATTATCCTCCCAGTTTTTCATAAATAAACCTTCAACATTAAATCCTTTTTCTATTAAAATAGATGCTGCAACAGCACTATCCACTCCACCGCTCATCCCAACAATAACTTTTTCCATTAATAAGAAACTATTTTATTTAATCTATCTATAAGGAATTTTATTTCTTCCACATTGTTGGTTCTACCAAAGCTGAATCGTAATGTTGAAAGATTACTAGCGTCATCTAATCCAATAGCTGATAAAACAGGTGATGGTTTAACATCACCTGCTCCACATGCAGAACCATTCGAAACATAAATTTTTTCTCTATCAAGTCTTATTAGCATAATTTTTGAATCATTGTTAGGAAAAGAAGCACTTACTAAACCAGGAATTTTTTTAATTTGATTACCATTGTACATGATATTTTTAAAATTATTATTTAAAGCATCTTTAAATTGTTTTTCCAAAGTTTTTAGATGCTTTATGGTGTTTTCTATGCAATTAATAGCTATTTCAGCTGCTAGCCCCATACCTGCAATAGATGCTACATTCTCTGTTCCTCCTCTAAGGGAATTTTCTTGATTCCCTCCAATAATTAAAGGATGCATTTTTTCAGGGTTTTTTACATAGAGAATTCCTACACCTTTTGGCCCATAAAATTTATGTGCAGATAAGCTTAAAAAATCCACGCCTAATTTTTCGACATCAATATCAATTTTCCCTAAACATTGTACAGCATCAGTATGGACTAAGATTCCTTTATCATGAGCTAATTTTATTACATTATCCAAGGGCTGAATAGTACCTATTTCATTATTGGCCATCATTATAGATATTAGTCCTGTATTATTATTTATTTTATTGATTAGATCATCAATATCAATTATTCCTTGATTATTAACTTGGATTAGTGAATGATTGACATTTAAATCTGTTAAAAATTGAAGTACTTTAATTATTGCTGGATGTTCAATAACATTAGAAATAACATGATTTTTTTTTCTTTTTAACATTGACCATAACACATGATTATTAGCTTCAGTCCCTCCACTGGTAAAAATAATTTTTTTCGATGTTGTATTTATAGATTTTGCAATTTGGTTTCTAGCATTTTCTATTATTGAGCGTGCTTTTTGGCCTAGATGATAAATAGACGAAGGATTTCCATATATTTCATGGTTTATAGAGTTGATTAAATTTTGGACATCAGGATGAACTGGTGTCGTTGCACTATGATCGAAATACATTTATAATTTAATAAAGATTGAAAAATTTAGGCTTTAAAGATCATTGCGGATTGATGCAAATTTTATAGTATTTTTAAGATTTGTATAGAAAGGTGGTTTTGTTTTTTCTAATTGCTTAGTCGTCTCTTTAGTATTGTAATTATAACGTATAACATCCCAATTGATTTTGTTGTTTTCAATTTTCAAAAAAGCGACTGATCCTCTTTGATCTCGGTCAAAGGGAAGTCCTGTTGCTCCTTGGCATAGGATAGTTAAATTTTCAATTACTTGATGTCTTGGTACATGAACATGACCATGAATAAAAATAAAATTTTTAACATTAGGATTCAAATCTGCAAGACAATTCTTCCATTTTAAACCTTCTTCTAATGATGGTGGATGATCATCTCTTTTGTACCAGGCATGTGTAAACTCTATTAAAGTTTCATCAATGATTTCTCTATGTGCAATTTTCATTGCAGAACAAAATTTTTCACCTTCTGATCCAAGGATATTGGCGGTCCATTTTTCATTTTTTACTATGGCTTGGCATATAGGATCATTTGGATCCATGCCTTCAAGGGATGGTGCTTCGTCTTCCCATATCCTTTCGATTAAATATCTATCATGATTACCTCTAATAAAAATACAATCTGAAATAGATTGGAGCTTTTCCAATGTCTCTTGGGGCTGAGGTCCTAAAGCAAAGCAATCTCCTAAACAAATAATTTGATCTATATCTTTTCTTTTGTTTATGATAGACAAAGCCTTGCTTAGAGATGCAAAGTTTGAATGAATATCTGTGATAATTGCAAAGGTTTTAGATTCCATAATAATTAAATATACTTTTTTAGTTTATCTCTATCAAGTGTATTAAATAATATAACATTTTTTTGTTTTGTCTTACCAAATAATATATTTTAATATTCTAATAACCTAATATCTTTTCTTTCAAAGATTGTACAATAACATTTAAAGATTTAATTAATAATATGGATAAAAGACCAGTGATTTTTGGAATAGGGAATCCTCTCGTTGATATTATATATCACGTTAATTATAAAGATATAGAAAATTTAAAATTGCAAAAAGGATCTATGCAATTAGTATCAGAAGAGCGCCAATCTGAAATTATTGAATATTTTAAATTAAATGATCCACAATATATGCCTGGAGGTTCTGCTCCTAATACTATTTTGGCATGTAATGGTTTGGGGGTCGCATCTATTATTTCAGGTAAAATAGGAGATGATAAATTTGGAGAAATATATTTAAAGCAAATTGGAGAATATGGTGGTATATCTGGTCTTGTTAAAGGTGAAGGAGTCACAGGAACCAGTATTATTTTAATAACTCCAGATGCGGAAAGGACTATGAATACCCATCTAGGAATTTGTAGAGAATATAGCTCTAAAGATGTAAATGCTGAAATTTTAGCTAAATCTTCTTTTTTATATTTTACAGGTTACATGTGGGATACAGAATCCCAAAAAAAGGCAATATTAAATGCTATAGATATAGCTCATGAAAAAAATATAAAAATCTGTTTTGATGTTGCTGATCCATTTGTAGTAGAAAGGAATAGAGAAGAATTTTTAAAACTCATTTATGATAATGTTGATATTGTTTTTACAAATGAACCAGAATTATCAATTTTATTTGATTCTGATGATATTGATTCTTCGATAGACAAGCTAATTAGTATGGTAGACTGTGGTGCTGTAAAATTAGGTAAAAAAGGTTCAGTAGTATTTAATAATTCAGAAAAATTTATTGTAGAACCAAAGATTGTTCAACCTAAAGATACAACGGGAGCTGGTGATATGTATGCTGCAGGGTTTCTTTCTTCAATCTCAAAAAAAGAGGGTTATAAAATTGCAGGCAAAAAAGGGAATTCTATTGCGGAAGAGATCATAAAAATTGATGGAGCGCAATTTAGTAAAAAAAAGATTGATAGTCTTAGGTCTAATTTTTTTTAAATTTCAATAATCACCTAATTTTATAAAAATATAAAATTTGATCGCAAAAATTATATTAAAATACGTTCTTATCATTATATTTATTAATTAAAAAAGGTTCAGTAATGAAAGTATCACAAAGTTTATTAAGTATTATAGTAATGATAGTTTTTTATGCTTGTAGTAGCCAAGAATACACTACAGCAAAACTCGCTATACAGCAATCAGATTTTGAAAAAGCTTCCGAATGGCTTCCTAAAGCTATGGCTGTAGAACCAGACAATCCTGAGATTCCTATCGTAATGGCAGTTGAGATTCATGCTGAGAAAGAAGAATGGATTGAAATGGTAGCTTTGTTTAATAAAGCCATGGAATTAAATCCAGAAAAAGTAATTGAAATTCGAGGTTCTTTTATTCCAGTTAAAGATGCCGTAAATAATTATACTGAATTTTATTGGGCAAAGGAGTTTAATAAAGGCGTCGAACAATTTAAAAAAATACAGAATGACTCAGATAACAAAACCCAATATTTAGAGGTTGCTATTGCTCATTTTAAAAATGCTGTTATTGTAAAACCATCTGATGCCAACACATATACTACTTTAGCAAAATGTTATATGGATATAGGAGATAATAAAAAAGCTAGAGACGCAGTTAAAGATGCGGTTTTAAAAGATCCTGATAGTTTTGATTCTAATTTTAGCGCTGGGCAAATTCTCGGGAAAATAGGAGAAGGCACTAAAGATATTTTACCATATTTTCAAAAAGCAGTTGAAATTGAGCCATCAAATAGTAAAGCATTAAGAGAATTAGCTGGTGTTTATTATGATATTGGCGAAAAAGAAGAATCCATTAAAATTTTTACAAATGCAATAAAAAATGAAGATGATAAAATTATTAAAGCTGATTTGTATTATAACTTAGGCGTGATTCATAATCAAATGAAAAATTATGAAGAATCAGAGATTGCATTTGATGAGGCAGTTTTTTATAATGATAAAGACTATGAGGCAATGTTAGGTATGGTTAATTCATATGAAAATATTGCTGCTGAATTTGTGCAAAATGAGAGATTTAATGATGCATATAAATGGTATAGAAAAGCAGAAAAAAAGTTGAAAAGTTTAAGGGATTTAGATTTTGAAAATGAAAATATTTATGATCAGCAATTGAAAGTTTTAAGACAAAAAAGAGATTACGCAGAAGGTCAAATAAAATAAATTAATATAATTTTTTACGTTTTTTTAAATATTCTGTTAGACATAAATCAAGATTCTGATCAGTAATAATAGGTGAATAATCAATTAAGTTTTCTCGGCATTTTTGTCTAAAAAATTCTTGGTGATTATTTATCATTTTTTTATAGTTTGATCGAATGTGCCAAGGCTCTGTCGTAATTTTTTCTGAGGTCTCCATATCGATAAATTTTGTTGGGCTGTTATAATCAAATTCTAATTCGTTTCTATCAAGTAAATGAAATAAAATAATTTCTTGTTTGTTATGACGAAAATGTTTAAGTCCATTAATGATTGTATTGGGATTATCTAAAAGGTCTGATATTAATATTATTAATCCACGTTTAGAGATCCGCTCTGCCATTTTATGAAGTATAGATTCAATTTGAGTATCTTCACCAAATTTATAATCATCTAAGTTTTCAAGAATGATGTTTAGATGACTTGGTTTAGAATTTGGCAATACGAAAGTATTAATTATATCTGAAAATTTTATAAGACCTACAGCATCTTGTTGTTTAATCATAAGATATGTGAGAGCAGCAACTAGAGAGTTTGCAAAATTTAGTTTACTGATGCTGCTGCTTTTATACATCATAGATTTGCTAATATCTAAAATTATATGAGTACGAAGATTAGTCTCTTCTTCAAATCTTTTTATATATAGACGATCTGTTTTAGCAAAAAGTTTCCAATCAATATGACGAACTTCATCTCCTGGCTCATAGCTACGGTGTTCAGCAAACTCTATAGAAAAACCATGGAATGGGCTTTTATGTTGTCCTATGATATATCCTTCAACAATTAGTCTTGCTCGCAGTAACATAGAATCTAAAACTGCTACTGTTTCGGGATTAAGGTATCTTTTTTTATTAGAATCAATCAATTGATAATTTTAGTTTATTATATCTAAAAGTTGTAAAATGATATTTTCTACTTTTAATCCTTCTGCTTCTGCATTAAAGCTCGGTAGTATACGATGTTTTAAGATAGGTAATGCTAAATTTTTAATATCTTCGATATTAGGCGTTGGACGTCCTTCTAAAATTGCTTTTGCTTTCGCACCAAGTATTAAATATTGCGAAGCTCGAGGACCTGCTCCCCATGAAACAGATTGCTTAATAAAATCAGGAGCATTTTTAGATGTTGGTCGAGTTGAGGTTGTAAGCTTTACTGCATATTCAATTACATTATCAGCAACTGGAACCCTACGTACTAAATCCTGGTATATAATTATTTCAGACTTTGTCATTATAGGTACAAGCGATTTAGTTTTAATAGCAGTTGTATTGCGAACAATGGTAATCTCTTCTTCATTGGAAGGGTATTCAATATTTAGATTAAACATAAAACGATCTAACTGTGCTTCTGGGAGTGGATATGTCCCTTCTTGTTCTATCGGATTTTGAGTAGCTAGTACAAAAAATGGTTCATCTAAGTTATAGGTTGTTCCTCCTGCTGTAACTTTATGTTCTTGCATTGCTTCTAAGAGTGCTGCTTGAGTTTTTGGTGGAGTTCTATTAATCTCATCAGCTAGTACAATATTCCCAAAGATTGGTCCTTTGAAAAACCTAAATGATCTTTGTCCAGTTTCTTGATCTATATCGATTAATTCTGTGCCAGTTATATCACTTGGCATAAGATCTGGAGTAAATTGGATTCGTTTGAAGGAAAGATCTAAAACGTCAGCCAAAGTTTTAATAATTAGGGTTTTTGCTAGCCCTGGCACGCCTACTAAAAGAGAATGTCCGCTAGATAGCAAAGCAATAAGAAGTTGATCCAATATTTGTTTTTGTCCTACAACAACTTTATTGATCTCATTAAAGAAAGATTCTCTTGATTGGGCTAGTTTTTCTAATGCTTCTAAATCTTTTTGTGTTTCTGTCATTATATATGTTTTTTTTATATTAAAATGGTAATGAAATTACCCAATATGAGAACCTTAAAAGAAAGAATAAATTAAATAGTTTTTAATTCAAATTTCAATCTTCATATTATATTCTTTATTATGAAAAACCTAGAAACCACACTTTATAAGCCATTAATAGGTCAATCAATAAAAGATTTAGAAATTTTTTCTATTTCATTAGGAGAGCCTTCTTTTCGAGGAAGGCAATTATTTGATTGGGTATATCGAAAACGAGTTTATGATTTTGGTTTAATGACAGATTTGCCAAAATCTTTTATAGATGTAATAAAAAACGTCCCTATACATCCATTAAAAATATTGAATAGTAAAAAGTCTTCTTCAAAAAGTACTAAAAAATATCTTTTTATAACACAAAGTGGAAAAATGGTTGAATCCGTTTTAATGGTAGAGAAAAATCGCACTACCATATGTTTATCAACTCAGGTAGGTTGTGCGGTAGATTGTGATTTTTGCGCTACAGCTAAAATGGGTTTTATACAAAATTTGTCTGTGGGTGAAATTATTGATCAATTTATTCAATTAGAAAAAATTTCCGAGACAAAAATTACGAATGTGGTTTTTATGGGTATGGGAGAACCTTTTTTAAATTATAAAAATTCAATTACTGCAGCTAAACTTCTTAATCATTCTAAAGGTATTAATTTTGGAGCATGGCGTATTACTATTTCAACTGTTGGAATAATTACAAAAATCAAACAGTTTACCAATGAAAAGCAACCATTTAAACTAGCAGTTAGTTTAAATGGAACAAATCATCAACAAAGGTTGAAGATTATGCCAATAACAAAAAAGCAAACATTTTCAGATTTGCTAAATGTAATAAGATACTATACAGAACAAACACGTAAAAGAGTTACTATAGAATATGTTCTTTTAGCAGGAATAAATGATCATCCCATTGATGCTAAAAAGCTAAAAGAAATATTGAGTCCAATTAAATGTAAATTAAACTTAATTCCTTATAATGAAATAAATGGTTCATATAAACGACCGATTACAAATAATATTAATTCTTTTGTAAAATATTTTAACAATGCCTCTTTCCCTGTTACAGTACGTTGGAGCAAAGGACAAGATATAGATGCAGGTTGTGGGCAGTTAGCAACAGAAGCCGTATGAAAAATATAAAAAAAGAAAAATTAGCATCAGAATTTTTATTAAAGAAAACTTCCTTTGGAGGTAATACAGCAATTATTTTGGGATCTGGTTTAGGTGAGTTTCCAGAAATATTAACAGAAAGTAAAATACTTTCATATAAAAAGATTCCATATTTTCCTAATTCAAATGTAGAAGGTCATCAAGGTCAATTTGTTGTAGGAAATTTATTTGATAAGGAACTTCTAATTGCTAGAGGTAGGGTGCATTGTTATGAAGGCTATTCAAGAGAAAGGGTTGCATTCCCCATAAAGGTTTTAAAAGAGTGTGGAATAAAAAATCTAATAATTACAAATTCATCGGGTAGTTTGGATAAGAAAAATCCACCAGGAACAATAATGAATATTGTAGGTCATATAGATTGTACTTTTCAAGATAATTTTCAGGAGCCTTTATTAAATAATGATGAAAAATATCATGCAATAGACTTTATTAAACTATCAAATGAAATAGCATCAGAAAATAAAATAAAAATTATATCTGGAAATTATTGTTGGGTTTTAGGTCCAGCATATGAAACCCCAGAAGAAATTAAATATTTTAAATTGCTTAATGGTACAGCAATTGGAATGAGTACATTACCAGAAATTAAGGAAGCAGGGAATTTAGGAATTAGAGTTTTAAGTTTGGCTTTATTAACAAATTATGCGGCTGGTATTACGGATGAGATACTTACTCATAACGATGTTCTAAAAATAGCAGAGCAATCGAAATTTAATATTATTAAGTTATTATCAGGTATTATTGAAAGGATTTAATGATGAACATACGTTCTGAAATAAAAAAAATTGAAGATAAAATAATTAAATGGAGAAGAGATTTTCATAAGTATCCTGAATTGAGTTTTCAGGAAATTCGCACAGCTGATCAGATTACTAAAGAATTAAAATCTATGGGGCTTGAACCAAAAATTAATGTTGGTAGAACGGGTGTAACAGCTGATCTAAAATTCGGAGATGGTCCAATGATTGGACTTAGAGCTGATATGGATGCCTTACCTATACAAGAAACAAGTGGTCTTGAATTTGCTTCTAAAAATAATGGTGTTATGCATGCATGTGGTCATGATGGGCATATAGCGATGCTTCTTGGCACGGCTTACGTATTAACACAAAATAAATATCCATATCAAGGAACAATCAGATTCATATTCCAACCAGCAGAAGAAGGAGAGGGTGGGGCAAGATACATGATAGAAGATGGGTGTTTGAATGATCTAGATCAAATTTATGGTATCCACGTATGGAATTATCAGGCTCTAGGTGAAGTTGGTGTTAAAGCAGGGCCTATTATGGCATCTGCTGATATGTTTGATATAAAAATCAAAGGAATTGGGGGGCATGGTGCAGCGCCTCAAGGCACAGTAGATACAATTATTGTTGCATCTTATTTAGTACAAGCATTGCAAACAATTGTCAGTAGAAATACGAATCCATTAGAAAGTACAGTCATTACAATTGGTAAAATTAACGGCGGGCATAATTTTAATATTATTGCAGATCAAGTGTCTCTTTCTGGAACTACACGTGCTTATACCGAAAGTAATCGGAATTTAATTAAATCTAGAATGAAAGAAATTATTTCAGGTGTCGCAGAGACTTATAATGCTGAAATTATTCTTGATTATAGAGATGGTTATCCACCTACGATTAATTATCCAGAGCCTAGCCAATTGGTTTTAGAGGCAGCACAAAAAGTAGTAGGTGAAAAAGCAGGCCCACCATATTTATCAATGGGTGGTGAAGATTTTGCATACTATTTACAAAAAATACCTGGGTGTTTCTTTTTTATTGGCTCTGCCCCAAATAAAAATAAATTATTTGAAACACCGCATCATTGCTCACATTTTAACATGGATGAACAAGCGTTATTGGTAGGTCCTTCGGTATATTTAAATTTAATTGATAAGATAATGGGTAATTAATAACCTAAGGCAGTTGTCTCTCCTCTACAATCACCTCCTCCAAAATAACCATCTTGCGTAATGATTATACCATTTGCTTCACCGATATAACCATTTCTCTGTACTAATTTATGACCTTTAAATTGAAGATTTTTTTTGACATCTTTTACTAAACCTTTTGGTTCATATTGAATAATATCAGGTAGCCATTGGGAATGAAATCTAGTTGCGCATACAGCTTCTTTAATATCCATATTATGATCTATTATATTTAAAATTGTTTGCATTGTTGTTGTTATAATTGTTGATCCTCCTGGTGAACCGATAACAATATATGGTCTACTATCTTTGAGTACTATTGTTGGTGTCATTGAAGAAAGTGGTCTTTTTTCAGCTTCGATTGCATTTGCTTCATTCCCTATTAAACCGAATGCATTTGGAGTACCAGGCTTAGAAGAAAAATCATCCATTTCGTTATTTAGAAAAAAACCAGCACCTTCAACTACACATCCATTTCCATATCCTAAATTAATAGTTGTTGTTATACTAACGGCATTACCCCACTTGTCTACCACCGAATAGTGAGTGGTCTCAGGTGATTCATAGTTAGTTCTTTTTGAAGCAGATATAAGATTGCTAGGAGTAGCCTTATTTAGGTCAATATTTTTAATTCGTTCTTTAGCATATTTTTTTGAAGTAAGCATAATAACTGGTACATCCCAATAGTCTGGATCTCCCATATGTTCCGCTCTATCAGCGTATGCTCTTCTTTCCACCTCTGTCATTATATGAATATAGTCTGAAGAGTTCCAACTAATAGTATCTATAGGATAATTTTCAAGCATATTTAACATATTGATAAGAAGAGCACCACCTGAACTAGGAGGTCCCATTGAAATAATTTCATAACCTTTATAGGTTCCTAATATGGGAGACCTATATTTTGAAGAATATTTTTGGAGGTCTTTAAGTGTTATAAGACCATTGCCACGTTTCATTTCCTTTACAATTAATTCTGCTACTGGACCTTTGTAAAATCCATCACGACCGTATCTCGCGATTCTTTTAAGAGTTTTTGCTAAATCTTTTTGAATAAGTTTATCACCTTGTTTCCAAGGCTTATTATTTTGTTTAATAAATATTTTTGAAGCTGCTTTATTTTCTGCAAAGAAATTTTTATATGCATTCAATTGTCTTGCCTCATAATGAGAAAGTAAAAAACCTCGTTCTGCTAAATTAATTGCTGGATTAATTGCTTCTCTTAATGAAATATTTCCAGATCCATAATCTTCTAGAGCGCGAATTAATCCATCAACTGTTCCTGGGACACCACTGCTAGCCTGTGAATATAATGACATACCTGGTATGATAGATTTATTTTCATCTAAGAACATGTTACTATGTGCTGCTTCAGGTGCTTTCTCTCTGTGATCTAAAGTAAATGATTCTCCATTGGCAAAAGAGGCTACAAGAAAACCACCTCCACCAATATTCCCATTGCTTGATGATGTGACTGCAAGAGCAAAGCCAACTGTTACAGCAGCATCTATAGCATTTCCACCTTTTTTAAGAATATCAATTCCAGCTTCAGAAGCTTGTTTACTAGTAGATACTATCATACCATTTTTACCAAATACAGGATTTGGATTAGCAGCTAAAATAAATTTTTGGAAATATATAAATAAGATAAAAAGTCTAATATTGTTTTTAATAATCATGTTTTTAATATTTATTGTATTTAAATGTTTCATTTATTTTTTTATAAAAAACTTTATGCTAAAATTTAAGATTGTTGAATTTATTAACTTTATTTATTTTTATTGTTGTAAGTAATATTTCCCGATTAAAAATAATTTAAAACATATTAATTATATAAAATTGACACATTCTTCAAAAATTACAATAATGGAAACAGGACTCAGAGATGGTCTTCAGGTAGTAGATAGGTATGTAGCTGTGAAAGATAGATTAATAATAATTAATGGTTTAATTGATGCTGGAATTAAGAATATTCAGGTTACAAGTTTTGTTAATCCTAAAAAAGTTCCTCAAATGTCTGAATCTGAAACCCTAATAAAAGGTTTAACAAAAAATAAACATGTTGAATATAGTGCATTAGTATTTAATCAACGGGGAGTAGAAAGGGCGGTAAAATCAGGGATAAATAAAATAGAGACTTCTATTTCTGTAAATGAATCATATAATCAAAAAAACCTTGGTTTAGATAATTTACAATCTTTTAAAAAATTAAAAAATGTTGTTAGATCCAGTATAGAGAACAAACTAAAAACACGTGCTGGTTTACAATGTGTTTGGGGTCATAATTATGATTATAATGCAACTCATAAATTAATCATCAACACTATTTCATCTTTATTAGATTTGGGAGTAAAAAGGATTTCTCTATGTGATACTGGTGGGATGGCAACTCCTGAAACGATTTCTAGGTTATTGGAATTAATTTATAATAATTTTCCCGAGATAGACTTATGTCTCCATTTACATAATACATACGGATCTGGCCTCAGTAGTCTTAAGCATGCTTTAGAATTTGATATAAAAGAAATAGATACATCTATGGGAGGTATTGGAGGGACACCTTTTATTAAAGGGTCTAAGGGTAATATCGCTACAGAGGATACTATTGTCATGTTAAAAAACATGGGGTATGATACTGGAATTAATATGGAAAAAGTGTCTAGATATAGTAGATATTTAGAAAAGATTATTGGCGAATTATATTTTAGTGGAAAACTTTATAAGGACAGCTAAAGATTTAACATACTATTTGTAATAATAGTTTTAATCTCATTTATTGTTATTCTATTTTGTTCTTGGGTATCTCGAAATCTAATTGTAACTGTATCATCATCAATAGATTGATGATCTACTGTGATGCCAAAAGGTGTCCCAGCTTCATCTTGTCGGTAATATCGTTTCCCAATTGATCCTTGCTGATCATAAATAATTTTAAAATGAGTTTTAAGTTCATTCATGATTTTTCGTGCTTTTTCTGGTAAGCCATCTTTTTTTACAAGTGGACAGATTACAGCTTTTATTGGAGCCAGACGTGGATGGAATTTCATAACCGTTCGATTATTTTTTTTATCTTCCCAGTAAGCGTCAGTTAGAACTGTTAGAAGCATTCGATTTAATCCAGCGGATGTTTCGATGATATATGGTAAAAATCGATCATTGTTTTGTTGATCAAAATATGAAAGTTTTTTTCCTGAAAATTCTTCATGACGTAGCAAGTCATAATTAGTCCTATTATGGATTCCTTCAATCTCTGACCAGCCAAAGGGAAATTTATATTCAATATCCCATGCTTCTTTTGCATAATGTGCTAGTTCACTATCCTCATGCTCATGAAAACGAAGTTTTGATTTGGAAAGACCAAGGTGGTTTATATAAAATTGAAAACGATTTTTTTTCCATTGTTGCATAGATTCATCATCAGTTCCAGGTTTGACAAAGTATTGCATCTCCATTTGTTCAAATTCTCTAGTACGGAAAATAAAATTGCGGGCAATTATTTCATTTCTAAATGCTTTTCCAATTTGGGCGATCCCAAATGGAATTTTTAATCTCATTGCCCCTTGTACTAATTGATAGTTTACATAAATGCCTTGGGCTGTTTCAGGCCTAAGATATGTCTCGGTACCAGTTTCTTCTACAGGTCCAACATGAGTTTTAAACATTAAATTAAATTGTCTAGGTTCTGTAAGACTACCTCTTGTACCACATTTTGGACATTGCTCATTTTGCCAATTAACTGAAGTATAATCATCAGAAAATTCATCAGCACGATATCTAGCTTTGCATTGTTTGCAATCAACTAAAGGGTCATTGAAAGCACCTACATGCCCTGAAGCCTCCCAAATTTTTGGATGCATTAATATACCACTATCGATACCAACAATATTTTCATGGGATTGTGTCATCTCTTTCCACCAGAGTTGAGAAATATTATTTTTTAATTCAATGCCAAGTGGCCCATAATCATAAATAGCAGAGAACCCACCATATATATCGGAGCTTTGAAAAATAAAACCTCTACGCTTACAAAGTGATACTAATTTTTCGATAATTTTTTCCATGATTAATTTATTGATATTGATTTTTTATAATCAAATAAACGATTTTATTTTTTCTTTTTACGTTTTTTTCTCTTTTTTCGAGGTGCAACTCTTTTTTGATTAATTAAATCAATAGCTTGTACTAAAGTGATATTTTCAGGTGTCAAATCACCTTTTAGAGATACATTGACTTTTCCATCGCTAATATATGGCCCATATCTTCCATCTTTTACAACTAATATTTCTCCTGTATCTGTGTGTTCTCCAAGAGTTCGAAGTTCAGCACTTTTTTTATTTCGATTTTGGAGAAGTTCAATCGCTTTATCCATTTTAATATCTAATGGAGTTTCTGGTCCTTTTAGCGATGCGTTTTGCCGACCACATTTTATATAAGGTCCATAGCGACCGTAATCTGCAGTGATGATTTCACCATTTTCTGGATGTTTTCCTAATTCTCTGGGTAATGAAAGTAGTTTAACTGCATATTCTAAATTCACTTCAGACAACAAATAATTTTTTGGTATTCCTTTACGTTTATTAGTGTCACCAATTTGTACGTAGTATCCATAGGGTCCTTTTTTTAACCAAATTGATTCTCCAGATTCTGGGTCTTTACCAATAGGTTCATCTTCTTTTGCTTCTTGACTAAATATTTCTTCGATCTTATTTAGTGTTAAATCTCCAAGATAAATATCATCTGGAATTGACCTTGTATCATCTCCACGTCGAAGGTATGGGCCAAATCTTCCTATACGACCTTCTGTTGTTTCTTTAATGTTTTTTGGTATAGGTATTGTGCAAGCTAAAGGAATATCTACTTTTTCTTCGAGCATTTTTTCTAGTCCAAGAAAACGACCTCCTCCACTATAAAAATTATTCATAAATGGAACAGCTTTTTGTTCTCCTCTAGAGACCTCATCAAGACCATCTTCCATTTTTGCTGTAAATTCTTTGCTTACGAGATTTGTAAAATGATTTTCGAGTAACTGAGTTACTGCAAGTCCAAGAAATGTTGGAGATAACTTGCCGTTATTTCTATCAATATATGCACGTTTCACTATGGTCGCTAAAATAGATGCAAAAGTTGAAGGCCTACCAATACCATTTTCTTCCAATGCTTTTACTAAAGAAGCTTCTCTATATCTGGCTGGTGGTTTTGTATTATGTGATTCCGAATTAAGTGATGAACATAATAATTTTTCGTTTGTTTTTAAATCTGGTAGTATGCGTTCTTTATTTGCTAGGCCACCATCAGGATTATCTCTTCCTTCTACATATACCTTCATATAGCCAGGAAAAAGAACTACCTGACCAGTAGCTTTAAATTTCGCATTTTGAATTTGTATTATAACAGAGGTTTGTTTCAGCTTTGCTGGTTTCATTTGAGAGGCGACAGTACGTTTCCATATTAATTCATAAAGCTTAGCAGCTTCATTCCCTAAAAGGTTTTGTACTTCTTCTATGGGTACAAAATCTCTATGTGCTGGTCGAATACCTTCGTGAGCTTCTTGTGCATTTTTTACTTTTGTTGAGTATTGTTTAGCTTCACTTGGTAAATATTCATTACCATAACGCTCTTTAATTATTTTTCTAGATCCTTCAACAGCTTCAGCTGATAAGTTAGTAGAATCTGTACGCATATATGTTATAAAACCATTTTCATATAATTGTTGAGCAGTACGCATTGTTTGTCGAGCAGAGCTCTTAAGTTTTCTAGCTCCTTCTTGTTGGAGCGTGCTAGTAGTAAATGGTGGTTTTGGATTTGATGTTCTTGGTTTTTCTTTTATCTCAAGTACCTCCCAATCTCCTGTAGATAATTCTTTTACAAGTTCATCAGATTGAGATTCAGATAGAAGGAGTACATCTTTGTTTTTTAATACTCCTGTTTCAGAATTAAAATCATTGCTACTTGCTATTTTTTTCCCATCCAATTGAAATAAATTTGCGTAAAAGGGATTGCCTCCCTGTTTTTTTTCTAACTGTGCTTTTAAATCAAAGAAATTAGTACGAATGAAATCAGCTCGTAATCTATCACGATCCACGATAAGCTTCACTGCAGCTGACTGCACTCTTCCAGCAGATAAATTAGTAGAAACAAATTTCATGTTACTCTGCAGGGTTGCCCATAAAACAGGTGATACTTTATATCCAACTAAACGATCTATGACTCTTCTTGCTGTTTGAGCTGACACAAGATTTTGATCAATACTACGAATATTTTTTATTCCTTCTGCAATTCCTGCTTTTGTAATTTCAGTGAATTGTACTCGTTCTAATTTTTCTTCAGGAACTTCGCTAGCAAGATGTGCTGCAATAGCCTCACCTTCTCTATCGGGGTCTGTTGCAATCATCACCCTTTCAGCGGTTTTTGATTTTTTTCTTAATTCTGTAATAAACTTCTTTTTTTCTGGTAAAACAGTAAGTTTAATCTTAAAGTCATTATCTATATCAATACCTAAATCATTCCTGGGAAGATCCTTTACATGTCCAACACAGGAAATAACATCATAATCATTGCCAAGGTATTGTTGGATAGTTTTTACTTTTGTTGGTGATTCAACAATTAATAATGGTTTTTTGCTCATTAATCTTAATATAACGTTTTAGATAAAAAGTTGGTCTCGCAAACATACATTTATAATATGATAATTTGAAATTTAATTTTTCAAATTATTAAAAAATTCAATAATATTTTCTTGTTTGATATTTTTTTGGTTTCCATTTATTAGATTTTTAAATCCAATAGTATGATTCTTTAATTCATCTTCGCCTAAAATAAGTACATATCGAGCACCTAATTTATTTGCATCTTTAAATTGTGCTTTCATGCTTTTTCGAAGCATATCAGAAATAATTATATATCCTTTTGTTCGAAGTTTATTTGCAATATTTAGTAAAGTGGCAATCCCAGATCTATCTAAACAAATAAAATATATATCTGGTGGCTGTGGTTTGAATTCCAGCTTGTTTTCTTTTATAGCCAGAAGAAAACGTTCCATCCCAGCTGCAAAACCTATGCCAGGAATAGGTTTGCCTCCTAAGTTTTCAACAAGTCCATCGTACCGTCCACCACCTAATAGTGCATTTTGAGATCCTAGATCTTCAGATATAAATTCAAAAACAGTTTTAGTATAATAATCTAATCCTCTAACTAATGTTGGGTTAATAATAAAAGGAATATCCATGTTTTTTAGGAACCTTTTAACCTCTTCAAAGTGATCTTTATCTTCCTTAGAATAATATTCAGATATTCTTGGAGCATTTTTTAATATAGAAAGTTCTTCCTTGTTTTTTGTATCTAAAATACGGAGAGGATTTTTAATAAGCCGCTTTTGACTCACTTCAGATAATTTTGCTAGATGTGGAGAGAAAAAATCTTTTAATGCTTGTTGGTATGTTGATCTACATTTTGCAGAACCAATACTATTTATTTGTAGTTTCGCTTTTTTTAATAGTCCAACCTGTAAAATAATGTGCCATGCTATAGCAACAACCTCAGCTTCTTGCTCTGGATATTCTGATCCAAAGGCTTCGACACCAAACTGATGAAATTGGCGTTGGCGACCTTTTTGTGGTCTCTCTCTTCTAAAAAGAGATCCAATATAATACAGCCGTTGTATAGGAGATTGGCTACCTAAATTATGTTGAATATATGAACGTACGACTGATGCTGTTAGTTCTGGTCTTAGTGTTAAAGATGTACCATTCTTATCTTTCCAGGTATACATTTCTTTAGAAACAATATCTGTATCTTCTCCAACACTTCGAAAGAAAAGATTGGTTTCTTCGAATATTGGTGTTCGTATTTCTTTATATCCAAATTTTGCACACACATTATGTATAATAGATTCAAGTTGATACCAGTTGTGGGAATCTTTAGGTAGTATATCATGAGTCCCTTTAACACTTCTAATTTGTTTCATTTATGAATTCCTAATATTGACGTAGTAATAGATAATGCTTGTTTTAAATTTTTTTTTGGAACAAAAATTTTAATTTTTTGACCTGGTAAATTTGCACCATCAACTAAATATGCAGAGAATGCCCAGTCCATTCTGGCATAATTTGGTATTGATTTTTGATTTAAAATATCTGTAATCATATCGGCATATATTTTACCTTGAATATCAGGTAAAGCAGTCCACTTTAAATCAGAAATTTGAAGATCAATTTTACTTGAATCAATTAGTGATATTTTGCAGTCACTGCAATCTTTTATATAGTCTAAATATTCAGCATTACATTTTGGACAGATCATGTAGGCATTGTTTTTATCATTAGAATTTGCTCTAACTTGATATTTAGTACAATCGAAGTTTTACAATCCAGCACCAGAATATATTCCTCCTCTTTTTTCAATCTTTAGATCTCTTAAAGTTGGTGATTTTACATTTATCTTAAAGTTTATTCCTTGACCAATTCCATTTGGAGTCCAATTAAGAGATAATTCCCAGCAATGTAAATCACGATAAACTGAAAAAGAATGATTCACAAGATCACGTTTTAAGAGATCAAATCTCGCACGATATGAAACTTTCCACTTACTTGTTATGCTGAAAGAAGAGTTTGTATTAGCCCAAAAATTTTTAGATGTGTTTAAAGGATTGAGTGCTGAGTATGTATAACTTAAACTTATGTTTGTATTCCATAATTGTTTATTATTTATTGTATTCCTCTTTTTATCTTTATCATTATTTAAACCTGGACCAGCTAAATCACTATTAATATCAGTAGAGTCTAATTCTGTATTTTCTTTATTTGAAGATTGTATCCATTTTTTACTTTTCAATCTAAAACCTGTTGATAATCGTGCACTTGTTAGCCTAGGAGCTAACATCCCTTTACTATTTTTATTTAATTCTTTAATTCGTTTACTTGATTTCTGGTTATACTTATAAAAATCATGTGTAAGGCCAACATCTAAATTTAGTTTTCCAGCTATTTTAGATCGCAGGTTAGAACGAAGATTCGCTAGGTGCATGGAATCAGCTGCAAAATTATAGCTTGAATTCATTCGCCAATTTAATAAATCAATTTTCTTTTCTTTATCTCCCCTTTTTATTTTTGCTTGAAAGATATTGTTAACACTGAATGTCATAGACTTTCTTTCAGATCTAGGGGTACTTCCAGCCATGGTCCCTGCAAATCTATCATGAAATACTATATTATCAGTGATTGGATCTTTTTCTGATTGTATATATCCCAAATTTTTTCCAAAAAAAGGTTTAGAAAAATCTGGTGTCCATGAGTATCCTATTGATGGTGAAACAACATGCCTTATAGCTTTAATAGCTCCGAATGGTATACCAATAAGACCATAAATCTGTGTATTGGTGTTCATTGAAAACGATCCAGTGGTCCTTGTTACAAATCCTGTTTTTTGTTGTGTATCGAAAGAAGATCCGTTCCAAATTCCATTTTGTGTTTTATTGACCCACGCAGATTTAAGATTAATGCTAGGATTAAAAGATATATATTTAAATATTTTTTGAGGTGCATTGATGCTTGAAGTATGAATCCATCCATCATTTTTTTCATTTTTTATTTTAGGTATGCTATCAGAATTTCTTTCCCAATAAAATGCACTATCAATTTCCACAGATTCATAATAATCTCTATTTGTATTTGTATAACTCACACCATAATTCCATGTAATTGTGTTATACCATTTTTTTTTGTCTGCTGTTGTAGGAATTAAATTACTTTGCCCATGTCTAAACGTAAATTTTGGGAATCTTTTATTTCCAATATTTATTTGTGTCCCTGAACGATTTGGTTGTACATAAAATTTACTATTAGAATTTATTTTTTCATCAATTAGTAAATCTAAATTCGAATAAAAATTAGCACTAAATGAATTCTTTGATTTTGGCCATCGTTTAGAATATGACATGTTAGAGATTGCTTTTTGATTCATTCGTTCTACTGCAGATAACCCATATTTTTTATTGTAGTCACCACTTGTAGCATAAGTAGCATTGGCGTTAAAAGATTGATGGTTTCGCATTTCTTGTTTATGTGTCCATCTTATCGTTGTGTTAGTACTTTGTTGTTTTCCAAGTTCGAGAATATCTTTTTCTCCTCCTGATAAATATTGTCTATTGAAAAAATTAATACTACCTCTAAACTTGTATCGGACATGATATAAGGTGTTAATTTTAAATGTAGCACCTTGTTTGTCTCCAAAGCCTAAAGTGAATTTTGAATCCCAAAATTCACTAGGAGCCCAATAAAATCCAAGCCCTTGAATATATTGGCCACGGTTTTTATTATCTCCATAGGATGGCATAATCCAACCAGAATGGCGTTGACCTCCTTTATGAGGGAAAATACCTAAGGGTATTCCTAAGATAGGAATTTGGCTAATATGAAGTATAATAGGTTTTGCAACAACAATATCATTTTGAATAATTTTCATTTTACTTGATTCAAAATGAAAATGTGCAGTATCTAGATCACATGTTGTATAAGTGGAGTTTTTAATAAAAAAAGATTTTTTAGATTGATTTCGAATTTGGTCTCCTGTATAGTATCCATCATCTGCTTTTGTTTTTCCTTGTTTAATCTTGCCTTTTTTTGTTTTTAAGTTGTATGTCATTTCATCGCCTATCATAGGGTCACGACTTTCTTCTTTTATGACTGGTGGAATTGGTGTATTTATAGAATCTGTATCTAAAATAGGAATTGCGTGAAGCATATTCTTTTCCCAATCTATTTTGATAAATCCAGCATTTAATTTTGTTTCGTCTTGCTCGATATGGGCATTTCCATTAAAGTCAGATTCTTCATCTTTTAATCGATATTTTATTTGATCTGCTGAATAAATAATAGGGGAATCCATATCATTAGCAATGGAGTCAGGTATATATTTTCCTTCTGCGCCACTTAAGATATGTAATCTGTTTAATTCATTATGTGAAAAGTTCATAATAATTGTGTCACCAGAGGCTTTGTTTTTACCTTGATATACTGAGTCATCAAAGATATGATAAAGGGTTTGAGCCATACCATGTATTCTTAGTGAATCAATGATTCCATCTCTAAAAAAACTAATTAATTCTGTCCCTTCCATGTAGTCTTTAAAATGCAGTGTATCATTAAGCTTAATTGAATCGTTTAAAGATTCTCTGTATCCTGTAATTGGAGTTGTAGCAAATGCTTTTTTTGGTATATATAGATTTTTTAATTCTTCATTATTGTAGGTAAGTACAATTTTTTCACCAGATAAAATTCGATTGGTATTATCTTTTATTTTAGGTTTTAGAGTAAGCTCTGTTGTTTCTTTATTCCTATTATAATACGCTTTCCCGCATGTGGCAATTTGTAGTGAATCTTGGATAACAACATTACCAGAAGCAGAATAGGATACACCGTCTTTTTCATTTATTTTTTGATATTCTATTTTATTAGCTTTTATTGTTTGTCCTTTTTGGATTAGGATTACATTCCCAATTGCAATACCGCTATCTATTTTAGTAAAAATAATAATAGAGTCGGCTTTTAAATCATATTCTTGGTTCCATACATGAGAATTCCCAATGTTAAGAATTTTATCTTCTTTTGAAAAAAATTTTATAGTATCGCAAATCATAGTTAAGTCTTCTTGAGTAGCTGAAACATCTTCATATAAAATTGCAAGATCATTTTTTTCAAAGTGTTGACCTTGGTTGCATTTTAGAGTTATGTCATTTTTTGTAAATATTACGTTTCCAGTGATTAATTTTACAGATTCACCATTTATATTTTTACTTTCTAGTATGTCCGCACTTTGGAGTCTTAGACGGTTATCTGCTAGTAGTAAAGGTCCACTAGTGATTACTATATAAATTATATTTAAGATATAAATCTTCTGGTTAATCATTTTATCCAATATGGTTTGTCTCAGTAGCATGGCAGGGTAAATTTACAGAGCTTTTTTAATAGTTACGGGGATGACATGTAATGAAATTTCATTATTTCACTTTGAAAATTTTTTTATTTTTTAAGATTATGCTGTAATAACAATAGGAATATAATAACTATGGATAATGGATTAATTATCGAAAATTTAGTTTCTGGAGATGGTCATGAAGCTAAGGATTATAATAAAGTTGTTGTGAATTATACTGGGAAATTGGAAGATGGTTCCATTTTTGATTCATCATTAAATGATGGAAGAGAGCCTTTTACTTTTACTCTTGGTGTAGGGTCTGTAATTAAAGGATGGGATATTGGTGTGAAAGGGATGAAAGTTGGAGGTAAAAGAAAACTTACTATTCCACCTGAACTTGGTTACGGAGAAAAGGGTGCTGGAAATGTAATTCCCCCTGCAGCAACACTTATTTTTGAAGTGGAATTATTAAAAGTCGAAGCATATTAGTAAAATTTAAAGCCACCGTAGCTCAGTTGGTAGAGCAACGCATTCGTCAAATTGGCGACTTTATACAGAAATGTTTAATGAAAAATTGGGTGAATTCGGTAGAATCTTAGCAAGTAAGGTTGATGACAATACCGAGCCAAGACTGGTGAAGTTCTTAAAAGTAATCAGTAAGGTGTAGAGACTAATGAGTGAGAAGAACGATCAATAATCTCATCTTGAGCGCCCAACATCTTAACAGGTAAAGTTGAAGATGGTGATATAGTCCTTACCATAACGAAAGTTTTGGAAAATAAGAATGCGTGGGTCAGGAGTTCGAATCTCCTCGGTGGCTCAAATTTTATTTTTTTTTACTTTTTTATAATATTTATTTGCTCTCCAACCACCATACACTTCTCCAAAATATGTAACTCCTGCAATTCCTAAAAAGAATGGTCCTAAAATTGGATTTTTATTTTTATTAGCATAATAAGCAGAGCTAGTTGTTAGATATACCGTCCAGAGTCCCATCAATCCATCTAGTTTTCTACCTGCATAGAATCGTCCAGCTCCTGGGATAAAAGATAATGTTGTTGCTAATATAGGTGATTTTTTTGATTCTAAATTTCTATCATAAATGATTGGGTCAATTAGTCTTCCGTCATCTTCTTTAAAAGGAAAATTTAATTCTGTGTGATAATAAATTGCAAAAGGGTTACACCGTGTAATCCTTTCTGTAGCTATAATAGATCCATGAATTATACCAAATTGGTTTATTGCACTAGCACCATAATTAGAACAACTAGGATAAAATTGACAATTAAAATAATTAGAATTATATGATATTCTTTGCCATATGGAAATTGGTAGTAATCCAATTTTTTTTATAATTGTAATTTTGCTAGATGTAATTAAAGTATCAGCTGGATATTTTGATTGTCCCATTAAAAATGAAATGAAGATAAATTGTAAAATATATTTCATAATTAAAATTAGTTAGAAATATCTTAACCCTAAACCTGTTACTTGATTATATTTGACCTTATGGAAGTACTTTTTGATACTGTTTTATCTAACCCTGTATATATTGCTATCCTTGCAATTTTGGGGATTCTTTTAGTATATGCAATAATAAAGAAAATTATTAAACTAATTATTAGTGTTGGGTTTATACTTATAGCTTATATTTTGTATTTGAATTATACAGGTCAGGAAGTTCCAAAGACTATAGATGAATTTAAAGATTCAGTCTCTGGCAATGTGTCTAAAGCTAAAAAGGCCGCATCAGAAACTATTGGAAACGCAAAAAAGTCTACAAAAAAGATTGTAGAAGAAAAAGCTAAAGAACAATTAGATAAAATATTGGAAGATTAAAAAATCAGAGTAAATCGCTTGCTAATTCTGCAAGTTCACTACGTTCTCCTTTTTTTAAGTTAATATGTGAAAATATAGTTTGATTTTTCATGCGATTAATTAGATACGTTACTCCATTAGATCTTTTATCAAGGTAAGGGTGATCTATTTGGTTAATATCTCCAGTAAAAACAATTTTAGTACCTTCTCCTGCTCTTGTAATTATTGTTTTAACTTCATGAGGTGTTAGGTTTTGAGCTTCATCAACAATGAAGAAAGATTTTTGTAGGCTTCTACCTCTTATATACGCAAGGGGTGTAATTAATAATATTTCATCATCCAATAGTTCTTTTATTTTTGTATTTCTTTTATCATTTTTTTTGAATCGATGTTTTATAACAGATAGGTTATCAAATAGAGGTTGCATATAAGGTGTTAGTTTTGAATCAATGTCTCCTGGTAAAAAACCTAAATCTTTATTGCTAAGAGGAATAATGGGACGAGCTAGAAAAATTTGACGAAAATCTTTTCTCTGTTCTAGCGCTGTAGCAAGAGCTAGTAAAGTTTTTCCCGTTCCAGCTTTCCCAGATAATGTTATGAGCTGGATTTTAGGGTTCATAAGGATATTCATTGCAAAAGATTGTTCTGCATTGCGAGGATTAATTCCATAGGCAGTTAGATCTTTAATTTGAACAATTTTTTTTTGAAAAGGGTCAAAAGTCGCTAAAATTGAATTTTTTCCATTTCTTAAAATAAAATTTTCATTAGGCAAAGGATCAGAAATTGATTTTAATTGATCAGGGTTAATTCCATCAGATGATTGAATTAAATCAATTTCTAAACTATCTACATTTTCAATAAATTGATTTTTGTTATATACACTATCGAAATTTTCAACTGCATCAGTTGTGTAATCTTCAGCTTTTATAGATAACGACCTTGATTTTAATCTCATATTTGTATCTTTTGAAACAAGGATTACAATACGCTTAGGGTTTTCATTTTGAATTTTATATGCACAATTAATAATCCGGTTATCTGATGAATCTTCGTTAAAAACTGCTTTTACATCAGGATCCCAGTTATGATTTATTACAACTTTAATTTTTCCATTATTATCATTTATGTTATTATTTGCATTAATTGATAATTCATCTAATTGTCTTAAAAATTCCCTAGCATTAAAATGTATTTGCTCGTTCCCTCTTTTAAATTGGTCTAACTCTTCTAAAACAGAAATAGGTATAACAATATCATTATCTTCAAAGTTTTTTATACATGTTGAATCATGTAGAATCACATTTGTATCAAGTACGAAAATTTTATTTTTCTTTTTGGACATATTTATAGATAGTTTTTAATAAAATGAAAATATTTTGACTGATACAGTATATTAAATTAATATGTAATAACCTTAGGGCATAAACCCAAACATTGCATCTAGTATTTGATAAACTAGTATACTATAAAAAAGACCAAGACTTAATAATGCTATGGGCGTGATCCGTAGTTTAATTCTGAATTCACTATATTTTTTTTTATTATTATAAAGTTCTATAAAGCTCTGAAGTGTGATCTTACTTAAATAAATACAGCTTCCATATAGCAATAATAATACAATATGATCTGTTGTTGATAGTGACTTTAACCACTGTCCTAAATTCATATAATACCTTTTAAAATATATTTAAATTCTGAAATAATCATTGATGTTGCACCCCAAATCATTTCACCCTTTAATTGAAAAAATGGTATTTTGACTTGATGACCTGATATAACTGATTCTTTTTCTTTCTTTATTTTCTTTTGCATTAGATCTTTTATTGAAAGAGAAAAAACTTTAGCAACCTCTTTATTCTGTATGGTTAGTTTTGGTTTGTTTTTAATCCAACCAACATATGGAAAAATTTCAAATCCTGATACAGGAATATAGAAAGGAGTTAAAGCACCTAAAATCTTTATAGTTTTAGGTTGGATACCTATTTCTTCATATGTCTCTCTAATCGCAGTGTTTTCAAAGGATTCGTTTTTTTCAACCATTCCTCCTGGCAAAGAAATTTGTCCTTTATGATACTCAACTGTTTCGGTTCTTTTTGTTAAAAAGAAATACCATTCTTTTTTTATTGGATATAGTAATATTAATACCGCCGCAGGAATTGGTGTGTTGTTTTGATTTAAAATATATTGAGGTCTTACCATCATCTTTAAATGTGCAGATTTTCCAGGAAGCTCTTGTTTTAGTGCTTTATCTAGATTATAAATAAGTGTAGGCTTCATAAATTAAAATTATCCCATTTTATACAAATTCTCCGCAACTTTAATCATGAAATATAAACATGTTATATGGGATTGGAATGGTACTCTGTTAGATGATCGATGGCTTTGTGTTGAAGGAATTAACCAAGGATTATTAAAGAGAGGGTTACCTATAATATCGGAGAAGACTTATAGAAAGGTTTTTACCTTTCCTGTTGAAAACTACTATAAAAAATTAGGGTTTAATTTTGAAAAAGAACCATTTGAAATTGCAGGTGATGAATTTGTAGCCTATTATGGAAAATATTTTAGTAAAGCAATTTTACATAAAGATGTAAGATATGTATTGAATAAATTTTATTATCTTAATATTACTCAATCTGTATTATCAGCAGGGAAGCACGATTTTTTATTACAATGGGTTACCAATCATAATCTCAAAAAATATTTTTTGAAAATTATTGGGATTAATAATCAATATGCTAAAGGAAAAACACAACAAGGTTTATCATTGATAAAGGATCTCCCATATGATAAAGAAGATGTCGTTTTAGTAGGAGATACTATACATGATAGTGAAGTAGCAGAGAGAATGAAAATTAATTGTTTTTTAATTGATCATGGTCATGTAAGTAATGAAAGGCTAAAAAGTACGGGCCGTAAAGTATTTTCAAATTTAAAAGATATAATTTTTCATATTATTTAAACTATTGACTTGAAAGATCAGAAATGAGAAAAACATCAAAAATATTGATTAAACTATTACCATCTACATCTGCAGCAAGAAATTCTACAGGTTGAAAATCTATAAATTGAAGTAAAAAATTAGCGCATAAAAGAGCATCTACTGTGGTTATTATACCATCGCCATTTATATCTCCTGAGCCATATTGTTGAACTCCTTCTTGAAGACCGATTATAGTAATTGTATGACTGTCTTCTTGTCCACTTAAGCCCATTACTGTGAGAGACACTTCATAGACTCCTGTGTTTTCAATAAATAAAGAAGGAAATTTTGACTTTGAAAAAATATTTGATTGGAAAGACCATTCTCGTTGACCTACTGGTCCCGTTGATTCATCATAAAAGAAAAAATACCCTGGTACGGTAATAGCATTTTTAACAACTAAAGGGTTTGAAGCCAGTGGTTCTAAATCACCTATAATTGCATTTTGTAATTCTATTTCTAATCTTTCAGAATCTATTTGTGAAGTATAAAACTGGATATATTGATAATTATTTGGATTTATGATGGACACGGGATAGCTTGATATAGATTGCAAGCTATCCCATTCTATTAATCCTACATCATCAAAATATGAATATGATATACCTGAATCAGGGATATCACTATTTAATCTTATATCTATAAATTCTGCATTATCTATTTTTGGAATTTCATCCCAATATTTTTTCCAATGATAAGTCCCATTAATTGAATCATTTATAGATGAAGTAAATAAACTTTCACCCGATCGCCCATCAAAATAACGGGTTTCAAGCGTAACATTTTTACTATTATATGTTTTTATGTATCCATGTAAAGAATGTGATTTTTCATTCCGATAGGGTATGCGATTTTCTAAGTTTGTAACAATATTCTCAGGTGAGTTAGGAAGTCGAATATGCAATAATCCTGTTCCTCCTCTACGGAATATAGTATCCTGTAAAATTTCTGAAGCACTATTGATATTCCATAAAGAGCTGCCTTCATTTTCAAAATTGTTCATCCATATTTTTTCTTTTCCAAGTCGAAAGTGCGAGACTAAAGGATCTCCTGAAATTAATTTAGATATGCTACCAGCTTTATTTATTTTTAATGGTTCTGATTTGAAATATGTGCCATCGTTATATTCTATTGCTTTAAAGTCTAAAGTAGAAAGGGAGTAATTAATGTACTGTATTTGAAGGAGGTTCGTATCCATAATAACTGTTGCAAATTGATTGTCTGTGTTAACATGTACATAGGTATCTAATTCTTTCGATTTCATAGCAATATAATCAAGAATGTAATTCCCTAATTCGCCTTTTGCAGGCTTTGTTAGATAATCATCTATATATAGAGGCGTAATTGTAAAGTTAACTAAACCACTTTGATTTGCATTCGCATTTAAAATCATTGATGGATATGTTTCTGGATAATTAAGATCAAATATGAAATTCCCCAGTGAGTGTGCGATCAATTTATTATTATAAACCTCAACACCTTGAATAACATGAGGATGATGCACAATTACTAGATCAGCGCCTTCATCGATTGCAAATTGTCGTATTGCGCGATCCCACATTTGTGGTCGATCAAGTCGCCACGAATAATCATCTACTTCTGTTCCAAATTTTGGATTAGGCAAAATTCCAAATTGACTAGCGGGATTAATTTTAAGATTTTCAAATCTTTCTGGAATTTCAAAAAAATCGTAATCTGATCCTGGAGCGGAAGAGTACTCGCTTCCTGCGTGCATTTCAACTATAATTAAATCTGCAATATTTTTAACAGACTCAATTTGTTGTTTAATATAATAGGGTGTCATGTAGGCAAATCCTGACTTGTTTTCGCTGGCGTGTAAATATGGTTGATAGTTATTGTATTGACCTGTTCTATCACTTGAAGATAAAAATGCAATAGTTTGGCCTTTTAAAGATTTAAAGGCGGGAAGATAAGCTTCATAACTATTTAACCCTGCTCCAGAATGAACAATCCCTGCTTCATTAAGAATATTAATGGTTTGAATCATACCAGGTTCCATATAATCCAGAATATGATTATTAGCTAATGAGACTACATCAATCCCACCATACAATAATCCGTTTATGTTCTCTGGGGCACATCTAAATACAACGCCTTTGGTTGGATGAGGGTTACCTTGATTAGTTAATGGAATCTCTAAATTAGCAATAGTTAAATCTGCAGCGTTTCCTAATATGTCAATTGTTGGCTCAAAAAGTGTTTCTACACCTTGATTAGTAATAATCCCATCTTCATTTTCGAAACGTCTTCCCATCATAATATCGCCAACAAAGTTTAATGTGATAGGGAAAGTTGTATTACCTTGATCTATTTCTATAGACACTGAAGACCAACCTCTTTGTCCAGATTCATCTTCTACAACAAGCAGTACAGTGTAATTATGGTCATCTTCAATAATGTAATCATGTGTTGGGTTTGATAAGTGCGAAGAATGCCCATCTCCAAATTCCCAAAGATAAGAAAAGGAATATGAATCAGTATCTTGTATTGTACATGAGAATGATATTGTTACTAGTTGAATATCTTGTTCGTTTCTTGTATTAATTTGTTCATAATTTATAGATACTTCAGGTGCTATAGGTAGGTCTGGAGTAATATCCCGCACCATACTAAAATTAATGTTTCCAGGCGCGGTATTTAGGTCATCATGATCATTTATAAAATGTATTTCACTTAAAATAGAAAGGCTGTCATACCATGCCAGCCAATCATTTCCTAATGGTAGTCTATAAGAAGACCATTCACCTATTGGATTAACACCTTGGTATACTGGTATCCATTGTTCAATATTTAAAGTCTCAGATCCATATAGTGCATAGCGTATGTTATTAATGCCATTTGAAAATCCAATAGCTTGAATTTCCGAACTACTATCAATCTTTGCAAAAACCTGTAGGACTGTTCCAGAGTCTATGGCAAACGGTTCAATTAATATTGATTTCCAGGTATTTCCAAAAATGGAAAGAGTGGGGCTATTGCCTGGAATAGTATGGTTTGTATCAATGAAGAAATTATTTATATCTTGATCTTCACCAAGAATACTTTGAAAAGAAATACTATCATTAAATGATAGTAGAGTATCTGGAGATGTGTGGCCTGGCAATTGATTTGTAGTTGCTTCAGACCAATCACCAGTATTTTCAAAGTAATCTATTGCTCTAATTTTCAGCCACCATTCTTGGGTATTATTTAATCCGTCTAGAAATTGTTGATCATTTCTCATATACCCTAGAGTACTATAATTATCTAAGTCAAAGATGATTGGGTTGTTAAAAGAAGTATCAGTATCAGCTTGTATTTGAAAACTTTTAAAATTTGTATCATAGACAGGAAACCAATTAAGAAATATTTGATCAGAGTTATCAACATTATAAGCAGTAATTGATTCGATGCGGTTAGGAGGTATATTATCTGGAACAGTCTCCCAGTTATCTAAATAAAGTGTGAGTGCAGTAATAAATGGATCATAGTATTCAGTTAGCATAAGAAAATTCTGGATACCAACTGGGTATATTCCATTGTTATATACTTGAGAATCAGAAAGTTCTAACTCATCAAAAAGCATTGGTTTTTCATCTAATTCAATATGAACCCATGGCTCATATACAGAAAATGCACTAAACTGTGATTGTAAGGAAAGCATTTGAACGCCATTAGAAGGCCCTTTCAATTCCGAAGCAAGTGTGATTGGAAATTCATTTATTCCATTATCGTAAACACAAAAATCATCATAAAATACTTCATAATAATCTGTTACGTGTAGAGGGAAAGAATTACCAAACTGATCTATAGCGATGGGATGCTCTTCAGTAAAGTTTACGAGGTCTAGGTGATCATCAGTGATGTCTCTTATTGGTTTTGTTGTAAAAGCATTTTGTCCACCTGCTGCTAATATTATTGATTTACGATTTGCATGGGTTAGATTATCAAAACTGTGTACTGCAAAAACCAATGGCCAGTGTGGGTGCATTCCAATAAGTGGTTCTGTAACTGCATCTTGGAATTTTTGGAAAACAGTATATGGATAGCGTGAGGGGTCTGAAATTGATTTACTATTTGAATAGCTTCCAACTTCATTCCAAGCAACTTCTCTTCCTGCACCTGCAATCATAAAACCAAATGCATCAGTTTGTAAAAACATATTAAGTGCAATATAGGGTGCAATAAAATCATCGCAAGGATGAGGTACTTGTATTAAAATTTGTTCTCTTATAGCATTGGGGCTTATTATATAAATACCCCATCCATTTTGAAATCCACCAATGACGTCATCATCGTTTATTTCTGGAAGATTATAATCAACAAAGCTACTATCTAATTTTTCTCTCAATATATGAAAAGTTTTATTATGACTTGTATCTTGAAAAATGACAAGTTCATAATAAAATGATTGGATTGAATCTTGTAAAAGAGAGTCAACAAATACAGTGTCTCCTAAAACAAAATAATCAAATATAGTTTTCCAATAATTCAGTGTTGGTGAATTAGCAGGTAATACTCTGTGATTCCCAAAGCCATTTGTTTGAATATCTAACCAGTCGGGCCCATAATGATTGTACCCTTCACTTACAATTCCTTCTGTAACATGACTTAACCAATTATCATAAGATGTTTCTGGAGAATGTCCTGCTATAAAATCTGATAGAGATCCTTGTTCATAAATTATTTCTGAATAACTTGAACTAAGAAAGATTAAAGCCAGAAATATATGTTTCATCTTGCCTGCTTATAAATTAAAAAATTTTATTTTAAATAAATTACTTTCTCTACGTTATTAGAATATGCTGATTGTAATTTAATAAGATATACTCCTGTACTGACTTCTTGGCCTAATTGATTTTTTGCATTCCATGTGATATTATATTTACCAGGGTTAAAGTTTTTGATTGGAAACGTTTTTATCTCTTTTCCAATGATATCATAGATTATTATGGAAGTATTGATTGTCGTTGCAAGTTGAAAGGGAATATTTACTCTACCATTAAAAGGATTTGGATATGTAGTTAAAAGGGAAGTTTTTTCAGGAACAATTTGTAGGTGATCTTCAAATGTAAGATCTCCTATATTTTCTTCCCCAGGCGTGCCGTAGTTTTGAGAGGGAACCCATGATGAAGCAAGAGCATTGTCTAAGTCTGGATTAATCAATTCAAGGGTGGGCCCATTACCATCGGGCTCTATAGGCCAGGGATCATTATCATCATAAGAGACCGAATCTATAAGGGATCCATTATGATCAAATATGCGAACTTCATCTCCGCCACCACCTAGTCCAAAATCATATGGCCCTAATACTTGCTCCGTGTTTGGAAACTTTGAATTAAAAAGTTCAGGCTCTCTAGCAATTATTAAATAGTTATTGCTCTCAAGTATAGTTGATTGAGGAATGTTGAATACATGATCGTCATTATCATCTTTAAAAAACCAGCCTGACATATCAAGGTCTAGCTCTCCTGCGTTAAACAACTCTACCCAATCACCAGGATCAAAATCATCTGATGAGTTGTAATTTATCTCATTTATAACCACAGTGCCTGGTGTTAATTCAGTGGGAGTAAATACTGCAGTAAGAGTAAAAGGATTTGTTATATCAACATGTATTGTTCTATTCGAATCTGGGAACTCAAGCCAATGGCTGAAAATAAATCCATCATTCTGTTTGGCGCTTGCCCTAATAGGTACGCTTGGAAAATAATATCCTGACCAGGAATCCTCAATAATTCTGAGCGTGTTTAAATCTACTGACCCTGATCCGGATGGTGTGATATTGACCGTTAATTGTGCAAGGTTAGGGAGGTCAAACTCATTCCTTAGATGATTGATTGCATATGATCTTCTATTATTACCAAAGTTTTCCATAATATCCAACCTTTCTCCCCAATTAACTGTTGAATTTGGCCAGGTTCCATTATTGTACCATCTTGATCGGTGAATGGGAATAACACTTTCAATATTTCCTGAAATAGAATCTAGGTGGTTTGATAGAAACTCTGGCTGGAAAACGGTGTTCAGCATATCACAGTATGTATTAATGAAAGTATTTTCAAAAGTATTATTTTCCATTAATTTTCTAAAGACCAATGTACTCCAAGGAGGGTTTGGCCATCCAGGTCCATATGGATCCAATGCAAAGCTTAATGTATTAAAAGTGTAGGCGTAAGAATCCCAAATGCTGAAACCAAAATCGGTATCATAGAGAATCCATCTCCATTTTCCACCTACACGATGATCTCTCCAGAACTTGATATTATTTCCAGGCCAATCTCGATTATCTACAAAAATTTGAAATGCTTGGTAGCTCATGTATGATTCAATATCGATCCAATTCTCAAGTGCATTTTTAACTAGAGGGTCATTCATATCTTGAGTCTCGAGGTAGTTTATTAGAATTTGGTAATCAGTATTAGTACCATGTACAATATTTTCCTCATTAATACCTTGAATATCCAATAAATCGATATGCTCAGGTGCTATAGAGTGATTTGAAGAGATAAAGTGTTCATTAACTTTTTCTCGGATATTTTGGATTCCCCAAAATTCACCATTCAAGAATAACAATGCGGGCCTATAACGTTGATGGTCAATATTTAGATTATCAGTAATACTTGTTATAAATCCATCTCTAAGCATTGATGATTCCCAATCATTTCCAGAATTACGTAAAACAAAAGCCTCATATTCATTTATACCAGAACCAGGGAACAGCGGGTATTCAAAACTACTAGGCCCCAGATGACTTCTTGCAAATATTGATAATGATTTTTGTGGAAAGGCTCTGCTCCAACCTCCAAAAATTTTTACCCCTGCATTAGCAGCGTATCCAGAACCATCAGCTTCTCGTATTTCAAAATGTATGGGCCGCTCCCAGTCTTCCCAGAAATTAGATCCAAAATAGGGAAAGTTTTGTTCGTAGTTTGGTCCATGTACATACATTCCCGTATCGTTATCAAAAAAACTATTTGGATCTGTTGTAATAAAAATTTTGGGTAAGTCTCCTGAATAATCTTGCCCATAGATAAAAGTTTTTGATTCGATTTCAGAAGGAACCCAGCCCTCGAGATAAGAACGACCTCTAATCACAGATGTAGAAAATAACATAAGAGGTTCTTCATAAATTGATGATAGCTCAGTTGGTTTTGTACCATCTGTTGTAAAATATATGGTAGCATCTTCATTTGAGCTGGTTATTTCTAAAACAAGAGGTGTGGAGTTAAAAAAACCAGACTCAAGAGAAAACTGAGGAGTGCTTAGAGCTCCAATAAATGAGGGGTTATTATTTGAATCCCAAGGGGTAGGATCAGAAAAAGTTCTCCAGTTAATCCCTTCTAATTCTCTTCCAAAAGACATATTTGTTTCCAGGACATCAATAAAAATAGAGTCCAAAATATTTTCACTTTCATCGCTTAGTATTATTGTTTCACCATTGCTACTGATTCTAAAATTTGTATGTAAAAAAGAGTTTGGTAGCGGCATTAATTCATTCGGCTCGTTGTTTCCGTTGCTACTGGTACTATATCCTACAGTTAGAAAAGGAATACAACTTAGATCTGAAGATGTTGAATTGTAGTTATGGACTTCAACAGCAAGAGTGTTTGACCCGTTTAAAAGAGGGTATTGATCTAAGTCTATAGTAATCTGTTCTGGAAATCCACCTGAATAAATTTCTGCTTCATGAAGAGCGGTTGTTGTTGTGTTATAGTAGACAGGAGATCCTGGGGCGCCTAAGTTTCTTCGTGAAAATTCAACACCATTCAAGTATGCAACATACCCGTCATCATAATCAAGATGAAATAGAGCTTTAGAGATTAGTGAGGCATCATCAATTAAAAAATCTTTTCTAACATATACAGAGATAACCTGCGAAGTATTAGTATTATCATCATTGTCTCCATATCCAAACCCACTACTACCCGTTGACCACGAACTTATATCTGTATTAGGATTTTGCCAATTGGAAATTGGGGCGCTGTTACCTGGGAAAAAAGACCAATCGTCTCCCCAATCTATTATAGCATCCCAACTATGTATAATATCAGTACGATTCTTTTCCGATGCAAAAACGACAAGAAATTCATTTGGGTCAATGGTAATATTTGGAAACATCCACTTGTGAAAGTCTGCAGCATTATCACTTAGTCCATAATCTAATAGATTAAGAGGCTGTGAACCATAATTGTATATTTCAATCCAATCTGGTGTGTCACCATCTTCATCATATAAATTATCACCATTGCTAGATACTATTTCATTTAATTGGATTGTCTGTCCAAGACCAAATGAAATGTGAAAGATAATTTGTAAGATTATATATCTCATAATACTAAAAATTAAAAGTTTATAGGCTTACATGTTATTCTAATTATAATGAAAATTTTGATTCAAAGATGAAGATTATTAAAATAATTTTATTAATTATTTTTGTAAAAAATAATGTGATACACACACAACCTCTAATCATAAATGAGTTTTTAGCATCTAATGTCAGAGATACACCTGAAATGCAAGACTTTGATGACTACACGGACTGGATCGAGATATATAATTCATCAATTGAAGAAGTTGTACTGGATGAAGTTTTCATCACAGACGATTTTAATAATCCCTTAAAATGGAAAATTCCAAATGGTACGGTAATTGAATCCGAAGGATATTTAATTATATGGGCAGATGATTACAATGAAGGTCCTGGCCAGGTATATACTAGACCATATTGGCCATGGGATTCATTTATAACACAAAATTTTCATACCAATTTTAAACTAAATAAGAGTGGAGAAGAATTAGGACTGTTTAATGCTGAGGAATCTGGAACGATTCTATTAGTTGAAGAAGGTGCTTTATGGAAGTACCTTGATAATGGCTCAAATCAGGGATCTGAGTGGTTTGAAATAAGTTATAATGATGAGGATTGGAATTCTGGTTATGCAGAGCTGGGGTATGGTGATGGCGATGAAACAACAGTTGTAGGGTATGGCAATGATGAAGACAATAAACATACTACAACATATTTTAGACATATGTTTATGGTGGCTGAAACGGAAAATTTTCAGAGTCTAACTGTAAGACTAAAAAGAGATGATGGTGCAGTGGTATACCTAAATGGTAATGAAATTATCAGGGACAATATGCCAACAGGCTCAATCTACTATGATACTTTTGCCACTGATGCTGTTAGCTCAGATGAAGAAGATGTCTTTTTTAGTTGGTTCCTATCCAATGATTTGCTTCAAGATGGTGAGAACTCTATCGCTGTTGAGATTCACCAGGTCAGCGAATCAAGTTCTGATATAAGTTTTGATTTAGAATTAATTGGAACCTCATATTCGAACATTGTTTTAATGGATTCTATTTCTTTTACAAACCAGATATCAGATGTGTCTTATGGAAGAATGAACAATGAATTAGGATGGTCTTATTTTGGTGAACCAACTCCAGGACTACCAAATAATACCGCTACAAGTTCTATTACGGATGTTTCCAGTGATGTAGAGTTTTCTATTACTCCTGGATTTTATGATTCACCACAGACTGTTGAGTTATTTTCTGATGACCCAATCTATTACACTATCGATGGAACAAGACCAGGAGCAGACGATATTCTTTATATGAATCCTATTTCTATTACGAATACAACGGTATTAAAAACACGTTCTATGGGAGTAAATAAACTTCCAAGTGAGGTGGCAGTGTCAACTTATTTTATTTCTGAGCAGAGTTATTTACCAACTATTTCTCTAACAGCAATGCCTGAAACACTTTGGGATGAGGAGATAGGTATTTATGAGAATGAGTACAAGCAAAGAGAGATACCTGTAACAATCGAGTATTTTACCCCTGAAAGTAATTACCAGTTTACGGCCAGTACTGGTGCAAGGCTTGGAGGAGAAAATATTTGGACCAAGCCTCAGAAGCCTTTTACAATTTATACCAGAAATCGTTTTGGTCAAGATTTTATTACCTACCCATTATTCAAAAATAAACCAATTGCCAATTTTTCTAGAATAGTATTTCGCAATGGAGGTGATGATTGGGAAGAAACATTGATAAGAGATCCTATGACAGAAAGTTTAGTTAATGGGATGATGGAATGTGGCTATATGGCTTATTCTCCCTCCGCACTTTTTTTAAATGGGGAGTACTGGGGCATACATAATATTCGGGAAAAATTTGACACCCAATATTTTTCGGAAAATTTTAATGTGAATCCAGATCATCTTGATCATCTTGAATATACCAACACTCAAGGTGGAATAGAGATGCTTGTTATTGAAGGAACATTAGATCACTACAATGCAATGACTGACTATATAATAAGTAATGATTTAAATGATATCAATGTTTATGATGAAATTCGGCAACGGATGGATGTAGATAGTTTCATTGATCATATTACTATGACAATTTATTGTGCTAACACTAGTTGGGGGCATAATCGAGAATGGTGGAGACCTCGTGAGGAGGATGGTAAATGGCAATGGCTTATTGTGGATTTGGATAGAGGGTTCAATGCAAACAATAGCAACACCAACCTTGTAGATAATCTCAAAAATGACTATGAATTATTTCAATATTTATTAAACAGTTCATTTTTTGTAGATCGATTTGTCCAACGTGCTGCGGCCCATTTTAGTAATACATTCTTTTCCGGAAGAATTAATGCAATAGTAGACAGCCTCGCAAACACCATTAATCAGGAAATGCCCCGACACATAAATAGATGGGGGAATGAAGGTGGTATTCCATCCATGAACATGTGGGGAAATGAATTGGATGAAATCAAGCAATTTGCTGATAATAGGGCCAATATTGTTCAAAATCAATTGATTGATGAATTGAATTTAGAAGGCATTATTGAGGTAATAGTCAATGTCCAGCCAGAAGGGGCAGGAAAAATAATGGTCAACAATGTACCTCTTATTCATCCAGAGGGTAAAGGGGATTTTTTCAAAAATACACCATTGTATTTAAGTGCATTTCCAATGCCAGGGTATCAATTTATTGGCTGGAGTGCGGTATCTGATTCCTCGACAATTATTTATAATTGTAACATGGACACTACATTTATTGCTCTTTTTGAATTTTCGGATGAAATTATTCTTCCTGAAATAATAACTGAGAATACAACACTTACTAACGAGCAGCCATACATAGTAAATCAAAACCTATTGATACCTTCAGATATCTCGCTCACAATTCATGAAGGTGTGGAGGTAAGAATGTTTGATGGAAGCAATATCAATGTAGAAGGCCAGCTGATTATAAATGGAACAGAGGATAATCCGGTCCACATTATTCCTCATAATACTATTGGAGATAATCGATGGGGTGCACTTTGTTTTACTAATGCTTCTGATACATCTTTTATATCCCATATTAAAATTTCTGGTGCATCAGCAGGAATAGATCCATTATCCCATCACGGCGCGATATCTAGTATTAATTCTCATACTGTTATCAGTCATCTAGAAATAGAAAATGTATTATTCCCAATTTATGTTGAGGATGGCTCTCTATATATTAATGGAGGCGTGTTATCTTGCGATTACATCTGCGATTATATCAATGTAAAAGGAGGTGAAGCACTGATTGAGGACTGTACATTTTTTGGATCTGATGCAGAAGACACCGATGCAATTGATCTTGATAATGTTACAAATGGTATTGTTAGAAATAATCGCATTTATAATTTTTCGGGCTCTAATTCTGATGGTATAGATATTGGAGAAAATTCAGAAAATATATTAATTATCTCAAATTTAATCTACCATGCTTGGGATAAAGGTGTTTCTGTTGGTCAAAACTCATCGATTTCCCTAGAAAAAAATGTAATTATTGGAAGCAATCATGGAATTGCTGTAAAAGATAGTTCTTATGCTTATATTGCAAACAACACGTTTTTTTATAATGATACATCTGTATCTTGTTTTGAAAAAAATCAAGGATCTGGAGGCGGCTCAGCAGAAATAATTAATACCATATTATCTACGAATCTCTCGTCATCAATTTATTTAGATGATCTTTCAAGTGCATCCGTAAGTTATTCTCTCTCAGACTCCGAACTACTTGATGGGGAAGGGAATATATTTTCTAATCCACTTTTTGTGGACCAGACTGTTTATAACCTAGAGCTTGATAATAGTTCCATATGTATTGACGCAGGTGACCCAAATTTCCCTTTAGACCAAGATGGGTCTGCCTCTGATATTGGGGCTTACTATATATATAGCCCTGATGATTATCCTTTTGAGGTTATGTATCAACTCGTTGATCAATTAAAAATAAATGAATTATTAGCAGGCAATAGTTCGATAAACACAGATGAGGCTGGCGAATTTGATGACTGGATCGAGTTGTATAACCCAACAAATCAAAGTGTAAATTTATCAGGATTATTTTTGGTCGAAGGTGCAGATCAATGGCAATTTCCAGATACGATGAGCATAATTCCTCCAGGAGGATTTTTACTTGTATGGTGTGATGATGATGAATTCCAAGGATCACTACACACTAATTTTAAGTTAAGTACAGATGGTGAGGAAATTTCATTGTTGAGACCTGATGGGGTAACCGTAATTGATTCAATTTCATTTGGACCTCAAACAATCGATCAGTCTTATGGAAGAGTGCTTGATGGTCATGATGAGTG
>PAPB01000037.1 GCA_002708715.1 Fidelibacterota bacterium | reverse complement strand
TGATCATCCTTTTGTTTATCTTCTTTATCAGAATTTGAACCTTGATCATCCTTTTGTTTATCTTCTTTATCAGAATTTGAACCTTGATCATCCTTTTGTTTATCTTCTTTACCAGAATTTGAACCTTGATCATCCTTTTGTTTATCTTCTTTATCAGAATTTGAACCTTGATCATTCTTTTGGCTTTTATCTTTTTCATTAACCATTTTCTTTAATAATTCAAAATTGATCTTTGCATCTTGATCTTGAGGGTTTAATTCAATTGCTTTTTTTAAATAATCTAGGCTTTCTTCTATCTTATTTTCATCCCGATAAATATTTGCAAGATTATAATATGCTTTACTTGATAAAATTTTATCTTTGTTATTTTTAACTTCATTGAAATAATCTTTGGCATTATCAAAATCCATTCTTTTATATGCTGATACTCCAGCACCAAATTTGGCAGATGAATCATTTTTCCTTCTTTCTAAAATATTTTGATAATATTGATATGCTTTATCATAATCTTTGTTATCAAAGGCTTTTTTACCCTTATCTTGAGCAAAACAAAACCCCAGCAGAACAAAAAAAAGTAATAATTTTAATATCATAATTCTTTTGTGATAGTTGGATAAACAAAAGAAATAATAAATAAAATAAATGCTATTAGACCAAATAACTGAAAACGATCCTCATATTCAGAAAATTCATGAGTAGAGATTGTTTTTTTTTCCATATTCTTTATATCATCTTCAATCTGTTTATATGAATCATTGTTATTTGAAAACCGATAAAATGACCCATTACCTGCTGCTGCGATTTCTTTTAAAATATTTTGATTAATTTTTGAAGTTATCAATTTACCTTTTTTATCACGTTTATATAATATTTTACCTGATCCTTCTGATTCCAATGGTATCAAACCTCCTTCATTAGAACCAACAGCAATTGTATTAATAACCATACCATTATCTGCTGCTGTTGAAGATATATCAATCGCCTGTCCTTCATGATCCTCTCCATCAGTAACTAATAACACAACTTTGAACTTATCAATATTATTTGCAAAGGCTTTGAGAGCAGTATTAATAGCTGAACTCAATGAAGTACCTTGAGTAGGTATCATCTCCGTATCTATTTCATTCAAAAACAATAAGGCAGCTTCATAATCAGAAGTAAGTGGTAAATACATATGACTAGATCCAGCAAATACTATAATCGCGACTCTATCACCATATAGATTACTTATTAATTTATTTAATTCAAATTTCGCTTTTTCAAGCCTAGATGGAGTGACGTCTTTTGCATCCATACTAATTGATGTATCTAAAACTATAACAAGATCTACACCTTTTCTTTCTATAGGACGAACTCTCGTACCTATCTGGGGACCTGAGGCAGCAAAAGTAAGTATAGCAAGGCTTAATAAAAACAACCTATTTTTTATTAATATGAACTTTATATTTGTTTTTTGAGTTAATGATTTTATTATGTTACTACTAAAATTTTCATCTAAAGTATTTTTATTTTTAAAATATAAAAATATCCAATATATAAATTGCATCAGCAATAAAAATAAAACCCAGTCATAGCGAAAAGACATTAAATTGTACTTCTAAATAAAAATCTGCGTATTAATTCAGAAAAAATTCCTAAAAATAATGAAGGGATTAAAAACCATCCATATATTTCAGTATATTGTGAATATTCTTTTACTTCAATTTCAGATCTTTCCAACATATCAATTTCATTATAAATAGATTCCAAAGCAGCAACATCAGTCGCACGAAAAAATTTTCCACCAGTTACCTTCGAAATATAAATCAAAGTTTCCTCATCAATTTCATTCTTTATTAATCCACGCCCAGGTATCCTAGTGTAAGATTGATTTGTACCTGCACCGATAGTATAAATTTTGATATTATATTGAGCTGCTAATTCTGAAGCAGTTTTAGGGTCAATCTCACCTGAATTATTACTTCCATCGGATAGGAGAATCATTACTTTACTTTCAACATCGCTCTTACGAAGTCGATTCGTTGCATTGGCTATCGCCATGCCAATAGCAGTTCCATCATATTCCTTAGAGGCAATAGTTATCTCCTTTACTAAAGATTTTAATACAGTTTTATCAATTGTTAAAGGACATTGGATAAAAGATTCTCCTGCAAAAACTAATATTCCAATACGATCATTTTTTCTTGAATCAATAAAATCAATAGCTGTTTTTTTTACAGCTTCCAAACGATTTGGCTTAAAGTCATCTGCTAACATACTTGAGCTAATATCTAATACAAGTATCATATCAACCACATTAATAGATGTCTTTGATAATTTATCAACTAGCTGGGGGCGCGCAATTCCAATTATAATTAATAATAATACAAGTAGATTAAATAACTTAATCAAATAATTTTTATTTCTTCCAGATTTTATAATCTCATTAGATAAAAAAAATTTTGATGATATACGAATTAATGCTTCTTTATTTTTCCCGTATTTGGAATACCATAAAACAAGTAAAGGAATTGCAAATAAGAGCATCAGATATATGGGGTTTTTAAATTCCATTTATTTTTCGAAGAATCCCTTTTTTAATTAATCAAATTTGGATTATTTAACGAAAAAACCTGTACTTAGTTTCAAAAATAAAAAAATTCCAACCTTTGAAATCTAAATTCTTTTTATATTTTTATTATGAATTGCTTTTGTTTTCTGATTTCTCTTCAGCATCTAATATTTCTTTTTTCCCTGTTTCTACAGCATCCTTAAACTCATTTATTCCTTTTCCAAGTCCTCGAGCAAGTTCAGGCAGTCTTTTTGCTCCAAAAAGAAGCAGAATGACTAAAAATATTATAAGCAGTTCACCAGTTCCTAGATTAAACATATTGTAATTTACAAATTATTCATTTATTAATTTTCTAAAAATTATCTAAAAAACCTTAATATATAATAGGCAGTTGCTAATCCAATAACACTAGTAAAATTAAGAGATAAAGATAATCCAAATTTTAAAGTTATTATTTTGAAATCAATTATTATGATACCATTATCACTACCAAAGCTACTTCCTATATCAAAATTTACACTAGTTAAAAAGAAATCTTTTACCACTCCCTCTGGAAGCATCCAACCCATTAAGTTTCCTATAACACCTCCAATAATAGCACCTGTAAATAAACCAAGAGTTATTAAAGATATATCACGATTTTTCATCAATTATTAATTAATTCTTTATTTCAATTTGATTTTTATTGAAATGTAAAATCCAAAAAATAATACTCCAACTAATAAATAATAGCGTAATAGGAAAAAGGAAAATCCCCCTATAGAATATTATACCTAATGCAGAAAAAATAAAAAATGTTAAAACAATAGAATTAGTTCTTCCTGATTTATATGATAATAATGGAAATTTATAAAAATGAATTGGACTAACCATTAAAAAACACAACAATGATACAAGGATTAATGCAGTTCTTGGATCACCATAATTTTCATATAACTCATAATTAAAAAATAGATATGCAAAGATCGTAATAGTTGATATGGGAGTAGTTAAACCAAGAGTGTAATTCTTTAATTTTCCTAATTCTTGATCAATATTAAATTTTGCTAACCTTATAGTACCAAACATTAAAGGCATAAAAGATATTGCTGAACCAATTAAAGGATGTAATCCATCAATATACAAAGAATAAATTAAAATTGAAGGAACAACACAAAAAGATATAGTATCGGCCATGGAATCAAATTCTACACCAAATCTAGATTCAATACCTAATAACCTTGCGATTTTTCCATCAAAAGCATCTAGAATACTTGCTATTATTATCAATATCCCAGCTTTTAAAGGTTGTCCATTAAGTATTAATCCTATAGATAGAAAGCCAAGAAACATATTTGTTAATGTTAATATATTTGGTATAAAATATTTTGGTTTTGTTTTCATCTTTTGATTTAAAAAATTTGGCAAATGTAACAATAATTAATCTCATTATCATTCTATTTAAAAAATTTATTTTATATACTTTCCTAGTTCTATTTTAACTTTCTTAAAATTTTCATTTCTATAAATATCTAGTTTAATAATGTCACCCGCTCTGAGATCATTTTCAATTATTATTTTTCTTATATCAATAGGTTTGCTAATATTTATATTATTTACTTTTACTATAATATCTCCAGTCTCTAATCCTGCATAATCTGCAGCGCTTTTTTTTACTACTTCTACGATAATAACACCTTCAACAAATGGGATATTAAGATAACGTGATATACTTCTGGTTAAGCTTTTCACTACAAGACCTGTTGAATATCCACGATCAACTTCCCCTGAAGATCTTAATTCTTCAGCTATCCTTTTAGCTGTATTTATTGGGATAGCAAAACCTATACCTACCGATCCACGAAAATGTTCATAATCTGTAAAAATAAAAGTATTTATTCCAATAACTTCACCATTTGAATTAACTAAAGGTCCACCAGAGTTTCCTGGATTTATTGCAGCATCAGTTTGAATCATATTTTGTAATACTTTTCCTGATTTTTGCATTCCAAAATCCATATTAACTGCACTAATAATTCCTAAACTAGCTGAAGGGCTATTACTAATAGTAAATAATTCAAAAGGGTTACCCAAAGCGATAACCCATTCACCTATTAATAATTTTTCAGAATCACCTAGCTCTGCGTATGGGAAATTAGATCCAATTAATTTTAATAATGCCAGATCGGAGGTTTCATCAGTTCCTATGATTTCTGTATTATATTCTTCTCCCCCAGATAAAGTAGCAGTTATCTTATCAGCATTTTCAATCACATGATAATTTGTTAATAAAAAACCATCTGGACTAATAACAATACCGCTTCCAGAACTTTTCATTGGATAAATATTTTTAGGATATATAAAACCAAAAAATGGATCAAAAGAAACGGACGAAATATGTTGCTCAACATTAATACTTGCAACTGCAGGACCAACTTTTTTAATAGCGTGAGTTATTGCCGTTTCTCTAGATTTTGTTATGTCATTACCAAGAATAAATCGAAATAAAATAATTTGAAAAATAAAAAATAAATTTTTATTCATAATTAATTTTCTCCAATATCAACCCTCTAGAAGGGGCTCTAAAGATTTTAACATCTTTTTTTGGTTTATCTAATAATGCTTTAAACTCAGCTTCTGACATTCTACCTTGCTGAACACCGATCATAGAACCGACTAGATATCTTATCATATGATGGAGATATCTATTTGCTTTAATATAAAATGTAGACATTTGATGATTTTTTAACCAATAAGCTTCATAAACCAAACAATTTGTATTTTTTTTATCCTTACTATATTTACTAAATGATAAAAAATTATTTAAACCTATACAATATTTCGCTAGACCATTCAATAAATTCAAATCTATGCTAGGCAATATCCATGCCTGATTATCATTAAGAATAGAAGATCCTGTATAACATTGATATAAATACTGCCTACTTTTAGCATCAAATCTAGAATGAAAATCTTTTGGTACCTTCTCAATTTTCATTATTCTGCAGTATTTAGGTAAATTACCATTCAATGCATTTTGTAATTCATATGTTTGTAGATTCATATTTAATTCAACGTGAGCTATTTGCCCCCAAGCATGAACACCAGTATCAGTCCTACCTGCACCATATATAATAATTCTCTCAGAATTTTTTGAAATTTTTTGCAAAATAGATTCGATTAATCCTTGTACAGTACATTGCGTATCTTGTATTTGCCATCCAGAAAAATAAGAGCCATCATATTGTATTGTCATTTTATATTTCATACAAATAAATGCGTATAAGATCAATAAACTTAAATCTTTAGAATCAATTCTATTTCAGCTCTATTACTACCAATGTTTGGTTTGAATTGGATATTTTGGTTTAATCTTGATAGATATAATGAATTAATTGCAGAAATAATATGATTCAATGTAATAACACCTAATATATATTCTCCATATTTTGCATACATATCACTTTCGATTCGCATTTTTTCGAACTTTTTCATATGCGAAATTGATTTCCAATGCCAATTATTATCAAACGAATATAAGTCATTAATTGATCTCCATCGTAAATGCTCAGCATTATGTTCATCTAAATTAATATAATTACCAATATCTACCCAATATTTATGATTTTTATAATTTGGATTAACTCCTGCAAATTGTGCTGCAAATGATTGATATTGTTTTTTTTTATGATTACCAAAAGTATAGAAGCCTGCAAAAGCAGTCCATAATGAAATTTCAAAAACAAAAAAATACTTAGATCGATTTTTACTTTTCAATTCTGACTCACCCCAGCCTGGCAATAAAATCGACTTGACAGATGGATGAAGATTATAATCACCTGCATTTAAAACATTTATAAAAATTAAAATTTTTAATATTATTATTTTTTTAAGCAATTTACAGGACCTAAAAATAGAAATATTACAAAAGATATAGCCGCAAATACATCACCATAATAAGTATAAAACGTACCAGAATTATTTAAAGAAATCTTTTCTTTAAATACGACTTCTTCATCAATTGGTATTTGTATTTTGATTTCACCAGTTGGCAATATTACACCAGAGATACCAGTATTACCGCATCTAACAATAGGGATTCGATTTTCTATAGCTCTTAACCTTGCATGTGCAAAATGCTGATAAGGTCCAGCAGATTTTCCAAGCCATCCATCATTTGCCTGTATCATTAATATATTAGCACCTTTTTTTACAAATTCACGAGCATATCTAGGGAAACTAGATTCATAACAAATAAGATCTGCAAAATTAATATTTTCCCATTTAAACAAAGTGAAATTATCACCTTTTTTAAAAATACCTCTGTTAATATTTAAATTTAATTTTTCCAATGGTGATAAAAAATTAGGTACTAAATCATATTCCGCAAATGGCACTAAATGAATCTTATTATACATTGCAAATTGTTCATTTGGACTAAAATATATTGCACTATTATAATAAATCTTATTACCTAATGAATCAAAATCTCTATCGATGGTTCCAATTAACGCTGGTATTCCTGATTGATTAACTTTTTGTTGTATATTATTTCTTATATTATTATTAATCCTTAGATATGTAGGCAACGCGGTTTCAGGAAACAAAATTATGTCTGGGTTTAATGAAATAGCTTTATTATATAAGGAATCCATAAAAGAAATCGTCAATTTTCTAGTATTGTAATCCCATTTTTCATTTGGATCTATATTTGGCTGAATAACAGCAATATTTATATTGTGATTCAGATATTTCAAGGTTTTTATTCTTATATAACCAAAGGCTATGATTATAATAGGTAATAAAACAATAATCTTTAAGTTTTTTAAAAAAAAATCTTTCTTAACTAGTGATTTATATACTACCAGATTAATTATTATAATAATAAAAGATAAAAAATAAGGTCCCGTAAAATCAATCAATTGCAATAGTAATAAATAATCTACTTGCGTTAAAGCTAAATTACCCCAAGGAAAGCCTAATGGACCAAAACTCCTTATCCATTCTAGAGTAACTATTAAAAATGGTAGTGCAATAAAATTATTATAATCAGTTTTTATTTTACCATATACAAATCCTGCAATACCCCAAAATATTGATAGATACAATACAGCAAAAATCAAGGATAGTATTACTACGTAAAATTCAGCGCCAGAGTTAGTGCCAATCCAATAGTTGGATATGATATTATAAGTTATACCAAAAATATATCCTGATTTAAGATTATCCCATTTATCATTTAATATCCAACAATGAAGAATAGGAATAAAACCAAAATAAACAAAAAAATTGAGTCTCATATGAAGATATGAAAGACCAACCAGTATTCCAGAAATAACAGCTAATTGCCAAGTGGACCTATTTAATAGAATCATTAAAATTCTTTGTATAATCAATAAATTGTTGCAACAGAATTGATGCAGCTCTCTCATCAATTTTTTCTTTCATGTGGCCAGTTTTTATATTCTCTTTAATTAATGATTTTTTAGCACTTACAGATGTTAATCTTTCATCTTGCAGATATATAGGAAGTTTAAGAGTTTCTAGTCTTTGTGCAAATGCACGAACCTTTACGGTCTGCATTGTATCTTTACCATTCATACCAATTGGAAGTCCTAAAACAAAATAGTCAATTTCTTTTTCAAGAATTAAACTATTAAAAAATTTTATTATCCAATTTTCATCTTTATTTTTAACAGTTTTAAATGGAAAAGCAATTTTCTGATTTTGATCTGAAATAGCTAATCCAATTCGACTATCTCCATAGTCAATACCTAAAATTCGCCCCATATTCTATATTGGCTTACGCATATATTCCTTTATTATTTTTCCAGGTTTGAAACGAATTTTTTTATGCGCGGGCACATAAATTTCTTCATTTGTCATTGGATTTCTAGCTCTAGGTTTTGCTTTAGTTGGCTTCGATTCAAAAACACCAAAATTTCTAATTTCTATTCTAACATATGGATTGTCTTCGATTAAAATATCCCTTAAAATATTAAAAAATTCTTCAGTTAGTTGCAGAGATTTTCTCACACTATTACCTTTCCTTTGTGAAAATTCTAATGCTATATCCTTTTTTGTATAAGTTTTAATATTCATTAACGACCTTCCCTTTCTACATAATCTATATTTTTAAGTTTAGTTATTTTTCGCATCAGCCGATTTAATATTCTATTATTTTTCACCTGTACAATTAAATGAGCTTCTGCAATAGAATCTTTCACAGCAATATCAACACTAGAAATATTGATATTCTCTTTAGATATACATTCAGAAACATCTTTTAACCAACCTTTATAATCAAGGCCGATAACTTTTAGGCCCACATTAAATTTTTCTGAAGCTTTAACATTCCAATGAACAGGAACAAGACGATCTGATTCATGGCTTAAAAGAGGTAAACTTTTACAAGAGCTTTGATGTACCGTAACTCCTCTACCTCTTGTAACAAAACCAATTACATCATCTCCAGGTATCGGTTTACAACATTTACCAAAATTAACTAATAGATTTTCAATACCATCTAAAACCACCTCCCCTCTATTAAAATTATATATTTTCGTTTTTAGAGTATTGTCCTCATTAGGTAATAATTCTTGATCTTTTGGCCTAAGTTTTGCAAACATTTCTCTTACAGTTAAAATTCCAGAACCAATAGCATTTAACATTGATTTTTTATCTGCATAGCCAAACTTATTATATCCATCTTGAAATTCTTTTATTGCATCTGCGAGTTTCATCCTTCTCATTGTTTTGATCAATAATTCTTCACCAAGTTTGATACTAGCTTTATCATGTTCTTTTCTAATGAATCTATTTATTTCATTACGAGCTTTTGAGGTTACAACAAACTTCTGCCAACCAATACTTGGTTTTTGTTTTTTACTAATAATAATTTCAACAACATCACCATTTTTAATTTTCGTATTTAGAGGGACGACAAGATGATTAATTTTTGCACCCATACATTGCATCCCAACTTGAGTATGTACTTGAAAAGCAAAATCAACAGGAGTAGAGCCAGATGGCAACTGAATTAAATCCCCTAAGGGAGTAAATGCAAAAATCTCTTCATTATAAAGATCAATCTTTAATAATTCCATAAACTCTTTTGGATTAGTTGATTCATTTTTTAAAATTTCAAGTAATTCTCTAAGCCACTTTACATTTTTATCTATATCAGATGATTTACTGTTTTTATAAACCCAGTGGGCAGCAACTCCAATTTCTGCCGTCTCTTCCATTTCCTTAGTTCTAATCTGTATTTCTAACATTTGTCCACCTGGTCCTATGATAGTGGTATGAATAGATTGATAACCATTTGTTTTTGGTGTTGCAATAAAATCCTTAAAGCGATCTTGTACTGGCATGTAAATATTATGCACTAGGCCAAGTGCTAAATAACATTGCTCTGGTTTATCAACAATTATACGTAATGCAGATAGATCATAAATTTCATTGAAAGTTTTATTTCTGCTTATCATTTTTCCATATATTGATGAATATGATTTTGCTCGACCATACATTTTTGGTAATATTGCATAATTATTCAACTCTATCTCAATTGGCTTTATTACTTCATTAATAAATTTTAATCGTTGTTTTTTACTGGATTTTATTTTTGTTTTAATTTCTTTGTAACCAGTAGGATTTAATACATTAAATACCAGATCTTCCAGTTGTGATTTAACTGCTGACATCCCCATACGATGAGCTAATGGTATATATATATCACGGGTCTCAATAGCGATCCTATGCTTTTTAATTTGTGGCATATAGTTTATTGTTTCCATATTATGTAAACGATCTGCAAACTTAATTATTATCACTCTTAAATCCTGAGCAACTGATAATAACATCTTCATAAAATTGCCAGCTTGTTTTTCTTTACGAGATGAATATTGGATTTCTTTTAATTTTGTTAAACCATTAACAAGGCTGGCAAGTTCATCTCCAAATTTATTCATTAAATCATCTCTTGTTGCGTCAGTGTCTTCTAAAGTATCATGTAATAGTCCTGCTATAATTGTTGTTGTATCCATATTCCACTTGGCAAGAGTATTCGCGACTGCAATACAATGTGAAAAATAAGGTTTTCCAGATAGACGTTTTTGTCCATCATGAAGTCTATTCCCAAATTCATAAGCTTGCCATAAAAGAGTTTCTACATCTTTTTTATTTTGATCAGGTCCCAAAGATATATTATTTAATAATTGTAAAAAATTTTTAGGATATTCGCCAAAATATTGTGGTACTAATTTTGCAATGGGATTTTCCATTAAAACGGCATTTGTGCTTCAGAGAGATTTTCAAATTTGGCATATTTATTAATAAAAGAAGCATTAACTATACCAGTAGGTCCATTTCTTTGTTTTGAAACAATAATTTCTGCTTTACCATCATCTTCATCTTCTTGAGTATATATCCATGGACGATACAAAAATATAACAACATCTGCGTCTTGCTCAATTGCACCACTTTCTCTCAAATCAGATAATTGAGGTTTCCTATCTGCCCTTTGTTCAACTGCTCTTGACAACTGAGATAAAGCTACAATAGGGATATTTAACTCTTTAGCCAGCGCTTTTAAAGATCGTGAAATAACAGAAATTTCTTGTTGCCTACTTTCGACTCCTTTAGGCCCTTGCATTAATTGCAGATAATCCACTACAATCATTCCAATATTTTTCTCAGCTTTTAAACGCCTTGCTTTTGCTCTTAATTCAAGGACTGAAAGTGCGGGTGTATCATCAAGATAAATTGGAGCCTGTTCAAGATCACCAGCAGAGATCCCCAAGTTTTTCCATAACTTTGGTGGCAATTTACCAGTTCTAACAAAATGGCTATCAACTCTTGCTTCAGCACATAATAATCTCATTGCTAATTGCGAATTAGACATTTCTAAACTAAACATACCAACACCTATATTGGCGTCTAGTGCTGCATTTCGAAGAATAGATAAAGCTAAAGCTGTTTTCCCCATACCAGGACGTCCAGCAACAATAACTAAATCTCCTTCTTGGAACCCAGAAGTAATTTCATCTAAATCTATCAATCCTGACGGCACACCAATAACGCTTCCACCAATTGATCTTGTTTGTTCAAGTTTTTCAAGAGCCTCTAATATTATTGGGTTAATTTGAGTAAAACCACCTTTCAAACGATTTTGTGTAATATTAAAGATTGATTGCTCTACAGTATCTAAAATATCAGCTACATCTTGTGAATCGTCATAAGCTTCTTTTGCAATATCATGAGATAAATTAATTAAATTTCTCAATAATGCTTTTTCCATCACTATTTTTGAATATTGTTCAACGTGAGCTGCTGTCGGAACCATATCAACTAAACCAGTTATAAAATAAGTTCCGCCAATAGAATCTAGCTGTTTTTTCTGTTTCAAAAGATCGATAACAGAGACTGTATCAACTGGTTCGCCTTTTTCAAATAGTTCTATCATAATTGCAAATATTCTACCATGTGATTCTTTATAAAAATATTCAGGTGTTAACCATTGTATTGACTTACTTACAGCTTCTTTAGATGAAAGCATCGAACCAAGCACCGCTAATTCTGCCTCTTCAGAATAAGGTAATTTGTTTAAATTCTTATTATTTTCATTCATTAATTTTTATTACCATCAACGTAATCTCTAATCCACTGAAAATCATCCCATGCTAATTGTTTTAAATTTTTATTAATTAATAATGAAGCAGGATGATAGGTTACTCTTACGGGTGTATCTAAATAGTTAAAAGTTTTTTTTCTCATATCTTCAAGAGGAATATCTTGTTGCAATAAAATTTTCCCAGCAATTCTTCCTAATGCAATTATTAATTTAGGTTTAATAAATTTTAATTGATTTTTCAAGTATGGTTCGCATTTATTTACCTCAGAGATTAATGGATCTCGATTTTTTGGAGGTCTACATTTCAAAATATTTGTTATATATACTCCCTTAAATCGATTTCTTCCTATTGCAGATAAAATGTTATCTAGAAGATTACCTATCTTCCCTGCAAAAGGAGTTCCTTTTATATCATCTTCTTTGCTAGGTGCTTCTCCAACCAATAACAAATCAGCATTGGGATCACCCATACCAAAAACAAAATTTAATCTTGTATTTGACAATTTACATTCTTGACAATTACGAATAGAAGTTTCGTACTTCCCGATAGATGCATTTAAATTGGTATCATTATATTGAACTGCATTATCAATATCTTCATCGAACTTATATATTACATTACCATATAATATTTTATACCTTTGTATAAATTCATGAAATAATTCCAAATTATTCATGCATTATCATCGGTTAAGTTCCTCCATTTGACTTGTCCATCAAGAAATTTTTCTATTGCAACAGTAGTAACTTTTTCTTTTTCTTCATAGTCCTCAGGTTTTGGTTCTTCTATCTCATCAAAAACATCTAAATCAGATTCAGTATCTTGATGCTCTTTTATTGCTTTATTTACAATCCTTTCATGTAACTCTTCTTTTGCCTGTCTTGACATAGCAACAACAGCCTCATACATATTTTCTGCTTTTTCTTCTATATCACGAAAAGGTATTGTTTTAAGTCCCATTTCTTTCTCCTTTTTTAATATTATTTATAATTTTTATAAGTTGATTTTTAGCAAGTTTCAAATCTTTATTAATTAATGTTTGATCAAATTTATCAATGTATTCCATTTCTTTTTGAAATCTTTGAAGTCTAATATTAATTCTTTCTATAGAATCAGTACCACGTTTAATCAATCTATTTCTAAGGTGATTAACACTTGGAGGTATTATAAAAATAGAAAATGTATTATTAGGATACAACTTTTTGATTAATAGAGCACCTTTTACATCCATTTCTATTAATAATATATTTTTTTTAATTATTGTATCTAAAACAGTCTCTTTCGATGTACCATAAAAGTTACCATGTACTTTTTCCCATTCTAAAAAATATCCTTCATCAATTAATTCCTTAAATTTATTTTCTAAAATAAAATAATAATCGATACCATCTTCCTCAGTATTCCTTTTTTTTCTTGTTGTATAAGATATAGACCATTTTATATCTGGAAATTTATCCTGCAATGCTTTACATAAAGTAGTTTTCCCTGTACCAGAAGGCGCCGAAATAGTAATTAAATTTTTCATTATAAAATATTTTGAATTTGTTCACGAATTTTTTCTAATTCATCCTTTACTTCTACAACATCTATAGTTACATCTACCTGATGACTTTTCGAACCAATAGTATTGATTTCTCTACCAATTTCTTGAACAAGGAAATTAATCTTTTTCCCAACTGGATAATCAGATTCCAGGTAAGAATAAAGCTGTTTAAAATGGCTCTTTGAACGAATTATCTCTTCTGAAATATCCATTTTTTCTACAAAATATGCAACTTCCTGAATTAATCGAGATTCATCTAAAGTCTCATCAGCTATCATTTCTTCAATATTTGATTTTAAATTCTTATGTTTTAATGTTTTATACGACTTTATTTTATTTTCTAATAAATCTAAAGTTTTATTTATCAAGTCTACTCTTTTAGAAGTATCTTGAAAAATTTCTTGGCCCTCATATATCCTCATTTCATTTAATTCGTCTAAAGCTTTTTCAACAGCTTTTATAATCAGATTAGGTTTAAGAGTCACTTCTTCTTCAACTTTAAGTAAATCATTTGTAGAAATAATATTGCTTAAACTCATACGCTGACCATACAAAACATGGATATTTTTTAATATATCTCTAATTATTTCAAATCTTTCTTGATTAAAACTGATTTCTTTAAAATCATTTTTTCTATTTTTATCAATACGAACAAGTACACTCCCTCGATATAATTTTTTTTCAATTATTTTTTTTAATTTATTTTCAAGTGATGAATCTAATTGAATACCTCTAAATTTTATTTCTAAAAATCTAGAGTTCACTGATTTAATTTCTATATTTAATTTATTAAGACCACGCCCTGCAGAACCTAGCCCAAAACCTGTCATGCTTTTGATCATTTCTTTTTCATTATGGTTAGAATAAAATACTTAATTAAATAGTTCTCAAGTAGAATAAAAATGAAATTAAAACATTTAATATCTATTTTCTATTATTTTTGATAATACCCAGTCTATAGTAAATGATATGGATATCAAATGATGATTTGCTAAGATTCCACTTATACTTGAAGGAATAAAAGCATAATCTAATATAATTTTTCCCCAATCTAAACCAATACCTCCAGTTAATTTTTTATAAGAATCTTGTCCTAATCTTAGCATAATCTTTTCTTTATATATTCCTTCAATTCCAAAGGACATATCAAAAGATAAATTTCCTAAATAATATTGCGTATCTAAATGTCTATTATACATGCTAAGATTTAAATTAGCCATCGGATTAATAACCAATGAGTTTACATTCAAAAAAGTAAATGAATGCTGAACTCCCATTTCTATTGCTGGCAGCGTGCCTTCTACATTTCCATTATCCCAAAGCAAGCCAGAAGAAGGCATATTTCTTAACACTAATCCAAAACTTGTATTTTTAATATTTTTATTAATTCCAAGATCTAAACCTATTCCAAGGCCATAATAATCGCCTAAAGTATTTGATAATATTTTGATTCCAATTCCAATTGGAAAATTATTAAATCGATAGATAGATGCACCATAAATACCAATTCTTTTTTGACTAAAATAATAAATCTGGTTTTGATCTAAACGCTCTCCAGGATCAATTATTCCATTATTTTCGCCTTGATCATTTGTACCATATTCACCATCTAAACCCCAATCAAAAAGTGCCGATCTAGTATCAGGGATATTTCCTATTCCTTCATATACTAAATTTACGTTAATTAATCTTTTTCCTTTTTTTAGTTGTAAACTAATTAAATCACTATTCACAATTCCAGCAAAGCGAGACTGATGTGTTATAGAAATATGTTTAATCTCATCTAAACAAAAAGAAGGATTACTCAAAGAAGATGATACTGATAAATATTTGTATGCAGATGTTGCTTGGCCTAATGCTGCAGTTTTAGCTTCAGATACATAGTCAAATAATTCCCAGCCATATTTTACCCAATATAAGTTTCCAATAGCATTACTTAAAAAAAGAGTAAAAATTAAAACTTTATAATTCAATTTCTTTTTTTATAGTATCAAGTATTTTCAATGCCTCTAAAGGTGAAATCTTATTAATGTCTATTGAATTTAGCATTGTAAATAATTTTGATTTTTCATAGTAATTATTTTTTGTTTTATATTTTGAATCAGAATTAATATTATTTTTATCATTGCTATATTTATCAATATAATTTTTTAAAATTTCAGATGCTCTATTGATTACAAAATTTGGTAATCCTGCCATTTTTGCGACTTGAATACCATAACTTTTATCACCAACACCTTTGACTATAGATCTAAGGAAAATAATTGTATCCTTAAATTCCTTAATCTCAACATGATAATTTTCTAATCTTTCTAATTTATCCTCTAATTCAGTTAATTCATGATAATGAGTAGCAAAAATTGTACGTGCCTGCAGACTATTCTTATTATGTATAAATTCTGTTATTGCACAAGCTATTGACATACCATCGTATGTTGAAGTACCTCGTCCAATTTCATCTAATAGAATTAGACTGTTTTTGGTTGCATTATTTAAAATATTTGCGGCTTCATTCATTTCTACCATGAAGGTACTCTCTCCTCCTGCTAAATTATCACTTGCTCCAACTCTTGTAAATAATCGATCAACAATTCCAATTTTTGCTTTTGTAGCAGGCACAAAACAACCTATTTGGGCCATTATAACAATAAGTCCAACTTGTCTTAAATAAGTCGATTTGCCAGCCATATTAGGTCCAGTAAGTAAGTGAATTTGGTTTTTATCTGCATCAATTGAAGTGCTATTAGAAATAAATTTTTCAGTTACAGGTAATAAATTTTCAACAACAGGATGACGACCATTTTTTATTTCAATAATAGGTTTACTTATTAATAACGGTTTAATATAATGATTACTAATTGCTAAAAATGCAAAAGAAGTATGAAGGTCTAAAGCATTTATTACTAATGCATTTTTTTGGATATTAGATATTTCTGAAATAATATAATCACAAATTTCATTAAAAATCCTTAATTCAATCAAAACTATTTTTTCTTCAGCATTTACAACCTTTTCTTCATATTCTTTTAATTCTTCTGTAATATACCTTTCTGAATTTGTTAGAGTCTGTTTTCGTATAAAAAATTTTGGTATCTTATTTTGATGAACTTTTGTTACCTCTATGTAAAAACCAAAAACCTTATTATAACCTATTTTTAATTTTGGGATATCTAGATCTTTTCGCAAATTATCTCGAAAATCATTCATCCATTCTTTACCATTTACAACCAATTTTCTCAATTCATCCAACTCCTCATTCACACCATTTTTTATAGTATTACCATTTAAAATTTGTATTGGAGATGTTTCATTTAAATTAGATTTAATCTTCTTCCATAAATGATTTGTATCTAAAAAAGAATTCGAAAAATTATTAAGCACAGGACTTTTAAATAAACTTAATAATTCCTGCCATTTTGGTATTTTTTCAAGCGTACATGCAAGAGAGAAAATATCTCTTGGGGAAGCTTTACCTTTAATAAGCTTAGCTAAAACTCGTTGAATATCTGAAGTTTTATAAAGTGTTTTTCTTATTTTTTGAATTAGTTGGGGATTTTCAACGAAATTTTCTACTATGTTTAGCCTATTATTAATCATCTGAATATCGGTAGAAGGATTAATTAAATTTTTTCTTAATAATCGTCCGCCTCCAGCTGTAAGTGTCTCATCGATACAATCAATTAATGTTCCATGCGCACCCTGACTTGATAATGAATTAAAAACTTCTAAATTTTTAATTGTAAAAGAATCTAAAGTCATAACCTTCTCATCAACAATGGGTATCAATTTTGTAATATGTTTTATTGAAGAAGATAAATTTGACTTTAAATGATGTACTAAAGCACCTGCCGCAGAAATGCCAAAAGACATTTTATCACAACCAAAACTTTTGAGAGATAAAATATTAAAATGATTAGTAAGTAATCTATGAGCTGATTCATAATCAAAATTCCACTGTTCAATTTGTGTAATGAATGGTTGAAATTCTTTATACCATAATGTATTTGAATAAACTGTTTTATCAGAGATCACTATTTCCTGAGGACTAAATTTTAGTAGAGTATTATTTAATTGAGGAGCTTTGCATTCACCTAAATAAAATTCACCTGTAGAAGAATCTAAAAAAGAAAGGCCAACTATATTTTTAAAAAAGCATAACGAACCAATAAACCTATTTGATTTATCATTTAATGTTTTATCAGCTGTAAGAGTACCAGGTGTTACCACTTCAACTACATCTCGTTTAACAATCCCTTTCGCAAACTTTGAGTCTTCTAATTGTTCACAAATCGCAACACGGTAACCAGCTTTGACTAATTTAGGTAAATAATTATCAATTGCATGATAGGGAAAACCTGCAAGATCTACATCTGATGCTTTACCATTAGATCTTTTTGTTAATACAATACCTAATATTTTCGATGCTATAACAGCATCTTCTAAAAATGTTTCATAAAAATCACCCATCCTAAATAAAACAAGAGTATCAGGGTAATTAGTCTTTACATCAAGAAACTGTTTCATAACAGGAGTATTTGCAATAATATTCTTACTCACTTAAATCATTTCCTATTATTCGAAAATTCTCTTTTCGAATTGTATATTCTTTCTTATCAAAATATTCTAATAAGGGAATAGCCGTTTTTCGTGTTAGGCCAGTTAATTTTTTAAAATCACTAATTTTAAGTTCATTAGAAAAGCTAAAATATCCACTTAAATCCTTTAATATCAACATTAAATATTTATTATGCATATAAAAATCAAATCCGAATTTTACTACCTTATCATTATAAACTAGATTATTAATTAAACCCTTAAGATAATTAGGTTTCTTTTTTGACAAATTAAGTATTTCAGAAAATAAAATTGGCACAGACCCTGAAGATTCAACAAGATCTTCTATTAATTGAAGGTCCATAGATTCACTTTTAGATAAAGTTAAAAATGATATTTCGGTAAGATAGTAACCTCTATCTTCTTCTTTAATCCTATTTTTTTTATTAAGTTCAAGAAGAACCAAGTATAAAAAATCATTTTCCCATTTTGTAAACGAAAGTAATGTTTCAAATGGAATCAATCTTTTAAATGGATTATCGCGATGAAATTTCTTGAAAAATTTTGTTAAAAATATTTCTCCTTTTTTAATACTCTCATCAGTAAAAAGAAAACTTTTATCTGAAATCTTTATATTTAATTCTTCACACCATCGTACAATTTTATTAGTATAAGAAAGAAATATTTTTTCCCATTCGTCAATTGTTTTTGGTGTATCCCAAATAATATTGACTAAATAAAGAAATCTAGTTTTAGGATCTAATGGAATATGATCAATATAACTATAGACATCTTTTAAATGAACCATAATATATGGATCCAATACTTTTCCTCCTGCAATGGTTTCAATTGGAGAATAAGTACGAATAATAAATAGATCATCCATAATAATTGGGATCTCGGATTCTAAATTAAAAATCATACTACCTACATCTCCTTTCTTATACTCCTTTTTACTTTTTATTAAAACCCTAGCCAAAACTTGAGATGTACCAAAATGAATTCTAACACGTTGCTTATTTTTCAAAGACCAATCTGTAGTTTTGATCATTTTTATATGAGCAATGATTCTCTTTGTCATTTTAATAATTTTAGGCGTTGATATAACACTGCCTCTATTTAAAATATTTGTTTTTGTATGTGCTAAATTGATGGCAGCACGATCTCCAGTACTAATATTATTTACCTTTTTCCCATGCGAATGAATATTCCTTATTTTGGTAACTAAATTATTTGGCAATATTTCAACTGAAGAACCAGTAGTTATCTGGCCTTGGATAACAGTACCTGTGACAACCGTTCCAAATCCAGTTATGTTAAAAAAACGATCCACATTCATTCTAAAATACTTTTTAGACCCAGTTAATTTTATTGGAGCAATATCAGATTGAATATTATTATTTAACTCGTCTATTCCTTCACCAGTCAAATTATTAATTCTATGAAAAGAGAAAGGATGAAAACCGCATTTTAATAGATAATCTCTAATATCTAGCTCAATTAAATCAATCCACTCTAGATCTTTAATAAGATCTACTTTAGTAATGGCAACCCAACCCTTATTTATGCCAAGAAGAGTTAATATTTCAATATGCTCTTTAGTTTGAGGCATAATACCATCATCAGCTGCAACCACAATCAAAGCAAAATGAATACCCGACGCTCCAGCTGTCATATTTCTGATAAATTTTTCATGACCAGGGACATCAATTATTGTTAAACAATCATTAAGATATGCAAATCCTAAATCAATTGTCATACCACGTCGCTTTTCTTCAATTAATTGATCTGTATCTATTCCTGTCAAAGCTTTCACTAAAGAAGTTTTTCCATGATCAATATGACCCGCAGTACCAATTACAATTTGAGGCATTTTAAACTGAGTTTATTGCTTGAATAAGTTTTTTCAATTGATGTGGAAGTATAGCTTTTAAATCAATGTAAAATTTATTTTTTTTTATATATCCTACTACAGGAATATCTCCTACGCGAAATTTTCTTGCTAATTTTGAACAGTCAAATTTTCTTGGATTAAAAATTAAGGCTATACTTTCTATTTTATCTTCAGGCAATGATCCGCTACCAGCTTCTACAAATGATGGAACTAATGATATACCAAGTGATTTAATTTTTCCTTTATCTATAAAACTCATAATTTTTTTTCCACGATTCAATAACCTATTTCTAGAAGTTGAAAGCATTTTCAATGTTAGGTTTTCATTTGTAAAAGCATTTAATTTGTAAGACCTAAGTATTTTTTCCAATAGACAAATAGTTATTTTATCACATCGAAATCCTCTATATAAAGTGTTATTTTGTAGCTGTTTTATTATTCTATATTTTCCTACAATAATACCAGATTGAGGACCTCCAATCAATTTATCTCCCGAAAATGTTACAATATCAGGTTGATCTTTCATAATTGTATTGATTGGGATATCCATGGGTAGAATTTGTTTTTTTCTTTTAATAAAAGACCCACTCCCCCAATCTACCATCACTGGTATATCAAATTTCTTTCCTATCCTAACAAGATTATTTAATTGAATAGATTTTGTAAATCCTTTTATAATATAATTACTTGTATGCACAGAGAGAATTAATCGGGTATTTTTGTTGATAGCTTCCGCATAATCATTAGTATGTGTCCTATTAGTAGTACCAACTTCTACTAACTGAGCACCACTAGCTTCAATAATATCAGGTATACGAAAGGAACCACCAATTTCTACTAATTCACCTCTCGATACAATAACTTCCCCTCCTTTAGCAATTTGATTGATTGTCAACATTACAGCAGCTGCATTATTATTAACAACAAGAGAGGATTCGCTTTCACAAATAGCGCAAATATGTTCACGTATATGATCTTGCCTATCTCCTCGTTTACCATCATTAAGATTAAATTCAAGATTTACATACCCATCGATATTATTTGCAACATCTCTCAAAGTCTTGGCATTGAAAGGTGCTCTACCTAATCCAGTATGTAGTACTATTCCTGTACCATTAATAACATTCACTAACCTTTCGGATGATAGAACTAAAATATTATCTACTATTTGCATTAAAATATCTTTTGATTTTTTTTTATAGTTGCCTTTTTTTATTTCATCCCTTATACGTATAATTTCTTTATTTATTAAAAGTTTTAAATACCTATGATGAATATGTTTAAATCTTTTTAACTCAAGTAAAATTTTATCTACAGAGGGTATGTCTTTTAAAGTTGTTTTTTTCATATTAAAGCTAACTGAATTACAAATTTTTATTCATTTAAAAAATTTGAAATTTTATAAAATTATATAAGACCATATTGTTAGAAAAAATTAAATAAATCAACATGTTTTACAAAATAAAAAAAGCCCCTACTGATTTATTTCAGAGGGGCTAATAATTCTAATAGAAGAATATATATTATCTCTTTTCTTCTATCCTGGCTGCTTTAGATCCTGTCACATTTTTTAAATAATTAAGTTTTGATCTACGAACCTTTCCGCGTCGCTTGACATTTATAGCTTCAATCATTGGTGATTGGATAGGAAAGATCCTCTCTACACCAATACCATTAGTGACTTTTCTTACAGTAAAAGTACCGTCTAATCCATTTTTTCTATGTCTAGCTATTACAACCCCTTCAAACCTCTGTATACGTTCTTTATTTCCTTCTCTAACCTTAACATCTACTGCGACAGAATCTCCAGAACTAAAATCTGGTATATTATCTTTTATGTAACTACTTGTCGCATCATGCACTTTATTCATTATTTTTCTCCGATTCTTTCTTTTTAATATATTTTTCCCAAAGATCAGGCCTATAATTAATAGTCCGTTTCTTTCTATGATCATTTCTCCATTTATCAATTTGCTTATGATTACCACCAAGTAATACACTTGGGACAACAGTATTTCTAAAATCTCTTGGTTTTGTATAATGAGGGTAATCTAATAATTCGTGTGAGAATGAATCATTTAATACTGAATCAAGATTATTTAGAGCACCAGGTACTAAACGTACTATACTATCTAAAAAAATCATTGAAGGTATCTCACCACTTGTCATTATAAAATCACCAATTGAAAATTGATCAGTAACATATTTTTTTATTACCCTTTCATCTAAACCTTTATAACGACCGCAAATTAATATAATGCTTTTTTTTTTGCTAAACTTTTCAGCAACTGCTTGATTCCACTTTTTTCCTAATGGAGATGGTAAAATGACACTGATATCTTCTTTCTCTTTCATCCATGTCATTGCATCATCAATAGCATCAAATAGCGGTTCAGGCATTAAAACCATTCCTCCGCCTCCTCCAAATGGAGTGTCATCAATTTGCTTATACTTGCCTATGCCATAATCTCTTAAGTTCAAAAGTTTTAAATTTAGAACTTTTTTATCTATAGCCTTTTTTAATATACTATCTTTTATAAGTGTTTCAATTACACTTGGAACTGAAGTAACAATCGCGATTTGGATCAATCTAATAAACCATCCATCATTTTAATTATTATTTTTTGTTCTTTATGATCAAGACATTTAATAACCTCAGGAATAATAGGAATTAGAAATTCCTTTTCTCCATTATTTATGATATAAGCATCATTATTTGGTAACCACATAACATCGATAAGGTTTCCAATAAAATCTCCTAATTCATTGACTACTTTGTAATCTATAAGATTTTTACTAATCATGTTAATATTAGCGTCATTTGAAGTCTCTACATATACAGTTTTCCCAACTATATCCTCTGCAGTTTTTTGTGTATTTATACCATGAAATTTAAATCTTCGTCGCTTACCTTGGCCAGTTACAAATTGAATACTTACAGATTTAGAATTTTCTGGATTGGAACCTATAGTCAATCCTACTCCACCAATATATTCATCAAAATAACGAGATAATGGTTTTAAACGCACATCACCATTAAAGCCTGAGATAGCAGTAACTTTTGCAATTGGATGGATTGGCTTGCCCAACTTTAATCTATGACATCTAATCTAGCTCTTTTACCACCTTGCTTTGCATTTATTGCAAAAACAAGAGTACGTAAGGCTGATATATTCCGACCACTCTTACCAATTACTTTACCATAATCACCTTCACCAACAGTTAATTCGTAGATAAGTCTTTGTTCTGTTTCTACAATATCAACTTTTACTTCATCTGGTTTATCTACAAGTAGTTTTATTGCTTGTTCAATGAACTCTAACATAGCATCCTCCATTTTCTTAATAATAGTTAACTATAAATTTTTACTCTTCCTCATCAGCGGAAGATTTAGAATCTAAATTAGCAACCTTATCAGCATTGTCTAAATCTATTTTTTTCTTATCTTTTTTCTGTGATTGCAATTGTGCACTCTCAGAACGTTTTTTAAGAACTTCTTCATGATTCAATTCCCATTTTTTCATCTCGACTTCAATTTGGGAAACATCTAAGCCTTGATTAATTAAATGCCAATGATATGCAATACCTGAACGCCGCAATAACTTATGGGCTGCATTTGTAACTTGAGCACCATCATTTAACCAATGTAGTATCCTTTCCCCTTTTAATGAAAAAGTGTGATCAGTGTCAATTGGATTATACCATCCTAACTCTTCAATAGCAGCGCCATCACGACGACTTCTTGAATCCATCACTACCATTCTATAAAAAGGCCTATTTCTCCTTCCAATACGTTTTAACCTGATTTTTGTTGCCAATATTCTCTCCTTTAAGATTAATATTTTCCAAACATAGGAAAATTCAAATTTTTTATATTTTTCATTTTTTTCATCATTTTTTTCATTTGAATAAATTGTTTTAGTAATGTATTGACATCCTGTACAGGACGTCCGCTACCTTTTGCGATCCTTAATCTACGACTACCATCAATAATATTTGGGTTTTTTCTTTCTCTATTATTCATTGAATTAATAATAGCTTCCGTCCAAATTATTTGTTTATCATCCATATTCATTTTTTTTATAACTTTCGAATTAATGCCAGGCATCATCCCAATTATTCCAGATAATGATCCCATTTTTCTTATTTGTTGTAATTGAATTTTAAAATCGTCTAGATCAAATTTATTTGATTTAATCTTTTTATTTAATTTATTTGTTATATCTTTATCAATTACATTTTGAGCTTTTTCCACAAGTGAAACAATGTCACCAAAACCAAGAATCCTATCTGCAATTTTTTTTGGATCGAAGACTTCTAATCCATCTATATTTTCCGAAATTCCAATGAATTTTATTGGAACACCTGTAACCCTTGTTATTGATATTGCTGCACCACCACGGTTATCACCATCCATTTTTGTTAAGATAGTTCCTGTAAGTGGTATAGCCTCATGAAATAATTTTGCTGATTTAACAGCATCTTGACCCGACATTCCATCAGCCACAAAAAGTATTTCATTAGGACTACTACAATTAGCTATTTCACGAACTTCTTGCATCATTTTCTCATCCACATGGAGTCTACCTGCTGTATCTATTATTACAATATCAATTTTGTTTTTACGAGCTTTAATTATTGCATCTTTACATATTTTTATAGGATCTTTTATACTATCCGTGAATACTTTGACGTTTACAGATTTACCAACTTTTGTTAATTGTTTAATAGCAGCAGGACGATAAACATCTGCCGCAACCAACATTATAGAATTATCTGCTTTCTTTAAAAACTTGGCTAATTTCCCTGCAGTAGTCGTTTTTCCAACACCTTGTAAGCCAGCTAGCAAAATTACTGATGGGCAATTTTTAAAATCTAATTCATTTGATTTTTCGCCGAGCAATGATATCAGTTCATCACGAATAATTTTTACAAATTGCTGGCCAGGTTTTACAGATTTTATTATCTTTGTTCCCTGTGCTTTCTGCTCAATTTCTGCAATAAATGACTTAACAACTTTAAAATTAACATCTGCATCAATCAAAGTCTTGCGAACCTGCCGGGAAGTTTCCTTAATGTTTGCATCAGTTATTTTTCCAAGACCGCGAACATTTCGAAAAATATCTTCAAATTTTTCTGTAATATGGCTAAACATAATTATTGATCAATATAACCGATAAAAAAATTAAGAATATTTATATAAAATAGAAATTTTGAAATCATTGCCAATCTACAATCCATAATCTAATGTAATACCAAAATGCCTTGGGTTTCCATAGCTTTCGAATAATTGATTTGGATAATCTTCTTCAGGTATTAAACCAAAATAAAATCCCCTGATTGTATATTTTACATCAAAAATATTTCTCACCCAAAAATTGAGATTAAAATCTTTTATTTTTTTCCCAATAGTTATATTTGTTAATGTATATGCACTTGATCTTTTATTATGACTATCTGAATAATAATATTTGCTCTTGTAAGAAGCACTAGTTAAAAAATAGTAATCCATTTTTTCAAATTTCAACCCAAATGAAGCAGTATATTTCGGAGCCATCGCAGTTTCCCTATCACCTGCTCTAGTTTTCACATTTTCTATCAATTCATATTCAAAATTTTCTACATACGTATCTAGAATACCGAATGTAGATTGGAATGTAAAGTTTGATCCTAATATATAATTTAAATCCATTTCTAAGCCCCTTATATAACCAGATGTAGAATTAGCAGTGTAAAAATAAAAGCTATTTGGATCGCCGACATTCCTCTGTTTTGATATTGTAACTTGTTGATTATTTCGGTTTCCAAAAAATGCATTAATAACATATCCAAAATTATTCATAATTGTTTTTATTCCAATTTCAATATTTGTCAAAAATTCAGGATCAAATATTCGTTCAAATTCATTTAAATTTGGTTCTTGATTAACCCCTCCAGCTTTAAACCCTTTGGCGTAAGAAAAATAAGAATTACTATTATCACTTAAAGCATACAATAATGAGCCTTTATAACCCATCATCGTGTTTTCTGATTCATAATTAACCAAAGGCAAATCATCACCGTAGTAATTATCATATGTATTGCCAACATATTTATACATATTTTTTTCCAGACGATAATTAAACATTACTTTTAATTTTTTTGCTACATTATGATGTATTTGAAAATAACCAGCATACGCTTTGAAATCATATCTACCATCAGCTTGATCTCCTAATCCACCAAAAAGGTAACCAATCGCATCATCTTTCTCAGATAAATTGTTAAAATAAAATCCTGTCACTAAATTTTTAAAACTCAATCTCAATTCTTGAGAGTCATTATGCCTACTGCGCTTATTTTTTTCATAAAAACTATAATTATAACCTGTACTATCTGGATCAAATTGATGTTCGTCTAACCAATAAGAATCATTTGCCCAGTCCCCATCGTATGCATGAACAAGCTGAGTATTTGATCTAGTTGATATAAACAATAAATTAAAATCCTCATTAATTTTCATTTTTGATCGTAAAGAAAAACCTTGAGTTTTTTGACTATCTTCACCAAGACTATCTGTATAAGTTTCAAATTGTTCGTTATTATCAGGTGACCAGACATCATACCTGTTATCTAGGTTCGCGTTGATATAAGTTCCTAAAATTCTAACTTGATCAATCGGATGAAATTCTACTTTTAATCTAGAAAATAGTTCTTTTTTACGATTACTATCTATCATTCCATTTAAGATATTATTCCTAAAACCGTCCCTGTAATTATAATCAATAATATATCTTACCTTTAAAAAATTAGAAATTTTTATATTTTGAAAACCTTTTACAGCTTTATGAGAATCATCTCCAAGACTAATTGAAAAACCAGATTGGAAATTATCAGTAATAGGTTTAGATCTTAAAGAAATTAGTCCTGCAATAGCATTGCTTCCAAAGACTGATGATTGAGGACCTTTGTGAACTTCAATTTGCTCGATGTCAAATGTATTACCTAACATACCCATACCACTTAGATTTATATCGTCTAAAATAAAACCTACCGAAAAATTAGGAGGGCCTTCTCCAAAATAATGGCTATTCCCACCTAAGCCTCTAATTTGAAAATATCGAGGCCTGCTTGTTCCACCACTCCAATTAAAATTAGAAATTTGATTGGTCAGATATTCTAAATGATTTGCATTTGACTCTTTAATTTCTTGATTTTCAAATATAGTTATGCTGGCGACAGATTCACCATAATCTTCTTCTTTAAGATTTGATTTAACTGTGATTTGATTCCATTTTATTATATTCTGAAACAATTTAATTTCTAAACCATCATATCCCGATACTACTTTTGTTTCATAACCTATATGTGAAAATTCTAATTGTCTCCCTACTGGTATATCGATAAAAAATCTACCTAATGTATCAGTTGAAGTACCTATTTTATCAGATTTAATATTAACATTTGCAATGGGATTATTATTTTTATAATCTAAAACAATCCCAGTAATTTGAGATTGTAACGTCACTGCAAAAATTTGAGAAATAATAAGAAAGTAAATTAGTTTCAAGATTGACTCCCTACGCTGGTATTATCCAGATCAGGTTAATGGGTTTATTCTCAGCCGTTTGATCTGGTTCAAAACAGCACCCCTACTGATAACATAAATTAAAAATTATATTGTTAATAATAAAAGTATGTCTTTACATTTTTTTAAATAATATAAATCATTACCTTACAGGGATTTTAGTTGAGGGAAAAATGTCAAAAGAATTAAATATAATACCTGAACTCAATTTAAGAGTGATTTTACTTGGTATAGTTTTATCTATAGTTATGGGCTCTGCAAACGTATACCTTGGGTTAAAAGCTGGGATGACGGTTTCTGCATCAATCCCCGCAGCTGTTATTGGTATGCTTGTACTTAAATACATAAGGGTTTTTAATAAAAAATCAAAACCAGGGTCAATCCTTGAAGCAAATCAAATTCAAACTGCTGCTTCTGCTGGAGAATCTCTTGCGGCAGGTATTATTTTTACGATGCCTGCACTAATCCTGATCGGAATATGGCAAGAATTTGATATGCTGCTTACTACTATAATCGCATTTACTGGCGGGCTATTAGGAATTTTATTCATGATCCCCATGAGACAAGTATTCATTGTCTCTAATGAAAGCAACCTTGAATATCCAGAAGGTTTAGCCTGCGCGTCTGTACTTGAAGCTGGACAGGACACAGGAGATCCTAAACAAGCAATTTCTGTAATAAAAGGTGCTATAATTGGGGCTTTATTTAAAGGTTTAATTTCATTTGCTGGAATCCTAAAAGGAGCACTAGAAATTGCAACCTTACATGGAAATAAAATATTTTTTTTCGGAGGAGATATTTCACCCGCTCTTTTAGCAGTTGGATATATTGTACGACTTAATGTCGCAGTACTAATCTTTATAGGTGGCTCTATAGGCTGGTTAATAGGAATTCCTCTTTTAGGCAATGGTCTAGAATTCGTTAAGAACCCCTTAGAAGGGGCATGGGAAATCTGGTCAACTAAAATTAGATATATCGGTGTAGGCACAATGGTTATAGGTGGCATTTCTTCAATTTATAAAGTTCGAAAAGGCTTAAGAGATGCAATTAAAGTTTTACGAACAAGTCAAAATAAATTACAACAAGATAATATTCCGTCTAATGGACGCAGTATATCCTCGAAAGCAATCAATATTTTATCTTTTATAATAATTATTTTAATTGGAGGAGTGTACTTTTATTTAACAAATAATTTAGCCATAGCAGCATTCACAACCTTAATTATGATTGTCATGGCTTTCTTTTTTACCGCTGTTGCGTCTTATATAGTTGGATTAGTTGGTAATTCTAATTCACCTGTTTCTGGAATGACAATAACTGCTGTATTGTTTACAGGTGGACTTCTTTATATTTTTGGTTTTTCAGGTACTGAAGGAATGGTGGCAACACTTGGTGTCGCTGCTATAGTATGTTGTGCTGCCTGTACATCCGGCGATGTTTGCAATGATTTAAAAACAGGTCAGATTGTAGGAGCGACACCATATAAACAACAAATAATGCAAATTATTGGGGTTGCAGTTGCTTCTTTAGTAATGGCACCGATTATGCAACTATTGCATGAGAATACACCTGGTGGTATTGGAGGGAGAGAGTTATCAGCTCCTCAGGCAGGTCTATTTGCAAGCCTTGCAAATGGTTTTTTCGGCGATGGTTCTCTTCCTTGGGATATGGTATTTATTGGCGCAATAATAGGAGTAATACTACTGATAGTTGATTACTTTCTTGAACAAAATAACACCTCATTTCGACTACACTTAATGCCCGTTGCTGTTGGAATGTATCTTCCATTTGGACTTTCTACACCAATTTTAATTGGAGGTATCATAGCTTACATTATAGAGTCAAAAAATATTTCCGAAAAAATTACAGATAACGGTATTCTTCTTTCTTCAGGCTTAATTGCAGGAGAGTCACTTATGGGAATCTTACTTGCTTTTTTTGCAGGAGCAGGTTTAAAAAATATTGATTTTGGTATAGATCACAACCTATCTGTAGGCCTTACTTTATTCTCTATTATAGCTACAATTATATGGTTTTATAAACAATCAAAATCTTAATCTTTATATTAGTCATAATATATTTCACTAATTTCTAAAATTTGCAAAGGCTCTATTCAACTCTATTATATCTAATAACCTATTTCACTGTAATTATAATTATATTTCTTTTATTAGAATTATTTACTAGAATAATTTTTCCAGAAATAAACTACCAAGGTACTGATAAAAGATTAATAATTAATCGAGGAGAAGGCAATGGATATGGATTAAAACCTAATATTAATGCGCAAAGTTTTGGAAAAAATATATCAACTGATAAATATGGTTTTAGAAGAAATAATTTCATACATAATAAAGAAAAACCAAACTGGCTTTTATTAGGCGATTCAGTAGTAATGGGTGTAGGAGTCAATGAAGATTCTACATTTAGTAGCCATTTATCTTCAAAATTAAAAAATTGGAATATCTTAAATGGAGGAGTTATTGGTTATTCAAGTGAAGACTACGTCTTACAATTAAATCATGCCTTACAAACCCTAAAAATACAACGAGTTTCATTATTTTTTTGCCTCAACGATATCTATAATCGTGAATCTGGAATCATCGATATTTTACCAGGTGAGACTTTGAGAAAACTTTTTGGACAAACCATCAATTTTCTTAGAATGAATAGTGCCTTATACCTTCTAACAAAAAATATCATATTTGATAGAAGTAAAAATTATTTTGAATTTGATAACAACCTTTATATTCAAAAAGAAGAGTTGTTATATCAAGCAATAAATAATCTCATTAAAATAAAAAACATATTAAAAAACAATAATATTCCTTTTGAGATGTACTTACTACCGTATGAGTACCAATTAAGGAATCCTCATCAGGCTTCAATAAAACAACCACAGTTGAAGCTAATGAATAGTTTGAAAAACTATTCAATTATTGTGAAAGATATGTTTAATTATATGTTGCAAAATTCAAATGGATATAGCAAAGAACTTTTTCTTTATGGCGACCCTATGCATCTATCAAATAAAGGTCACAGAATAGTTAGTAACTTTATACTTTTAAATTTAAAAAATTTTGATAACCAAAAAATTAATCATTATTAATAACTGTGATTTTTTCAATAATATTACCCCCATTATCACTATAGATCATTAATAAATAAACTCCGCTTCCAACATAATTTCCTTTCCTATCTCTTCCATCCCATGATAGTTGTGGGCCATCATTTTCTAATCCTTGTGATCTAATATTCCTTATAACCAACCCATCTAATGTCATCACCATTAATGATGATTCATATGCAAGGTCATCTACTATCATAGGTTTATCGGAAGGAATATAATATGGACTCGGAAACACCTTTACATTATTATAATTATTTTTTGAAGAACCAAATGGAATTTTTAAAATATTTACACCCTTACTGGTAGCTATATATACCAAATTTTTATCATAATTAAAATCAATATCACTTATTTCATTGGATAACAAAGGACTATTTGATATATCAAATCCATTAATATCAGGCCAATATGTTGTATTCTCTAAGAGGACATGTATTCCTCTACTATTTGAACTAGCCCAAATATTATTATGTGAATCAATTTTAATCTTTGAACCATATCCAAAAGAAATATTTGGAAAAAAGGGATATAAGTTTTCATTAATGACTGGATTTTGTCCTTGCTTTAAATCAAAATAATTTAGGCCTGAAGGAGTCAAATAATATAAACGATTATTTGATCCAATACCTAATGACCAAACTGTTCCATTATTATTGATTTCATTCCAATAGAAATTAATAGGGTCATACGGATTCCCTTCATATGTTAAAAGGAAAATACCTCCATTTGGTAACCCTATATTGACATCGGATACTTGGAATGCTGAAACCCAAGTTCTATTAAACAAATCAAATGCAATCGATATTGGTGATTGGCTTATATATGTTTCAGTCTCAGTTGCCCCATAATGTCTCCAAACTCCATCAGGCGATCTAACATGTATTGGATTATTTCCATTTATGCAATAAGGATTAGCAATCCATAAATTTCCATAATTATCAAACTCTATATCTAAAGTAATCTGATAAGGTCTATCGTTATTTGGTGTTGAATAAAATCCTAAATATGTTGTATCTAATATTGCAATATTTTGAGGATTATCTATATCGACTATTATGACACCGCCACTAATTCTTGGTGGATCACTATATGAAACGTATGAACCTCTTATTGCACAATATAGTAACCCATCTGGTCCTTGTTCAATATCCGCGATATAACTTCCAAAATCATATGCTACGGTATCAGCAATAAATTTTTCAAAATTATAATCTGAGTTAATTACTTCAGAGCCCAATGTTTCCACTTCTAATATATTACGCCAACCATCATTACTATAAATAGAAAGACCTTTGCTACTCCCTCCTACCAGTCTTCCATCTTCAAGAACTTCAATAGCAGAAAAACTATTAGTAACAGGTGAATTAGGGATAAAAGTATGCATTTCAAATACACCTGTATTATTATTATTTTCTAAAAAAATGAAACCATTTTCTGTACCAATAATATATCTATGACCAATGTAATTAATTGATAATATTTCAAAATTATTTTCAATTATTAGATCATTATTCAATGATGATAAATATAATTTTTTTAAATCACTAAACCAATACCCATGCTTAGAAACAAAAACATTTTGAGCATTTTCTATTTCAAATAAAAAATCAATTTGATTTAATTCATTAATTTGTGGGGAATATTTATTAATACTATTCATTGTTGTAAAAACTAAATCAATACTATCAACATCCATCGATGTAATAGGTTGATTAAAATTATCTATAACTTTTAACCATGAATACGGGTTTTTTAAATTTCTATTTGTACTAGAAAAATAAACTCCTTCATTAGTACCAAGAAAAATCATTGTATCAATTAAAGTAAAACAGTTAATACTTCTTATTTCTTCTGGATAGTTTCTAAACGAATCTCGATACTCCCATTTTTCATCATAAATAAATTTCATTAGTCCATTATCTTGTCCATCCTGAAATAATACCCATGTTATAGAATCTTTTACTTGGATATCTAAAATTGATGTTAATTGAAAATCAAAAGATAATACTGATTGACGCTCTATCGGATCATATACTTGTAGAAAACCTCGAGGAACATCACCACCAATCCATAAATTATTATCGTTATCTTTTGTAATGGATAACAAGTCAATTCCCAAAAGACCATGAACAGTTGTAAAAGTTGAATATCCATTATTTTCAATGGATAGGATTCCACCTTTACAAGCCGCATATATATTATTTTCAATTATAGTAATATCATTAATATAAATATTTGAAGTTAGAGCATCCCATTCACCTACACGAACTTGAGAATAACAAAATGATATATAAATATAGCTTATGTAGAAAATATTTTTTTTTAAATAATAAAATATTGAATAGATCATATACTGATTATACAATTTTTTTTAAAAAATATATCATAGCTTTTTCTTTTGTATAATGATATTTCTTCCCAATTTCAGTGCTATGAAACTAACTTTGATTTTTATTTTGTTATCATCTCTAATAATTGGACAAGAAAGAGAACCATTCACAATAGAAATACGACCTCGCGTGATTGATAATGCAAAAATTTTGGTAAATATTGAAATAACTAATCATCTAAAACAACCTATTGATTATTTAGAAGGATTTTTATCTGAATATTCTGCAGACAAAATCCTTATTGACGAAAAAAGAATTGTACTTATTTATAATTACGAACCAGCATTACAAACAGGTTTTTCTACTGTAAAAACCGCAAAATTTGATTTAAGAACAGATGAACCCCCTACTTTTGACTTTAATATTTCTAAAGTAAAATTTATTGGAGAAAGTCGTGTTTTCGCATGGCATAAAAAAGCAGGATTTATTCGAATCGATTAAAAGATTTTTTATGCTGTTTAATTAATTTTTGTTCTAAAATCTTTGTATAGTCTAAAGTATCCAGGTCTAATATCAACCCATTAATCCATTCCCTTGTAAGTTTAATATAAGATTCGATATTATAAATATTTTCCCTTCCAGCATACATATTCGCGATAACTATTGCAGAAGGAAGAGGTATATAATTATTTAATGGATCATCATAAAAATAATCAATATTTTTAATTAATTCTCTTATTGATAAATAATCTACAGTTTCAGAAAAAACTCTATCAGCAATTGCATTATCATCTTCCCAAGTTTTTAAGTATCCATATAGCCTTCCATCCAAGGCTCCTTCCAAATATGCCTTCTTAATTAAAAACTCAATTTTATTATCATGGCTAGCCTTTCCCTTTATTTTATTCCAATCTCTACCATCCCAAAATAATTTATTATTTTGAGAAAAAATTATACAATGAATAATAATTAAATAAAAAGTAAAGGTTTTGATAATTCTCATTAAATATTGCAATACTAATTTTTATCGTTAATAACCACAGTCTTAATATTAACAAATTCCATCAAACCATAGATTGATAGTTCTCTACCATATCCAGATTCACGAATACCTCCAAATGGAAGACGAGGATCAGATTTAACAAAATCATTTACAAAGCACATACCAGAATTCAGCCTATGTCTTGCAATCTCTTCTCCTTTACTAATATTTTCAGTAAATACTGCCGCACCTAATCCAAAAGGCGTTTGGTTAGCTAATTTTATTGCGTGATTTTCATCTTTTGCTCTTACGATAGAAAAAACAGGCCCAAATATTTCTTCATCAAATGCTAGCATACCTGGCTCTACTTCAGATAATAATGTAATAGGATAAAAAGCTCCTGGGATTTCAGGTATAAAGCCACCTAATAGAAGTGTTGCACCTTGGATAATAGATTTTTGGACTTGTTCATGTACCTCCTCTCTTGCTTCAAGAGAAACCATCGGACCAATATCTACATCATCATTCGGGTCTCCCATGATTTTTGACATTAAACTTTTTTTTATACCTTGTAAAAAATTATCATAAATACTATCAACAACTATCAACCTTTTAGCAGATATACAACTTTGTCCAGTATTTAATATTCTTCCTTCAATGCAAGCTTGTATTGATCTTTCTATATCCGCATCTTCCAATATAACATAAGGGTCACTACCACCTAATTCTAATACTGTTTTTTTTAATTCCATCCCAGAAACCTGAGCAACAGATTTTCCAGCTGGTGTACTTCCAGTTATCGTGACAGCTGAAATACTCGCATTTTTTATAAAGCTAGAAACTCTACTTCCACTTATAGAAATATTTTTAAATAAATTTTTTGGAAATCCTGCATCCAAAAAAGCAGATTCTATCGCAAATCCACATCCTTGAACATTAGAAGCATGTTTTAATAAAGCGCCATTACCTGCAATTAATGTTGGTATAGAAAATCTGAAAACTTGCCAAAAAGGAAAATTCCAAGGCATGACGCCTAGAATTAATCCAATAGGTTGAATTATTACAAAGCTTTTCTGTCCTTCAATATCAATAATTTTATCCTGAAGATATAATGCAGCATTATTTACATAATATTCACAAAGAAAAATACATTTTTCAATTTCACTCTTACCTTGTTTTAACGGTTTCCCCATTTCTTCTGCCATAAGAGAAGCATATTCACGTTTTTTATCATTTAAAATTTCAGAAAGATGTTTAAGGCAATCTAAACGAAATTCTAAATTAGTCTTTTTCCAATGATTCTGACATTTAGATGAATCAATAATAATTTGGTTCACTTTTTCCTCAGAAAATTGCGGATAAGATTTTATTTCTTTACCTATAGAAGGATTTATTGATATAAGGGGCATCATAGAAAATTTGTAAATTTTTATTAATTAAATTTAATAATCTTGCAGCTGAACAAGATATTAATTTTTGATTAAGAAAACTATTGTTTGACTACAATGCACATTACAATTGGTTATGCTTGTGCTTTTGGTGAAATTTTCAGAACTAATGGCTCAACTTGATCTTTATTTAAAGGTTGGTATTCGGGTACTAAAGAAGATAAAATTGATCTAAGAATCCCATTATCAAATTCATGCCCGACTAATTCACCATTCATTATACGATTCGAAATTTCATTTACTTTATTTTCTGAGATTTCTGGGTGGATTTGAAGTATTCTATCATGTGTTGTTTTAGAATAAGAATATTCATTGGACTTATTATTATTTATAGTATCCTCCCCAGCTCTAGCCCCAATAAAACTAATTGGTATATCAATCTCTGGTTCGAAGCCTGACAGCCTAATCAATTCATTCGCTATATCAATTATTTTAATTGGCGCACCCATATCCAATGTGAAAATTTCGCCACCCTTACCTATACTACCAGACTGTAATATTAATTGTGCGGCTTCAGATGAAGACATAAAATAACGCTCCATATTAGGATCTGTGATAGTAACAGGGCCACCAGACCTTATTTGTTCTTTAAAGATAGGGATTATACTCCTATTACTATCAATAAGATTACCAAACCGTACTACCATAAAACGAGTTTTAAAACTTTGATTTGCTCCTTGACAAATAACCTCTGCTAAACGTTTTGTTGCACCCATAATATTGATTGGATTCAATGCTTTATCTGTACTAATTAAAACAAATTTTTCAACACTATGTTGCTGTGATAATTTGACTAGATTTTTTGTACCATGAACATTTGTTTCAATGGCCTCCCAAGGAAAAGATTCTTGCATTGATACATGTTTATATGAAGCAGCATGAAAAACAATTTGCGGTTCATATTCATTAAATACCTTACCAAGGATATCAAGATCCCTCACATTTGTAAGAAGAGGTTTTACAAGTACATTACTTCCTTCTGATAAAATCTCTCTTTCTATTTTTAATAAACTATATTCATTATTATCTAAAATAACTAATAATGCAGGCTCGTATCTTAAGCATTGCCTAACTAATTCAGCACCTGTACTACCCCCAGCACCTGTTATCAAAATCCTCTTACCATGAATATAGTTCCTAATCAATTCTTGATCTAATTCAATTTCATTATTACCTAATAAATCTAAAATTGAGACTTCCTTTAATTCATTTAATGATAACTTACCAGATAACATCTCATCTGGGGATGGTAAAATCCGATAAGATTTTCCAATACTTTTACATTTTTCAATCAATCGAAATATTTGTTTTCGAGGAGCATTTGGACAGCAAATTAAAATTTCATCAAAATCATTAAGAAAATCATTAAGATCTGAAACTTTACCTAATACTTTTCTACGATGTATATACTTACCTTTTAAATCTTTTTCATCATCTAAAAACCCTATTGGATCCATTAAATGTTTTGAATTATTTAATAATTCCCGACAAATAAATTCGCCTGTTTTACCAGCACCAATTAAGATTACTCGTTTTCTAAGGTTTATATTATAAGATTTAGGGTTTAATAAATGAGAATATATCAATCTTACTCCTATCCTAGTAAAACATGTAATACCAATCGATAGTATAAAATCAATAAATAATATCGAATAAGTTAAATTCTCTAAACCTTTGATATTAATAAAAAGTATTAAAAGAATACCTGTCGAAACAAAATTAGCATTAAAAACATGAAATATATCAGATATAGCTGTATATCTCCACATACCCTTGTATAGTCCGAATAAATAATAAGAGCTCATTTTAACAGCTAAAAATGTATATATGATAAAATTTAAATCTAGATTATAGTAAAGCTCCGGAATTGCAAAATTACTATAAACAAATGTTGCGATTATAAAACTACTAAGAATTGTAATTATATCAGACAAGATCATTATTCTGATATTACGAGAATCATTTTTATTTATTTCTTTGTGCTTCGATATTTTTATCCGTGCCTTTTCAATAATCTCTGCAAAATTAAAATTATCACTATTTTCAATTTTTAAGAGTTTTATAAATAAATAATGCCCCATACGTTTTGGAGTAAACAAAGATAAAATAGTTATACCAACTAATTTTAGATCTTGGAAAAAACCTTTCTTGGTAACATAATAGTTATCTAAGGCTAGTTTAATATTTAAGATATTATTATATGGATCTTCTGAATCAATCATAGAAAGAATTTCAGATTCATTTCTAAATATAATAGAAGAGTATCCTGAAAGACCTGGTTTTATATCATTTAAAAAAGAGAAAGTATCTTTTGAAACAAATTCAGGAACCTCTGGTCTAGGTCCGATAAATCTCATATCACCTTTAATTACATTAAGCAATTGAGGTAATTCGTCTATTTTTGTTTTCCGCAAAAATTTACCCCAGCGAGTAATTTGTAATAATTCTCCATTATGACCAAGTATTGTATTACTTCCATTATTTTTTATTGTTCTAAATTTGTATATATTAAAATTTTTAAAATTCTTACCAACCCTTGGTTGTATAAATATAATTGGTAGCCCTTGAATAAATAGACTAATAAGTGCAACCAATAATAATAATGGCAATAATAGTATTGCTAGTAGCACTGCAGTTATTCTAGATGTTAATTCCATTGCCTCTATTTTGGTTCAAAACAATATTAAAAACAAATCCAAATTTCTCGAGGGTGATATAAATCACAGTTCTGAAAAAGCTGTCAGAGTTACCACTATGATCGTGTAGTAGCTATAACTTACATTTACCTTTAAGGAATAGCCCTGTAAATAATACCTCGGAAATATTATCAGTCTAATTTATTGTTATATCATTATTGATACAAGGAATGAATGTCACTAATGATAATTAGTAACTATCAAGATAATATCCACTAATTTGTAAATATTTTTTACACAAATCCTAAATAGAATTTTCATAGAAAATATCTTTTATTGATTCGATAACATATTCAATTTCTTTATTTTTTAGCGTAGGATAGATAGGTAAAGATACGATTGAATTGTAAAGATGGTTTGCTCTAGGAAAATCTTTCATTTTAAAGTTATATATTTTTTTATAGTAAGATAATTGATGGATGGGTTTATAATGTACAGCTAAACCTATACCTTTTTGATTCATCTTATTAATAAAATCATTTCTTGATATATTCCATAACTCTGTCTTAAGTCGAATAACAAAAAGATGCATAGCATGATCTTTAGGAACCTCTGGTAATATTATCCCTTCAATATCTTTTAAACCATCAATATACATATCAACAATCTTACGCCTAGCTATTTGCCAATCCTTTAAATGACGCCATTGCCACAAGGCAAAAGAAGCTGAAATATCTGTCATATTATATTTATAGCCTAATTCTGTAATATCATATTCCCATTTACCAAAACTTTTGAATCGATTCCATCCATCTTTTGTAATACCATGCAGTGATAATTTTTTTACCATGTTTGCTAATTTGTTATTATTTGTTGCAAATGCACCTCCTTCTCCACCTGAAGTAATATTTTTATTTGCATAAAAAGAAAAAACAATTGCATGATTATTATAATTATTGATTCCTTTATTTATACTTTTCTCAAGAGAATGGGCAGCATCCTCAATTACAAAAAGACCATATTTTTCCGCTAATACTTTAATATAATCCATATCAACTACTTCTCCGCCATAATGCATAGGGATAATTGCTTTAACATCTGATTTTTTTTTGATCTCATCTTCTAAATAATTTAGATCAAGTGTAAAACCATTTTTCTTACTATCGATAAGAACTGGTTGCATACCTTGATATTCTCCACACTCTATAGTTGAGACAAAAGTCAATGTAGGTGCTAAAAATTTATCTCCTTTCTTAAATCTATTTGCTGCAAGACCTAAATGCAATCCTGCAGTACAAGAATTAAGTGCCACTACATACTTATAATTCAAGAATTTTGATAAAACCAGTTCAAATTTTTTAACTTGAGAACCTGTTGTAAGCCAACCCGCTTTAATTGAATCAGAGTAGATTTCATCAAGGCTATTTGGTAATATAGGTTTATGAAAAGGAATATTCATATTTTAGCATTGATAGGGTAAAAGATATTAATCCCAAAATTTAATTCAGATAATTTGTTATTTTTATCTATGAGATTATAATCATAATCAATAATAAATGTTAAATAATGTTTAACCCACCAATGAAATTCTCCGTTTATAAAAACCTTTGTTTGAATTTTACCACTAGGAAATTCATCTTTAACAAAATTAGTATATTTATAATAGGTATTTTTATTAATAGTATTTTCACCTATCTCCCTTTTTCCAATACCTAATTTCATCATTATTCTCTTCTTATTCATAAAGCTATTAATTCCTAACTTATATTCTCTACTATCACTTCCTCCTATCCAACCTAAAGGGGATTCCCTATTAACAAAATTATTATTACCATCTTCATGTCTAAAAGTATTAGTCCCAACCTTTATGATAGAGGTATAAAAAGTTGTTAATCTAAAAATATTACTTACTTTAGGAATATATACAAATTTTAATGAATACGCCCCTGAACTTATTTTATTTTTATCCTTCTGTACTTTATCTAGAACAAACTCATCGAATAAATAATTAAAAGAAATTCTAATATTCTTCAATAATAAATAATCCAAACTAAACTGCCAAATTGCATTACCACTATCTGTCCCTAAATTATTTTGTTTATCATTCAACTCAATCTCAAGATGTGTTGATATCGGATTAAGGTATGCAAAGTCAATAGTCCTATTTTTTCCTGAATATACTACAACTTCTGAAAGACCCAATACACTATTTTTCTGGTTATTCCATTCAATTCCTCTACCAGTAATAAATCTACTAATCGATAAAGAATCAGTTTCAAGATAACCATTAAAATATCGAACCTTTAATTTCCCAAAATCAAGATCTATCATTCCATAATCATATGGATTAGAGTTTTCACTAATACCTAATTGAATATCATTACCAGCCCCCCAACTCTGTCGTCCTCTTCCAAATTGTAATATTAACCAATTATTTTCATAACAAATCCCTGAAAGATCCGTTTCGCCAGAAGTAAATCCGCTACGGGCGATATCTCTAGAAACTCCTGAGTATCTTTGAAAAAGATTAGGGTCATTAACAATTCTAGAATATAAATATCCATGAAAAAACTTATTATAAGTAAAATGTCCATAACCATACATTGCTCTTGAATTATCAGTCGAAGCTTCGAAACCAAAACGATTTCGTATTAATAATGAATCGCTATCTCTTTCATTATGAATCAAACGTATTGGGCCAAAGATAGAATTTTGAGACCAATCCATTCCTAAATCCATTAAAATTTTCCTCTCATGAAATTCGCTAAAGTCATTTGGAATTTCCTGGCCGAAAAGAAGACTAAATAAAAGTAATATTTTGTATTGATTCATAATTCTAAAGTCAGTAATAAATCTATCTTGTTAATAATTTCATAAATCTCTTTATATACCCTATACACATTCCAGAACCATAACTATAATGCAAGCAAGGATAAACTAAAAGGCTAAAAAAGAAATTTTTAATTGAATTATTATAAATAATTGAAAATATTATATCAAAAATAAAATATATTATAAGATAAAGAAAAAAATATGGATTAAAAAAGGTAAGGATAACTGCAATTAAAGAAAAAAAAGTATGCATTGCTGGAATCAAATGATAAAATTGAAAACCATACATGACTTTTCTAAAAACTAAAGGCTTGAAGACACCATAAAAAAAATATTGTTTCCATAAATCAATTAACCTTTCTCTTACTATATAATTAGTTATTAATCTAGGACTCATAAGAATTTTATAACCATTTGCCCTACATCGATAATTTAATTCATCATCTTGATTTTTAATCAATTCTTCATCATATAATCCAATATGTTCTAAAACCGAACGTTTATATATCGGAAATGGAACTGTATCAACATATGATTCCACTTTCAAAATTCGAAATTTAGAATTACCGACACCAAATGGATTCATCATACAATTAGCTATTGCATTCCCTTTCCATGTCTTACCAATATGATTTGCTGGTCCACCAACTACATCGGCTTTTTTATTTTTTAAAATATTTATAGCATCCCTAAAATATGTTTTTGGATATATAGTGTGTCCATCTATCCTTGATATATATTTACCATTGGTTTCATTAAAAACAGAATTAAAAGCAAAACTAACAATTTTATCTTTATTTATTCTCAATTGACAATTTTCATGATTTGTTATGGCATTTTTTAACCATTCATATGTGCCGTCAGTTGATTGTCCATCAACAAAAAATATCTCACTCTCAATATGCATTGTTGATTCTATTATAGATAAAAATGATTCTTTAATATATTTAATCTCATTTCGAGTCGGGATTATCACACTTAATAACAATTAATTTATCTCCGAAAAAAAATGCTGAATTTTTCCAGATGGTTTACTTGGAATAAAATCAACTTTGCAAAATTTGTAAATTAGTTTTGGTTCGAGATATTGCTCAGAAGCATTAATAATTTTCTTTTTATTAATATCATCTAAATCTATTTTTGAAATATACTCAAAAATAAAGGTGTCTATTTTCTTTTGTCTAATAATAAATCTTTTAATAATATCATTTTTTTCAATTATATCTCGCAAAATATAATAAAAAACTAAACCTGGGATACTTTTTCCACTAGGTAAATATATAGTATCACTGATTCTGCCAACTAAGGAATCTAAATAAAGAAAAGGAAATTCAGTTTTTAAAATTATTGACCCTTGGTCTCCAATATCATAACGAATTATCGGCATAGCATAATTATAAAAATCTGTAACAAGGATTCTACCGCTTTGTCCAAATGGTAATATTTCCCCATCTTCATTTACGACCTCAACATGGATTCTTTGCGATGCAATTTCCCATTCAAAATTTATATTTTCAATTGCGATTATACTTGTCTCAGATGATCCATATTCACGATAAACAGGAACCCCAAAAATTTCAATCATTTTTTTTCTCATATTTTCAGTACACATTTCAGCAGTTACCAATATATACTGTATACTTGGACAAATTTCTTTTAAGACTTTACTACTGTAATTTTCTAAAAACTGACCATATGCATAAATACTATTTGTATATCCATAAATATATTTGAAGTTTTTTTGTGAAAATAAAGTAGTAATTTTCTGAAAATATTCTAATGATTGGTCAAAAACATCAAAACGTTTTCTATTTAATAAAAAGTCCTTAAGCCCTTCTTTAATTCCTAATAAAGGTTTGTTTTTAACGGATCCAAAAAATCTTGCTTCAAGTCCTTTATCATCATCACCTAACGCTAAATATCTATTTCTAATGTAACACCATGTTAAAGAATGACAATCTTTATCCTTTACAAACCAAAATGGTTGTCCAGATGAGCCAGATGTATTGGCCTTATATAAAGTTTTTCTTTTATATTTTTGTGATATAAAGTTTTTTATACCTGTTTGGAAATCGTGTTTACTCAATATTGGGACTTCCTTCCAATTATTAATTGTAGCTTTACATAGATTATTATAATACGTAGTATACTTTCTATGATATCTGAATATTTCCCAAATTTTCTGATGTTGCCAATATTTGAAATCTTCTAAATCTGAAAATTTTGTTTTATTTAAAATTGTGTTAGCTTTAACTAAATCATACCCTGATAATAGTTTTATTAAATAATCAATTTTCATTATTTAACGTAACTCTTAATAATTTTTTCCCAATCTTTGAAAATATTATTCAAAGAATAATTTTTTGAATCCTGATAAGCATTTATAGACATATTATATGCAATTTTTGGGTTTTCTATTAGTTTAATAATATTTTTCGTCATTGAACCTATATCATCATCATTAATTAAATATGCATTTCTTTTATGATCTAAAAAAGATGAAATCCCACCAACGTTTGTAGAAACAATGGGTAGACCTAATGCCATTGCCTCCAAAATACTAATTGGCATGTTATCTATATGAGTCGTATTTATGAATATATCATGATTGGTGGAAAGTTTTATCCAATCTAACTTTTTTAAATAACCTGTAAATCTTACTTGGTTATCAATATTTAAGGATTTTGCAATTTCATGACAAGTATTTAAAGACCCATCTTTATCAGGCCCAATCATTGTTAAAATTGCATTAGGATATTTTTTTAATAATTCGGCTAATACATATATAGCCATTTGAGGGTTGTAAATTTTATGGAAAGATCTTACCCATAGTAAATAAGGCCTAATTTCCTTTCGCTTTTTTAAAGGATAAATAGATAGATCTATAGCATTTGGAATATATTGAACCTTATAATTATTTCTTAAAAAAATATCAGCAATATAACTTGATGGGGCAATATTTACCTCAGAGTAATTAAAAATCAAACCACATAACCACCGATTATTTTTTATTCTTCTATTAATCCTACCTCCGTGAATAATTGGAATATAAGGTATATACAAGAGCCGGCATAAAAGTGAAAAATAAAAAGCAAAATAAAATGCCTTTGTACTATATACATCAATAAAAATCAAAGACGATTGTTTCATATTCGTCCAAAAAACAAAATTCATATGAATAAAACGAACTAATAAATTTTTTTTATCTGAAGCAAGTTTTAAATCAATTTTAAATGATTCAATTATCTTTAATTTTAATAATTCAATAGGTGGTGGATTAAAACCTTTAGATGAAAGGATATTACCAATATAAATAATCATATATTATTTAAAATTATCTTTTACAAAAACATAAGCTAAACCATAGATAAAACCAGGTGCTGCCATTCTAAAGGCTGAATGAAACATAGTTAAGATACTAAAAGAACAAAAAATCATCAGTATAATACTATCTCTTCGACTTCTTTTGAAAAATTCTGTTATAAGAAGAGTAAAAAGTGATAATAAAGAAAAAGCACCAAATATACCGTGTTCTGAAAGCATTCTTGTAAATTCACTATGCGCCGAAACAGTATTTCCATACCCATAATATGCTCTCATCCTTGTTGCTCCTCCAGGCCCAACACCTAAAAAAGGATTATCAAGAAAAATTTGATAATCAATTGCCATAATTAAACTACGTCCTGATAAATTACTTTGTTCTTCAAAAGGTACTTCAAGTAATTGTGAATATCTTTTGGCAATTGATCCTTCCGTAAAATATGAAGCTGCAGAAAACAATATTAAAATTGCAGTAAGAATAGTCAATATTCTTGTAATTCCGATACCTTTTCGCAAAAACGCAAAATTATAACCAATTAGTACAGCAATGAAAGGAGCCAAAACTCCTCCACGAGCATAAGTCAAAAGCGCAATTCCAGTCGCTACAGTCATAATAGCATTATCTAAAATATTAAAGGTAAATAATTTAAAGTTTAATAATTTTGATATTCCAATAATAATAATAGCAATTCCCAAAATAGTAGATACCTGATTTGGACCATATCCGCCACTCATTTGAAAATTTGCTTCACTTGAAAAAACTAAATTCTCCAATGTTGGCATTCTAATTATAATAATAGCGGATAGAGTAATAATTGGTAAAATTATTATTCTAAAGAGACTTTTAAGTTGATAACCTGTTATAAATCTATTCCTAAAATACAATAAACAAATAAATAAACATGTTGGCCCAGATAAATTCAATGATAATTGAGTGCGGAAATATGACCAATTAAAAGCACCACCATGAAAATTAGCAAGAAAAAATATTGATGGAATTAAACTAACTATATATGCAAGGGATAATAAATTTATTCTTAAATATCTGATATTTTCAATCAACATCCCTATTAGGAGTAAGGCTATAGTCGCATATTTACCAAACTCCCAAAATACGCTTGCTCTAGTCATTCTTAAAACTATTTCCATTCCAATAATATATCCTGCAAAATTTGCAGCATCATTAAACCTATTCTTATATTTAAAAATTATAAGAATTCCAGTAAAAAAACTTCCTAAACCCCAAAAAGTAGCAAGTTGAGAAGAGTCAGACACAACCACACCAATGATAATATGGATGCCAATCAATACAATGTTATACTTATCTAAATATTTAAAATAAAATGGCATCTTTTACATTTTTTAAATATTTCTCATAAGTAAAATTATGTGATGTATTATAAGCATTAAGTGAACATTTTTTCAATTCTAGAGGGTTATTAATAATAGTTTTTAATTTATTATAATCATATTGTCCATTGGCAGAGTTTAATATAAATCCGTTAAAGCTATCTTTTATTATATCAGAAATTCCAGAAAAGTTTGAAACAATCGGAACACATCCAAATACTGCTGCTTCCATGAGTACTTTTGGCAATCCCTCAGAATGCGATAACAATATGATGATATGACTGTTAGAATATATGTTAAAGACATCTTTCCTTGATAATGGCCCAGTTAAACAAATTTTATGAGATATTTTCTCTGCCTTATTTATATAAAAATCCAACCTTTTAGACTCTCCTACAATTTGTAATTTTTTGATGATTTTTAAATGACCTATGGTTTCCATAATATCCAATAATGAACCAATTCCTTTTTTTTCTTCTACTCTACCAACAAATACTAAATTTAATTCTTTATTAAAATTCTTTTTTTGTACTATATCATAATTTTTAGCAATAATTTTTTTATCAAAGCAGGGATTACAAAAGGTGAAAAAATTATCTCCTAATTTTCTACTGGAACTATTAATTGTAATTTTAAAATTTGGAGGGAACCTTAATAACATCCAACGTTGAATTTTATAAGTTAAAGGTACAGAATTAGAATTCCATGAGCCTGCATATTTTACCCATATATTTTTTTTCCAAAAAAAATATAACCAAGGTAAAAATAATAAACCGAAACCTGTTGGCGCTCTAAAATGTATTAAATCAGTTTTATTAAGATATGGCTTTATCTCTTTTAAATGTTTAGAGAAAAATAAAATATGTTTGAATTTATCACCAAAACTTTTTCCTCCTGCTGAAATCATTGGGATTATTTCAATTTCAGCATTTTCATGTTTAATATATGATAAAGGAGGTTCACCGTCATGTATTGGTGCAAAATGGTAAATTTTTTTAAAAATAGTAGATAAACGATCTATCTCTTCAACTGTTGATCCTAAACCAACCAAACCACCATTATGATTCTTACAATAAGGGGTATGAGATATTATTATACAAAAAGAATTATTGGATAAATTTTTCATATTGAACGATTTTATTATCCCATGTATTTATTTTAGCATAATTCTTTGATTGATTTGAATAATAATCATATTTTAAGAATATTCTTTCTAATGATTTGATAATCTCTTTATTGTTTTTGGGGTCAACTAACTCACCATTAATATTAGGTTTAATTGAATCTTGCAAACCTGTATTTCTAGCACCAATAGCTGGGACACCAAATAAATTCCCTTCTAATACGCTAATACCAAAACCTTCATAATCGGTTTTACTTTTATGATTAGATAGCATCATATTAACATGCGAAATATTATATAACTTTTCTAATTCATAATGTTCTAAAACGCCATGGATCGTTACCTGATTAATTAAATTTAATTTATCAATAAGCTCTAATAAACTATTTTTTTCTTTGTCATCACCTACACAATGATAATGTATATTTGGAAAAACTTTTAAAATATAAGGTAACATTTTTATCACATTATATTGCCCTTTTCGCAATGATATTGTACCTACTGTTAAAAGTATCGGGAAATTTTTTAAAACCTTACTCTTTTCTGGAACATTCCAGATACTTGGATCTATCCCATTATTAACTACATAGACCTGTCCTATTAAATTTTCAGCAATTAAAGATCGTGTGAATTTTGATATAGCAATAATATTATTTGCTTTTTTTAAACAGAAAATTGTCCATTTAAAGAATATAGTCTTCCCTATCTCTGTTCCATGAATTATTGCTACAATGTTTGGAACTCCAAAAATTTTGATAAAAGGAATTACCCAAATTGAGAATCTTCCTGAAACAAAAATATTTTTTATCCTATATAACCTAATAGTATTTTTTATAATATTAAGTCTATGGTACCATCTTTTTATAATACTACCATAGTTTTTAAATCTATATATTTTAAAACTGTGGTTGTTATCATAATTGATTTCTTTTTGACTATTTACATAATTAGAAATTGTATTAATTACTACATTAACACCTCTTTTTTGAAATGCATTTGCAATACTTATAGCATGTGTACCTATACCACCAGGGCCTGGAGGGAATTCAGAAGAAATTATAAGGACAGTATTTTTATTTTGGTATTTTATGTCCATCTAAGATAATGTTTGATGATAATTTCCATGAATAAATAGTTTGACAAATAATAATAGGAAGAAAAATAAGAAATATAGAAATACTTATTAACAATGAAAAAAAGTTTGTTTTATTTGAATAACTTGTGAATGATAAAGGAATGTTAATCAATAAAAAAATAAACGCATTATAATTTCCAAAATAATTTCTAGCATAGTAAAGAACACTAGGAATAGGCCGTGGCTTTAAAATATTTGTAGGCCTAAAGGCATCCCAAGAACCACTTTGACGTAACCCCCCCACACTTGTCTTTAAATGCAATCTTTGAGCTTCTGGATTTGATATAGAGATAATACCTTTCTGATAAGCTCTTAACCCGAATTCTGCATCGCCCATACGCATTGCCTCAAATTGTTCATCAAAAAACCCACATTTTGATATGACCTTTCTAGTGAAAACAACATTGCCTGTATCAAGTTGATCTGATATACGATAATAATGATAATTAGAAGGTACTTTAGCCCCAGATTCCGAAATAGATACACCTGCTGAAATATTGACTTTAAAATAATCTAGACAAGCTAAATGCTTACTAAGCCAGTTAGGTTTAATTCGAGAATCATCATCCAATAAAGCAATAATTTCTTCATTACTATTTTTTATTGCGTCATTCCTAGCTTTCCATAGAGCGGGTTTTTCTTGCCTTATAAGATTTATATTGATTTTAAATACATTATAAAAATCCTTATTATAATCTTCTGATTGATCAATAATTGTAATAAAAAAGTTTTTATAATCTTGTTTTTCTAGATCTAATAATAGGTTTTTTAATACTTCATATCTATTGTATGTCGGTATAACTATTCTAACAGTTATTTTATCCTTTTTATTATAAAACTGATCTTTCATATCTATTACTTTTATACCTAATTGGTTATTATAAATATCATCACGTTTAATATTAAATGTTTTTATAAAAGCACTAAAAACTTTGATAGTGTTTCTAAATGAAAAAATACAATAGATCAGATATATGATACTCCACAAAGGATTAAAAAATTTTTTTAAAAATCTAAATTCATCATAAAGACTATGCTCATAATCAATAATTGATCTTTTAAGATATTTTGTTTTCACACTTTCTTGGATATGACCCTGCATTAATATAACAAAACTAGCATCAGAGATAGTTGATTCATTCGAGTCATATTTACAATCAAAACTTCCAGATAATAACAGATTTTCAGGATCAGGCCATAATATATCATCCCCACAATTCAAATGAAAATACCATAAAGGCTTGATAACTTTTAGACAATAAAACAATTGGTTTTGGTGTGTTTATACTTTCTTCATATATAGATAAATTAAATAGAGTTTATCTTAAAGTGCTTGATTGTCTTATAAAAAAAACCACTATAAGATAGATTTTCAATCCATAGTTTTCTATTTTGCACTTGTATTTCCTTAAATTTCTTCTCTTCAATTGTTTTAAAAAAAGATTTTATAATCATAGAAATTTGATCAAAGTCTGATTCTTTTATAATCAAACAATGTTGATCCCACTGTATATATTTCTCAAATGGCAAAACACAATTTGTATCAATTAATATTGGGATCTTTCCTAATGCTAATGCCTCAAAAAACCTTGTTGAAAAATTACCACTACCTCTCACGCAAAGAACAAAAGGTGTGCTAATCATATTATTCCAATAATCGAACTTATATTTTGCTTTGTTAATTTTTATTTTATCGACATTTCTCCTAATAATAAAATTAGTATCAATATCAGCATTTCTTAAAAGTAATTTTAATATCTTTCCCCTTAAGCGGGTACCTGACAAAGGCATCTCTAAATCTAAATACGGTTTAAATATTTTTCCTTTAATTTTAAAAATAAAATCTTTGCAATAACTAATCAATCTATCAATCAAATTTAAATCAGCTAAGCCACAAAAACTTATGGATGGTTTATCACCTTTTGGTAAAATAGCTACGCCATGTGATTTTATATATTGGACGGGATCTCTTATAATTACAGGATATGCATATTCATTATCTTTCAGATTATTACTATATAGATTATGATGAAATGTTATAAAATCACCTTTCGGTATGTTAAATGTATAGTCTCCATGTACCCATGTAAAAATAGGTTTGGAAAAACCATGATATAATTTCAAAATATTGATTGCAATATCGAGCTCTCCTTTTTCAAAATAATAATTCCAAGTTAAAGGCAATATAAATAAATCAGCATCTGCTGGTGATTCACAAATCATTAAATCTTCTGGTTTTAACCCATATATAGAATGCCGCTTATTGGGAAAGACAGGTTTAATCCATTCAGCATAAAACTGTCTTGAAATTGATTTATCTATTTGATTTCTATTAAAATAAATCTTCATTAAAAAATTTATTGAATTGATATTCCTGTGATTCCAAGGAGAACTTTTTACGAATTCTTTTTACCGCATTATTTCGAATTTTATCTAATTCTTTATGATTTAATGATACAATTTCTTTAATCTTTTCAGAAAGTAATATTGGATCTCTTTTAGGAACGATCCAACCTGTTACATGATTGTTCACACTCTCTTTTAAACCTGACGCATCTGATACAACTGTAAGAATTCCCATTGATTGAGCTTCAAGCACAGTATTACAAAACCCTTCTTCTAAACTATATTGTATATACATATCAGCTTCTTTATAATAGGATAAAATTTTACTATGTGGGACATAACCAACCATCTGAACATTATTAGTTAAATTTAATTGATCGATAGCCAAAGCAAGTCTTTCATACTCAATCCCATCGCCTACTATAGTATAGTTAAATTTTTCAGAATTTAAATATTTTATTGCTTGCAGAACATATTCTAATCCTTTAATCCAATGTAATCTTGCAACCGTCAAAAGCTCTATACTATCTTTAGAATTGATTAGTTGCTTTTCACCTTTTTTCCTAAAAAATATGGATGTATCAACGGCAGGGTATATTATAGATTGTTTAATAGTATCATCCAAACCATATTCTTTAGCTTTCTTTAAGAGACAATTAGATATAGAATGTACTTTGTCTATTTTTTCCCATAAGGTATTATAACAATTAGGATTTTTTAAAGGATAAATAAAAATATCATATCCTCGTATACTAATACTCATTTTTGCATTTATTGCCTTAGCAATATTTTCTTTTCTAATGGTTGTAGTTGCAAAGCCAAAATGAACCCAATCTATTTTATATTTAAGAATCTTTGCATTTAAATAAAGGTTTTCCCACCGCTTACGAAAAGACTTCCCATCAATTTTCTCAAGTTTTAAAAATTTTATAGTAACGAAAGGTATCTTTATAATTAATAGAATATATTGGTAAAACATTTTTATAATTTGTATTGGTATAAATCTATTAACTACTGGCATAGCGACTACTTTACATAATTGAAAATCACAATTTTTATTTGCGAAGATGATTATTTCATGTCCATTTTTCTGTAGACCCTTTATTTTTGAAATTAAAAATGTCTCTGATTTGGATGGTGGCCTATTAAGTATTAAACCTATTTTCAATTTTTAACACCCATTGTCATATTGTACAAATTATGAAACTCGTTTTTTATAATATTTGAATTATAATTTTTTAAAATATTTTCTTGGGCTGAAGAAATTATATCTCCTCTTTCTTGATTATTAAGATTCATGACCATTAATAAAACTTTTTCTAATGAAATCACATCACGACTTTTAAAAAGGAATCCATTTTCACCATGATTAATGACTTCTCTCATACCACCACAATCACTACTAATAACAGGAAGTCCAATTGACATTGATTCAATAACAGCGTTAGAAATACCTTCTTCAATACTTGGTATAAGAAAACAATCAGACTCAATCATTTTATTATAAACTTCTTCTTGAGATGAAAGGTTTAAAACAACGACATTATCATGTAAAGATAAATCAGAAATTTGAAAAAGGAACTCTTCAGAAGGCAAATTATTACTGATGATGGTATATTCAATGGGAATATTTTTCTTTATCAAATTATAAATTGCAGTAAGACTATAATGATAACCTTTAATCCAATGAAATCTACCTACAGTTAATAATCTGTAGGGTTTATGGATAATTGTTTCACTTTTATAATAGTTTTTAATTAAATCATGATTCAAACAAGAAAATATAATTTTTATTCTATTTTGATCTGCTCCATAAAGCATTGCCTTAGAACCAATTGTTTTTGAAACCGCATGCATATAATCAATATTTGGGAAAAAATACTTATATTTTTTAGCGAGATTTTTATCAGCAATAGGAGAATAGTTTATATGTGATCCTCTTAAACTTAAAATAATCTTAACACCAAAAATTTCTTTTAAAAAAAACCAATATGGTAATGATTTAGCCCACTGAATATGAAAAATATCTGGCAAATGATTAATAACAGGAAGAATTTTGCTTAACATATCTATTATTGATGAAGATTTTGGTATATATTTATATTTTTTAATTAACTTAATTAACCTTTGCGGTCTTATTATTAATAAAAAAAGTAATTGATAAATAATAAAAATTGATTTCTTGAAAAAATTTTCTGGTGTTTTATATACTGTTATATTTTTATTTCTATAATCGATATTTTTCCCTTTACCAAATATTAATACTTTAACTGATTTAGTCGCTACTAACCTTACCAAGTTCTCAATAAAAACTGATCCTGGTATAATTCCTGAATAGATAGCTATAATTATCTTTTTTTCCAAAACTTTTCGCACCAAACCGAGAGTGTTAATAACATACTAATTGGATGACTATATTTTACTCTATCATGATTTTGAAATTTGTTATAAAATTCATTTACTAAATTTTTTGACACAATATTATTTAGGTTTTTTGTTTCAAAAAGCCAATATCTTAGTTTGTCCTCATTTTTTTTTCCAAGGAATTGCAACTCCCAATTTCTTTGGATAACAGGAGATTGAAATAAAATATGCTCTTTTACTTGGCGCTTTAAAAATCTAAATATTCTCCTAGGTAAATAGATACTATTAAAATATTTATAATTATACAGATTTAAATCATATACTTGCCAAGGTATCTCCGAAAGATTTGGTGCTTTGTTTTTCAAATAATTAATTTGCATTTTTCTATTCATTAAATATTTATCTGGAATCGTACAGATAAAATCACACATTTTATCTTGATAATATGGCGAAAAAAGCTCACAGCTATTATTAAAAATTTTCAGATTAGGATTAGCCCATCTTACTGCCCAATGTAATGATTTAAAAGCTTGTAATCGCCTACTTGGATTATCAATATTAATTTCTAAAAGTAATTTTTGAATATGACCAAATAGCATTTCTTCAAATTTATTAGAAAGGCCCCATTCTTCCCATAATCTATTTGCAAGTTCAAGACCACCTAACTTTGTTATTTTATTTATTACAATATAACTCAATTCATCTATACTTGTATTTTTTCTAATTCTTGGTAAATCAAAAAGTACATCACCCCATTGACCTGATAAAATGAGATTACCTAATTCAGCAATTTTATTAATAACTGCCATCTGTCTTGGATGGGTAAAATCAGATTGACATAGATTAATATCTGCCAGTTCATCAATCTTATTCCAAAGATATCCTTTCTCAATATAAAATTTATAAAATTCCCATCCCATACTATTACTGATTTGCTTTGCATAATCTGTTTCTCTAATACCTCCAACAAATTCATATGAATATGATACGAGATTTTTTTCATTTCTTAATGCCGCCGCTAGTGTTCTTGAATCAAGCCCACCAGAAAGAGGCAAAATTATTTTACGATTTTTAATTTTCTCTTTAATTAATCTTTCAAAAATTTCTGAAAACTCATCAGAAGCCTGATTAAAGGTGAGATCCCTTGGAGCATAATACCAATTTGACTCCAAACTATATGTTGTTTTTGAACCAAACTTTGTTTTTGTGAAATCATTATTTCCTAGGAAAAAACCACAAGCCATCCATTCTGCGATTGAAGAAAAATCAATCTCATGAGAATAATGATTGAAATTGTTTTCAAGTTCACTTTGAATAATAAATTTTCTTTTCATTATGATACTACTTTTATTCTGATAATCTACATACTTAATGAAATTATTATTAAGTTGGAATTATAGTGTAAGTCAAACTAAATAGAAGGTGGTTAGACTTAATAGTTAAAACATTATTTATTAAAAAATAATCTTTTCTTTAGTCTTCTAATAGTAATTCTATGAAAAGAGTCATAGATATATAATATATATCTATAGGGTAAAACTTTAAATAACAAAAAAAATAAATGATACTTATTTATATTATAAAAATCTTTAATATTAAACTCTGCAATACTATCAGTGTTTTTTCTTGAGAATAATAGTTTCATTCTTAATCGGAAAGCCATATTTCTTGATACCTCTAATGCTAACATATGAATATTATTTGCATTTAACTTTAAAAAATATGGAATCGCAAATTTCTCATAAAATTGTAAATAACGTTCTTCAATGGATATTAATCTATTAGATTGAGATAATGAAGAGTTTCCATGCCTATTATACACACCAACTGGCTCATCCACTTTTACAACATCAAATAATAAGCCCAATATTACATTTAGAGCCACATCTTCACCAAAAAATAAATTTTCTGGGAAATATATTTTATTTCCAACAATTTTTTTCTTATACATCACGGAATTAATAGGAGGTACATGTTGAAACTGTTGCAACCAAAAAAGTCCAGCTTCAGGATGGACATTAACACCTGTCTTTAAATGACCTAAATCAGACTTGACGCTTGTACCATTATCGTATTTTTTCTCTATCAAGCCACATGCCATTCCAATAGAAGGATATTTCTCAAAAACTCTTAATAATGAAAAAAATTTATTAGGCAAAATTTCATCATCTACATCTAAAAATGTTATATACTCACCCAAAGAGGTCTTTAAACCGATATTCCGCGCTGCAGCTGGGCCTCTTTTTTTACAAGTTAATAATTGAACATTATTTCTAGTCAAACAATATTTCTTAATCCTCGAATAGGTTTGATCCGTAGAATTATTATCAATAAAGATTATTTCAAGATTATCATATAACTGTTTATCTAAATTAGAAAAACAATTATCAAGAAATGATTCGCCATTGAAAACAGGGATTATTATTGATATTAAAGGTTGAGGCATTGTTTATAAATAGATTCATGATTAGAGACCTCAATTGAAATATCATAATATTTTGATATTCTTGATTGAAAATCTTCTCTTAATTTTTTATTTCCATGATTTAAGTTATTCATTATAGCTATTTTTAATTCTTCAATATCACCTGCTTGAAAAAGATTTTTTGAAAATGGTTTAAGTATATCACGGATTCCAGGAATATCGCTACCGATAACAGGCAACCCACATGCCATCGCTTCTAAAAGTGCAACAGGACAACCTTCCCTCCTTCCTTCATCTAAAGTATTAAGGACAAATAAATCAGCTATAGAATAATAATCAGAAACATTAATTATTTTTCCAGTAAAATGTATTTTACTATAAGTATTTAATTTTTTTGTCTTAACATTAAGTTTTTTGCCATATTGGTTGTTATTATCACCTACAATAAACAACCTAAGATTGTTATATTTTTTAGATATTTGATCAAATACATCAATTAACATTTCAATACCTTTTACTGGAACTAAATTTGCAACAGTAATAATAACTAAATCATTTTTATTAATATTGTATTGGTTTAAAAGGTCCTGCTTTTTTTTTCTGGGTTTAAACTCTTCCAAATCAATTCCCCTTGGGACTATTGAAACATTACTTTTATTATAGAAAAATTGTTTTATCATATCACTATTTTGTACAATCACATGTTTTGATAATAATGATCTAAGTTTCCACCCATTTTTTGATTTACCGCCCCAATTCATATTTTTTTTTGTATAAATCCAAGGAATTCCAGCTAATAATGCCGCAAGCGCTTCTGAATAATCAGGACCATAGTGAAATGAATGAATTAAATCAATTTTTAAACTTCTAAAATAATTTGCCAACCTAAAACATTGTATCATTCCTCCCAATCTTTGCTTCATATCAACAGTGCTCTCTTTTAAATGAACTTTAATTCCTGAACGAGAAACATTTTCAAAAAATTTTCCTTTATTATGACTACAACAAATTTGAGGATTAAAATAATTTCTATCTAAACGAGAAGCTATATTTAATAGAGCTTTTCCGCTACCAGCTGTATCAAAATTTGGGATAGTAAATAATATAGTTTTTAGATTTTTCAATTTATGACGATTCAAATCTAAAAATTATATAATCCATTTGGTTATTTTCTTGCAGCATTCCAAATTGATAAACTATAAAGTGTAAAAAGAGGTGCCTTTAAGTCAATTTTTCCATTTATATGTTGATCTAATATTTGTTCAATCTTTTTCATATTAATACCAAAAGATTGGCAAAAATTTCTATCTAATAATTTCTCATGAAATAATTCTTTATAAGATGTCCTGATCCATTCTGATATTGGTACCGAAAAACCTTTTTTTGATGATTCTGATTTGATATTACCATAAGATTTTTGCAATAAATTATTGAGTATCTTTTTTCTTGTAGTCATCGGTTGGTGTACTTGTATACCAGTTTTAATCACTTGCTCAATAATTTTTTTCTTAAGGAATGGAACTCTTACTTCAATACTATTAGCCATAGATGCTCTATCCACCTTTGCAAGAGTCTTTTGTAACATTCCATAAAACTCTACCCTCCTCATAATGTGGAATAATTTATTCACACTGTCTGGTTTTGTATATTTATATAAATTAAAAATATCAGGAAATGTAACAGTAGATAATGATGGGATTAATTCATTAATTAAATTTTTTGATTGATGACTATGTAACCCAAAATGTGCTTCCCCAGGTGTAGAAGATAAAATACATTCATTGATATATTTTTCATTAGAAACCAATCTATCTATTCCTCGTACTAAGTACCTAAAAAAGAAAGGATAATTCCACAACCAATAGTTTTTAGCAATAGACCTAAAACGTTCATATCCAAAAAAAATTTCGTCACCACCATCACCAGATAATAAAACAGTAACTTTCGAACTAGCCATATTACTTAATTTCCAAGATGGAATTATAGAATGATCACCAAAAGGTTCTCCAACACTAATTAATGCCTTATCAAGGTATTCAATGGAGTTTTCTGCAGTCATTTGCATTTGGTAATGTTTTGATTTCAATTCCTTTGAATACATTTTTGATAAATATGATTCATCATGTATAATACTATCTGAACCAATAGAAAATGTATTTATTCTATCAGACAAATAATTATTCATATAACTAGAAATTAACGGGGAATCTACACCTCCAGATAAAAAGGAGCCTAAAGGAACATCTGAATTTAGTTGTTCACGAACTGAAATACGAATTTCATTTTCAATCATGTCTTGGGCATCCTGCTCATTAGTTATTGTATCATCAAAATCAGGAAAACTCCAATGATTTATTTTTTCTAATTCACCGTGTTTATTAATCCTAATAATTTCCCCTGGAAAAACTGCAAAAGTGTTTTCAAGGATACCAAATGGTGGTGGAATAAAATGCTGATACAAATAAAGTTTTAAAACAGAATGATTTATCTTTTCATTTCTATAATGAGGATAATTACTGATTTGATTATATTGACTTGCGAATACAAGATTGAACCCATCCCATCCATAAAAAAGAGGTTTAATACCAGCAAAATCTCGTGATAAAAATATACAATCTTTAAGCTTATCCCATACAGCAATAGCAAACATACCTTCTAATTTTTTAATAGTATTGATAACCCCATTCGCATCAATACTATATGCAAGGGTGGCAGTATCACCATGACTTTTTATTTGTTTTTCTATGCCACCCAATTCTAATCTTAGCGATTGATGATTATAAATTTCTCCATTAAATGCAATTAAATAACGGCCTGATGGAGACCAAATAGGTTGTGAACCTTTATTTGAGAGGTCTAATACAGATAATCGATTAAATCCAAATTGCACTCTTTTCGGAACAATTTCGACGCATGTTTGATCAGGGCCTCTACTTTTTGAAAGCGCTAATATATTCTGAAATTGTTCTTTAGGTATTAAATTATTATTTAAAGAAAATTGGCCTAAGATTCCACACAATTTATTTTATTAATCCTTATTGTTTGTAATATAAAATTCATTAAAAATAGTAATATTTGGTTGATTATTACATAAAAACTAATATTATAATTATTAATAGATTATTTAAATTACTTATTATAAAACAGATTAGCCCATTTTTGTAAAGAAAATAATACCCATAGGCCCCATTCATTTCTTATTTCATTTTGACCATAAAATTTATTGACTGTTTTATGTATAATATTTTTTTCAATTAATTCTGAACCAAATAAATTATTACTCATTAATGTATCCTGAATATTTTCTTTTAATTCTGTATCTAATAATTTAGATAGGTTAAAAGAAAATCCTCTTTTTTCGTTAAGGTAATAATTTTGTGGAACATATTTATTTAAAACTTGCTTTAATAAATATTTTGTTTGTCTATGCTTAATGCCCAATTCTGGTTTGATATAAGAACTAAAATTAATAATTCTTTTATCTAAAAATGGTACACGCACTTCTAAATTATGCGCCATAGAAGCACGGTCAACCTTAAGCAATACCCGTTGCATATGCCCATAAAATTCATTTTTTCTTAGCCACATCAATAAATCAACAGAACTACAATCTGAATATGGTGACGAATATAGTGCTTTTGTAGAGAATGAATGATTTGAATTAGGAACCATTCTCGCAACATCTGAATGCCAATTAGGGCTTTGGCGCTCAAAAACCCATTCTCCTATATTATCCAATTCTATACCTGAAGAAATCCGCATACCAAATTGCCTTAATATTCCAGCCCATAATAATCTGATGGATTTAGGATAATTAAACCATTTTTGATAATCAATTGTAGATAAGAATCTAGGATATCCCCAAAAAAGTTCATCTCCACCATCTCCAGATAACAAAACTTTATAATATTTAGACGCTTCCGAACACAATATATATGTAGGGATTGATGAATAATCAGCAAATGGCTCAGAAAATGCCAAAAATTGTTTATCGATGATATTCGCTACTTTTAATTCACTTAAATGTTCAACATGATGCTCAATACCTAAATGGCTACTAATCATTTTTGCCTGACTAGATTCATCAAAATCAAAATCACTGTTTGATATTGTGAACGCTTTAAGATCTGGAAGAGATTTTGATAAAATTGCATTTACAATTGGTGAGTCAACACCTCCAGATAAAAATGATCCTAGAGGAACATCTGAATGAATATAATCTGAAAATGTATTTTGTAAAATATTTGTTAATTCGGCGACTGTCTCTTCATTAGTTTCTTTAAATTTTTCTATACTATCTAAAACATAATACTGTCCACTATACGCATTAAAATCAGACTGTATTGTTAAATATGATCCTGGTTCAAGTAGCCACGATTTCTCAAATAAAGCGGCAGGTGCTGGGACATAGCCTAATCTTAAATAATCAGTTAAAGCCTCTGGATTAATCTTTAATTTCGGTAAAAACCATGGATGTTTAAAAATTTGATCATATTGTGAAGCAAATATCCAACCAAAATCTGTTCGAGCATAATAAAGTGGTTTTATGCCTGCTGGATCTCTAACTAAATGTAAAACATTATTTTGTAAATCATAAACACTCATAGCATACATACCATTTAAAAGATTTATTGTGCGATGAAAACCAAATGTATCTAACGCATGACATACTATTTCCGTATCAGAGGTAGTTCTTAAATCATTATTGGTAATACCTATTTTTTCTTTAAGATTCAGATGATTTACAATCTCACCATTACACATTACTACATATCGTTTAGATTTAGATATCATTGGTTGATTAGCAATATCTCTTAAATCCATAATTGCTAATCTATTAAATCCAAATTGGGCTAATGGTTTTTGGGAAGATTCTTGAGGAATATTATTATAATAACCTATCATATCTGATCCTCTTTTCACACTAAGTTTCAATAAATCAGAAAATTGATTTTTTGAAGAAATTACTTTACCAAATTCTCCTAAAATTCCACACATTAGTTATCCACCACAATATTAAGATCTAAATAATCAGAATAAATATTTATTAGTTTGTCTTTTATGTTAACAAAATCAAATTTTAAAATATGACGTCTTGCTGCATTAGACATTTCAAGATGTTTTTTTTTATTATCTAGAACTTCAAGACAAGTATCGCTCATTCCTATATAATCACCTGGTGTGTGTTGAATCACAGCATTTGTTTTTGTATAGTCAGATAGATTTGGAAATTTATTAGTTATAATAGGGAGACCACAAGCAAGCGCTTCATTTAATGTTTGACTAGACCCTCCTTCTAAAAGAGGCAATACTAATAGACTAGCTTTTCTGTATAGTTTTCTGAACTTAAGATCATCAAGGAAAGGAAAAAATTCTACTTCAGGTAAATCAGTAAAAAATGATTTACCTGGCTCTGATCCAGCTAATTTTAATTTAATATTTGGTTTGATTGATTTTAACCTTAAATAAACTTTTTTTAATATTTTATAATCTCTTCGATTATTACCTATACAAATTATTAAATCTTTATCTCGGTAATTATTATTTTTAGGTAAAGTAAAAAAATTTGTATCAACTCCGAGAGGTAAATAAGCTAACTTCTTTTTATCAATAAATTGTTTTAAATACTCAAGCTGAGCTTTCCCAGAACATGTTATTAAATCAGCATTTTGTAAATGAAATTTATTTGGCATACGTCTTTGAAGCTCTTCTAATGAAAAAAAAAGATTAATTACAATTTTTGCCCCAAAAATTCTCTTAAACCAATATCCATAATAATAATCATGGTCTCCAAACCAATAATGGACCAACTTTATATCATGATTAATAAATTTAATAAAAGCATTATACTCTAGCGCAACACTCAATGAAGAGTAACAACTATTCAATGTTTTATTTTTTACACATCGAAAAAATCTATTATCAAAGCTATTTAATTCTTTACTTGTTGAGGATATAGAACCAGGAAAAAAATTTAAAAAATGTTCAAAATCATTATTATTTCCTCGCGTACTCCAATTGCGACCTATTAAAAGCATATTTTGATGAGACAATTTCTGCATATATTTTTATCTTTGAACCATAAAATTCCAAAAGGAATTTATTCTTAAAGTAGTTTCCCTATATATCTTAAAAAATATCTTATTTTAGACATTTTTTGTTCTTTTAAAATTTCTAAAAGTGTTACCGTTTCATTCCCATTCTCAAGAGCAATTTTCGCGTAATAAGCAGCTTTATTTCTTTCTCTAATTGTTCGGTAATGTCTGGCTAACCTTTCAAATACATGATATCTTGCTTTCCTCTTCCTATGATTAAAATTAAAAAATTTTGGGTGTCGATTAATAATTTTAGTAAGTACTTCAGGCCATTGTTCAATATTTCGATTGATTACATTATTATTATGATTTCTTCTATGATACAGCACAGTATCTGTATCCGCACCTAATATTTTTTTTTCGTATACTGATAACCAAAAATCCCAATCTGCTGCAAAATACTTTAATTTTTTTGAGTATCCTCCCAATCGATTATACATTGAAATTTTTATAGGTAACATAGATGAGAATAAGGAAGAGGTAACTAAAACTTCTGGATCATTTGAAGGTGGCATAACATAATAAGATTCTTTTGAAAAATGTAGCGTTGATCCATAAATAAATTCTGCTTTAGGGCTTTTTTTTATAGCATTCAATACATCAGAAATAGCATTAACAGGTAAAACATCATCACTATCTAATTGAAAATACCAATTTGTAGTTGCCAATTCTATGGCTTTAGCCCGTGCTTGTTCAGGACCGAGATGAATTGGAGATTTAAATTTTTTAAATTTTGAATGATTAAAATTATCAAAAATTTGTATAGTTTTAATACTAGCCCCTTTATCAAGTAAGAGAATACCTTCCCATGCATCTTCTGATTGATTTATTAAAGAATCAATAGCCTCAAAAATATAATCAGGATTGGTGAATAAAGTAATGCCAACGGATATTTTGATATCAGACATTGTTTTATTTTTCACGATTTAATTGCATATTATAAAAAAATTTTATACTTATATATTATTAAATCAAATACTTACGATATATTTTTCTATACAATTTCAATACGAAAGAAATTTCGGGAAATATTTGCGGAAGACTTCTAAGATTTCTATCAAACCATTCTTTAGATTTTTTTTTGTTAATCATACCATTTATTAATTCATAATTAGCATCTAATAAATTCAAAACCTTATTACCATGAATTTTTCTATTATTTAGTCCATCTTCTTCATAATATATTTTCGGATCCTGTTTTATATTATGAAAATTAAAATGATGGTTTTGATGTATTACTCTAATTTCATTCGAAAGATCAATCAATGGAATTAGATTCCGTCTTGCATACCATAAAAGCCAATTATCATATCCTGGCCTCCCAATAACAAAATCTGGTATTTTTTTTATACTATTTTTATTGAAAATAAAATAATCAATTGCTGCAGGTGAGCTCCTAACACTATAATTATTTGCCTTTTCCCAAAATAATTTTACAATATCTTCTTTCTCAAAATTAATTGACTGATCGACATCTAAATCCCACCTAGATCCAACAGATAAAAAATTTTGAAATTGATTTCTTATAATTTTTATTGGATCAAAAATATTTTTAGGGATGATAATATCTGCATTAATAAACATTAAAGTATCGTTTACACTGATTTTATTTGCTTTGTCAAATAGATCCGATAAAAATGGAACTCCATTTTTTGAACATTTTATTTTGGGATAGTATATTCCATTAACTTCACTTGCTATTTCTTTTGCTCCAAATGAATCACCAAAAATAATAATTTCTATTTCAGATGAGACTTTTCGCCAACTTCTTATTGCATTTTTTTGAATAACATCAAAAATACCTTCAAAATTTTTTGGGGTGCAAAATATCGTTATCATACAAAAATTTTAGAATTACTATTTTTGTCAATTTAAAAAATTATTTAATCGAACTATTGAATATTTGAAATTAAGCGCTCTTTTCATAATCAATTATAATAGGTAAATGATAATTACCAATATTTAAATATTAAAAAATTTATTCAATCTCACTTGAAACTCATTTTTAGACCAATCTCTTACTAAAAACCTAGGCAACTCAAACATATTTGAATCTTTGTGTACTAATCCTTGAAAACCTGAAAAAGCAAATTGGAAATTATTTTTAACTAAATTAATTGTATCATCATTATAATTATATTGCATACCAAATGGATAAGAAAAAACATTCACTTTTTCTTTAATATGAGTTTCTAGAAATGACTTATTGCCCTCTATTTCTTCTTTTTGATTTTCATAAGATAAGTTAGCTAAATCATAATGGCCGATTGTATGTGCGCCAATTGTATGATATTTAATCAAATTATTATTAAATAAATAAGAAAAATTTCTTTTTTCCTTTGTAATATTATTAATCATAAAAAAAAATTCATTTTTTTCATAGGGATTAATTTCATCCATTTTTTTTGCAATGATTTTATAAGCCCTGCATCTATTATAAGGGAAATTTGGATCTTCAATTTTCCATTGATTTATCTTTGATAATGCTTTGATGTCTAATTCTTTTTCTAACTTAAAATTTCCCCCTGCCATTTTTATTAATTTATTAAATATTTTATAATCTATATCCTTAATAGTTTTAGCTTCTAATAATCTAGAAGATAAAACATCCCACCAAAATTTATATTTTCTTGAAGATATAAAAAAAATTGCAGAAATAGAATTATCAATTAAAGTTTGCATAGTCTCGCCATAACTAGAGTACCCATCATCAAATGTTAATAACACTGAACGTTTTGGAAGGTTTTGTCTATGCTTTAATGAATCAAATAACTGCTGAGGATGAATTATTTTAGCATTGTATTTTAAAAATTTAATCTGATTTAAAAAATTTTCATTAGAGACTGTAATATTTACTGGATCAGATTTATAATTCTTAACTCGATGATAACATAAAATAACTAATTTAGGCCACATCCTTTTTTTTAATCTATATAAATAATTTTTCACAATTTTGATTCTTTCTATAGTTTTATATTATAAAAAATCAATTTAACTAGTCCATGTAAGTTTTGGAGCAATTAAACCCTCACGTTTATCTGGAAAAGTATTTTTTAAGGTTGTTCCATTATTAGGAAAAATAGTTTCAAAACTTGCCGCATTATCAATAACAAGGAACCTTTTAATCTTATCCCCAATTGATGATAACAGATTAATATTAATAAAATAAAGACCTTTATTTAATATATTTGGTCCAATCCATACAGTCCTACTCATAATTCCTACTTTATCAAAAATGGAATGATTTTTATCAATAGAACTAAAAATATGAATTTTTGATGAAGATAATAATTCAATCTCAGTAAAAGTATCACTTATCTGTTTTTTAACTTCAAAAGTAATATTTATTCCAATTTTCTCATTAACATGAAATACATCTTCTAAATTTTTATTATGATTAATGATATCAACACCAATGACTTTAATAGAATCAATATGATTATCTTTTGGATGATTCTTTGAATAAATAATCCTTTTTTTATTTAAAGCAATATACTCAGATAAGACATTTTCAATTTTATCTTTTAATAATATTGTTCCTTTATCTAGTAAAATTCCTTTATCACACAATTTTTTCACACTATTTAAATTATGTGATACAAATATTATAGTTTTACCTTCAGCAGATATTTGGTTTAATCTTTCAAGACTTTTTTTTCTAAACTCTAAATCAGCAACGGCCAAAACTTCATCTGTTATTAAAATATCTGGGTCTAAATGAGCAGCGACTGAAAAACCAAGTCTTACATACATTCCAGAAGAATATCTCTTGACTGGAGTATCTAAAAATTTATTTATTCCAGCAAAATTAATAATTTTCTGGAATTTATTATCTATTTCTTTCTTCCTTAAACCTAATATAGCACCATTAAGATATATATTATCTCTTCCAGTAAGCTCTGCATGAAATCCAGTACCTAGAGCGATTAAGCTTGCAATTCTACCTTTTATTTTTACGGTACCTTTTGATGGAGCTGATATTCTCGAAATAACTTTTAACAAGGTAGATTTACCTGCTCCATTTGCTCCAACAATGGCTAACCTTTCACCTTGTTCTACATCAAGATTTAAGTTGTTTAAAGCTAAAATTCTATTTGTATTTTTTTCAATATTCTCACTGCCAATGATCGAATTTGGGTCAGGCTTACCTTGTATTGAAGCAAACAACATTTGTAAATCTTCTCGAAGTGTCGCATACCCAATAGTACCCAAACGATACTCTTTATATAAATTCTCAATTTTTATGACTGATCTCATTATAAGTCAAACAGTATCTAAAAAAGTTTTTTCTGTTTTATTAAATAATAATAAACCAATTATTAACAACAATATCGTAGTGAATAATCCATTTGTTATTTGTGCTAAATGAAAAGAGCTCTGCCCAAATAATAAAAACCTTAATAATTCAACTAAACCTACCATAGGATTAAAACTTAGAATAAAATGCCATTTTTCGGGAATTACTGATAAAGGATATACAATAGGACTAATATACATCCAAAATGAATTAATATATCCACCTAAAAAATTTAAATCCCTGTATCTTGTTGTCAATGATGATAATATTAAGCCAAAACCAAATCCTAACAAACTACATTGTAGAAAAATAACGGGTAATAATATTAATCCCCATGAAGGGTTCATATTGGAGCCATTGATTTGAAAATATATGTAAAATATTGTAAATAATATAATTTGAATTGAAGATCTAAATAATTCAGTAATATTATTAGCAATTGGAACAGATAATCTTGGGAAATAAACCTGTGAATATAAATCTCGATTACTTAAAAAAACTCCACTACCTATAGATAAACATTTTGCAAAATATGTCCATAATAATCCCCCAGAAAAGTAAAATAAAAAGTCTGGTATCCCATCCGTAGATAATTTTGCTATTTTACTAAATATAAGAACCTTTATTAGAGTACCAAATACTGGATTTATGATATAGTATAATACACCTAATATTGTTTGTTTATATTCAGTTAATATATCTCTTCTAACAAAGAAAGAAATTAAATCTCTATAAAGCCAAACATCTTTTAATTCAAGGGCTAGCCAAGGTCTTTCGGAAGATATTATTAAATCCCAATCTCTTTTATTTTTCATCATCCTCACTAGAACTATAATAATGATAATACTGATGATAGTAATAGTAATAATATGAACCATAATTACTCTTGCTTGTAACCGCATTCATCACTATTCCTTCTAGTGGAGCATTAATATTCTTTAAGTTCATCATAGTATGATGAAAGGCTTTTTTATCAGTTTGACCAGCTTTAATAACAAGTAATATGCGATCAATCTCCCTTGAAATCATATTAGCATCTGTAACAGCCACCAAAGGTGGACTATCAAATAAAACCATATCAAAATCGTCTTCTAATTCTCTAACTAAATGAATCATTCTTTTTGAACCTAGTAATTCAGAAGGATTAGGAGGGATAATACCTGAAGTCATAATAAACAGATTATCAACTTCTCCAGCTTGTAATAAAGTTTTATAATCATCAGTTTGCCCAGATAAAAATGTTGTTACACCAGGATCTCGTTTCAATTCAAATACTGAATGAATAACAGGCCTACGCAAATCTGTATCAACAAGGAGTGTCTTCTTACCTAAATTAGCAAAAGTAATAGCTAAATTAGCAACTGTTGTAGTCTTACCTTCCCCTGGTCCAGCGCTAGATACTAACATAGATTTAATTTCTTTATCATTGGATAATAAAATATTTGTACGTAATCCTCTGTAAGATTCAGAAATCGGTGATTTAGGATTATCCTTTGTTATAATCTTTCTTTTTATACCTTTTTCACCACCTAAAATATTTACAGTTTTATCATCGAAATATCTCATTATAAAATTTTGTGATTTCATCTTCCCAATCGCTGGGATGACACCAATTACATTCTTATCATATTTTTCAATTTCATCAATTGTTTTTATTGAACTATCCAATACTTCAATAACAAAAATAATAAAAAGTCCAATTGCAATACCAAAAAATAAAAACATCAAAATATCTTTTTGATGATTAGGGCTGTATGGTATTTTTGGTAATTTTGCTAAATCTACTATACGGACATCACCTACCAAAATTGCATTATTAAGCTTTGTCTCTTCGAGTTTATTTATTAAGGCTAAATAATAATCACGTAATATCATCTCCTGTCTTTCAAAGCGATCCATTTGCATCTTTGTTTCTGGTATAGATCTTAACTTTTCATTAAATCTATCCAACTCTTTTTGGGTTTCATTTTCAGTAATATTCAAATAATAAATATTATTTTCTAAATTTAATATTTCTGAAATAATCTCCTGTCTTTCCCGCAAAGGATCTTGCGGTGCTATACCTTTTAATGCAAGTTTTGTCACTCTTTCATCTATTGCAACTGTCAAATTATTTAATTTCTTTTTTAAATCTTGCACAAATTCATGTGTTTCCCCATAAATACTAGAATTTGTAATAATTTGCGATTCAAGTTTTGCTGCCTCATCTCTAAGTGCAGATAATTGTATATTAATATTCCCAACTATTTTATCAGCAAGATCTTTTTCTTCAGAAGATAGCTTAGAACTAAGAAATTCAATTTTTTGTTTATTAATGCTTTTCTGCGTTTTGATATTATATAATTCACCTTCGTATCCATTAATTCTTTTAATAATATCATCTGATTTTGCTTCCATACTATGCAATTTATTTTCTAACAAAAAGTCCATTTTTAGACTATCGGTATTTTGGAGAATCTTTTCTTGTACATTAACCAATGAATCTAAAAATGAAACTGAATTTAAGGCATATTGATTTGACCATTCCTTATCCTTAACAGAAAATATTCCCATAGTTCTATTTACTATACGTCGCGCTTCATCTGCATTTTTTGAACGATAACTAACTTCAATTAAATTTGTATTTGGAATATGTTTAACAGTAAGATGATTTTTAATTCTTTTAGAAAAATCATCAAGACGTTCATAGGTTAGCGGTCCCTCAAGAGTAGAAACTTTCAATGCATCTTGAGCATCATAGAGCCCTAAAGTAAAAATTTCTTTAAATAAAGTTCTAATCCTTTGTCCCTTAGGATAATATTTTCTTGTACCAAATAAAAAAAGATTATTCCTTCTTTTTGAATCATAAAAAGACCTAACTACATCTTCAGCCAAAGTCCTAGAACGTAATAACTCTATTTTATTTCTTATTTGGTTATTATTTTTTTGTTTGGTTATATCTGCAACAGTATTAGCCCCTGGACTAACTCTGACAATCATAGTACCCTTCGAACTGTACATCGGAGTTTTATTAATGGTCGTATAAAATCCAATTAAAAGAAATAATATTACACAATAGATTAATTTTCTTAAATGAATCCTTAGTAATAAAAAATAATCCTTAAGGTATAGTTCATTTTCTATATTATGATAATTGTGATTATCCTCTTTAAAAGCTAAATGATTATTCTTCATGAACTGAAAAGACTATTTAATTGTATATAAAGACTCAAAAGTGAAAATAGTGTATTTATCGTACCAATTTGCTGTATTACAACCATTGATAGTTTTGCAGGTACTATTATCGTATCATTTGGTTTTATTTTAATAAATTTAGATCTATCACCCGTTTTTACAAAATGATCTAAATTAATCATATATACTAATTGACCATTTTCATCAGGTTTTTCTCTATATAATTTCACTTTTTTTAAATTTGCTTTCTCATCTGGACCTCCAACCAAAGATAATAATGATGCTAAATCTATACCATCATAGACTTGGATTACTCCTGCTTTTCCTACAGACCCCCAAATATTTACTTTTATATAAAATTTACCATCTCCAGTAGGCACATACCTTTCATTGGACATTTGAAAATCTTCAAAAGGTTGTAATTTATTATCTTCTGATTGACTCTTTAAAAATGTAAAACAAATAAAAAAGATGAAGAAATTAATATTATGTATTTTTTTCATATTATTTTTTAGTCCAAGAAAATATCTTAAAATATTTTCACTATAAAGAAATGTTACCTCCCTCAATTATAACTTTAGGATAATGATATACTAAAAGATCCGCTTTATCTCCTAAAATACTTTTAGTATAAATATGACCATCTTTTAAACAAAAATTCCTTTTTGCATTATTATGGGCATCAGATGCCAAAATTTGACATAAATTCTCTTGAATAATCAACCTAGAAGTTTTCATACAATTCTCTCCAAGTAAGCCTATTAAGCTACCAGCATCAATTTGAATAAGACAGCCAGAGTTTAACCAATCATATACATAATTAATATCTTTTTGAACTTGCCTATAACGTTCAGGATGAGCGATTATTGGAGTTACTCCTTCTATCTTTAAGTTGTAAAGAACTTCTTTTTGACTTACAGGTATATTATTTGGGTGAAATTCAATTAACATGTATTTACCATTACCCATAGTAGTCAATTTATTATTTTTAATCTTTAATAAATTATCATAGTAAAATACTTCAGATGCAATATGAATCTTTATATTTATACCTATTTGATTAATTTCATTCTGCAGATCCTGAGAAACTTTATAAATACTATCAAAGGATAAATCAATATCTTGAAACATAGGATGTTGATAGTGTACAGTATTTACTACATCAGTAATTCCTTGTTTATACGCATTTTTTAACATTTCAATGGACATCTCTTTAGATTTAGAACCATCATCAATGTTTGGAAAAATATGATTATGGATATCTATCATACTAATATAAGAAATATAAATTAAAAATTATTAAAGAAGTCTAATGTATCCTATCTAGGATTATTATTAGTAGATCTTTTCATCACTATTACCATTGATAGACCAACATTGCCAAAAAATGTATAAGTACTTGTAAAAGGCGGTGTCTGAGGAACGACATTCCCATTCATAAATAATTTAAACGCAATAGGAAGGTTTTGAAGCCAATAATCTAATGAAGTGCCAAGAATAAGTCCTGGTCCAGCATATTTTTGACCAGATAAATCGGTTATACCTAAAGGAGTATCAATATTGTATGTCTCGAAATTTTGATCCAAATCAGTCGCTAAATTATAATTCAAACCAGCTTCAATAACAAAATGAAGATTTTCAGGTAGAAAAAATAAAACAGGATTTAAATCAAAATTTGAGAACCCTCCTATTGATAATGCTTTTAAAGCACCTAAATGATTTGCTTCAAAACTATATGTCATAAATCTTATACCAGCTGAAACATCTATTGGACCTATAGGAAAATATGGAAATTGAAGATTAAGACCAATATTCGCCCCCATTTTAGCCATCTTTTGAGTATCAACTTCTTTTAATGAGTTAGCAACAAAAAGAGGTACGCCACCTAACAACGAAAAATTATAATATTTCCATGGCTTTTTAGGTTTGTATTTTGTCTGATATTCTTCATTAAGATCAATATGTTCTCTGTAGTTTTGTTGGGTTTGTTCCGCCATCCAATCATCATTATTTGGAATGAAATTTCCAGCTTGATAAAAATATTTTACAGCGCTATTTAATACAGGAACCATCCCATTTTCCATATTCAGAGAGTCAATATTACCAACAAGAACACCCTCAGCAGTATCTAAACCTACTGGTATAATATATACCGAAGCCTCATCAACTTTTGTCACTTTACCAATAACATAAGTACCATCATAAAATACAATTTTACCATGCAAAGCAAACAATGTGCTTAATAGGAATATTAAACTAAATTTTTTAAATATTTTTATCATAATATCATGTCAGGCATTAGCCATGTAATACATAACATGTTGGAACTCCGCGCTTAGCCAATCTTATTAATTAATTATATAGTAAAGCAAGAAGAAAAGCAAGAGATTAGTAAAAATTGAATTATCATATTTTTATTTTAATTTAGCATATATACATATGCTATTATATCAATGATATTTAAAGGTTGAAAAATGAAATACTTAAAAATAAAATTTGTATTTATTCTAATTATTTTAATGATGCAAGAGTTAGTATTTGGTCACTGCCAAGTACCTTGTGGTATCTATGATGATAAATTAAGAATAACTATAATTAATGAAGATCTAAAAACAATTTCTAAAGCTATGCAAAAAATAAAAGATTTATCTAACCAATCAGATCCTTTAGCACAAAATCAAATTAATAGATGGATAGTAAAAAAGGAGGAACATGCTCAAAATATTCAAGAAATATGTTCAGAATATTTTTTAACTCAACGTATTAAAGAAAATTCAAAAAACTACTCAGAAAAAGTTGCCACCTTACACAAATTGCTTGTTTCCACAATGAAATGTAAGCAAACCATTGATCATAAGAATGTAAACTTATCAAAAACACTTCTTAATTCATTTATTGAATTATATTTCAATAAACATGATGTCGAAGATTTAAAAAAATTAAATAATTCTAATGATAACTGATATATTGCATATAATATATGTTAAGCTGAATTCGTACTAATGTTTAAAAAATAAATCCTTTTTTATTAATCAATATTCATATATTAATCAAAATTATTCTATACTTTTTAATAAAATTTTAGTACCCATGGCTACATTGTGTTTTAATTTTTTTCCAATAATTTGTATTTCCTGCGCAGGTTCTAAACCATCACCTGGTCGAAGATAAGTTAAATCATTATATCCTATAATGTGACCTTTTAGAAGATCTTTTTTCGCAACAATAGATCTTCTAACAGCTTTAATAATATCTTCTTCTGATTTTTGAAGATTTTTTTCCCCCGTTCCAAACATCTGCTCAATTTCACGAATTATAGATACCATATTTGTCATTTCATCCAAATCAGCAGAAAGTTGATGATCCCGAAAATCAGAAAAATTATGATCTGATGTAAAATGTTTTTCAATTATTCTAGCACCTAGACTAACAGCAGAAATAGCAGCATTAATCCCTATAGTATGATCTGAATAACCGATTGTATAATCAAAAGTATTAGATAAAGTTTGAATTGCTCTAAGGTTAGCATCTACAGGCTCAACAGGGTAAGAAGTGACACAATGCAGAATAGCTAATTCATCTTTATTTTTTATTTTTTTAGATGAATTTTGGATAATATTTACAGACTTTATTATTTGCTTAAGATTCATTAAACCAGAAGATAAAATTAAAGGTTTGTTAAGTTTGGAGACTGTTCTTAATAATTGAACAAAGTTATTATCACCCGATGAAATCTTTATAGCATCAACTATAGTTGGTAAAAATTTTGCAGTATCAATATCTAGTGGTGTAGATATAAAAACCAACCCTTGTTTTTTTGCGATTATACTAAGTTCATTAAATTGCTCATAGGTTAACTCAAAAGACTTTAATTGCTTAAATCTTTTATTGTCTAACGTACTAATAAAGGATTCTGTTTTAAATGTTTGAAACTTTACTGCATCAACACCAGATTCAGCAGCAAGATAAATCATTTCCTTAGCAAGAGAAAAATCTCCCTCATGATTATTACCAATCTCAGCAATTATCAATACATTATCATTAGTATCTTTATTTTTTATTTTCATCTAGATTTTTATTTTTGTAGATATTTAACCCAATCTCTTTAATCGTACTAAAACTTTCATATCTATTTCCAACAGGTAAAAAGGGCAACCTGCTTTCATCAAAAAAGGCTTCGGTAATCCATAGAGAGCCTTCCTTTGTAGAAACTAAAAATCTATCATCTTTTATTTTATATATCCTTCCAGGTTCTCCAAAAAAAGATTTCTTATTTAATTCTGAACTTATAAACTTTATTTTTTTATTTTGGAAAAAACTAAAAGCACAGGGATATGGAGCCGTTAATGCTCGTATACGATTATGAATCTCTTTCGCATTAAATACATCCCACAATATAAATCCATCTTCAGGTACTCTTATAGGATAGTATGAAGCATTTTTTTCATCCTGTTTTGAAATTTTTAATGTATCGCTTTCAATATTTTCTAAAACATGAACAAGCATTTTAGGAAATTCATGGTTAGCAATTTTATGTAAATCAACTATCGTAGTATTCTCATTGATATCAAATGTTTTTTCCATTAAAACAGGACCACCATCAATTAATTTCACAAGTTGTATTATAGATAAAGTGAAAAAATCTTCTCCATTGATCAATGCCCAATTCATAGGTGAAGATCCTCTATATTTTGGCAATTTACCGCCATGAAGATTTAAACACATAATTTTTGGTATTTGAATAATATTATTTTTTAGGATTTTCCCATATCCCGCTAAAATAAATAAGTCTGCATGAAAAAATTTCAATGTATTTTCAAAAACTTTTTCATTAGGGTTTTTTGGTGAAAACAAAGGAATATTTGATATTTCCGCAATCTGACTTAATTGAGCAAACCATTTACTCTCAATTTTTGGATGAGTTATAATTGCTTTAATAGTATGCGATGAGTTTTTGATTACTTTTAAACATGGCAGTGAACGGGCTCCATTTCCAAAAAAAATTATATCCATTATATTCTAAAGCCTAAGTGCTGCACTAATAACTCTACAAATATATTTAATATCTTCATTTGATAACTTTGCATGCACTGGTAAAGATATGTTTTTGTTTGAGTAATATTCAGCATTAATAAAATTTCCCTTTGAATAACCATATTTATTTTTATAATAACTCATTAAAGGAACAGGATTAGCATAATGAATACTTACTCCAATACCATTCTCTTTTAAATATAATAAAACCTGATCTCTATTTACATCATGAGACAAAACGATTTGATAAAGAAAATATGAACAATCATCATGAAAGTTATTTAATAATATTTTATCTTCATTTTTTAATAAATCACAATATAACTTTGCATTCTTTTTCCTGATTTGAAGATTAGTTGAATATCTTTTCATTTGCCCCACACCTAAAGCAGCTTGAAAATCCGTCATCCTATAATTATATCCTAACTCTTTCACATCATATAAACCAGGCATTGATCTTTGTTTTGGTGGAGCATCTATTCCAAACGCTTTTAATTTATTTATCTTTTCAATAAAAATTTTTTCATTTGTAATTACTATACCTCCCTCTCCAGTGGTAATTTGCTTAGTAGGATAAAAAGAAAAACACCCAGCTTGACCAAAAGTACCAACATGTTTATTATCAAATGTTGTACCAATAGAATGAGCACAATCTTCAATTAAAATCAAATTATTATTGATAGATATCTTTTTTATTCTTTCCATGTCACATGGATATCCAGCCATATGCACAGGAATAATTCCTTTAGTTTTTTCAGTTAATTTTGATTCTAAATCATCTACACAAATATTTCCAGAAATAGTATCGACATCAGCAAAAATTGGTTTTGCTCCTGTATACTCAATTGCATGAGCAGTCGCAGTATGAGTTTGAGCAGGTATTATAACTTCATCTCCTTTACCAAACCCTGCAGATAAACAACTTAGATGTAAACCAGCAGTACAATTAGATACAGTAGCCGCATAGTTTGCTCCAGTAAATTCACAAAAGAGCTCTTCAAGTGTTTTTGAATATTTACCATGAATTAACCATCCACTTTTGATCACTTCAATGACTGCTTGGATATCCTCATTAATAATATCTGGACTAGAAAAAGAAATATTTTTCATAATTGAAGATAATCTATATTAATCTCTTTTTGTGTTTTTATTGATTTTTCTGCAGCTAAACCTACAGACATGACATTGTATACATCTTGCTGTGTTACAAGAGCATTTAATTGACTATTCACAATTGAATCTACAAAACTATTAATTATTTCCTTACGTGTTTCCTTCTGAGGATATGGCTCAATTATCATTTTTCTTTTAAAACCTGATTGAGACTTATTTAAAAAATACGCATCATCTAAATCATGAATAGCTGTTTGTTTTGATCCAAAAATTTTAATACCATGGAAATGAGGATGCACACAACTTCCATTACCAGTAATCTTAGCGATAACACCATTATTAAATTTTAATATAAGGATTGCAAAACAATTATTATTGATATTACTACCTTCCATACCAATCTTATTGCCAGCTGCATAAACGGTTTTGGGCTTAGATTGCATCATCCACATTACTAAATCAATCATATGAATAGCTGCTCCTAATATTATTGAATAAAAGTCCATATCTGCACGCCACCCAAAAAGCTTTTCTTTTCTTCCCCACAAATAATCACAATCAATAAATAAAATATCTCCAAAATCATTACTATGTATCTCTTTTTTAATTTTTTTAAATCTATCATTTGACCTTAATACAAAATTGGAGGACATATTGATTCTCTTGTTTGCAATATGTGTTCTATGAATTCTTTTAAATTCATTTTCATTTAAACATAAAGGTTTTTCAATCATAACATGTTTATTATTTTTAATTGCAGCGATAACCTGTTCAGAATGATAATTATCATAACTCGCTATCGAAACTAAATCGATATTAGGATCATTAAATATATGCTGAGAATTATCATAAATTTTTACCTCAGGGTATTTATTTTTTAATTTTTTTAATTTTTGTATATCAAATTCACATATACTTACCAGATTACAATATATATTTTCTAAATAAATTTGAACATGCTTTTCACCAATGCCCATTCCTATTACTGAAACATTTAAAATCTTCTTATTGAATTTTCTCATAACTTTAATAGATCTTCAAAAGAATATTTATAATGGGGTTTTTTCATTTTATAAATAATATTTTTAACATTTTTAAAATCCGCTTTTGTATCAACAGCCAAATTTACATGTTCCATATTTGTATTATTTATTAAGCTTTTTATTTTAAAATTATCGATATTTTCATAAAAATAATTTGTTACATGCTCAAAATGAGATTTTTTAAAAAAGTTTCGAAAAATATTTTTAAATGTCTTTGATTTTATAATTTCTACTGATTGACCTTTCGGAAAAGTCCTTGGGTAGATATTTGTAATGAGATCTAATTCATTATCAATTAAATCAACAGATTTTCTAATAAGATCACCATCAAAAAGTGGACTATCTGCACAAATTCGAATAAAATAATCAAGGTTATTTATTTTAATGATATTAAAAAATCGTGAGGCTACATTATGAAAACTGCCTTGATAAAATTCAATATCATTATTTGTGCAATAATCGATAATTTTTTCATCAGTTATGCTCCTCGAAGTAGCGATAATAATAGGTAATCCATCATTTTTAATGCGTATCTGTTCAATCAAATATTCTAATAAAGGTTTATCGTTAATTTTTTTTAAAACTTTATTTGGTAAACGACTTGATTCCATTCTGGCTTGAATAATAATGGCAATATTCATCTAATAAATTACCTAAAACAAATAATCCATTGATTTCTAAAAATGGAATAATTTAAAGACTGATTTTTTATAATAGTCAACATAAATCTGATAATACCTTATCTTAAAAACTAAATTTATTCAAAAATTATAGGACATTAAATACAATAATTTTTTGTTTGAATTGAATCTTAATATACTTTATATCTATTTTTGATAATATTGTCATTTGCTTACCTAAATAAAAGTTAATTTTTAACACTAATTTAATCTTTTTGGAGTCACTCTTTTGCTGAGTAATACAAAAACAAAATTATATTTACTGAAAAAAAAAATTAAAAAGATCCCAAAACCTTTCCAAAATAATTTTTGGGAAACTAATATAGATAATCTTTATTATGGTCATTATCACATATTAAAACAATATACAAAAACTATACTACCTTATAAAATTAATGGTGAAGTACAACATGGTTGGTCATATGGACATGGTATTGCAGCCAATCCTTTTCTACATAATAAAGAAGAAAAGCTTAAAAGATATTATGTTATAAATAAATATAATAAGAAAAAGAGTATTAAATATGGCTATAAAAATGTTGTGGCAATTGGCGCACCATTTCTTTATCTGCCAAAAAATTTATATATTAACAATAATTATAAACCTAAGACTCTAATCCTATTTCCAGTGCACACATCAGAGCATGATGGTTTTCATGATACAATTGATATTCATAAAAGATATATTGAAGATTTAAAAAAAATTCTGCCTTTATTTAAATCTATTACCGTTTCTCTAGGCTGGAGAGAATATGAAAATAAAACAATTGTGAACCTTTTTAAACATCAAGGAATCTCAGTAGTAACTATGGGGTATAGAGATAATAACCCCAATTTTTTATTTAATTTTATTAAATGCATTAATAAACATGAATATGTGTCATCTGAATCATTTTCAAGTGCAATCTTTTATAGTTTAATAATGCGTAAAAAGGTTTTCATATATGGTCGTTCCTTATTAATTAATGCAAAAAATGATCCCACATTAAATGAACAATATCCATATAAATTCTATTCAAGTTTATATCCGCAATTACTTTGGGAAAATTATAATGATAAATCACATTATAATATTGCAGAAATCGAGCTTGGTTTAGAGTTTAAAAGGTCACCGAATGAATTACGAAAAATTTTCGGCTGGCATTTAAAAAATATCTTTATATGATAGATTAAAACACATTATATAAAAAATCAATAATTTGATATTGTTTCCCAAAATTTTTTATACCACTTGATATATTTTGGATACCCTATGTCAAGTGAATAATTAGGTTTATAACCAATCAAATTTCGAGCTTTATCAATATTTAAAGTTCCTCTTTCAGGCAATAATAAATCTTTATCAATATAATTAATTTTTAATCCATCAAAATGCTCTTGTAAAATTTCCAACATTGCTCGCACGCTTCTAGCTTCACCATAAGTAAGATTAAAAGTTTCATTTATTGCTTTTGGGTTATCTATAACCAATCCAAGTCCATCAGTTAAATCATTAATATAAGTAAAATCCAACATGCTGGTTCCATCTCCTTGAATATTAATATCTAAACCTTGAATAGCATTTTCAATAAAAATCTGTCCAACCCTACGGCTTACACAACGATTTCCATATAACGCAGATGGCCTAATAATAGTATAAGGTAAATCAAAAACCCTATGATAAGCTTTGATAATTAATTCACCAGAATATTTTAAAGCACCATAAATACCAATAGGATTACATTGAGTGTCTTCAGTCACAGAACTATCTAAAAAATTTCCATAAACCATACTTGATGAAAAATATATAAATCTAGATCCCATATTATTACAAATATCCAAAACATTTTCAAGAGTCCTAAGGCTATGATCAAAAGTTGTATGTGGATCTTTATTAGATTTATTAGCATGTGAGACAGCTGCTAAATGAATAATAATATCAGGACTGTAATCATTAAGGATCATAGAAACAGCATTATAATTTCTAGCGTCTTCAATATTTACATCTATTTTGTTCTTATGTAGCAACTCTAGTCTTTTATTCAATATAGACCAATATAATTTTCTATCTTTAGTTTCTATATTCGCAAAAGATAGAATATTATTTACCGAAAGATTATCAATAATAATAGGCATGTGGCCTTGTGCTTTTAATGAAAGAGCTAAATTATGACCAATAAATCCAGCGCCTCCAATCAAAGCAATTTTTTTTGTTTTACTAATATTTAATCTCCACAGTTTTATTTTTATCAATCATTACAATACCAAATAATAATTTTTCTATTTTAAATGAATAAAAATTGAATTATTCTATCCTCAAAATAACCGCCATTATAAAAGCGCTCTTAGAACTAAACAATAATAGCGATTATAATTCAATTTTAACATAATTAATATAAAATGATATGCGGGAACGCCTGGGAATCGAACCCAGCTCTGCAGAATATCTGCAGACAACGGCTTTGAAGGCCGCGGAGAGCACCAGCTACTCAATCATTCCCAAAATAATCTACTATCCATTAGGAGGACGATATAAAACTCTATAATCTACCCCTAATTTTCTTTTAACAACCTGACCTACTTTTTCTGCAGATGATTTAGATTTATAGCGTATAATTCGTACTGCATGTAATCCTTTACCATTAGTTTGAACTTGAACAATTTCAACTTTATAGCCAATCTGACTTGCTTGAAGTTTTAATCTTTTTGCATTTTTAATATTACCAAAAGCTCCTATTTGAATTACGTATGGATATTTTTCATTATTTTTACTAACATTGCCCAAATTACTACTTTGATTAATAATCTTAGTTTCAAAACCATATTTTTCCATATCTAGATATGGAAACATACCTTGATATATACTAATATAATATTTTGCCGAATCACTTTCACCAATAGCTTTGAATGAACTGACCATTAAATCCATTGGTCTTTGCATATCTCGAAATCGAGGATATTTCCTTGGGAAGTATGATAGTTGTCTACATGCTTGTGAGTATAATCCACGAGAATAAAAATATTCACCTATTTTTATCGCTGCATCACTTGCATATTTAGATTCAGGAAATTTTTCAATTATCAAATTATATGAATCTATAGATTTCAACCCATCTTTTGTTAAAAGAGCACTTAAATAGATCACTCCAGCATCATTAGGATATTTTGAGATTAATTTCGGTAAATTTTCTTTAACAGTTTCAGTCTGACCTTCATGAATTAATGATAAATACATATCTATATTTTGACTATAGATAAAGATCGATAAAAAAAAATAAAAAAACTTAATCATTATCATTTTTTGATAATTTATTAATTATAAGGTCTATTTGATGCCCAAGATCTAATGGTGTTGCTATTTGAAGAGATAATTTAAGTTTCATAATATCAGCACGTATATCTCTATTACCATTCTTAATAGAATCTTCAATAAGACTTAAAGCAGAATCTGTTTCACCTTTTTCCTCAAGAACATTTGCAAGTTTAATTACAGCTTCTAGATTACCTTTATCTAAATCAATAATTTTTCTATAAAAGTTCTCTACTTCACTATAACGACCAAGATCAAACAATGCCGATTCAATTTTATGATATACAGACACTCCTAATTCAAGTTCTTTAGTGGCATATATTTGCCAATTTTCCACAGCTTTGACTAAATCACGTTTTTTTTCATATACATCACCTAAATATCTAAAAGACAAATTATAATTGGGTGAAATTTTAATGGCTTTTTTAAAAAAAGATTTAGCTTCATCAAATTCTCCATTTCCAAAAGAATCTAAACCTTTATAAACATCAAAACGCGCAACATTATCTGTTTTCTTTTTACCTGTAACCTTTTGTAGATGCCTACTCCACACAGCAGCTTCTTCCCAATTTTGATCATCCTCAGCTGTTTTAATCAAAAATTCGATCGCCCAAAGGTTTCGTTTCTCTAAAGTCAAAATTTCCTTTGCTTCTTTTATCGCATTCTCTATATATCCAATTTCTATATAATCTTTAGCTAAAGACTTATGAATATCAACTTTTAAATCAGAATTTAAATTTGGACGTACTGTTAAGGACTGATGTATTTTTATAGCTTGTTCAGAATTTTCTTTTCTTAAAAGATTACCAAGTTGAAGATATGCTTTTACGTGGTTCGTATCTTGCTTAACCACCTGGCGTAATAACAAAATAGCCTTGCTATCATTGCCACTAATCATTGCATTAAGTGCATCAGTAAAAAGAGTGTCAGTTTGTGGAATCTTTTTAGATTTTCTAAGATAAAAAAAATATAATGCAATAATTCCTAAAGTTATTATTGTAAATATTATATAAAGAGCAACTAAATTCAATTCACCCCATCTTTTTCATAGATATTTTCATCTACGGCTACATTACGAAGATCATTCAATTCATCTGATAAACTTTTTATCTTATTTTGCAAACTACGATTTTTAGCTTTTGAAGATAATACTGAAAAAACAGCTAAAATATAACCAAACAAAATACCTATTGATAGAGTGCTGAATATTATCATAGCTATTGACACATTATTAAATTTTTTAAAAAGAAGATCAATATCCGCAGTTGCACTGTTCATACTAAGAAAATAAACTATAAAAAGAATTATGATAATTATAAAAAATGTTTTAATTAATTTCATTATGCTGCTTTTACCTCATTAATTAACTCCCCACGGAGCGATATACCCTTTGCATCTTTTATGTCTACTTTAACTAAATCATTTACATTAACATTACCTTTATCAAATATAACCCATTTATTAGAATCTGTCCTACCAGCCCATTGTTTTTTGGACATTTTTGATTCTTTTTCTACTAATATTGTTTGAATAGTTCCTAAGAGTTTAGAATTCCTTATAAGAGAATGTTCTTTTTGCAATTTAATTATTTTCTCTAAACGACATTTTTTAATATTTTCAGATATTTGGTCATCATATTCATAGGCTTTTGTACCTAGTCGAGGTGAATATTTAAATGTAAATGCAGAGTCAAATTTAACTTTTTCCATAACATAAATCGTATCAAGAAACTCCTCCTCCGTTTCACCTGGGAAACCAACAATAATATCCGTAGAAATCCCAACTCCAGGTAAATTTTCTCTAATTTTTTCTACTAAAACCAAAAAATCATTTTGGGTATATGAACGATGCATTCTTTTAAGGATTCTATTATTACCAGATTGTAATGGAAGATGAATATAGTTACTTATATTATCATATTGAGACATCACTTGAAGCAAGTCATCTGTAATATCTTGAGGATGTGGTGAAGTATACCTTATCCTATCTACTCCAGGAATTTTAGCTACTCTTTCAAGCAAGTTATGAAATTTATATTGGTTATAATTATATGAATTTACATTTTGACCCAAAAGAGTTATTTCTCTGAAACCATCTTTTATAGCCTGTTTAGCTTCAAAAAGGATACTATCTAGACTTCGACTTCTTTCTCTTCCTCTAGTAAACGGTACTATACAAAAGGTGCAAAATTTATCACAGCCTCTCATAATTGAAATCCACGCATTAATACCATTTCTCCTATTTGGGAAAAGTCCTTCATAAACTTCAAATCTTGAAAGCTTAGTATCAACAATACTATTACGATCTTTTAATTTTCTTTTTAATAAAGTAGGAAGGTTACGATATGAGTCTGGACCTAAAACAATATCAACAAATGGTCTATTCTCTAATAAATCTTGCTTTAAATTTTGTGCCATGCACCCAAGCACACCAATTAGTATTTCAGGCTTTTGTTTCTTAATTAAATCCCATCGGCCAAGTTGTGAATGGATTTTCTCTTCCGCTTTTTCTCTTATTGAGCACGTATTAATAAATATAACATCAGATTTCCATGGATCATTTGATACAATGTAACCTTCATTTTCTAACATTGCTTCTATTAATTCAGAATCAGCAACATTCATTTGACAACCATAAGTCTCTATATAGTACTTCTTCCTATACGATCTTTTTTCTTTAAATATTTGTTTTTCTTTTACTTGAGATAATTCCATAATATAACTGCGACTGACTATAACATTGGTGTTTTAAATCATTATTAAAAATAATTATTGCATGTTATGAAAAAAATAATCCAATGGGTTTTTTGATTCACCATAATAATGAATTTCATAATGAAGGTGTGGAGCTGTAGATCTTCCAGTATTTCCAGTGTGACCAATAACATCTCCTCTTTTCACCTTTTGTCCATGTTTAACTTTTATCTTAGATAGATGTGCAAAAAGTGTAGAATATCCATTTCCATGATCTAATTTGATATGGTTGCCAAACCCTCCTGCATAATAAGCTCTTTTAACAATTCCATCAGCTGGAGCATATATTGGAGTTCCAGATTTTACTGTAATGTCTTGTCCTTGATGAAATCGCATTACATTATCAATAGGGTCTTTTCTATATCCATAAGATGAATTCAAAAAACCACCTTTTACTGGTCTTATAGATGGGATTTTTGATATTCGTTCAACATCTTCTTTCACTTTTTCATATATATCACTATAGCTATTCAATTCTAAATTTACATGACGCGATATTTTTTCAATATCCAATTCAAGAGCAACTAATTCTTTATTTATTGCTGGAGCTAAGTTATCTGATAATATATTAGATTTTAATATATGACCACCGGTACCTAACTTTCTTATATCCTTATCAATATTAGGCATTCCTGCATAAACCCTTACTGCTCGATCCTTCTCCTCAATTTTATCTAACTTATTATCTAATTGCTTTAATTTAAGCTGTAATTGTTGCAGATTATTTGATATTTGATTATAGTTTTCTTTATAATTATCTAACCTTTTTTCATAAAAATAATGACTAAGTATATCTGCTGATAAAAAAATAAATGATAATAGGATTATTGATAATAAAGAAACAAATAACACTGTTTGCCTTCTATCTAAACGCCACTGAGATACCTTATCATCAGATTCTCTTTGTATTATGAAATTATTCAATTACTTACCTATTTCAATGGATTGAATCTATAATATTAATCTTGCGTATTCAATTATTCGCTATTTTTTGGTATTTCAGGAAAATCATGTTCAATTGTGTCTTTACTTTCCTGCTCATCTCTATCATCAGCATCATAATCCTTTTTTATAACTACAATTTGGCTTTCTTTAGAATTTATTTTTATTTTTATGTTTTCAATTTTGCTAACTAGCTCAAAGAAATCTTTATTCCCTGAAAATGAAGCCATATGGTCATTCTTAGTATGCTCATAAACTAGCTTACCTAAATCTGCATATATTTTATCCATCTCTCTATATAACTGATGAATTTCAAATTTGACCTTTGATATACGAGTCATCTCCTCAGTTTTTGCTACAGCAATTTTACTCATTTCTTCTGCTTTTTCTACTGCAGAGACACTCCAATCTTTCATATTATCCTTGAGATCATCCCAAAGTTTTGACATAATAATTCACCTTATATATATAATTTTATAGTTTAGGTTAACCTTAAAATAAAAAAAGTCGTTATTTTTATGTATATCTACTATTATTATAGCCTTCTACAGTATAATAAATATTTTAAAAAAACAACTAAATATTTTTACTGATAAGATTTAAAGCAGATCCAGATTTATACCATTCTATTTGAGATTGATTATAACTATGATTGCAAATTATAATATCTATAGAACCATCACTATGAATAGTTTCCAATGTTATCTGACAACCCTCTTTAAAATTATCAAGATCTTTTAAATTAAAAGTGTCATCTTCCATTATTTTCTCGTAATCTGATTTTTTATTAAATGTTAAAGCCAACATACCTTGTTTTTTTAGATTAGTCTCATGAATTCTTGCAAAAGATTTAACCAGAATTACTTTTACTCCAAGATGACGAGGTTCCATTGCTGCATGCTCTCTTGAAGATCCTTCACCATAATTTTCATCTCCAACAACAATTGAAGATATCAAATGTTTTTTATAAAACCTTTGAGTTGATGGAACTGGTCCAAATTCATTTGTCAATTGATTCTTAACATGATTTGCTTTACCATTAAAATAATTTATAGCACCTGTCAACATATTATCAGAAATATTATCTAAATGACCTCTAAATCGTAGCCATGGTCCAGCCATAGATATATGATCTGTAGTACATTTACCTTTAGCTTTAATTAACAACTTTAAATTCATCAAGTTTTGACCATTCCATGGTGAAAATGGTTTTAATAATTGTAATCTTTTTGATTGTGAATCAACTTTTATAATGATATCTGATCCATCTTCTGCTGGAGGTTTGTATCCTAAATCATCAACATCAAAACCATTTTTCGGTAAATCTATACCAGATGGTGGAGCTAATTTTATTTTTTTTCCATGCTTATTAACCAAATATGATTCCAAAGGATTAAAAGTTAAATCACCTGAAATAGCTAGAGCTGTAACAACCTCTGGCGAAGCAACAAAAGCATGGGTATTAGGATTTCCATCTGCTCGTTTTGCGAAATTCCTATTAAAAGAATGAATAATTGAATTCTTCTCACTATTTTCTGCTCCTTGCCTTGCCCATTGTCCGATACATGGTCCACAAGCATTAGCAAAGACTTCAGCACCTAATTCCTCAAAAATCTCAATAAAACCATCTCTTTGGGTTGTAAACCTAACTTGTTCTGATCCTGGAGTAATCGTAAACTTTGACTTAATAGGTATTTCATTTTTAACAGCCTGATCAGCAATAGATGCAGCTCGTGAAATATCTTCATAAGAAGAGTTAGTACAAGAACCTATTAAACCAACGTCAACTTTTATAGGCCAATTATACTTTTCTGCTTCAGCTTTCATTTGTGAAATAGGCGTTGCTTTATCAGGTGTAAATGGTCCATTAATGTAGGGCTCCAAACTATTAAGATCAATTTCAATTACTTCATCATAATATCTATATGGATTATCAATAACCTCACTATCAGAGCATAAATCACTTTGTATTTTATCTGCTAAATCAGCTACCACTGATCTACCAGTTGCTCTTAAATATTTTGACATATTTTTGTCATAGCCAAAAATTGATGTTGTCGCACCTATTTCAGCACCCATATTACAAATAGTACCTTTTCCAGTACAGGACAGTTTATCTGATCCTGATCCAAAATATTCAACAATAGAGCCAGTACCACCTTTAGCTGTCAGAATGCCTGCAACTTTGAGAATAATATCCTTAGCAGAAGTCCACCCATTCATTTCTCCATCTAATTTTATTCCTATCAATTTAGGAAATTTCAATCCCCATGGCATCCCTGCCATAACATCTACAGCATCTGCACCGCCAACACCAATTGCCACCATACCAAGCCCACCTGCATTAACAGTGTGACTATCAGTACCAATCATCATCCCACCAGGAAATGCATAATTTTCTAATACAACTTGATGAATAATACCAGCTCCTGGTTTCCAAAAGCCAATACCATATTTACTAGATACAGATTCAAGAAATTCATAAACTTCTCCATTAACATCTAATGCACTTTTTAAATCTAATCCAGCATTATTTTTTGCTTGAATCAAATGGTCACAATGAACTGTTGAAGGTACGGCAACCTTATTTTTTCCTGCCATCATAAATTGTAAAAGAGCCATTTGAGCAGTAGCATCCTGCATTGCTACTCTATCAGGAGAAAACTCTACATAAGATTCACCTCTTTCATATATCTCATCTATGTTATTAGAGTAGATATGTGAATATAATATTTTTTCTGTCAACGTTAGTGGCCTTTCCAAAAGATTACGAATGACCTTAATGTTTTGATTCATTTTTTCATAAACATTTTGTATCATTCTCAAATCAAACATATATTTTTTTCCTATTAATTAAAGTATAGATTTTGAGGAACTTAATCCTAAAATTTTATTATAAATGGCCTATCATAATTTACTTGAATTCAATTAAACTTACCAACCTAGTAAAATTATTTTTTTATGTTAAATCAATTATTAGTCTATAATATATTATTATTATTATTTGCAATCGATTTTTTATTTGCAACAGTTTCAAAAAAATTAATTGAAAATAATAATCAAAAACTTATTATAGAATTACATATAGACGCATTAACAGAAGCAGACCTATATAACACTAGTCTAATTATAGGGTTACCAAATAATGAACTACCATCTACAAATATTGAATATTTCAACAAATCCTTAATTCCTTTTAAATCTAAGCATAATGAACAATCTGGCTTTAATTGGATTAACAAACAAAAACTAAAAAATTTACAAATAGCAACTTTAAGTATTTCTCCATTTTCAGATACAAATTATTACTTTAAAAAAATAAAAATCTCTATTGATTTTCAGAAAACTAGAAAAAGTTATAGGACTGCGAATGCATCTGAAAAACAATTTTTAAAAAATCGTATTATAAATTGGGATGTTGCTAAATCATGGATTTTAAAAAACCAAAGAATAAATAATCTGACCACTACAACATATGAAGGAAAATGGTTCCAATTCTTTATAGAGAATGATGATGTTTACTCAATATCTTACGAATTATTATCTAATGCTTATGGAGAAATATCAATTATTGATCCAAGGTCTATTTCTATTTTTATGAACAATGAATTGGGTCGATCTAGAACTCAAGAATTAAATCAACCTATCCCAGATAATCTCAAAGAAATTTCATTACTTATTAAAGGAGAAGAAGATGGCTCATTTGATCCAGAGGATCAAATCATTTTTTATGGCAAAGGAGCTTCTGGCTTTGATATTATTCAAAATAATATTGAATGGCATCAAAATTTATATTTCAATACTAACTCCTGCTGGCTATTTATACCAGATGATATAAATCTAAGAGGAAAAAGGATTCTACAAGAGGATCAGCCTGAAACAGGATTATTAATTGATTATGGAATATTATCTGATCATATTGAAATAGATATAACAAATTTAAATGCATCGGGCTTAGAATGGCTTAGTGATCCAATAGCTCCAGGAACATCAAAACCAATAATTATAAATCTATCTAAACCTAAATTAGGAAGTACTTTTAACTTAATAGCTAAGATAAAAGGAAATTCTAATAATGGGTCTTCTTCATCTCATGAAATAAAAATTTTTTTTAATAATTTAAATGGAATTCAAATTGGAGAAACTATAAATTGGTCTGGTAATTCATTTAGAACTATTTTGGCAAATAATCAAGCCACTAATCTTATTAATGGAACAAATATATTTTATTTACTTAATTCTACAACAGATCCTAATTCACTACCTTATTTAGATTTTTTTGAAATAACATATGCGAGAGAATTATCATATGAAGAGAATTACACTTTCTTTTCACCCGTACAGAATCAAGATATAAGATTTAATTTTAGTGGTCTCAAACCAGATAATATAAATTTTTGGAATATAACAGACCATGAAAATATAAAAATGTTAAATATAGATGAATCTAATTTTTCTAATGTATCTAATTCTACAAATCACACTAAACGCTTTGTACTATTTAACTCAGACAATATTATCAGTATTGATAATATTCAATTAAAAAATAATCACCAATTTAATAATCTAAGACAAACAAATATCCAAGCTGATTACATAATTATTGGACCTGATGAATTTAGAACTGCAACAACAAACTTACTTGAATTAAGAAATCCAGCAATATATGCAAGTTTAGAAAATATATATACTGAATTTTCTGCTGGAAACCCAGATCCCATGGCTATTCGCAGTTTTATTCAATGGACTCAAGAGCAATGGATAATGCCTAGACCAAACAATGCATTATTATTAGGTGATGGAGGATATGACTATAGAAATATAAATGGTAACTCATCAATAGTGGTACCAACAATTCAAGTTCAATCAAACCGCAGTTATGCCACTGATGATCTTCTAGCAACTACATATGGTAATATACCAGAAATATCGACTGGTCGGTACCCAGCTAAAAATATTCAAGAAGTATATGATTTTATTGAAAAAGTTGAAGAAATAGAAACAAATCCTATGTTTGGCCCATGGAGACAAAAAGTCACTTTAATTGCAGATGATGCAGCTAGACCTGAGCCCAACCATGGCTCAATTGCAACAGGACAATCACATACAATCAATTCTGAAGAAATCGCTAATCTTATACCATCTTTTATAAATATTGAAAAATTATATATGATCGAATATCCAGAGGTAAGTGATGCATCTGCATATGGAGTAATTAAACCCGCTGCAACCCAAGCATTGTTTAATAGTTTAAATAGTGGGACAGGAATTATTTCATACATCGGACATGGTTCTCCCTACCAACTTGCACAAGAAAAACTACTTGATCTTAATCGCGGAGATATTAACCAAATAAATATAGATAAGACGCTTCCTTTATGGATAGTCGGGACTTGTTCTTTTGGCTGGTTTGATGATCCTTTAAATGAATCTTTTGCAGAAGAATTAATACGAGCTAAAATGAATGCAGCTGCAATGGTAATATCAACGACACGACCAATCACAGTTGTTGGAAATGAAAGATACACTAAAAATTTATTCGAAAATATTTTTTATAATGGGAATGTCAGCAACCTTTCCATAGGTTCCATCCTTCAATCTATTAAAGATGGTAGTTCAGAATCACAATATTTCCAATTGTTTGGGGACCCTGCAATGTTAGTTCCTCTACCAAAAGATACTGTATTATCCTTATCAATTACACCTGATACATTAGAAACACTAGAAAAGGGTACTTTTTATGGATTGCAAAACATTATATCTAATGATGGAATTGGCTATATACATTTAATTGATGCTGACAGATCTGTTACTCGTGATTATGAAATATCATCTGAGACATATAGTCTATCATTCTTATTACCAGGTGCTACTTTGTTTAGAGGAAAATTCTCAATTTCAAATTCTAATTTCGAAGGTACGTTACGTATTCCACAAGATATCTCTTATTCAAATGATCCATCAAAATTACTTTTGTATATAAATAATGATAAAAAAGATGCAATTGGAATTATAAACTCAATACCATTAATAGGCGGTGCTAATACCCAAGATAATCAAGGGCCAAATATAATATTTGAAACTTCATCTGGCGTAAGATTAGAGGATGGTGATCATTTAACTATAAATAATAATCTCATTATAAGGATATCAGATCCTTTAGGAATAAATCTTACAAATGAGCCTGGTCATGAAATTATTCTAACAGATTTAAATAATGAAGAAACAAATAACCTGACTAATAAATTTTATTATGATACTAATAGTATTATAACTGGAACAATAAATTACCCTACTAACAATAATGAATTAAACTTAAAAGTAAAAGCTTGGGACAATGCTAATAATCCAAATGAAAAAAACATAATTCTTTATAGAACTGAAATTAATAAATTAAAAATCTATAATGTATATAATTACCCTAATCCTTTCACAATATCAACTCAATTTACTTTTGAACTAACCAAGACTGCTGATATAAGCATAGAAATCTATACATTAGGCGGGAAAAAGATAAAAAGTATAAAAAGAAATAATTCACAAATTGGATTTAATATAATCAATTGGAATGGTTTGGACACTTTTGGTGATAATATTGCAAATGGTGTATATCTGTACCGACTAAAAGCTACAGATGAGAATGGAGCAAATTCTTTTATAGGAAGGTGTGCTAAATTTAAATAAAGGAAAAATTAAATGAGAGAAAATATATTAGCGTCTGAATCACCAAGGCGTAAAATGTTATTAAATCAAATTGGATTTCAATTTTCTGTGATACCCAGTCATATTGTTGAATATAACAATAGTAATATTCCACCAGAAGCATTAACAGAAAGTCTTGCACGAGAAAAAGCTTTAAAAATAGCACAGACTTATAATGATAAGATTGTGATTGGAGCAGATACAATTGTGTTTTTTGGAAATAAAATAATAGGCAAACCAAAAGATAAAAATGAAAGTTTTAATATACTAAAATCTTTATCTGGAAAAACCCATGAGGTTATTACAGGAGTATCAATTTTAAAACTAAATCAAAAAATAGATTGTACATTTAATGAACGAACTTATGTTTCTTTTTTACCTCTATCCGATAAAGATATTTTATCGTATGTGAACAAATATCAACCTTATGACAAAGCAGGAAGCTATGGTATTCAAGATGGATTTTCTATTCATATTAATAGAATAAATGGATGTTACTATAATGTAATGGGATTCCCTCTTTCTTCATTTTATAAAAATTATTGTACACTTTTTCAAAATACCTAAAATAATTTATTATTTATAATAAGTTCAATTATCAAATAAATAGTTTTACAACCAACAATCATAAAACTATTTATTTTTAACTTTCAATATGTAATTTTGCTAATTATTATTAATAGTTTTGACACAATTTTATAAAGAATTAAAAGAGCTGCGCAAATCTCATAAAATTTCCCTAGATGAAATAAGTGAGAGAACAAAAATTAATGTTCAATACTTGCTTGATATCGAAAATGGAAATTTCGCAGATATTGAGACACCTTATCTAAGACTCTTTTTGAGGGCATATGCTGAAGAAATTGGTAGTGACTCTGGTAGAGCACTTGAACAATTAGATTCATATTTAGGAAATAAAATACCTTTAATAAGTAATAATGAAAATTCACAGAGCATTAGTGAGATTAAACAATTTCAAAATAATTTTATATCCAATAAACAATTAAGGCATGAATATTTAATTGCAGGATCTTTCTCTCTTATTTTTATATTTTCAATTTTTATTTTTCAAAAAATATTCAATCAAGAAAGTAACGCAATAGGTAGTAGCGACGGGCCTATAATTGTAAAAAGAATTGTTCCTTTAACTTATGATGATTTAATTAAAGACTATGTTCAAGATCACTCAAGTCAAGAGCTTCTTTCTGTCTCCCCTCCTTTCTTTGTAAAACTAAAAACTATCAATCAAATTGCTTATACATTTAAAAATGACACCTTACCTCCAATAAGCAATATTCTCAATCCCAATCGAGAATTAGATTTAAATGCATTTATTGAAAAATCAGAAATTATATTCAATGCAACAAATGGATTAAGTTTATTTATTAATGCTACTGAATTAAAACAAATTTCGGGTTACTCTTCCCCTATACGTATAGTATTCGAACCTACTCCGCCTTCTTTAGCAATCGAAAGATATAAACCTATTTTTTAATATTTACCCACTTTTAACCACTAGTTAATTACTAGTATACTATTCTCGTAAGTTTTATGATATATTCCAATATTACATAAAAATCAATATGTAAACATCATATTAGTATATATTATTGACATTATTCTGTCTTTGAAGTAAAATTGTGGGTAGTTGTGGGTTAATTACCCAAAATTTGAGATGACATTAACAAAAAACACATTCATAGGCGAATATTCCTATTCTTTAGATTCTAAAGGACGTATCAATATACCATCTAAATTTAGACAGGCAATGTCAGAAGACAATCTTGAAACTTTTGTAATAACACGTGGTCTTGATCCATGTATCTGGGTTTATCCACTAATACAATGGCAACAAATAGAAAAAGATTTAAAAAGTTTATCTTCCCTTTCAAAAATTCATAGGGCTTTCGTTCGAAATACAGCACGATATGCCACCCCTTCCACATACGATAAACAGGGACGGATTAAATTAACTCCGTCCCTAGTTGAATATTCCTTTCTTAAAAAAGAAATATTAATTATAGGAATGGTAAATAAAATTGAGATATGGGATCCAATTCAACTTAATAATGTTGACACTAATATTTCAAAAATTAATCCAGAAGAATACGATGCCCTTTCCGATAAAATTGTATTGTGACCAAAATCCCTGCAAAAACAGGAATAAAACCCCATATACCTATTATGGTAGAGGATGTAGTGAACTACCTCAATATAAATCAATCTGGGACATACGCAGATTGCACAATAGGTTACGGCGGCCACGCATTTCATATTTTGAAACATCTTTCAACCAAAGGACGTTTAATAGGAATTGACAAAGATGATGAGGCTATTGAATATTGTAAAAAAAGTCTCTTCAGTACTAAAAGTATCTCCCTTTTTAAAGACTCGTACCATTACCTGCCAGATATCATTAAAGAATCAAATATTGAAAAAGTGGATGGTATTGTGCTAGATCTAGGGCTTTCTTCTATGCAATTAGATTCTACGATACGTGGTTTTTCGTTTAAAATTGATTCAAAACTAGATATGCGTTTTGATTCAACTCAAAAATTGAAAGCAGTTGATATTCTGAACTCTTACTCTACGAGCGATTTGGCTAATATTATTTTTAATTATGGAGGTGAGAAACGTTCTCGCTCTATAGCAAAACGTATTGTAAGCATGCGACCCATTAGGACAACATTTCATTTAGTTGAAGCAATTAGGCTGTCTACTCCTCCAAAAATGCGAGATCGAACTGTTGCTCGTGTTTTTCAATCTTTAAGAATAAAAGTTAACAATGAATTAGACATTTTAGAAAAATTTCTTTCATCCTTCTATAATTGTTTATCAAACGGTGGGAGAATCATTATAATAAGTTTTCATTCTCTAGAAGATAGACTAGTTAAGCATGCTTTCAAAAATCTATCGATCAAAAATAAAATTGATATAATTACAAAAAAGCCTAGGGTCCCTAGTAAAGAAGAACAGATTAAAAATAGTCGCTGTAGAAGTGCAAAGTTACGAGTAGCGGAAAAGATTTAATAATGGCAAGGAAAAGATTATCTAAGAAAAATCAAAGCATTATTAATAGCTTGTTATTTTTTCTTTCAGCAATTGCGACTATATCTTGTTTAATAATGTACTTATGGGTTTATACTGAAATTGATGAAACTGTATTATATATTGAAATTCAAAATTCTACTGTGAAAGAATTAAATAATGAAATCTACGAACTAAAAAGTCTTATAGAGTCTCTTAATCGAGCAGATGCAATTGCTAAACGAGCAAAAGATGAATTGAAAATGGGTTTCACAGAGCCTGAAACTCTTAATGTTGTTATTGAATCTTCAGATGGGATTACATTGTGACAAAAACGTATAAAAAAATTAGGTTACGATCAAATATATTAATTAGTTTTGTCTTCTTCTCATGGATTTCTCTTTGCCTAAGATTATTCCAAATTCAAGTTTTAAATGGAGCTGAATATCAAACTCAAGTCTTAAATCAATCTCAAAAAAAACAAATTATTTTACCTACTCGTGGAAATATTTTCGATAGACATAATCGGCCGTTAACAAGAAATATTATTCATTATACCCTTTCAGTTAATCCATCAAAAATATTAGATAAATATGCCCTAGCTAAAGATCTTAGCTCATTGACAGGCCATTCAGTTAATAAATATATGAAAAAATTTAATTCTAAATCTAAGTTTGCATACATTGAACGCAATTTGCAAAAAAAAGACCTAGGTGATTTGCAAATAAAAAGTTATCAAGGGTTAGAAATAGAAAAATTAAATCGACGCTATTACCCCCATAATCAAATTGCTGCTCAATTATTAGGATATACCAATCATGATAATGAAGGTATATCAGGATTAGAAAAATCTTTTAATAAATATTTAAAAGGTAAACCTGGATGGATTCATAAGACCACAGGGTATAGCGGTAAAATACAACATAAAAGTGGTATGCCATTTAAAAAGTCGATAAATGGAAATAATATCCAATTAACATTGGATTTAAATTACCAATCAATTCTTGAAGAGGAATTATATCAACGCCAATTAGAAACTAATGCTCTGTCTGCAACTGGAATCATTATAGATCCTCAAACAGGAGAGATTTTAGCCTTAGCTACGACTCCTGGGTTTAATAATAATAATTTTTCTAAATCTGATCCTAGTTATCACCGAATACGTGCAATCACTGATCAATTTGAACCAGGATCTACATACAAAGTTGTATCAGCTGTTTCTGCATTATACAATAATAAAATAACTCCACAAGATGAATTTAATTGTGAAAACGGGCAATACGAGTACTACACCATTCCAATTAAGGATCATGAAAAATATGGTATCCTATCAGCTTCTCAAATAATACAATTCTCAAGCAATATTGGTATTATAAAGATAATTGAAAATGTTGGTCCTAAAATTCTGCATAATACTAGTAGAGATTTTGGATTTGGTTCAAAAACTGGAATTGATATTGAAGGCGAAGTCTCTGGGACTTTAAACCCTTTCCCAATTTGGAGTGCTGTATCATTAGGTCAAATAGCAATGGGCCATGAAGTTGGAGTAACTGCCATTCAATTAGCGATGGCATACTGTGCCATTGCTAATGGGGGTTATTTATTAAAACCTCGAATTATTAAACAAATAATAAATGACCAAAACTCAACAATTTATTCTGAAGGTCCCTCGATAATTAGAAAGATTGCTAATGAAAAAACAATGGATCAAGTAAAAATGATGCTTAGAGATGTAATTATCAATGGTACAGGAAATAATGCGCAAATAGCAGGATGGAAAATAGCGGGTAAAACAGGTACGGCTCAAAAATGGATAAATGGAAAATATTCAAATGAAAAATTCATTTCAAACTTTGTAGGATTTTTCCCTATTGATAATCCTCAACTACTATCTTTAATATTAATTGATGAGCCTAAACAACCATACCATTGGGGTGGACAAGGTGCTGCTGTAGCATTTAAACGCATTATTAAAAGAATAATAAATATGGATGACTATATTATACCGCCCACAATTTTAGATCAGCAAAAAAACCACCCTTATATTAGTCAAGTAGCGCAAAAAATTAAAAAGAATACACTGACTCAAGAATCAATGCTCCCTATAGACCTTTCGATAGAAAAACATTATTCAAATAATATTATTAAAATTCCAGAATTAAAAGGGCTAAGCATGAGAAAAGCCATGGAGGTACTAAATAAAAAAGGTGTCAAGTATAAAATCAATGGTAGTGGTAAAGTTATTCGGCAAAATCCTATTCCTGGTTCAATAGTAAATCAAAAAACAATTTGCTATGTTGAGTTAAAATTATGAGACCTTTAACAAAAATATTAGATCCAATAAAAATCTTAGGGTCTAAAATACCTGACGTCTTATTTAAGGGTATCTCAACTAATTCAAAGAATGTAAATAAAGGTGATTTATTTATTGCCATAAAAGGTGAAAAATACGATGGGCATGATTATATAAAAGAAGCGATAGATTATGGTGCTGTTGCAATAATAACTAATCAATATGACATTATTAAATGTTCTGTACCCCAAATAAAAGTTCTTAATACACGAAAAGCTTTATCAATAATTGCCTCTGAATATTATGGAAACCCATCAAAAAATTTAACAGTAATTGGAATAACTGGTACTAATGGAAAAACAACAACAGCATCTATAATCAAATCCATATTAGAACAGGCCAATATTAAAGTTGCACAATTTGGCACTTTAGGTTTGATAGCTAATGAGATTAATCATCAAGCAACATTAACTACACCTGATGCTCTTTTACTTCAAAAATTATTTGCAGACCTTTTAAAAGCTAATTTCTCTCATGTAGTTATGGAAGTTTCATCCCATGCATTAGATCAATCAAGAGTAGATAATATAGATTTTGATTTAGCTGTTTTTACAAATATTACACCTGAGCATTTAGATTACCATAAAAGCTTTAAATCTTATTGCTTAACAAAATTAAAATTATTCAAAATGCTTAAAAATAACGCAATATCAATTATTAATGTTTCTGATCCTTTTGGGGAAAAACTTCTATCAATACTAGAGTCATCTACTATTCCCTTTTCAAATGATAAATCAAATACAATTCATTTTAAATCTTTAAATATATCAATAAATGGAATATCAGGCGTTATTAATACAGAAAATTTTAATTATAAGATTAAATCAAATTTAATAGGAAAATTTAATTCAGAAAACATTCTAGCAGCGGTTGGAGTATCAAAAGCGCTAGGGCTCAATCAAAACTCTATTGAAACAGGTATAGCTAAATGCGCAATAATTCCTGGACGAATGGAAGTGCACCACCTAAAAAATCAAATTAAAGCAATTATTGATTATGCCCATACTCCTGATTCATATAAAAAAGTAATGGAAACTTTAAAAAAATTACAGCATAATGATGGCGGAGACCTGTACGTTGTTTTTGGAGCTGGAGGAGATAGAGATAAAGAAAAACGTCCAAAGATGGCACAAATTGTTGAAGAATATGCAAAGCATATATATATAACACCAGATAATCCAAGATTTGAGAAACAAAGTGATATAAATAATCAAATTATTTCAGGGTTCAAAGCAGACAAATTCTCGATTTATAAAAATCGTGAAGAGGGATTAGAGACAGCATTAAAAAAAGCAAAAAGAAATGATATTGTCGCAATTTTAGGTAAAGGAAGAGAAAATTATCAAGATATACTAGGGCAGAAAATACCATATTCAGATTTAAAAGTTATTAGGAGATTTAATTGAGGATTGAAATAGCAAATTCTGAGATGTTCACCACAATTTTTGAAAAAATTACTTCTTCAAAAATTAATCGTCCGATTACTGGTATCTCAAATGATAGTAGAAAAGTAAAGCAAGGAGATCTATATATTGCATTGGAAGGAGAAAATACTGACGGACATAATTTTTTAACTGAAGCATCAAAAAAAGGGGCTAATGCTGCATTAGTAAATCATAAGGTCAAAAAAGTCAATTTAGAACAAATAATAGTTTCAAACCCTTTAGATACCATTGCAATGATAGCAAATAGATGGAGAAGAAATTTTGACATCCCTATAATCGCAATTACAGGTTCAAATGGGAAAACATCTACAAAAGATCTTCTAGCCCATGTTTTAATAGATGAATTTAAAGTGCTTGCAACGAAAGGTAATTATAATACACTTTTAGGCCTCTGCCTTACAATGTTTGAGCTGCGGTCTTTTCATGAAATTGCAATTTTAGAACTTGGAGCAAGTAAATCAGGAGAGATTGAAGCTTTATGTAAAATTGCAGAGCCAACTCATGGTATAATCACAAATATTGCATCAGCCCATTTAGAAGGATTTGGGTCTCTTGAAAATATAGCCAGAGAGAAAGGGTTTTTATTTAAGGCATTAGAAAATGGTATCGCATTTGTAAATATGGCAGATAAATATATTTCTCAAATATCAATATTAGGGGAAAAGATAACTTATGGTCTTACACCAGAGTGTGATTTTCCAGCAGATATATATCAAGAAAAAGATGGAACGCTTACATTAATTTTAGATACATATGAAATACCTACTAATTCCCATAATTTTTCATTTTTAAAAAATTGTATTCCTGTCTCTGCTATTTCTATCACCTTAGGTATAAAATGGGATAGATTAGCTAAAAAATTACAAAATTTCTCTCCACCTCTAGGCAGATGCTTTGTAAACCAAAAAGATAATATTACAATTATTGATGATACATATAATGCGAATCTTGCTTCATCTATTGCATCATTAGAGTATTTAAATGCATTTTCAAATGATGGTCGTAAAATATTTGTGTTTGGTGATATGCTTGAACTTGGGCAGGCAGCCAAAGAGCAACATCAAGATATAGGCACCAAATGCTCTGATCTAAAAATTGATATTGTTTTTACAATAGGAGAAAAAACAATACACGTACACTCTAAAATTAATGATGAAATAATGAATAAACATTTCAAGTCAAAAACAGACTTAATTAAATCTTTAAAAGCAATAATTACTACTGGAGATAAAATTCTTTTTAAAGGATCTAGAGGAATGAAAATGGAAAAAATTATCGAAGGAGTTTTTGAAACATAATGATTCATCAAATTTTTACAAGTTTAAAAGATTCATACTCATTTTTCAATATATTTGAGTATATCACATTTCGTGCAGGAATCTCTGCAATCTTAGCGCTTTTATTAAGCTTCATAACAGGTCCTTGGGTTATCCACATACTACATAAAAACCAAATAGGTGAAGAAATTCGCCTAACAGGGCCTAAATCTCATATGAAGAAAAAGGGCACGCCTACAATGGGAGGAGTGATAATATTAATGTCTGTACTCCTCCCTACCCTTCTTTTTTCAAAATTAAATAGTCCTTTAATCCAGATTATTCTTTTTTCAACTATTTGGATGGGGATAATAGGTGCTGCGGATGATTATTTAAAAGTATTTAAAAAAATAAAAAAAGGTTTAATAGCTAGGTATAAAATGGCAGGGCAAATTTTACTTGGCTGCATTATTAGTTATTGGATTTTTCAATTACCAGAATTTTCAACTATTAGTACAAAAATATCTATTCCATTTTTAAAAAATGTAGAACTTGATCTCGGTTTACTATATCCGCTAATGGTAGTATTAGTTATTTCAGGAACATCTAATGCAGTTAATCTAACTGATGGGCTTGATGGTCTAGCAGCTGGACTTTTAGCAATTTGCTTTACAGTTTTCGCGGCTATTGCATATATAACTGGACGAATAGATTATTCTAATTATTTAAATATTCTTTACATACCAGGCTCAGGCGAATTATCAATTTTCTGCTCTGCTATGGCAGGTGCTTGCATAGGCTACTTATGGTATAATGCATCCCCAGCACAGATATTCATGGGTGATACAGGGTCATTATCTACGGGTGCTGCTTTAGGTGCTATTGCAGTACTTTTAAAAAAAGAATTATTACTTTTTATTATTGGCGGAGTCTTTGTTTTCGAAGCTATGAGCGTAATAATTCAAATATTTTATTTTCGTTTGACAAAAATAAAAACAGGCAATGGCAAACGATTTTTTAAAATGGCACCCATACATCATCATTTTGAACTTGCAGGGTGGCATGAAACAAAAGTAGTTATCAGATTTTGGATAATCGGCCTATTACTTGCTCTCTTTTCTTTAACAACTTTTAAAATACGATGATAAATATCGAAAATAAAAATAAAATAGATATCTATAATAAAAAGGTTACAGTAATCGGATTAGGATTAAGTGGAATAGGAGCTGCAAAACTTGCAAATCATCTTGGTGCAAAAGTATTTGCAAGTGACATTAATTCAAATATTGAAATAGGTACAAATGCATTACGTCTAATGCAAAATCAACATATTGCAATAGAGACTGGAATCCATAGCTCAAAAATTTTTCATAGTGATCTATGGATTCTATCGCCTGGTATAGCAAAAGATTCTCATCTTGTGAAAAAAGCAGTGAAAAAAAATATACCAATTGTTAGTGAAATAGAATTTGCAAGTTGGTATACAAATTCAAAAATAATAGCTATTACTGGTTCTAATGGTAAAACAACTACTGCTCATGTTTTATACGAAATGTGTCAAACAAAAAATATAAATGTAATTATGGCTGGAAACATGGGAATCTCATTCTCGGAATCTGTTCTAAGCGAAATAATAGAACCTAAAAAAACAGTTTATATATTAGAAATATCAAGTTTCCAATTAGAGTTTACAAAGCATTTATGCCCTTATATCGCTCTATATACAAATATCTCTGAAGATCATATTGATCGTCATCACTCAATGTCTGAATATATCGCAATGAAATTAAGATTAGTGAAAAATTTTAAAAACGGGAGCTTAGTAATCTATAATCAGGATGATAATATATTAACCAATGCTTTCGCTAATAAAAAAATCAATAAAAACACATTTAGTATTAAATCAAACGATACAATTTTTCAAATTAATAATGATAAGATATATCATTATTCATCTAAACAAGCTATCACTAAAATTAGTAATATAAGTTTACAAGGTAACCATAATTTATATAACCTAATCTGTGCAGCTACATGCGCTAGTTTATATGGTATTAAAAATAATGCCATAAAAAAAGTACTAGAAACATTTGGAGGTGTAGAACATAGATTAGAGCACATATCTACCATAAATGATATAAAATTTATAAATGACTCTAAAGCTACAAATATAAATTCAGTAATAGTAGCACTCCAGACATATTCACAACCATTAATATTAATACTTGGTGGTTATAATAAAGGAGCAAATTTCGAACTTCTCCTTCCATATATTAATTCTAATAATGTAAAAGCAGTTATCGCTTATGGGGAAGCCAGTGGGCAAATCATTACTGCATTAGGGGATGCGGTAAGATCAATAAAAATAATTGATCTTAACTCTGCAGTACAAAAAGCCCATTCTATAGCAAAATCCGGAGATATAGTATTATTATCTCCGGGTTGCGCTAGTTTTGACCAATTCTCAAATTTTGAAGAACGTGGATTTTTTTTCAAATCAATTGTTAAAAAACTAGAAAAAAAACCATGAATATGATTCTAAAAAAATATGATAAAAAATTAGTGATCTACTTACTATTATTAGCTGCGACAGGCACCATTATGCTTTATAGTGCCAGCTGGTATGAATCATTTTTATCAACTGATGGTGTTACAGAAATGCTATTCCTAAAAAATCATCTGATAAGACTTTTAATAGGGATTTTTATTTTGATTTTGTTCCTTTTTATAGACTATCGAATTCTAAAACAATTTGCTCCATATTTAATAATTTTATCCATATTCCTTTTAATTTTGACAAAATCAATTTATTTAATTAATGGGTATTCTTGGTATAAACCATCAAGATGGCTTTATCTAGGATCTTTTTCGCTGCAAACTTCAGATGTAGCTAGGTTCTCAATAATTATCTTTATGGCATATTATGTAGATAAAAAACGAGACGAGTTAAAAAACTTTCAAACAGGTCTTTTGCCTGCATTAATTATTTTGAGTGCAATTATGGCCTTAATAATTATTCAGCCAGACTATAGCACCGCATTAATGATTGGGGTTTTGGGAATGTTAATCTTATTTATAGGAGGAGCTAAATTATCTCAAATTTCACTTTCATGTTCAGCGGCTTTATTAGTAGGCATACCTATACTTCTTTCAAGGGAATACAGACGCCAAAGAATATTATCATTTTTTGGTATTGGAGATAACCCTGATGTTGGCTATCAAGCCAATCAATCCTTAATTAGTTTAGGCAATGGAGGATTAGTAGGCGTTGGTTTAGGTAATAGTATTGAAAAAAATCACTTTTTACCAACTCCACACACAGATTTTATTTTTGCAATTATAGGAGAAGAGCTTGGTTTTTTAATCGGTACCGTTCCAGTACTTACTCTGTTTTTATTTATCTTCTTAAGAGGAATAAAAATTGCTAAAAACTGTACTGATCCATTTGGTGTTTTATTAGCAATTGGAATATCTTCAAATTTGATTTTATATGCATTTGTAAATGCTGCAGTTGTCACTGGTTTATTCCCTGTAACTGGACTACCGATGCCATTGGTGAGTTATGGAGGATCTGGCATGATTATCAATATGGCTTTAATCGGTATAATATTAAATATTTCTCAGAATAAAAAAATGATAAACAATAATTATTGGAGCAATACTGTTTATGGATAAATTGAGAATTATCATAGCAGGAGGTGGCACAGGTGGGCACTTATTTCCCGCTTTAGCAATTGGAGAAGAAATTATTAGTCGCAACCCAAAAACTAAAATACATTACATAGGATCACAATTTGGTTTAGAAGCTAAAGTATTCCCTATTAAAGATGTTTGGCATACTTTATTGCCCATTAGAGGATTTCAAAGAGGACTTCATTACAATAATATGATCCGAAATTTTATTTTACCATTCCGAATCATACGTTCTATTTACAAATGTAAAAAAATATATAATGATTTCATGCCAAATATAGTTATAGGTACAGGTGGCTATGCATCAGCAGTTCCTTTATTAATTGCAACCAATAAAAAAAATAAAATTCCAATAATACTTCAGGAGCAAAATTCTTTTCCTGGATTAACTACTAAATGGTTTGCTAAAAAAGCCAAAAAAATCTGTGTTGCATTTAACGAAAAAAATACAAACTTAAATGCTAATATAATTCATACTGGAAACCCTATAAGGACAGGAATTGCAAAAGGAGAAAAAGAATCTGGATATAAAAATTTCAATTTAAAAAAGAGATGTAAAACAATTTTTCTTTTTGGAGGCAGTCAAGGTTCATCATTTTTAAATAAAATGCTTGATAGTATTGTGAAAAATATTGCAAAAGCAGGTGTCCAGATTCTTTGGCAAACTGGAGATGCCGAATATGAAAACTATGCTCATCTTAATTCATCTAATATTCATGTAACTCCTTTTATTAATAATATGGCTGAAGCATATGCTATTTCTGATTTAATAATTTGTAGGAGTGGTGCATTAACTTTAGCTGAAATAACAGTTTGTGGCAAACCTTCCATTTTAATTCCTTTTCCCTATGCTGCTGGGAATCATCAGAAAAAAAATGCTCAAACTCTAGTGAAAGCTAAAGCTGCAAAAATATTTTTTCAAAATAATCTAAATAAAAAAAAGTTGATGTATTCAATCATGAATTTAATACACAATGAAAAAGAACTTAATAATATGAGTAAAGCTTCAAAGCTCATAGGAAAACCAAATGCAACTAAAATAATAGTTGATAATATTTATGATACTGTACTATGACATTCAGAAAAATTAAAAATATCTTTTTTGTAGGAATTGGTGGAATAGGAATGAGTGGTATTGCAGAACTTTTATATAGACTTGATTTTAATATTTTAGGATCTGATATGACCAACAATGAGAATGTTAAAAGATTAAAAAAACTTGGAATAAAAATACATATTGGACACGATCCAGAACATGTAAAAGATATTGATGCATTAGTCTATTCAAGTGCAATTCCTATGGAAAACCCAGAAATAATAAAAGCACGTCAAAACAAGATTCCTGTAATAAGAAGAGCGGAAATGTTGGCTGAATTAATATCTTTAAAGAAAACTAGTATTGCTGTTGGTGGTACTCATGGCAAAACAACTACTTCATCTATGGTTGGAGATATTCTTGATCATGCAAAGAAAGACCCTACACTTGTCGTAGGTGGACTAGTGCAAAATTCAAACACAAATACAAATTTAGGTGAAGGCGAAATAATAGTAGTAGAAGCAGATGAATTTGACCGCAGTTTTTTAGCATTAAAACCAACTATTAGTATTATTACGAATATAGAATTAGAACATACAGATTGTTACTCCGACCTTCAAGATTTACAAAATGCATTCATACAATTTTGTAAATCCGTACCTTTTTATGGAGAAATAATTGTTTGTATTGATTCTCCTGCTGTACGAGAAATTTTACCATTTATAGAAAGGCCTATGACTACCTATGGACAGTCTAGGGATGCGGCCTACCGAGCAAAAAACCTACGATTTAATGAAACAAAATCCACATACACTGTTTTTTGTGCGGAGGAATGCCTGGGAGAAATTGAGTTAAATGTTCCTGGGGAACATAATGTACTAAACTCTTTGGCTGCTGTCACACTAGGGTTAGAAATGGGCCTTTCTTTTGATATTATAAAAAAAGGAATTATGGATTTTTCAGGTGTAAGAAGACGATTTGATATTAAAGGTATAAAAAATAATATTATGGTCGTAGATGATTATGCACATCATCCCACTGAAATTGAAGCAACCTTAAAAGCTGCAAAACATGGATGGAATAGAAGAATTTTGGCAATTTTTCAACCTCATCTATATAGTAGAACTAGAGATTTTTATATAGAATTTGCTAAATCTTTGCAGGAAGCTGATTTTGTAATTATAACAGATATATATCCAGCTAGAGAAAAACCAATATACAATATTACGTCTAAAATAATATATGATGAACTTTATAAAATATTAAAAGAAAATTGCATTTTATTACCTGATATCGATCAATTAAATAATTTACTTCTTAAAATTTCAAAACCAGGCGATATGGTTATAACTATGGGTGCTGGGAGTATATGGCGTTATAGTGAATCTTATTTTCAAAATCTCAAATTATTATCAAATAGGGCTCAAAATTGAAGGACCTAACATTATTAAAATCAATGATTAAAGGAGATATAAAAGAAAATGAATTAATGTCAAAACATACATATTATGGAATTGGTGGACCAGCATCTATTTATGTTACACCTAAAGACCTTACTGATTTAAAACAAATATTATGTTATTCTAATAAATATTCAATCCCAACACACTTTATTGGCTCTGGGTCTAATTTATTAGTATCTGATGATGGAATCGATGGTATTGTTCTAAGTCCAGGAAAAGCACTAAGAAAAATTCAGTTTAATGATTGCAATGTTTTTGCAGAATCAGGTGTCATGCTTGGAAAATTAGTAAGAGGATCAATTAAAAGAAATTTAAGTGGACTAGAAAGTTTAATCGGTGTTCCAGGAACTTTAGGAGGCGCCCTAGTAATGAATGCAGGAGCATTTGGAGGAGAAATTTCAAACTATTTAAAAAGCGTTAATATTATGAATATGGAAGGTGATATAATTTCATATAATCCAAATGATATTGAATTTTCATATCGATTTTCATCATTTAAAAATACTGAATTCATTATTTCAGCAAATTTTATATTAAAAAAAGAGAATGCTAAAATAATTCAAGAAAAAAGAGATAATGCAAATAAAGGTCGCAAAACTAATCAACCTTTGAAATATCGCTCTGCTGGTAGTGTTTTTAAAAATCCAAAAAATTATGCGGCAGGATATTTAATTGATCAAGTTGGTCTCAAAGGAACTAAAATTGGAGATGCTGAAATATCAAACCACCATGCAAATTTTTTTATTAATCATGGTAAAGCTTCTTCTACTGATATTTTAAAACTAATTGAATTAGCAAAAACAAAAGTAAAAGAAAAATTTAATATTAAACTAGAATTAGAAATTCAGATGATGGGATTTAAAGAATACCAAAAAGATTAAAATGAAAAAAAATATATATTATAATAATTATGCCTTTTTTATAACACTCACTATAATATTAACAATATTTATAAAATTATCTTTTTGGTGGAATCAATTAAATAAAAAGATGCTCCTAGAAAAAATTTTACTTTCAGAAACATATATTATAGATAAAGAAAAATATTATGATCTTTTAAAAGAATTTATTGGAACTAATATGCATACAGTGAATATCGATAATATGACTAAAATTATTGAGGAGCACCCCTACATAAAAACTACAAGAATTAGCAAATGGTATCCTTCTACTGTGAAAATTGAAATAATAGAGCGAGATCCTATAGCATTATTGAATATAACACCAATGGTTTTAATTGATTCTGATGGATATGTGATGCCAGATATTGAATCTAAAAAAAATCTCAATTTACCAATAATGACAAATTTCAATTCTGATATCAGCTTGTATCCTTTTGGTAAAAAAGTGCTTTCAATCAATGTGGAAAAAAGTGCCTTATGGCTAAACAAAATAAAGAATGGATTTCCTTCCTTGTACGAAAATATTTCAGAAATGAAAATGACATCTGATAATAATATTAATATGATTTTATCAGATTATCCTACTCATATATATTTAGGTCAAAAAAATATTTGGCCAAAAATTAAAATATTAAAAAAGTTTGAGAATGAATTATTCCCTAAAAAATTGTCAAATTTTAGTTATTTAGATATGAGATATAAAAATCAAATTATCGCAATGAATCGTAAAATATGAATATAATTACTAATACTAATGATCATCCAATTACCATTGGGTTAGATATTGGTTCTTCAACAATTCGTTGTGCAATTGGTCAAATTATTCAACCGAAAGGTAAAATAAAATTATTAGGGATATCAAGTGTACAAAGTGGAGGTATCCAAAATGGAGTAATAACTGATAGAGACGAATTAATTGAAGCCTTAGAAAAAGTACTGACTGATGCAGAAATCATGGCAAATATTAAAGTTGAATCTGTAACTTTATCCATAACTGGTGAAAATATTCGCAGCATGAATACACAAGCTGCTATAGCATTAAATAGAGTAAATGGCACAATAAATGGTATTAATAATCGTGCTATTGAAAATGCTGATATGTATCAAGTATTAAACCTAGCACAAGCCGTTTCATTACCAGTAGATAGAGATATTTTGCATACTATTCCTCAAGAGTATATCGTAGATACTCTTAATAATATAAAAAATCCAATAGGAATGACAGGAAGAAGACTTGAAGCTCGTGTTCATTTAGTTACTGCTGCCTCTACTGCCATTAATAATCTTGTAAGCAGTGTAGAAGAATTAGGTATAACAGTTGATGGCCTTGTTTTTCAACCTCTTGCCTCTGCTTTAGCTACCTTAGAAAAAGATGAGATGGACTTAGGAGTAACACTCGTAGAGTTTGGATCTAATTCCACTAATATTGCAGTTTATTATAATAATGCAGTAAGACATTCTGCTACCATTCCAATAGGTTCAGCTAGTATTACAAATGATATAGCAGTAATGCTTCAAATAAGTATAAATGAAGCAGAAAATATTAAAAAGAAGTATGCTTCCGCACTTTCTTCAATGTCTTCAGATAAATTAGATATAAAATTCCAATCAAATAATGATTCAAAAGAAAGATCTATAACAGAAAAAAAAGTATCGCAATATGTTGAAGCAAGAATACAAGAAATTTTTCAAATGATAATAAGAGAGGTATCAAGAGCAGATATTAAAGACCCATTAACCTATGGAATTGTAATGACAGGCGGAGGTGCAGAATTACGAAATATTATATCTTTAGCAGAACATTCCTTAGGCGTGAAAGTACGAAAAGGTAATCCTAATAAAATTGAAGGCACACACGAAATAGCAAATAAACCTCATTTCACAACTGTTATGGGACTTCTGCTTTGGCCTACTTATTCAAATGACCATATTCGTATACATCAATCAAATTTAGGAAGTTTAAAAAATATCATAAATAAAATTCGACATACCATCGAAAACATGTTTTAACCAAACCAAAAATAAGGAGAATCTCATGCTATTTGAGTTTGATAGTCTAAGTGAACAAAAAGCAAAACTAAAAGTAGTTGGAGTTGGCGGCGCTGGCGGAAATGCCGTAACAAGAATGATAACATCTGGAATGCAAGGTGTTGATTTCATAGCAATTAATACAGATGCACAAGATTTAGATAACAATCCATCTGAACAAAAAATCCAAATCGGAAAAAATTTAACTAAAGGTCTAGGCGCTGGAGCAAAATCCAATGTTGGAAAAGAAGCAGTAGAAGCAGATAAAGAGGCTGTTACTTCATTAATTGAAGGGGCCGATATGGTTTTTATAACAGCTGGTATGGGCGGAGGTACTGGAACAGGTGCTGCACCTGTGATATCACAAGTATCCAGAGAACTTGGGATCTTAACTGTTGGGATCGTAACTCTACCTTTTAGTTTTGAAGGGCCAAAAAGAATGAATAGAGCATTAGAAGGTATGGCTGAAATGAAAAAAGCATGCGATACCCTTATTGCCATTCCAAATCAAAAACTTATGTCTATAGTAGATAAAAACACAACACTTCCTGAAGCATTTCAGATGGCAGATACGATATTACATCAAGCTGCTAAAGGTATTTCCGACCTAATTAATGTTCAAGGAGTTATAAATCTAGATTTTGCGGATGTTGAAACAATAATGAAAAATATGGGTGAAGCGATTATGGGTACAGGAGTTGCATCGGGTGATGAAAGAGCTGTTCTAGCAGCACAACAAGCAATATCAAGTCCACTTTTAGATGATGCATCGATAAAAGGAGCTCAAGGTGTCCTAGTTAATATTACTGGCGGAGATGACCTCACTCTAATGGAAGCCAATGAAGCAACTAGTATTATTTTTGAAGAAGCTGGTGTATCTGCAAATATTATTTTTGGTGCTGTAATTGACCCTACATTAAAAGATGAAATACGTGTTACAGTTATTGCTACTGGGTTTAATATTCCAAAACCTATCTCAAATACTGATAATCTTCATGGTAGACCTGAAATGAAGACCACTGAGACACCACCTACTCAACAATTACAAGAGCAGATAAACAAACCTCTACATGCACAAAAAGATAATAATGAAACCTTAGAGGACGTGAAAAAAGAAAAAGAAGATGAAAAGCCATTATTAACTTTTGATGATACTAATGATAAGCCTGTTATTTATGGTAATGACCTTCAAATACCAGCATTTATTAGAAGACAGCATGATTAATAAAACCATATTAATTAATAAATAAAAAAAAGCCCCAATATATATTGGGGCTTTTAAAAATTAAATTATATTTTTACTAGATTTTATTACCTTTACTGCGTAATTCTTTAACTATGCTTGAGATACCCTTTTTATTAATAATACGTAAACCATGCATAGAAACACGAAGTGTCACATATCTATTTTCATCAGGATACCAGAATTTCTTTTTCTGTAAATTAACATTAAACCTACGCCTGGATTTATTATTCGCGTGGCTTACATTATTACCAAACATTGGCTTTTTACCTGTTACTTGACAAACTCTACTCATTATTCACTACAATTAATTAATTTTAATTTAAAAAATGTTGGCAAATTTAATCTAATACTAATAAGTAACCAAAATTTTATTATAACTTATTATAACTAATCTATTATTATAATTATTCATTAAAAATTAATTATTTGTATTTCGTATTATATCAAATGATAATTGGAAATATTAAAGTTCAAACACCTATTATACTAGCCCCAATGGCTGGTGTCACTGATTATCCATTTAGAGTATTATGCAAAGAAATGGGAGCGGGAATTGTATATTCAGAATTTGTATCTGCTGAAGGTATCATTAGAGAAAATACGAAAACATTAGATATGATACACTTTAAAGAAATTGAACGGCCAATCGGGATACAAATCTTTGGAAATAATCCAAAAATAATGGGACAAGCAGCTAAATATGTTACTGAAAAATTCAAACCTGATATATTAGATATAAATTATGGTTGCCCAGTACCCAAAATAACCAAAAAAGGCGGTGGATCTGCAGCGCTAAAAGATTTATGTCTTATGGATGAAATTACTTCAGCAGTTGTAGAGTCAACACCTACCAATATACCTGTTACAGTAAAAATGCGTGCAGGATGGGATAAAAATTCCATAATCATTCCTAAAGTTGGTCAAAGGCTGCAAAAAATTGGCATTAAAGCAATAACTCTTCATCCTAGAACAACCCAGCAACGCTACACGGGTAAAGCAAACTGGAATTATATAACGCAACTCAAAGAAGCTTGTTCTATTCCAATAATAGGTAATGGCGATGTGAAAACAGTAGATGATATGTTAAAAATGTTTAATGAAACAGGATGCGATGCAGTAATGGTTGGTAGAGTAGCACAGGGGAATCCTTGGTTTTTCTATGAAGCAACCACAAAACTCAAAGGTGAACAAAACTACGTCCCTCCTACTTTAAATGATGTTATAGATATTTGCACAAGACATTTCAATCTATTATTAGAAAGTCGTGGAGAAAAAATAGGAACAAATCTTATGAGAAAACATTTTGGAAATTATGTAAGGGGTTTTCCAAAAGCAGCAAGTTTCAGAAAATCCTTAGTTACTGCGCCAACTTTAGATGATATGAAAATAGCATTAAAAGAATTTAAAAATTTTGTTTTAACTTTAGAAAGATAAAGACTTAATTGTGTTTATAGTCTATCTTGTGATGCAAATAAATGTCAGGTAAATTTCATACTATTTTAAAGTTTAAGAAATTCTAAAAACTATTATCTATGAAACAAATTATGAAAGCAATCAATGAACCTATAAAATCTTATAAGCCTGGATCGATAGAGAGAAAAACACTTCAAGAAAAATATGATCAAATGTCTAAAGAAATAATCGACATACCTGTAATTATTGGCGATAAAGAATTAAAGACAGGTATAACTGGTACATGTATAATGCCACACAATCATAAACATATTCTCGCAAATTATCATAAAACCAGGGAAAACGAAGTTAATATGGCAATATCTAACTCTTTAAGAACCTGGAAATCTTGGTCTAAATCACCTCTATCAAAACGAATACAAATTTTTAAAAAAGCAGCTGAATTACTAAGTGGTCCATGGAGAGATATAATTAATGCTGCTACGATGTTAAATCAAAGTAAAAATGTATTTCAGGCTGAAATCGATGCTGCATGTGAGCTCATTGATTTTTTTAATTTTAATTGTCAATATGCTGAACAAATTTATCAAAATCAACCTCTTATTTCTCCTGAAGGTGTTCATAATTATCTTGAGTATCGCCCTTTAGAGGGTTTCGTATTTGCTATAACTCCTTTTAATTTTACTTCAATTGCTGCAAACCTGCCAACTGCTCCCGCATTAATGGGTAATGTTGTACTTTGGAAACCTGCTTCAAGTGCTATTTTACCCTGCTATTATTTAATGAAAATGTTAAAAGAAGCTGGGCTTCCTGATGGCGTTATTAACTTTTTACCAGGATCGGGTGGAACCGTTGGGAATCCAGTACTTAAAAATCCAAACCTGGCTGGAGTACATTTTACAGGATCTACTGAAACATTTCAATACATATGGAAAACCATAGGTAGTCATATAGAAAGTTATAAAACTTATCCTAAAATAGTTGGTGAAACTGGTGGGAAAGACTTTTGTTTAGCTCATGAATCTGTTGACCTTGATGAATTAACTACAGCAATGATTCGTGGTGCTTTTGAATTTCAAGGACAAAAATGTTCAGCTATGTCGAGAGCATATATACCAGAAACCATATGGGATAAATTAAAATTAAAATATTTATCTGAATTAGATAGTGTAAAAGTAGGATCTCCAAAAGATTACACAAATTTCATGAATGCAGTTATAGATCAAAAAGCATTTGATTCAATCACTAAATATATTGAATATGCTAGAAGTTCTGACCATGCTGAAATAATATCTGGTGGTACATTTGATGATACTAAAGGATACTTCATTCAACCTACAACCATTCTAACAACAGACCCTCATTTTAAAACAATGGAAGAAGAAATTTTTGGACCAGTCCTAACAATTTACTTATATAATCCATCTAATTGGAATGAGACACTCGCTTTAATTGATAATACTTCTCCATATGCTCTAACGGGTTGTGTTATGGGTAAAGATAAAAATGCACTTAAAGATGCAACAAATCATCTAACACACTCAGCTGGAAATTTTTATATTAATGATAAACCTACAGGAGCTGTAGTCGGGCAACAACCCTTTGGAGGTAGCAGAGCATCAGGGACAAATGATAAAGCTGGTTCAGAGATGAACTTACAAAGATGGGTTTCAATAAGAACAATAAAAGAAACTTTTGATACTCCTAAAGATTATCGTTATCCTTTTTTAGAAAAAAATAATTGAAGAAGCCTGTAGCAATGATCGCTATGGGCGGCAATAGTTTATCACAAAAAGGTGAAGCTGGTGAAATTAAGCAGCAATTTGCTCATACTCGACATGCACTTGAGGGCATAAGTCAATTTATATTACGAGATTATAATATATGTATAAATCATGGAAATGGTCCTCAAGTTGGCAATGAACTTTTACGCATGAATTTAACTTATAAAAAAATACCTCCCTTACCTTTAGGAATTTGCGTAGCAGCTACACAAGGTACAATTGGATACATGATTCAACAATCATTGCAAAATAAACTTAGAGATATGAATATTAATCGTGAAGTTGTAACTCTTGTAACACAAGTAATCGTAGACCCAAAGGATCCAGGTTTAATTAAACCAAAAAAATTTGTTGGACCAAGATATACAAAAGAAAAAGCGAATGAACTATCTAAATTATTTGACTGGAAAATTAGAGAACAAGAGCCAAACAAATGGCGAAGGGTTGTCCCTTCTCCTATGCCTGAATATATTATGCATGGAAAATCAATTAAGGCACTAGTTGATAGAGGAACAATTGTTATTGCATCAGGCGGTGGTGGAATACCCGTTTTCAATAATAATGATGGACATTTAGAAGGAATCGATGCAGTTATAGATAAAGATTATTCAGCAGCGAAAATGGGTAGGATCATAAAAGCAAATGAATTATGGATTATAACTGATGTTGATAATATATTTTTAAATTTTGGTACATCAAAACAAGAAAAAATAGTTTCTATTACAAAAAATAAATTAGAGAAATATTTTAATAATGGTGAATTTCAAAAAGGAAGTATAGGACCAAAAATAAAAGCTGCTATTCACTTTTTAAAATATCAAGGTGAGAGAGTTATCATAACATCAATTCCATGCATTAAAAAAGCATTAGATGGAAATGCAGGTACAACAATAAGGAATGAAGCATGAAAGTTCATGAATATCAAGGTAAAAAAATTTTTTCTGATTATGGCATGCCCGTACAGAATGGATATGTCTTTGAAAAATTAGAAAATGCTGAATTAATAATTAAACGAGTTCAGAAAGATTTTAAGACTAAAGATGTGGTCGTAAAAGCACAAATTCATGCTGGAGGTCGTGGTAAAGGTGGCGGGGTAAAATATTCACCTGATTTTGACAGCGCATTAGAAAATGCCAAAAATATTTTTAATATGAATCTAGTTACACATCAGACTGGTCAAAAAGGTCAACAAGTTAAAAAAGTATTTGTAACAGAAGCATATGATATCGCTAAAGAATTTTATGCTGCGATTACATTGGACAGGAGTAAAGGAATGGATGTTTTTATGGTATCTACAGAAGGTGGCGTAGAAATTGAAAAAGTCGCTGAAGAAACGCCTGAAAAGATTACCAAAATATGGATTGATCCAATGTTAGGAATGAAAACCTTTCAAGCAAGAAAATTAGCTTTTGCATTAGGATTATCTGGTGATGCATTTAAATCTGCACTAAAAATTTTGATGCAAATGTATAAATGCTATCAATCAACTGATGCCACCATCGTAGAAGTAAACCCATTAATTTTAACGGATGATGAAAAAATTATTGTTTTAGATTCAAAAATGAATTTTGATGACAATGCTCTTTTCCGGCACAAAGATATTGCTGAAATGCGAGATTTAGATGAAGAAGACCCAATGGAAGTTGAAGCTGGAAAATTCCATTTAAATTATATTAAGCTTGATGGAAACGTTGGCTGTATGGTAAATGGAGCTGGTCTCGCAATGGCTACAATGGATATCATCAAACTCGCTGGAGGTGAACCCGCAAACTTTCTTGATGTAGGTGGTACTGCTTCTGCTGAAACAGTAAAAAATGGTTTTAGAATTATTTTATCTGATGAAAATGTTAAAGCTATTTTAATTAATATTTTTGGTGGTATTGTCCGATGCGATCGTGTGGCAAATGGTGTTGTTCAAGCAGTAAAAGAATTGGGACTAGATGTTCCCGTAGTAGTCCGATTAGAAGGAACCAACGCTGAAGAAGCTCGAAAAATTCTTAGTGAATCAGGTGTGTCTATCATTCCTGCAGTCGGTATGAAAGACGCAGCGAAAAAAGTTGTAAAAGTTGCATTAAGCTAATAGGAGATTGTAAATGTCAATTTTAGTCAATAAAGATTCAAAAGTCGTTATCCAAGGTGTTACTGGATCAGAAGGTCAATTCCATGGACAACAAATGCTGAATTATGGTACCAATATTGTTGCAGGTGTAACACCTGGGAAAGGTGGGCAAAAAACATTAAATGAAAGCGTACCTGTATTTAATTCAGTTGAAGAAGCTGTTAGCCTAACTGGTGCTAATACATCCATTATTTTTGTTCCTCCTCCCTTTGCTGCTGATGCAATAATTGAAGCTAGTTTCGCAGGAATTAATGTGGTAGTATGCATTACTGAAGGTGTACCGATTCATGATATGGTCAAAGTCAAAAAAATAGTGGATCAGCGTGAAACGAGGTTGATTGGACCAAATTGTCCTGGAATCATTACCGTTGATGAATGTAAACTGGGTATTATGCCTAGTTTTATTTGCAAAAAAGGAAATATTGGTGTTATCTCCAAATCTGGAACCCTTACTTATGAAGCTATTGACCAATTAGTTAATGTTGGTTTAGGACAAACAACAGCAATTGGTATTGGAGGTGATCCCATTATTGGGACTACTATGAAAGATTGCCTAGAATTATTTGAAAATGATCCTGAGACTAATGGAATAGTTATAATAGGTGAAATAGGAGGACAAATGGAAATTGAAGCTGCTAGATGGGCAAAAACTAATATGACAAAGCCCGTAGTTGGATTCATAGCAGGACAAACTGCACCTCCCGGAAGAAGAATGGGGCACGCTGGCGCCATAGTATCAGGTGGAGATGATACTGCAGAAGCAAAAATGAGGATCTTGGATGAATGCGGAATTAATGTAGCTGAATCGGTTGCCGATATAGGCGAATTAATGAAAAAAAAAATGATAACTAAAGGATAAATATGAAAGACAAAACATTTGCAATCATAAAACCAGATGCTGTCAATAAAGGTTATACGGGCAAAATTTATGATAGAATATTAAAAGCTGATTTTAATATTATAGGTGCCAAATTATTACACATGACACCAAAAATAGCAAAAGAATTTTATTCGGTGCATAAAGAGAAACCATTTTTTAATGATCTCATTCATTTTATGACATCTGGCCCTTCTATGGTTTTAGCTTTACAAAAAGAAAATGCTGTACAATCATGGAGGAATACCATAGGTGCCACTAATCCTGAAAAAGCAGCTAAGGATACAATAAGGAAGGATTTTGCTAGCAATGTTCAAGAAAATGCAGTCCACGGTTCTGACAGCGATGAAAACGCCCAAAAAGAAATTGCCTTTTTCTTTATAGATAGTGAACTTCTTAGTAACTAATAAAATCTAAATATGCGCACTTTAATTGTATTTTTATCACTTTTTTTAATCTGGTCATGTGGAAGTGGCGGTTTAGAGGGTTTTGTTAATGAGCCGATTACTATAACCGCTTTAGACCCTGAAGAAGGACAAGATTTTGATTATTTTTGGACCTTAGAACATCAGCCCGATGGTTCCTTAATCAATTCACGAGATTTGAATACATCTAACAGTGGTAAAGAAATGATTTTTACTCCTGATTATCCAGGAGATTATTCAATAGAACTAATTATTTCAAAATATGGAGATGAAATAGATAATCAAAAATTTTTATTTTCAATTTTAGACATGATAGATACGAAAGATAATCAAAAATCAGAAGAAGAAGAAGAAGAAGAAGATTGGCTGGATAAAGAGTATGAAGATGATGAATATGAAGATGATGAATATGAAGATGATGAATATGAAGATGATGAGTATGAAGATGATGAGTATGAAGATGATGAGTAT
>PAPB01000036.1 GCA_002708715.1 Fidelibacterota bacterium | reverse complement strand
GGTGGGGAGAGAAGGATTCGAACCTCCGAAGGCATACGCCGGCAGATTTACAGTCTGCTCCCTTTGGCCGCTCGGGCATCTCCCCCTCAAACTTATTTTTCAAAAACCTTCATCATTCGAGCCACCGAGAGGACTCGAACCTCCGACCGACTGATTACAAATCAGTTGCTCTACCAACTGAGCTACGGTGGCAATCACGGCACAATAGCAGAATATTGCTTATAATAACAACAAAACTCGAGCAAACTGACGGTTTATCTATTTGTGCACAGCCTGACAATTTAATTACTTATTTAAATTTATATCAATATATAATTTTATATATTTTTACTTTTTATATTTTTTTAACTTTTGCCCATCTTTAGTATCTTCAACAAGGTACCCAAAATTCAAAAGCCTCTGTCGTAAAATATCTGAATATTCCCAATCTTGACGCTGTCTTGCTTTTTTGCGTTCTGATAAAATATTATTAACATCAATAGGTATTTCCATATTATTATGTTTTACGAACCTAAATATTGAATCGAAGATAATAAGGAAATTCCAAGCACATTTTAATCTACTAGCTGAGGTTTGATCATTTTGATTTATTTTTCTTTCTAATTTCATCCAATCAAAAAAAACCGCCAACGCCTTTGGAGTATCTAGATCATTATTTAAATGCTTTTTGAATTCTTGATATGCTTTAGGTAACTGCTTGCCTGACATTTTGTTTGCACCTTTATCAATAAGCTCATAATAAAAATTAGAAATTCTTTCTATAATCTTATCACTTTCATGTTTTTTATTAATTGAAAAAGATATTTTATTTCTATAATGCCCTGCTAATAATTGATATCGAATAGATTGAGCTGAAAATCCTAAAGCTTTAAGCTCATTTACAGTCAAAAAATTTTTCTTTTTTTTAGACATCTTTCCACCATCAACCATAAGATGTTCTGAATGAAGCCAGTAATTCACAAATTTATTGCCATTTGCTCCTATTGATTGGGCTATCTCATTTTCATGATGAGGAAATATATTATCGACTCCACCACAATGGATATCAAAATGATTACCTAATAGCTTTGTACTCATTGCAGAGCATTCAATATGCCAACCTGGACGACCTTTACCCCAAGGTGAATCCCAATAGATACCACCATCACTTTTTTTCCATCCTTTCCAAAGGGCGAAGTCTCGTGCAAACTCAGAACTATATTCATCATCTAAAATGTTGGAAGCACCTTCATCTGAACCTAAAGTAGGTACATTGACTAAATAGCCATAATTTTGGAAAGAAGATATTTTAAAATAAATACTTCCATCGATATCAATATAAGCCATATCTTTTTTAAGTAATTTTTTTATCATAGAAATCATTTCTGATATATATTCAGTTGCCCTAGGAAAATGATTTGCTGGGAGGATTTCTAACCAATTAAGATCTGACATAAACTCTGAACTGTATTTATTAGTAATCTCTTGAAGACTAATTTTTTCTTCTATTGATTTCTTAATAGTCTTATCATCTACATCTGTAATATTCATCACGTGATTTACTTTATAACCTAAATGTAATAACCAACGTTTTAATAAATCTTCAAACATAAAAGTTCGAAAATTCCCTATGTGAGAAAAATTATAAACAGTAGGTCCGCAGGTATACATTCCAACTTTTTTTTCTATTAAAGGCTGAAATTTATCTTTTCTTTTTGTTAATGAATTATATAGATATAGTCCCATTCAAAGACTTAATTCAATTATTTTTTTAATAAGCATTGTAAAAGAAAGACCTTCAGTTGCAACAGATTTTGGAAACAAACTCGTTTTTGTCATGCCTGGAAGAGTATTTAATTCTAAAAAATTATAGAATCCATCATTGTCAATTATATAATCAATTCTTGAATAAACATCACAACCAAACTCATTAAAAAGAAGCGCAGTGTCTTCCTTTATAAAACTTGTCATTTTAGGTTCTAATTCTGCAGGGCAAAAATATTTAGTAAGTCCAGGAGTATATTTACATTCATAATCATAAAGATTATGCAAAGGTTTAATTTCAATAATAGGGTAAACTTTATTACCTAAAACGGGAACCGTGATTTCACGACCTTCAATATAACGCTCAGCGATAACTGTGCTCCCGTATTCAAAAGCTTTTTCCATCGCAATTTTAAGCATGGCTTTATCTTTTACTATAGTTAAACCAAAAGTACTACCTTGTTCATTTGGTTTAACAACAACAGGTAAATCTAATTTTACTTTTTGTTTACTATTTTCAATAAGCTGCCAATCAGCAGTTTTAAAACCCATTATTCGAGCCAATGTTTTACTTCTTGCCTTATCCATACAAAGAGCTGATACCAAAGAACCAGAGCCAGTATATTGAATATTATTTTTATCTAGCCATGCTTGGATTTCACCATTTTCCCCTATACCGCCATGTAATGCATTGAATATTATATCTTGATCTTTTAATTGATTAATAAACTTTTTATAATCATGTCTAAATAATAATTTTTCAACCAAGAAACCTAACCTTTTACAAGCAGCGGATACAGCTTTACCAGTCGCAATCGAGACTTGCCTTTCATTGCTCTCCCCACCCATCAATACTCCTACTTTTAAAGACATAGTTGTTCAAATCCTTCTGAAATATTTTTTTTAACGTATGTTGGTTTATGATTAGCACCAAGTTTGCTCAAAGATTTTTTACCTCTGCCAGTTAGGACCAACATTGTTTCCATTCCCAATTTCATTCCAACAAGCATATCATCAACAGAATCACCAACCATTAAACAATTATTAAGCGATAAGTTATATTGTTCTGCAGCTTCTAAAAACATCCCCGTACCTGGTTTACGTCTATTAGATGCTTTATTTGGATGGTCAGGGCATACATAGATATCAAGCAATACAATTTCATTCTTTTCGAATTCATGCCTAATATACTCATGTATTTCATCCAATTTTCCAATCTGGATTAAGCCCCTATCCACACCTGACTGATTTGTAATGATACAAAACTTATTTCCTTTTTTAGACATATGTATTAATGCTGGAATTGTAAAAGGATAAAAATTAAACTTAGATAGATCTGCGATATAACCAGTATCATAGTTTAAAGTACCATCCCTATCTAAAAAAATACAGTCATAATTTCTCATTAATCAAACTTTCTTTTTTTAATATCGCTAATGCTGACATTACTTATTAAAAAGTACATCAATCCAATTATCAATAATGGAAAATAAGATACCGCGTGGGATATAATTGAATAATTTAAAGCTTTAACGCTAGTAATATGAAATATATACATAAGAACATATTTCACTCCAATATCTAAAGTTCCTGCAGATCCAGGGAGCGCAGGTATTCCAAGAAGGAAACTACTTAAGACAAGCAAAACTCCAATATCAAAAACACTTAAATTAATATCGCAAGCACTAAGCACTAATAAGGTTACCATATAATACATAAACCAGAGTATAATACTAATTAATATTATAGATATAATATTATTATTATTACGAATGATAGAAACCCCTTCAAGAACTTTATTAAGTGCTTTAAGGATACTTTTTCCAAAATTAGAACCAAATATTTTGAATGAAGATATTTTTTTTAATACGTTATATTTTACTATAGAAATAATAACAATTAAGCTCAATAATAACACACTTATTGATGCATAGGTTCCAACCTTAATATTATTATCGTAAAAAGGAAACCATGGCACTAAAGTCAACAATATTACAAACACCATTAAAAGATCTAACATACGTTCTACGATAACAGTACCAAATGCTTGAGAAGCTGTAATCCTATATTTTTTTGATACTGCATATGCTTTAAGAAATTCTCCAAGACGAAAAACTAATACTCCATTTCCAAAATAGCCAATCATTGTCGCACTAAAAACATGAGAAAATGGAATGGAATCAAAAGGTTGCATTAATTGTTTCCAACGTATTGCTCTAGGAATACAACTCAAAATCAGTAAGAGAATAGCGAAAGTTAATTCTTTAAGCTTAACAGATTTTATCTGGAGTGCCAGTGTATCAAAGTCCTCTCCTTTAAAAGCAAAATAAATCCCAAATACACTTAAAAGTATAGCAACTAATAATTTTATTTTTTTATTCACGTAAATCAATTATTTCATAATTCTTAATATCATAATACAAGAGATCTGTGCCTATACTATTATCCAATAAACTAATTATTATTTCAACTTTTATTTCTTCGCCTTGATTTAGAATAATTCTTTTTGGAGCTCCGTTAATTATATTAGTCCATAATTTTCCTTGGATATCCCATTTATCAATGAAAAAGGTGATACAATTAGATTTTTTATCAATAAATGAATCTTTTATTTGCACATTTTTCATTTTACCAGCTAAAATATCAAAAATAGTAACATCATCTAATGATGGGCTGTCATAAATAACCTGTTTAGTATTTTTATTGATAGTGGTTATTGAACTATCTGTATATGTAATCCTCTGATAAATATTATCAAAAGTATAACTATCATCCTTACAAAAAAATAATCCAGATGACTCAAATTTCTCACCATAATATTCTTGGATATAATTAATATTAATCCTAAACCCTTCTGGATCTTTAACATAATTTTGAAAATTCACAAAAGCGGTATTTTGAGAATAAAGACTTTTAACTAAAAAAATCAATAATATACGTTTTAAAATCAAAAACTTAAGTATCTTTTATTATTTCCAAGTAGGTTTCATCAACTAAAACTTCTCTAGCTTTACTACCTGTAAAAGGGCCGACAACCCCAGATTGTTCCATATAATCAATTAACCTAGCAGCACGTGAATAACCAATCTTCAATCGTCTTTGCAAAAGGGATATAGAACCTTGCTGATGTGTAATAACTAGTGATACAGCTTCATTAAATAATTCATCTGTTCCAAAATCATTTCCATCTCCAGTTAAATCAGATGCTTGCGCTTCTCTCACGCTTGGTAAAATTAATTCATCAGGCTTTGGCTGACTAGAGACATGTTCCATTATTGCTTCAATTTCATCCAAAGATAAGAATGCATTATGCATTCTAAAAACATCAGAACTGCCAGTTCCTAAATGCAACATATCTCCTCTACCAATTAACTTATCAGCTCCAGGCTGATCGATAATAGTTCGTGAATCTATTTTACTTGCAACTTGGAAAGCAATTCTGGAGGGGAAATTAGCTTTTATTACACCTGTGATAACATCAACGGACGGACGCTGAGTTGCAATAACCAAGTGAATACCTACAGCCCTTGCTAATTGCGCTAAACGAGCAATAGGAGCCTCTACATCTTTTGCTGACAACATCATTAAATCAGCTAACTCATCTACAACTAAAACGATATAAGGCATAATCTTTTCATTGCTCTTAGTCATTTTTTCATTATACTCTCCAATATTTCTTACGATTGCATCAGCAAGAATATTATAACGTCTATCCATTTCTTTTTCCAAAGCTCTCAATGCTAAAATGGCATTATCTACAGATGTGACTATTGGTTCTGGAATATCTTGCATTTTTAATAAATGGTACCCTTCTAATCTTTTATATAAAGTCATTTCAACTTTTTTTGGATCTATCATTACAAACTTTACTTCATCAGGAGTTGCACTATATAAGATTGAACAAATTATTGTATTTATACATACAGATTTACCAGAACCAGTTGTACCAGCAATGAGTAAATGAGGCATTTTAGATAAATTCAATGTGCTTATCTCTCCTGAAGTCGTCTTTCCAATAGCAAGTGTCAATAATGATTCTGCATCTATAAATTCTGGACTATTTACAACTGATTTAAAATAAACAGTAGCTGGATTACGATTTGGAATTTCAACACCAACAGATGATTTACCTGGTATTGGTGCAATAACTCTAACGCTACTTGCTTCCATTACCCTTGCTAAATCATCCGCTAATTGTACAAATTTATTAACCCTAACACCTTCAGCTGGCTCGACTTCAAATAGAGTAATTATTGGCCCAGGATGCACATTAACAACCTTGCCTTCAACACCAAACGTTGACATAGACTGAGTTAAATAATTAGCTCTCTCTATTAATTCATCTCTGCTAAGAGTATCTGAAATTGAAACGGGATCCGCTAATAATTCCGATGAAGGTAATTGATACTTTCTCCTAGGTTTTTTCCTTTCCTCTACTTCATCAATATCAATTTCTTTAGTCTCAATAATTTCTTCTATATTTAAATCTTCTGAAATATTTTGATCAGTTTTACTATCATCCTCAGTAATGTTCTCAAACGCATCTTTAATATTATCGCCTTCATTACTATCTTTTTCTAAATCTTGATCAGTTTGATTGCGAATGTTATCAGTAGAAGTATTATCATCTAAAATAAGAGTTTCATCATTATCGTTTTCAAGATTATTTTTATTTGAGTTAAAAGAGGGGTTAGAATTATTGCTATTAAATTCTTTTTTTGATTTAGCATCAATTTTTGCTTTTAAATCCATCGTATGTTTTCGTTTATCTCTTTCTTTTTCCTTATCTTTTAAAATATTTTTTATATCATTAGTCCTATTAATAAATTTTTCTTTTAAACCTGATATAGGTTGATAAAAATCAATATTAAAATAACCGCGTATTAATGTTAAATACCCCGCTATAAGAAAAATAATAGTACCCCATATACTAAACCAATCTAAAATAAATTGGGCTATACTAGCTCCTAATAAACCTGGTAGCAAATAACTAGAACTAGATACAATCTTTATTACAAAAACACCAAAAGTAATAGAGACAAGTATGATCAAACCAGTGCCATACTGAGTTGCTCTAATCAATTCATTGAGCTTTTTCTTTGCAAATAAATACCAACCCCAAAAAAGACCAATTACTGGAATTAAAATTGTTATATAACCAAAACCCAATTTTATAAAAATATGGGATATAAATATTCCCACAATACCCATAGGGTTTTCAACTTTAATATTAGGAGAAATTGAAGGTTCTTCATTAGGATTATAACCGACTAAACTAAAGAGTAAAAAGACGGATACTGCAATTATTAAGATCCCAAATATTTCTAAACGGCGTTCATTCTCCATATAATTTATTTATGATATGTGGAATCATATATGTCAATTATACAATCATTTAGACTATTATTAAAAAGGAAAGTATACTAAAATGTTAATTGTTGACTATAATGAATTAATTTAATAATGATCCACCTTTATAAAATGGCGCCTTAATAATAATCCCTTTTTTCATATTACCACGAATATCTATAAAAACATTCACGCCAATTTCAGCATTCTTTAATAATACAAAGCCCATCGATATACCATGACCTAAACTAGGACTCATCGTGCCACTCGTAACTTCCCCTATCACTTTTCCATTAAAATAAATTGCATTCCCAGTTCTTGGAATTGCTCTTTCCAACATTTTAATACATACCATTTTTCTTGTCAAATTTTTTCTAATATTTAATAAAGCATTTTTACCAATAAATTCTTTTTTTTCTAATTTAGTAACCCAACCAAGTCCAGCTTCAATAGGATTGATATTGCTATCAATATCTAGACCATATAATAAATATTTCATTTCCATTCTAAGTGTATCTCGGCAACCTAATCCAACAGGTTGGATTCCAAATTTTTCACCATTCTTTAATATATATTTCCAAAGCACAGGTAGATCCTTCGCATTTGAATATATTTCATATCCTAATTCTCCAGTATATCCCGTTCTTGATATAAGGACTTCAATTCCATTAATATTAAAATTTTTAAAATGATAAAATAAAATTGATTTAATATCATCATTTACAATTTTTTTCAACAATTCTCTTGATCTAGGTCCTTGTAATGCAAGTAGACCTGTTTCCTTACTAATATCTTTTATAGATAAATTCTTATTATCTTTATTCTTATGCAACCATTCTAAATCTTTTTGATGATTAGCTGCATTCACAACCATCATATATCCATTATCTTTTTTGTATAAAAGTAAATCATCTATAATCCCACCATTTTTATTACACATTAAAGAATAATGAACTTGCCCTATTGATAATTTAGCAACATCATTTACTGTAATATTCTGAAGAAATCTAGTTGCAGACTCTCCAGAAATAAAAAATTCAGCCATATGAGAAACATCAAAAACACCTACTTTTTGACGAACAACGCTATGTTCATTTTTGATAGAAGAATAAGTAATTGGTAAATGATATCCTGCAAACTCCACCATAGTGCCGCCTTGTTCAATATGCTCTTTATACAGAGGTGTTTTTTTGATAATCATTTTTAATTTTCAATCCAATTTTTTAACTTATCAATTCCCACAGAAATATCATTTCTATTAATCCCTGAGTAAGCCAATCTAATATATTGTTGATCCTCACCTGGTAATGGAGTACCAAAATGATCTCTGGTACAAAATGATACACCAGTATTTACTAAAGCATCTTTTCTAAAATTATCAAGGCTTTTATATCCTTTCTTTTCCATGATATTTGTAATATTAGGGAATAAATAAAAAGTACTCTCAGGTTTAGCTATCTTTATACCATCTATTAAATTTAATTTTTCAAGACATAGATTTCTTCTTAACCTTAAAGTGTTAAGAATTTTATCAGCATCCGAGGATTGTGACTCAACTATTGAGGATAATGCAAACTGTATGAAATGGTTCGTACAAGATTCATCATTTATATTAAATCGAGCCATCTGTTTTATAACATTAGCAGGCCCAATAGAAGCACCAATACGCCATCCTGTCATCGCATATTTTTTTGAAAATGTATATAATATTACAGTTCTTTTCTTCATTCCTGGAATCGCTACTATCGATTTTGCTTTGTCATCGGTATATCTAATTTCAAAATATGCATCATCACTTAAAACCCACAAATTATGTGTTACTGCTAATTCTGCCAATTTTTCCAATTCTTCTTGACTAGATGCTGCGCTAAGTGGATTTTGATAATTATTTATTATTAAAATTTTAGTATTACCAGTAATAGATTGTGATAATCTCTCTATATCAATAGCAAAACCATTTTTAGTTTCTATGTATGTATATGGGATAGGGATACCACCCTGATAAGATATTTGGGATTCATAGATTGGATATCCAGGATTAGGATATAAGACTTCATCATTTTTATTCATAACAGTAGCTAAAAACTTCCAAATTGTTGGTTTGCCTCCTGGCTGTATAATTACATTCCTCATATCATATTCTACCCCCCGTTTTTTGCCAACATCATTAGCCAATGCCATCCTTAATTCAGGGACACCTTCAGCAGGACAATATCCATTCTTTTTTTTATTCATGTAATAATTAGTATTTTGTCTAATAATTTCTGGCGTCTGAAGATTAATATCACCTAAGTGAAAAGGATATACTTTATTCCCTTTTTCTTTCCAAGCGTTAGCTTCTGCAGAAACAGCAAAAGCTGTTTCTGTGCCCAATTTCTCTAATTTCTTATTATAGACCATCATGACATCAATTTCCCAAGTGCAAGTTTAATAACTGATTCTAATTTCCCTTTCATTAAATTTTCATTTTCTAATTCAGAACATACTTTATGCGCATGATTTTTTTTGTATCCTAATGCGGTTAACGCATTTAGAACATCTTTAAACAATGTTGAATTTTGCTTATTATCAGAAAAACCTAAAGATGAGGAGTCTATATTGATAAATTTTTCTTTAAGTTCAATAATTATACGTTTAGCTGTTTTATTACCCACACCTGGTATCTTTGTAAGCGCTTCTATATCACCAGCAATAATACTCTTTTTTAAAAAATCCGTTTCCACACCAGATAATATTGTCAAAGCTAGCTTAGGACCTATACCACTAATAGAAATTAAAAATTTAAAAGTTTCTCTCTCAACATTATTTAAAAAACCAAATAATTGTAATATATCTTCTCTTACATGAAGATATGTAAAAATTTTCACTTCTTTTCCAATATTTGGTAAAGAGTCTAAGCTATTGATTGACATTTTAATTTTGAAACTTATTCCTCCAATAAGAACAATAGCTTCATTAGAAGACTTATCTTCAAGTATACCTCTTAATTTATCAATCATAATATTTTAGTCTGAATTAAGCAACAAATTCCAACTGCTATTGCATCTGATACATCCATAGGTTTTGGTGGTTCTTTTAACTTTAATATATTCATAATCATATACAAAACCTGTTCTTTTGAAGCTGCTCCATTCCCACAAACTGACATTTTAACTTTTCTAGGCGCATATTCAAAAATTGGAATATCTGCCTGGGAAGCAGCTATAATCATAGCACCCCTTGCCTGTCCTAATAACATGGCTGTTTTTACATTTTGGCTGTAAAACATATCTTCTATGGAAAAAAAGTCAGGAGAGAATTTATCTAAAATCTTATTAGTTTCCTGAAAAAGATAATTTAATCGTTTAGGGATACTTTCATTTATTTTTGGGCGAATAGTACCATATGCAACAAGTGATAAATTTTTTGGTTTAGAATCTAAAATACTAAAACCTGTCGTTCTTAAACCTGGATCAATTCCTAATACTCGCATAAAATTTATAAATTCTTAAATATTTTTAAATAATCTCTAAATTAGAATAAAGTCTATTAACATCATCATTATTATCTAATGTATCCAATAGTTTAATAAGATTATCAGCTTCATTCTTTTCAATTTTCTGTTCTGACTTTGGATACATTTCATAATCTGTAGATTTAATTATATATCCTTGCTTTTCTAATATTTCACTCGTTTTTTGTAAAGACTCTTTAGAAGTTAAAATTATATAGTTATTATCGAATTTTTTAATATCCTCTACTCCAGCTAGTAATGCAGAATCAAAAACAGCTTCAAATCCTTTCTTATCTTTATCTTGCAAGACAATATGCCCTTTTTTAATAAAAAGCCAAGAAACACTGCCATTTTCTCCAAGGCTACCACCAAACTTTGAAAAAATATTTCTAATTTCTGCAACAGTTCTATTTTTATTATCAGTAATAACTTCTATCATAATAGCTACACCATTTGGACCATATCCTTCATAAGTTATTTCTTCATATTCAATACCAGGTAAATCTCCAGCACCTTTTTTTATAGCCCTATCAATTTTATCAGCAGGCATATTATTAGCTTTTGCATTATTGACAGCCTTTCGTAATCGAGGATTAGCATTTAACTCTCCACCAAATAATCTTGCAGAAATAGTAATCTCTTTAATAAGCTTTGTGAAAATTTTACCACGTTTCTGATCTTGCGCACCTTTTCGATGTTTGATATTTGCCCATTTACTATGTCCTGCCATTTAAAGTAATTCCTCAGCTATCCTTTCTCAGTAAATAATTTTGATCAATACGGCTTTTGACTACCCAAATATTTTTATATCCTTTATTCACTAACTTTGTCTTGGATTTTTCTGCATCATTCTTATCAATATAATTTCCATAATGAACTTTATATAATGGTGCTTCAAATATTACATATAGAGAATCATCAAGAACACTTTTAAATTTTTTTAAAATTTTATTAGCCATTTCTACAGATGAAGTCTCATATACCTGAACACGATACCCAGTCCTAGTTGTCTTATTAATATTTTTCAATGAATCCAAAATCTTTAATTGAGAAGTACCATAAATCGCATCTAACACCTTAGGTGTTGAAGGAATAGGATCCCTAACTTGTCTCATATCAAACCAAAATAAAGAATCTTGAGAGTATAATGGAAAAATCAATAAGATTAATATGAGAAATTTCATTTTATAAATCGAATCGTTTCTGATTTAACCCAACCTGTATTACCATCAAGTAAAATAATATATACCCAATCATCATTCACTCTTAATATTTCCGCAAGGCTACCTTCATTTACCTCAAACAAAATTTGATGATTATCAGATAATGGACCAGAAAGTGCATTGGTTTTTTTTATGAATATAGCTTCATCATATGATTTTTTTTCCTGAGAATACTTATCTAATATTAAAATATGTACACTAATAATGAAGATAATAAGCACCTGTGAAATATTTGAAGAGAACCTGTTTTTTAAAATAGCCATTTTTCTAAAAAGAGAATTTAGTGCAAGAGCAAAAAATAAAAGGCTACCAAATAATTTCCACTCATCAGCTGTTAAATACATCCTAACCTGCCTATATTTCTCTAACAAAAAAGATGTATAAGGCATAGTTACCCTATCAACTTTATAATTCTCCGCAATAGTCAAATTATAAGATATATCTTTATTACGCGGATTTAATCTGAGTGCATTTTTATAAGACCAAATTGCTAACCCGACTTTATTAATCCTAAAATATGCATTACCTAAATTATAATATATTTTGCTATTACCTTTATTATTTTCCAAAATATTCTCATATAATTTTATTGATTCTATATAAGATTCTTGTATATATAATTTATTTGCCTGGTCAAATAATTCATTTGGTGGTTCACTAAGCGAAAATGATTTAAAAAATGCAAAAATAATCAATCTCTTCATTTAAGACTCTTATTTAAGCTTATTAAAATATTTTTTGCTTTAGAAATTATTATATCTTCTTTTACTGAAGCATTTGGACCATACTTACCAGCATCACAAATTTTCAAAAGATCAATCAATTCTGATAATAAAATTTTATCTATAGAATTTTGAAGCATTTCATTTACACTAACAGGGTCTAAGTTTTTATTTTTTAATAAAAATCTATTATGCATATAAGTATATATTGCTTTGCTTGCATTTTCAAAAGGATATCTATTATTATTTTCTAAAATCTTAAGACTAATTTTTAAAGCATTTTTCATTTTACGATCATCTGCAGTAAATAAACGATAATTTGTAAACCTAGCCAAGGTAATGGGGATTATAAATAAAATTCCTGATAATAAGTAAATTAAATATGCATATATGGAAAGATTATAACCAGGATTCAACGATATGATTTTTTCAGTATTAATAAAACGAATATCTTTGCCAATTAGTTCAATTTCTTTCTTTGATAAACCCGATAATTCCACTACTTGGTTTATATCTCCTTTAACTGAAATTGTGTATTGATTAGTTCCAATTTGTGACCATGTTTTAGTTTTTAGATTAAAATAAGAAATTTGGACAGAAGGAATTTTAAAATTCCCCTCTTTCCGAGGTACAAGAACATACTCTAATTCTTGTGATCCTGTTATTTCATTTCTAAAAGCATCCTTCTTAAAGCTATCATTAGGTGGAAATGCATCCAATCCATTTGGAAACTTAATTTCGGGTAATGTGAAAAGACCTAAATTTCCTGTTCCTTTTAATGAGATTTTAAAAGTAAAACCTTCATTAATAACAACCTCTTCCTGATCTATTTCTGAATGAATTTTGAAGCTACCAACAGCTCCAAAAAAATTATCGGGTCTTGGATCAGGGAAAGGAATAATCGTAATAAATTTTTCATTAGATTTTAAATATTTTGTTTGCGTTTTATTAAAAAACGAATCAAAAAATGGATCAAAAAATGGATCTCTAGAATTCTTTTTTCTCTTTATTTCTATTTGTGTTTTTAATTTGACTGATGGGATTATATGTTTTTCTGAAGAAATTGGAAAAAGAGCCCTCTGGCCAAGGTTAGCGACCTGATATTCTATACCTTTGAAAATCACATTTTGTTTTTGATACTGTAGTCTTTGAGGTGTGAAAATTTCCTCTACCCAAAACCCATTAAAATCAGGCATTTGGAATTGTTCAATACCCGAAATGTTTGTATTTATATCTTTATATAATTTATAAGTAAGTGTAATCTGTTCTCCGAGGTACGCACTATCTTTGTCCAATTCTGCTAAAATAAATACCGATTGTTCAGAATTAGATTCACCTGTTTTATTAACCATTATATTAAAAGTCTTTCCAACAAACGGTTTACCATCTATAATCCCTTTTAATCCAGGGATTGCTATAAGTCCTGTTTTTTTTGGAGATATGGTCCAAGTCAATGTTTTAGTTTGATTCATTCTTCCATTTATGAATTGCATACTAGATTTTTCATAAGGACCACCTAGTATTTCAAATGATTGCTCCAATAAACTTAAGTCTACCTTTGCAAAACTACTGGAACCAGAAGCTTCAATACTTAATTGAATTACATCTCCCTCATCAATTGTATTCTTATCTACACTGATACTTATATTTTGAGATAATAAAATACCTAAAAATGAAAAAATAAATATGATATTTCTTACCAATCTTTCTCCAAGATTTTAGATTTAGATTTTAATATTTTTTGCTTTTGGTTGATCTTTTCTTGATCTTTTAAAGCATTAAGTATAGCTTCTGCTTGCATTTCTCTATCAGTCATCCTTTTATTCTCTTCTTGGTTTACTGACTGTTTTCCTAAATTATTTTTTTTATCATCCTTTTGTTTATCTT
>PAPB01000035.1 GCA_002708715.1 Fidelibacterota bacterium | reverse complement strand
GGGTTTCATTAAATAACCATCAAGCCTCACATTCGTGGAGTTTTTTGTTTGTGGGAGGATGGGTAGATTTAGATATGTATATTGTTTATTTACTATTCCTATTTTTTCAAGTTATGATTGCAAGAGACATTAGTCACTATAAAATTGAAACTAATACCGCAATTTTAAAAAATGTGTTAATTACAAATGTTCAAAATACTTTCATTCAATTGGAAGATAGCACTGAAATACCATTATTTGATATAAACAGCGTGAGCTCATATTCAAGTTTTAATTTACTTTTACCAACTATTGCTGGAGGAGTATCTGGCTTTGCTGGAGGAATTTGCGGTCTATTTACTGGCACCTTATTAGGGCTTGGGTTTGCTGAGAAGGGGAAAGGAGTTGGAAGCACCGCTGCACCATGGGCTGCGTTATTTACTTGGAAAGATAACAAACAACTACCATCACTATATATTGGAATGGGTCTAGGTGCAATTTATGGATATAAAAGGTTTTCTGATTTTTTATATAAAAATTCTGAAAACTATACTGATATGAGAAGCTGGTCAATAGGGGAAAAATATGATTTTTTTATTCAATTACTTTACGGAACACAAGAGATAGCAAAAAAACTAAGTGAGAATATGAGTCAATCTATTAAAAACAATGAGGTGGTTTCATTAGCAAATAATGATGCCATTAATTCATTTAATACAATGAATTATCAAACATTTGGTTTTGGCTCATGTTTATTAGGATGGGTGGGAGTCCCAGCAGCTATTCTTTTTGTTGAAGGAGGAATCAAGTCAAATTTTGATACAAAAAATTCTAATTTTATAAAACTTGATTCTGAACAGAAATCTATTTATAAAAAATCCTTTAAAGAAAAAGAAAAAAAACTAAGAAGAAAATCTGTTTACAAAACTCAGTTAGGATGTTTCGCACTTTTGAGTTTTCTATTAATGACTGGAACGGTCTCTAGTGGATAGCTGACTATTTTAACTATAATTATTGTAGAATATTTAAAGTCCAAACAAGGTTTATTTCTTGATACGTCCAGACTAGTGCCCTTCTGTCCTTTTAGCATTTAAGGGACAAAAGGACAAGTTTCCACACCCATTAGTGGGGTTTTTTGTATCTATCTTTTCTTCTCCTTATAATGTAATTATGGTGAAAAACCTTATGATGTCAGAATGGTCAAAAAGTTGTCTTTTATTAAATACGTTAAATAATCAGCTATTGTCGGAATTGGAAGATATACGTAAAATGATTCCAACATTAAAAATAAAAATATTTTTAATTACTGCTATTTAGAACATCATGATAATATTCTAAATTAGAATTTAAAAGTTCTTCCATCCCGAAGTCCTCAATGTTTTTTCTACTATTTTCCCCTAATTTTTTGCATAATGATTCATTATCATATAGAATATTTATATAATTAGCTAGTTGTTTATCAGAACCTGGATCAAACAATATTCCATTTTCATTATTAACATAACCATTTTTTAAATTATTGTAATTACAATTAATGATTTGTTCTGGAATAGCACCAACATTAGATGCAATAATTGGTAATCCTGATGCCCTTGCCTCAGTTATTGTTAAACACCATGTTTCTATAAACGCAGAGTGAACATAAATATTAGCAGACCTATAAATATTTCTAATTTTTTCCTTATCGAAACAAGGTTCAAAGAATATAATGTTTTTTGTATTAATCTCATTGTATTTATGTAGACTATCACCAACAACTAATAATTTTGTATTGATTTTAATTTGATTTACTTTTTTAAAAGCCTTTAATACGGTAGTAATATCTTTATGAGGATTATCTTTAAAACCAAAAGCCATTGTCAAAATCAGGAAACATTCTTCATCTATGCCTAAAGCTTTTCTTGCAATATTTCTATCACTAGGATAGAAATATTGCAAATCAACAGTATCTTTTATTACTCTTTCAACACTTTTTGGATGAAGTTTAATGCCAGTTAGTTTATGCTTCACCCATTCCGATGGATGTATGTAATTAATTTTTACATTTTCTGTAATTGATCTTTTTGTAATTGTTTGATTTAAAACCCATTCCTTTTTATTTTGATCCCAATCCCCAAATAACCACAAGTCACAATTTTTAAAAAATATAGCTGAATGATTTGACCATTTCTTAATCAGGGATATATCAAAATAATCATCATGAATATCATGCAATTGAATTATATCTGGTTTATAATTAATTAAATTGAGTATCCTTCTTGAGGCTGGATAGAAAAATACATCTTTACGACTTTTTTTCAGATATTTATAAAAACTTTCTTTTAATAATTCAATCATTTTTCCAATTCGGTAACTAAAAGGAAAATTTATATCTCCATAAACCAAAGAATGTATAATCTTTTTTGAATACGAATTAATTTCAATAACACTATCATCATTTGAAAACTTTCTTGAAACTACCATTTTTGATGTATACCCTCTTGCTAAAAGTCCATTATGTAATTGATATGCAACAATACTAGCACCACCATTTATATCAGATGCACTAATAAATAAGAATGAAGGATATTTAATCACGATAGGTGTTTTTTGACAAGGCTTTTTGATATAAAAAACAGAAAAAGAAAAACAAATATTAAACCCATAGATAGACCAACAACATTAAATGATGATTCCCATCTATAAGTGGGTTCGCTATTGAATGATTTATACAACTCATAAACTAACCAAAAAAATATCCCAAGTATATTAAAAAACAATATCCATTCTCCAAGAACACTTGCCTTTTCCTCAGACTTAATATAGCTTCTATCCATTTTAAACTTCTTGCATAATTTAAACTCAAATAAAATTCTGTTTATGTATTCCTACATTCTCTATAAATAGTAATCATATTCCTTAGTTTCATTATTAATTTAAATGATTATTATATACTTATGGAACTTCAAAGTACTTCAATATTAGTGCCAGTAAACATAGTATATAATCATTTATACTTATTCATAAAAAGAAACCGAGTTGGGTAAAGATTTAGATGTGTAGATATCTTTTTTTAATAATAATTATTGGATTTGTTTTTTGGAGATGCGATAATAAAAATCCTTCTATTTTAATTGAATCACCAAATAGAAAGATTAATGTATACATAGATCAAAATAATAATGATATATACTACAAAGTTTTCCTTAATAATCAGGAGGTAATTGCACAATCAAAGTTAGGTTTAATTTTTAAAAATGGTGAAAAATTCCCCAAAAAACATAAAATAAAACAAATTAAAACAAGGTTTCATAATAATATTTGGCAATTACCATGGGGTGAAACAAAAAAAGTAAAAAACATGTTTAATGAAACTATAATTTCCTTTAAAAATCTTGAAAATATTGAAACTGGAAATTTAATATTCCGAGCTTATAATGATGGGATAGCATTTAGATATCATTTAAATAATGAAGAGGTGCATGGTGATAGTGTTATTCTGATTGATGAACTTACACAATTTAATTTGATTGAAGATGCTAATTTATGGTGGACTCCTGCCTATACAAAGAATAGATATGAACATTTATATAATAATTCCAAAGCATCTCAAATGGATACATCTCATACGCCGCTTACAATTAAGTATAAAAATGGTATACATATGAGTATCCATGAAGCTTCATTGGTAAATTATTCTAGCATGCAAATTTTTAGTGATGGGAATATTTTGAATTGTGATCTTGCACCATGGAAAAATGGGGATAAGGTTAGAACAGAATTACCATTTAAAAGTCCTTGGAGAACATTAATCTTAGTAGAAGAAGCAAAAGATTTAATTGGCTCGAATTTAATATTAAATTGTAATGAACCATGTAAAGTAGATGATTATTCTTGGATAAAACCTTCAAAGTATATAGGTATTTGGTGGGGTATGATAATAGGTAAATGGACATGGAAAGAAGGTTTCAACCATGGTGCTACCATTGATAGAAGTAAAAAATATATCGATTTTGCTTCTAAACATGGTTTTGATGAAGTTTTAATAGAAGGATGGGCATCAGGTTGGGAGAGCTTATTTCCAAAAGATTCTGTAACTATAAGCTTTACTCAATCAACTTCCGATTTTGATATAAAAAAAATTCAAAAATATGCTAATTCAAAAAATATATCCATACAAGCATATCATGAGACAATGGCAAATACAAAAAATTACCTTTCTCAGATTGATTCCGCATTTTCTCTGTTAAATGAGTTGGGCATAAAAAATGTAAAAATTGGACATGTTGGATCTAAACTAGATAAAACTGAATTTCATTATAGTCAATATGGTGTGAACTATTATAGAAAAGTTTTACAAAAAGCATTAGAGTATAAGATTGGAGTCAATTTTCATGAACCAATTAAGGATACTGGTGAAAGAAGGACATTCCCTAATATGCTAACAAGAGAAGGTGCTAGGGGTATGGAATATAATGCATGGTTAAATGGTAACCCTCCAAATCATACCTTAATACTACCATTTACGAGATTATTGAATTCACCAATGGATTTTACCCCAGGAATATTTGATTTAATGTATGAGGATATTGATAATCAAAATTTTAAGGAGTATCCTATAATTATTACAGTAATTGATAGTGGCAATGGCTATGAAAATTTTAGGTTTAAGAGTAGTGAATCAATCTGGCTAGAGAAAAACATGACCTTAAAAGAGAGTTTAAACAAGGGTAAAAAAATAAATACATGGATAATCAAACAAAATTTTCAAATTGGCGAATGGGAATGGGGAATTATTGCTGATCTTCCTGCTATAGAAAAGTATAACATATGGATTCCTGAAGCTCTGAAAAATAAAAATAATAGAAAAATCTGGGTTGATGAAAATGGCAAAGTAAATGGACAAGATACTATAAAAATTCCTTTTCAAAATTTAGATCTAAATCTAATTAAAGGTTACCCGGATACAGATATTCAACGCGTAAAAACAACATTAGCAAAACAACTCGCACTATATGTAGTCATTTACAGTCCTTTACAAATGGCAGCTGATTTTATTGATAATTATGAAAAACATCCTGCCTTCCAGTTTATTAAAGACGTGCCAGTAAATTGGGATACGACTATTGTTTTAAATGGAAAGATTCAAGAATATGTAACAATAGCAAGGAAAGATAGAGATACTCCAGATTGGTATATCGGAGGAATTACTAATGAAAATAAGCGATCATTTGAGTTGAATTTATCTTTCTTAGATGAAGGGTTTTACGAAGCTACAATTTATTCTGATGGGAAGTATTCTAATTGGAAATTGAACCCTACTGATTTTAATATTTCTAAAAAAATAGTTTCTAGAAATGATATATTTAAAATGAATCTCGCTGAAGGTGGTGGGCAAGCTATTCGTTTTAAATATATTCAATAAACACTTATACAAACTCAAAATTCATGTGGTATTTTTTGTATAGGTGATTATGGATATATTTGCATATGAAAAAAATTTTACCAATTCTTATTATAACATTTTTCTTTTATTGCAATAATAGCAAAACGAATAAAAATCAAAATCAAATAAAAGTTAGCCCACCTTTAAATAAAACTGATGCAGAAAAACTAAAAGAAGAGCTCTACAAAAATTACAGTTTAAATCTTAAATTAGATAGAATACAAGAAATTGAGAATCAGATAATCAAAATTGATAATAAAGAACTAAAATACGATATAAAAATTTTTGGTAAAGAACCTATTGATGGATGGAGCGTATATTTTTCTTTGCATGGCGGTGGAAGCGTTCCTAATGCATATAATGAAAAGCAATGGAATCGCCACAAAGAATTATATAAACTAGAAGAAGGGATTTTATTAACACCTCGCTCACCAACAAATACATGGGACATGTGGCATCAAGAACATATAGACATTTTTTTTAATAAAATGATTCAAAATATGATCATTTTTTATAATGTAAATCCCAATAGAGTATATCTCATGGGTTACTCAGCGGGTGGTGATGGAGTATATCAATTAGCTCCAAGAATGGCTGATCGATTTGCGGCCGCTGCAATGATGGCAGGTCACCCAAATGATGCAAGCCCTCTTGGTTTGAGAAACATAGGATTTACAATACATATGGGAGAGAATGATTCAGCCTATAATCGTAATAAAGTTGCATTAGGATGGGAAAAAAAGTTAACTAATCTAAGAAAAAATGATCCAGAGGGTTATGTACATCAAGTGAAGATATATAAAGGAAAGGGGCATCACATATCACATGCAAAAAGAAAAGATCTATCAAGGCCACATATAGATGGGTTAGATTCCTCAGGTATTTCATGGATTTCTAAGTTTACCCGTAATCCATATCCAAAAAAAGTTGTTTGGAAACAAGATGATGTAACTCACAAACGATTTTATTGGCTAAAAGTGAATAAGCCTCAAAATAATTCTTTAATAATAGCAAGTATCAATAATCAAACAATCACTATTGAGCAAACAACTTTATCTGATATTGTGATTAGATTAAATGATAATCTCATTAATATGGATAAAAATGTTATCGTTAAATATTTAGGTAAAGAAATCTTCAATGGTATGGTTTTTAGAAATAGAAAGACTATTTCAAATTCAATAAAAGAATATGGAGACCCAAAGAGTATATATTTTGGTGAAATTCCTATTTCTTTAAATAATATCAAGATCTAACAATTATATAAACCATCGAAACATCAAACTCCAGCATTCATAGGTTTTTTTGTTTGGGCGATGATGGGTAAATTTCATAAAGAATTAATATAAATTTCTAAATAATCATATTACTTATGTCATATTTATACCTAATTGGTGCAATAATTTTTGAAGTTTTTGGGACAATTTTATTACCAGTTTCAAAAAATTTCACCAAGCCACTTATAAGTATTATTTTAATTGTATCATATATGATTTCATTTTACTTATTAACTTTTGCCTTAAAAGAAATTCCAATCGCTATTGCATATTCAACTTGGGCAGGTGTAGGTATATTTTTAATTACATTATTAGGTTATTTGTTTTATAATCAATCTTTACAATGGCAATCCCTAGTAGGCCTTTTACTGATAGCTGCTGGAGTTTCTATTGTCAATACATTTAAAAACCAAGAGATTTTGTAAAAAATAATTATTTTTTAACTTATTTTCGATTTAAGAGCCAAAAGTAATGATACATCTAAATATTCAGTACGAAGGTTAATAGAATGAAATTAATATTTATATTTTTTATTGCAACATTATTGAATTCAATATTTGGCCAGTGTGAAGATAATGAATATTCCACAATTGGTGTTTTAGATAATATCAATGAAGAAATCTATAATGACGATGAATCAGTTAATGCATATAGCATCTACTCATGGACATCTGATGATATAAATAGGATACTTTCTGGAAATGGTATTCCAAACCATGAAGTAGGAACTTTCCCTAATGCACATAACCCTAATACTATAAGCGAACAAACTGTGAATGAAGTTTTTACTATTTGCCCAACAATAGTATCAGAAAATGGTGAGCCTGTAGGTGGTCCAGCTGGAGCTATCGCTTACGCAATCAATAGTGTAAAATTTGATCCTGCTACAGCAGGAAGATGTAACGATGAAGGAGAATGTAGTCTTGCACAAGGACAAGGAAATTGGAATATAGAAGCTCTAGGTCATGAAACATTTAATTTTGGCGATGATATGAATCACGCTCATGTGCAACCTTCGGGAGAATATCATTACCATGGAATGCCAGAGTTGTTAATAGATTTTTTAGGAGACAATCAAGGTATGACTCTTGTTGGATGGGCTTCGGATGGATTTCCTGTGTATGCAAGATATGGTTATTCAAATCCAAATGATTCTACAAGTGAACTCATATCCTTACAGCCTAGTTGGAAATTAAAAGACACCCCTGATGAAGGACGCCCTGATACTTTAACAGCATTAGGAGGCGGTCAAGGAATAACATATCCAAATATTCCTATTCCAATGGGAGCTTTCACTCAAGATTTTGAATTTGAAGCAGGCTATGGAGATTTAGATGAATGTAATGGTAGAATAGGTGTGACCCCTGAATTCCCTGATGGTATATATTATTATATGGTCACAGATGAATTCCCATATTTTACCAGGTGCCTAAAAGGCGAGATTGCTAATGGAGGAGGAGGTGTACCTGATTGCGAGGATGTCCCACCAGGTAATCCATGTTGCGGAGATGGTATTTGTGGCGGTCCTGAAAATGAAGATAATTGCCCTATTGATTGTGCTACAGGAAACACTGGTCCTTCGCTCATCAATTTTTCAATTTATGGTGATACTGTAAACACTAGTCAGGAATCAATTAATATTGGTTTTACATTAAATGCCGAAGACAGCGATGATTATTTATCCAGTTATATATTAAGGTTAATAATTAATGGAGGACCTATAAATGGTGGTGAGATGCTAGAAAGTTCAGGTTTATTCGCGGAAAATGTTATGTCTTCCACTATAGCTAGTTCAATAGAAATACCAATGGGGTCAACTGAAGGGACTTGGAATATTAGAATTATTTTAGAAGATAATTTTGGTACGATTACAAATCTTGGCCCAAATGATTTAGAAAATCAAAATTTTCAAAATTATATATATGTTAATAATGCTATTCTTGGATCAAATTATGAAAATGTACCTATACAATATTTCTTACATCAAAATTATCCAAACCCATTCAATCCTGTAACTACATTACAATATAATCTCCCAGAAGATATTTTTGTAAAAATTACAATATATGATATGCTTGGGAATGTGATTAGTAATCTTATCAGTGAAGTCCAAAATACTGGCTACAAATCCGTACAATGGAATGCTACCAATAATCAAGGTCAACCAGTATCAGCAGGTCTTTACCTCTATAGCATAGATACTAGAAAGTTTAGAAAAACTAAAAAAATGATTCTCATTAAATAATGTTATCCTTTCTACAACATTTATCATAACATTTTCAAAGTTTTAGTTGATATGTATCGGGATTTCAACATTAGTAATTATTAATTTTTATTTTTTTATATGATTTTTAAAATATATGATTAAAGGTAGAGTAGACAACCGAGGTCTAAAAAAGGATGTTTGAGGTGAGGATTGACCCACTCTACCTTATCACAAGTCTTCTATACTGCAAGACCAAGCATCATTCAAGATTAAACATTATAAAAGACTAAAGCATTGATACTCATCACATAATTAGATTCTTTTTATAATCCTAAATTTCTGGGATTTTTTGTTTGTAGGATGATAGTTAAATGCTATTTTACCAAGCCAATATTTAATAAATGAATCTAGAAAATATAAGAATCAACAAATTTTCCTGTCGATTTGAGGATAAATCTTTAGAAAAAGAATATCTAAAATATCGTTGGAATAAAATTTGGAAAAATATAAAAATACTTCTATATGTTGATACGCCTTTAGGTTTTATAATTAGGATAGATGATATCTTTGTTCAAGGTGTAGGAAAAAATATATATTACTTATCCTACCATCTCTTTTCAATCATTCTTCTCCTTGTATTCCTTTTTTCATCAAATGAAAATAAAAGAAAATATCATCAAGAATATTTTTTAATTACTGCAATTGGATTCATGAATTGTGGAGCATGGACCTACTACTTTTCTAATGGACAATTCCCTGTTGGTGCTGGCGTTTTACCTATCATGATAATGTTATATCTTATTGTCTTTCCATTTCATTTAATCAATGGATTAATAGCTGTTATAGGTACTTCAATTCCATTCGTAATTTTATTGCTTTCGCAAGGTAATATTTCCTTAGATCAACTACCTTATTTATTGTTCTTACCATCGATATTTCTAATAGCCAATAAAAGAAATCGAGAGATTGATTTTAGAAGAGATTTTTATCAAACTAAAACTCTTGAAGCAAATAGAAAACTCATGCAAGAAACACTAAAACGATATTTTGGAGAAAGCCTCACAGAAAAAATACTAGATAATAAAGGAGATCTTAAAGGAGATAATATCTGGGTCTCGATCTCTTTTACTGATATTACGTCATATTCAACAATTATTGAACATATGTCGCCTGAAACTGCTGTCAAATTCTTAAATGAATATTTCTCAGCTATGCATGATGTAATAGAAAAGCACAATGGACAAATTATTAATTATATTGGTGACTCTGTTATGGTCGTATTTGGTGCACCCCAAAAACTAGAAGATCATGAAATATTATCAGTGCAATGTGCAATAGGTATGAGAAAAAAATTAAATGAATTAAACCAAAAATGGAATACTAATGAATTCTCAAGATATTGGAAAAATCATGGAATTGATGGAATTACAGCTCGCACAGGTATTCATACTGGTAGTGTAATTGCAGGAAATATAGGCAGTGATAGAATGTTACAATATAGTACTATAGGTGACACTGTTAATGTAGCTTCCAGATTAGAGCAAAGAAATAAAGAGTTTTCAACAAATATACTTTTTTCACATGAGATCTATACTTCACTTACTAAAGCTTTATATGATAAGGCAAAATATCAAGGTGATATCAATCTTAAAGGCAGAGATAATAAAACAAAAGTATATTCGATATAATTATTTTTTGTAAAACATAAAAATATACCAATTCCCCACTTTTTAGTTAAGTTTTATGTTTCAAGTATAATGATTAGATTTATTGATGAAAAAAAATTCATTTTTAATTTTAGTCTTATTTTTTTCAGGTTGTTTAAATAAAACTAAAACTAAATCGTTCAACCTAGATGAATATTCAATTGAAATGTTACAGTCAGGTTATATTGATGGGACATTTACAATAAAAGAAGTTGTTAATCATTATTTAACCAATATTGATAATCTAGATAAATCTGGACCAAAGCTTAATTCAATCATTACAGTAAATCCAGATGCACTTAATATCGCTGAATATCTTGATAGAAAACTCCAATCAAAAAAAAACATAAGCCCTTTATACGGTATTCCAATTATTTTAAAAGATAATATTGATACAAAGGATAAAATGCCAACAACAGCTGGATCAAGGGTTCTTAAAAATTCTTACCCTATCAAAGATAGCTGGATTGCAAAAAAATTAAGACTAGAAGGAGCAATAATCCTTGGTAAAGCTAATTTAAGTGAATGGGCAAACTATAGAGCTTCATTTTCATCTAGTGGTTGGAGTGGTATTCTTGGGCAAACTAAAAACCCTTATGTTCTTGATAGAAATCCTTGTGGCTCAAGTTCAGGGTCAGCTGTTGCAGTATCTTCTAATCTATGTGCTGTCTCTATTGGTACAGAAACATGGGGGTCAATCATGTGCCCATCAAATGCAAATGGGATTGTTGGAATTAAACCTACTGTAGGGCTTTGGAGCAGGTCTGGTATTGTTCCAATAAGCTATACCCAGGATACAGCTGGGCCTATGGCAAGAACTGTAAAAGATGCTACTATTCTTTTAGGATCAATTACTGGTGTTGACAGTAGTGATAATAAAACATTAAATAGTAGCGGTAAATCATTTTCTGATTACACTAAATTTTTAAATCCTAACGGTTTAAAAGACAAAAGACTTGGCTATTTAAAATCTGAAGAAGGTAAAAACTTTCAAGTTGACAGCTTAATGCATAGATCGATTCGTTTCATGAAAAATCAAGGTGCACAAATCATTGAATTAGATAAAATTGTTGATGGAACACCTTACGAAAATTCTGAAATAATTTTAGCATATGAATTCAAAGATGGGTTAAAGAAATATTTAGATAACTTAGGTGAAAAAAGACCTGTATCAAATTTACAAGATATCATTAATGCAACTTATAATGATAGTATTGAGATGGAATACTTTAATCTTGCACTTATGGAAAATGCTCAATCAAAAGGAAATTTAAAAGATAAACTATATAAAGATGCTCTATCAAACATGCTCAAAGCTTATCGAATTAAAGGTATTGATTTAATTATGGATCAGTTTAATCTAGATGCGATTATATCACCAACTGGAAGTCCAGCATGGAAGACAGATTTAATTAATGGTGATAATTATCATTTATCTACTTCTGTTTATGCCGCTTTATCTGGCTATCCTAATATTAATGTACCAATGGGATTTGTTAGAGAGTTGCCTGTTGGTCTTTCATTTTTTGGAAAAGCATGGACTGAACCTATTTTAATTGAATTAGCTTATGCATTTGAACAAGGTACAAAACATAGAAGAAAACCTAAGTTTCTTATTAATGATTAGCTATACATTGATTTTTTGTAAAAACCCACATTCATAGTTTTATCTTTATAGAGCATAAATAAATTGAAATATTTAAAGAATATAAAGATAATTAATATTATATGAAGAATATTGAAAAATTTAGAATAGTATTTGGCATATTATTCATATTATTTGTTATCTATGATAATTATATCAATAAATCAGATAGCCTTTTACCTCCATATGGTTTGTTTATTTTTTTTGGTTTAAATGTTATAATTTACTATTTTGCTAAATTAAAAAAATAATTATGAGTTTTTTCATTATTAAAGAAGTCTTAAAATAATTTTTTTAGCAATAGTTAAATTTTCATAGAAAAATTTTCTGATATTACACACTGCATTTAATAAAGATTTATAATAAAACTATATAAGATTATCTAGCCTCAATAAATTCAATACAAAGGCACTTTTATTTTTCATCAACCTTTTTAATTGCAGTAATTGTGAATTTTGTCTCTTCGCCTCGAATATCAAGTGTAAAATCATCATTAACCTTTTTTCCAACTATGGCTTGGCCAAAAGGAGAATGTATAGTTACTACTAAAGGATAAAGATCTAACTCAAATTCAATCGGACCTAAAAGATAGTAGTCTTTCGACTGGCCCGTACCTTCTTCAAGAATTGTAACTTTATTACCAAAACCTACCGTATCAGTTTCAATTTCGCCAATCTCAATAATCTGAAATGGTGAATGAGTCTGAAGCAATTGTGTCTTACGCACTATTAAACTCTGCTCCTCTCTTGCAGCATGGTATTCTCCATTTTCCTTTAAATCCCCATGACTAGCTGCCTCTCTAATCTTTATTGCGGTCTCTTTTTTTAATTTATCAAGAGATTTCATTTTTTCTTCTAATGCGAGGTGTGTATCACGCAAAATCAAAGTCGCCATAGTTAAATTCCTATTTTTGCTTGGATTAAATAAGTTGTTTAGTTGAGATTGCAATTGTCTGCAATGCGCAAGAAAAATTAAGTCAAAGAAAAAGTCCAATCAAGAGCTTGTTTTTAAAGACCTCCAAATAGAAAAACTAGCTCTATTTTTATCAAGATATTTTATCAAATGATTTGTAAGTTCATCTATGAGGTGTATACAATACATAGTTTTAACTTTTTTTCTTTTTACTTTTGTCCAAACACAAACTCTAACCAATCCTTCTACAATAATTGATTCTTCTCAGTATAATAGTAACAGTATTACTTTAGCTGGTGCTAGTATAGGTTTCGCGACAGGTGCCTCTATGTTTTTAATCGAAGGAATTGCTGGCCAGGATGTAAATGGTTTAGAAGCTATTGCATTATTTCTAGGTCCGAGTTTTATTAATAGTGCTGTAATACCAAATTATCTAGAGAGTAAGAACAAAGGTCATCTAAGAACAGGGATGTTATTGTCAAGCTGTGCAACTACTATAATTCCTTTGTTTGGTCCTATGTTTGGTCGTTCTGATAGCTCACCAACAACAGTTGCATTAATAATTTCTATGGGTGCTGTTGGCGGCGCTGTATATAATCATGTTTTAGCATTAATATCTCCCAAATACAAAAAAGCACTTAAATCTGTTAAGCTTAAAGGATAATAATATTCTATTACAAAATGCATTCATGATTAATTTTTGCTAATTGCAAAAATCATTTTTTTTGTAGTCATTATGGACTAATGCAGTGTAATATTTCTTTTATGAAAGGATTGCTTCACTTATCAATCATTATTCCATTGCTTATCTGGATAGCTTGCGATGATAATAAAGTATCTGATAATGATTATAATACTTTACATGAGTTTGTTTTGCATTCTAATAATAGAGTTTCATCATTACTTATGACAGAGAGTGAATATGATATTTGGATAAATGAAGACGGATTTTCTGATCCCTCCATAAGAGTGCCACTTGTACAAGATGTTTATGAAAGATTTGAAGATAAATATGATTTTATTTTCTTTGTACTTAACGAAGAATCAATACCTGAGAATTTATACTATTATGGTAAGTTAATTGGAGTTTCTAATAATGTTCAAGGTATTGGAATGAATGAATATGATTATTCTCCTGACTATGGTTCTTCTGGTAAATTAAAAGCAGTAATGCAATTGACTGGATTGGAATTTTTACAAACTGGTCCAGCTCTACATGAGTTAGCTCATCAATGGGCAAACTATGCTCTCCCTACTCACAATGTAAATGAACTTGGGATGAATGTAACTTCCTATCCATATTGGGGTCATTGGGGATTCACTGGTGGAAGTAGTCCTGGTCAGTTAGGTGGATTTAATCAAAGTTCATTAATCGAAAATGGTAATAGTTCGTACACAGTTGACTATTTTGGAGCATTCGCTAACGGTGGTAATGGAGTACCATATAATGAATTAGAATTATACCTAATGGGTATGCTGCCAATTACTTCAGTATCACCCTTTGATATGTTTACAGACATAACATCTTTAGCAATTGATGAATCTACTTATGATCTTACTTTTACTGCTGCAAGGACTACCTACACACATTCATCTCTGGAAGATTCTTTAGGATCCAGAATACCTTCAATTGATAATTCACAAAAAGAATTTAAGTTATTAGTTATTATTATAACTGATACACCATTATCAGATGATGAATGGAATAAAGCAGATGCTACAGCTGAATGGTTCTCCCATAAAGGGGATGATGGTAGTAATCTTTATAATTTTTGGGAAGCTACAAACGGTATAGGCTCAATTATTATAGAAAATTAATAAAATTTGCAAATTTTATTATGATTTGGTTTAGAAAACATTTACCAAATATTATATTTTTTATGTGTTTCAGTTGGATCACTATAAAATGGTGGATTAGCGGATCAAATGGTTGGAGTGTAGTATTATTAATATTCATTTTCACGATTGGATTCAGCATAAGAAGTCAATCTAATAAATAACTATATTTGAACATGATTCAATTATTATCTAGTGTCTCCAAGTACAGATTCTTTTGGTTTATAGCGATTTACATTATCTTTCAATATTTTGGTTATGATGACCTTGCCACAATATTATTTTTTATTGCAATACTTGACTTAGCTAGAGTTTTTCAAGAAAATGAAGAAAGTAATAAATAAAAATAATTATCTTAGCACTATTCTAAAGCCCCTGGTCCACCATATGCCCCCATAGTATTTCGACTTCCATCAAGATTATTGTATTTAAAATCAGGATGGCCAGAATTCAAACAAGGGGAATGAGGCATTAGTTCAAAATCACCAAACTCTGCATTAACAAAATTTGGGTTACTTGAAATAGTGCTATCCCCGCATGCTGATATATAATCTAATCGTGAATAATCTATTGTAGCGAATTGAAGACTTGATGAATCAGTGACAAAGTTTTGTCCTCCAAAAATAATATTATTTAAAAATAAAAAACCTTCTTCTACTTCCATTACAGTTACATTATCATCAAAAGGAATATCACCTAATAATACAAAAGTATTATTTATTATTTCTCCATTTGAATTTTCTATATATAGATTTGCACTTCCATATTGAGATTGGTTATTAAATAGTATACAATTAAATAATGAACCCCCTTCTCGTAAATATACACCTCCACCATTCCTTTCTGATTCATTATTTACTATTAAACAATTCTTGACTTTACCACTTCCAGAAATATAAAGACCGCCACCATTTTGAATAGCCTGATGATTCTGAATTATAAACCCATCAAGTATGCCTCTATTAATAATAACCCTTGAAGCAAAACCAACACTATCATTATCAAAACTAGATGTAACATATACTGTTTTGCCGATCATAGATAATCCATCATCATAAAAACCAGACTCTACAATAATTGTATCATAATCGTCTATTAACGGAGATCCAAAAGCTGCTTGAGGGCTCATTGATTCATCTGGAATAAAAAGTGTTGTAGTTTTTGGAATTAATACAGAACCTTCGCTCCAAAGCACATTATAATCCAGATCCATTATTCCTACTCTATAATCTATATCTTCATCATCATATATATAATCACTATAATTTGTTGAAATGGGATTTTCAATATCTTTGACAAAAATCCAATTATTATCCAATGTAGCTTTTCTTTCTATTCTAAAATGAGAAAAATTTTCTACAGACATCGATTCCCAAGATATATTAATTAAAGCACTATCAGTAATTCTTACAATATCGTGTTCAATAAAAATTTCAAAATTTGCTTTATCAGACGATTCTGTCTTGAATAAGGATCCACATGAAATCAATAATACTACCATAATTATCATTGCTAAATACCGATTCAAGATCTCTCCTATTTAGGCATAATTGTTATTGTAAATAATTTTCGATGAGAATCATAATAATTGAAATCAATATTCTGAAAATCTGGACTATTTATAATTGTTATTTTATCTGAAAATATATTTCTAATAATATAAGTAGCAGTTACATCTAATTTCCAAAAAGTATGTTTATAGGATATACTTAAATTAGTATTAGTCATTTTTTTATATTTTTTCAGACTAATTCCATTTATTAAATAATTCTGTTCTCCTTGATATAAATAACTGATACTCACCAAAAATGATTTCCAATCAATCATAATATTAGTACTTCCCTGAGATCGAGGCTTATTTGGAAAAATTTTTTCTTCACTTAAAGAAAGCAAAGTAAAACTAGAAATACCTTTTAATAAATTATTAAAAGCACTCCATTTCAAACTAGCCTCTGCACCATTTATCCATGCTTGACTTCTATTGAAAGGTGCAATAAGATTTTCTTCAAGCTGCACATAAAATATCTTTTCAAGATAAGAGTTGCGAAATACTGCAGTCCCAATTTCAAATGAATTCAATGAATTATTATTATATTTACGAAAAATATTCAAACTCAACTCTGTTGTTGTTACATATTCTTGATCAAGACTCTCTTTATCAAAATTTATTTGATCATTTAATGTACGCGATGTTTTCCATAATAATTGATCATTTAAAGTAGGAGGTCTATAATTAAAGCCCTGATTAAAGAACAATTCATAATTGGAATCTATCATTTTCCCTTTTAAAAATGATCCTAATTTAAAAGCATATAAAGATTTTTGATTTTTGAGATTATAATTTGTATCCTCAATCATTAAGGAATTATCATAATATACTATATCTTGATTATGTTTATAGTAACTCTTGCTATTTCGTATTCCTGCTTCCAAACGCATCATATCTATTTCTTCGACCTCTGGGTTCACAGTAAATTTTAATACACCTGCATATCCATAATCATCACGTACTAGCTCACCTCTATCCTCCCAAGTCTCTTTTGAATATGAATCTGAAATATTTTGTATGAATTGATAAATATCTGACTCTACCTCATAATGGAATTTTCCACTTAGTCTATTAAAAACTATTTCCTTACCAATTTTTATTGAAGTTGACGCATCCTTTATATCTCTTTTAATATTAGAAAAAAAATTATCTTTCCATCTCCAATTTTTATTACCACCATGGATATACCAATTCCCAATTAACGGTGAACGAATATTTATATCAAAACGATCAACTAACATATTATCTGTAGATAAATTAAATCCAGATGGATAGGTTATACTATTTTCTATGTTTAGCCTCCTTGCAATTACATTAAATGAAGAAAAATCAATACTTAAAGCATTATTACTATATTGAGATGTATGCATTGTGCGTCCATCATACATCCTTGATTTTTCAGAATAATTTACTCCAAAAGTTGTAACACCAATATTTAAAGTAAGCATGCCTCCTAAATCTTGATCGCTATCATCTGTAATTCCAAATGTATGATTAACTTTTATACTATTTTTTTTGGTTATTTTTGAATTTAATAAAATAACACCACCGAAATTTCCGGGTCCAAATAAGATACTATTCCCACCTTTGATTACTTCGATATCTTCTAAAGCAGTCATATCTATAAATGCTAAATTCGCAACTCCATCAAGTGAACTATTTAATTTTACACCATCTAAATAAACCGCTACTTCATTAGCATTACTACCACGAATATTGACATTTTGTTTACCCCAATTTGTAGAGGTTATCGCTACAGATTTCATTTCCTGAAGTATCTCACTTACATCACGTATTCCACGTTTTTCACTATCCTGAGTAGAAATTATCTCAACACCACTTGATATTTGATTATCAAATATTCGACGCTTTCTTGTAATATTAACGCTCTCAGCATCTATCACTGTAGATTCAAGACGAAAAACTATTATATCCATTGGATCACCAATTTCAATTTCTTGTTCCGCATACCCAATAAATGAACTCATAATAGTTACTGGATAAGATCCATCCCATTCAATAGTGAAAGACCCGCTTTTAGTACTAACAGATCCAACAATTTCATTTTTTACCATAATATTTGCGCCAACCAATGGTTCATTTGTGATAGCATCAAATACATATCCACTTATTCTATGAGAGCTTTGAGAAAAAACTAAGTTATTAAAAAATAAAAAAAGATATATATATATTATTTTCTTCAAATTAATAGAAATATCTACACTCACAATTTTAGGCATGACTAATAGAAGTATTTACTTTGATTAAATTTAATTGATCTGAATTCTAAAAAAATAATTATTCTATAATTATATAAAATGATAACTACACTTAGGATAAAAATAGTTTATAGTCCATATAAATATTCAAATTAGTAGAGTTTGTTGTTTATACTATGATAGGTAGATTATAATATGGTTAATCATAAATCAAATAATGAAAAAAATACGGATATAAAACCAAATCTATCCTTTGGTAATTCAATACTTATATTAGGTGCAAAAAGTAAAATTGCTAAAGCATTAGCTTCATTATATGCTAAAAATGGCTACAATTTAATTTTAGCAGGCCGAAATATCGAATATGATCTAAAAGATTTTGTAGAACAAATTAAAAATAAATATGATATTCAGATAATGGTTAAAGAATTAGATATATTAAATTTTTCATCCCATGAAAAATTCTATAATTCAATTAAACAAAAACCTATAGGAGTGATATCTTTTATTGGACTCATAGCTTCTCAATTAGATAATGATTCAACTTTTTCTAATAAACAATTGTTATTAAATACTAATTTTTTAGGTGTAATAAATATAATTGATGTAATCTCAGAAGATTTTCAAAACAGAAAAAGTGGATGGATAACCGCTATAAGTTCCATTGCAGCAGAAAGAGCCAGAAACGAGAATTTTATTTATGCAGCGAGCAAATCAGCATTAAATACATTCATGGAAGGAAAAAGAATCGCTTTATTACCATATAATGTTCAGATTTCTACTATAAAACTAGGCCCCGTAAATACTCCAATGATTAAAGATTTTAAATATCCTCAATTTTTGATTTCCCACCCATCTAAAATTGCAAAAAAAATATATAAAATACAGCAAACTAAATATAGTGTAAAATATCTACCATCATATTGGAGATTTGTTATGTTGATACTTAAAAACTTACCAGAAAAACTATACTGCAGAATCATTTAATAATTTTTTATAATAATGAAAATTGCAATTATTGATACAACTAAACTTTTTGGATCTAGATCAATTAATAAAGATCTAAATGGTGGTTTTGGTACTCGTGATAGTTTTAGCGATTCAATTGGTGGAAAAATATTTGAAAGACTAAGAGCACGTGCAGTATACTTACCATATTTAACTTCAGTCTATGTCTATTCTATACTAAAACAAAAAGGAATTACGGTTAGCTATTACCACAAAAATTTACCAAAAAGTTCGTATGATATTTTTTTGATAGTTGGTTCAATTGTTGACTATGAAAACGAAAATTTACTAGCGGGACAACTCATGAAAAATTATAAAAATTCAAAAGTTGGATTTATTGGACCATTCCCTTCAACAATGCCTACGCTTTTTCCTAATGCAGACTTTATCATTGATGGTGAAGCTGATGCATTTTTCCTTTATGAATTTGAAAAAATAAATACATTAGATGGTATCATAAAAGTTGAAAATTTAATTAACATGGATGACCTACCATCTCCTGATTATTCTGCCTTCCCATATAATTCATTTAAATATAAGCCTATTTTAAATCAAAGCCCTTTATTATCAATCCAAGCTAGCAGAGGATGTCCTTATAGTTGTGGATATTATTGTACATATCCAACGAGTCAAGGTAAACAAGTACGATCTCGGTCTCCAGAAGCATTAGTTGATGATATAATTTTTTTAAAACATAATTTTGGGATGAAATCATTATTATTTAGAGATCCAATTTTCGGTATTAATAAAGAGTTTCCATATCTACTTTCGGAAATAATTCAGAAAAAAGATATAGCATTTAATTGGGGCATTGAAACAAGAGCAGATCTATTGAATAAAAAGAATCTAACAGAAATGTATTCAGCAGGTTTACGAAGCATCAATATTGGAATAGAAACAAACGACCCTGATATCGCAAAAAAAAATAAACGGAAGCTTTCTGAGCTAAATCACCAAAATAAAGTAATTAATTATTGTAATCAACTGGGAATAAAAGTCATTGGCTTTTTTATTATTGGCTTAGAAGGAGATTCAATTCAATCAGTAAAGAATATGATAGAATTCGCAATTAATCAAAATATTTTTGTTGCACGATTTTCTGTATCAACACCATACCCAGGTACAAAATTTTATGATCAATTAAATAAAGAAAATGCATTACTGAATAAAGATTTTAATAATTACAATCAATTTAATTATGTAATAAAAAATAAAAATTTAAATAAAAAAGATGTCGAAGGATTAGTATCGTACTCATATAGAAAATATTACTTACGCTGGGAAAAAATATACGCCTTATTATCTGACCAAATTAAATCAATTTGGAATTAAAATCACTCATCGGGATATCAATTGTTTGCGCTATGGGAGCTATATCACCAGGCCCTAGTTTAATAGTCGTTTTAAGAAACACCATTTCTGGGGGTAAAAGGCAAGGTGTAATGACAGCATTAGGACATGGCATTGGATTAGGGATATATGCTTTTATTGCAGTAATGGGTTTATCATCATTACTGATTGCAAATGAAAATATTTTCAATTTATTACAATGGTCTGGTATTTTATTTTTAATATGGCTGGCTTATAATATGATCCTTACTAAACAATTAGATTTACCTAGTATACATGAAAATAGTAGCCATAAAGGATTCTTCGAAGGCTTTATTATTGCTTTTCTCAATCCTAAGATTCTTGTTTTTTTAACTGCAGTTTTTAGTCAATTCATAAATCCCGAAATAACAAATCTTGGACGTTTAATTATCGCAAGTTTAGCAGGTGTAATAGATACTACTTGGTATGTTTTTGTAGCCACACTTTTAGCCGGAACTACTATTTTAGAAAAAATGAAAGCAAAAGCAGTTATTATTGATCGCTTAATTGGGATAATCCTTCTTATTTTAGCAATTTTATTAATAATAAATACGTAAGATGTTTTATCTAGTGCTATCATTAGATTTATAAAATTAAATAATTCTAGGAGATATTTATGCAGTCATATATGCAAGGTTTCGTAACAGGGGGTATATTTTGTTTTGCATTTCTAGTCCTAAGTTCATCAACTCAGCAAGAACCCTCTTGTGATATAAACTTAGAAATGATAAAAAAAAACAAAAAACAAATAGAAACTATATGGGGAGCAATCGAAACTACTATGGATTTACAAGAGCTACACCATAAGCAATGTCAACAAACAGATAATACTATTAATAAGGAGGTCGATACTCTAAAAAATAAAGTCAACCAATTAATAAACGTCATTGAGAATTATTATTAATTGATTTGTTAATATTTAAACACAGAAATATGGATAAACATATTCCAAATATCAGAATAAAAAAATATTGGTATTACAACAAAAACATTTAATTTATTTTATATAAGCATATAAGTTGATTTATCTTTTTATAATTTATATTATTATTTTAATACTGTTAAGTTTTTATACTTTTTTAAACAAACAAAAAATCTAATATTATTCTTACATCAATTATAATCCCAATATGGAATAGATTAGAACTGACCAAAGAATGCTTATATTCGTTGTCAAATGTTCAATCAACAGAAATTATTATTATAGATAATGGAAGCACTGATGATAGCGTTAAATGGATACAGAATAATTTTAAAGATATTAAAATTATTAATAATAAAACAAACCTGGGTGTTACTGCTGCATGGAATCAGGGGGTACAGTCTTCTTCTGGTGAATTTATTTGTATCGCGAATAACGATCTAATTTTTTCTAAAAATTGTATAGAAAATTTAATTGATGCTTTAAAAAATCATGATTGGATTGGTGTAGTTAGCCCATATTCCCAACAAGACGAAACCAGAAATGTCCCATCTTTTGCACTCCCTGCAGTTCCTTATCAAAAGGATAATTTTGATGATTATAAACAATATAATAGGTTAGGATATACTGGCTGGTGTTTTATGTTTAGAAGAATAGATTTAAAACAAAATTTTGACCCTCAATATTTTTTATGGTATCAAGATGATGATTTTTTAAATCAACAATTATTTCATATTAGAGGAGTTCCACCTTTCCGTTTTCCTGCACCAGGAAAAGTGCCTCTATTAATTAAAGGCGCTGAAGTTAGACATCAATATTCATCTAGCCATGATCAACTAGATAGTAATTGGATAACAAAAACAGTAAATAAAGAAAAACATTATTTTAAAAAAAAATGGCGTGGGTATAAAGGAAATGCTTATCTGAAAGATATTAATTGGGGTAAGAAAGTTTATCTTGAAGAACCTAAATATTCTATATTATCAGAAAAAAATACGATTATAGAACATAGTATTCCTCTTGTCTCTACAATTATCCCATGTTTTAATCGAAAGAAAAGATTAGTTAATACAATAGATGCTATTGTAAATCAAACATATGAAAATCAGGAATTAATTTTTGTAGATGATCATTCAGAAAAAAATTTAAAGAACACCATTCAAAAAGGATTAGAAAAGTTCTCAGGTAATTGGAAAATAATAAAAACTAACCATAATGCGGGACCAGGGATTGCAAGAAAAATAGGCATGGATAATTCTTCAGGAGAATATCTGCAATTTTTAGACTCTGATGATGAACCTTTGCCAAATAAAATATCTGAACAAGTAAAAACGCTTGAACAGAATAAAAAATTTCTTATGACATATGCTACAACTATAATTGGCAAAACAAATAATGAGATGTCAATTCTTGGAGTAACAAATGAAAATAAGGAAAAAATCTTTCCATTATTTCCCTATAAAGTTTATTGGACGACATCTAGTATTCTATGGAGAACTTCATACATATCAAAAAACGCATGGTATCCACTTTATGGATCTGAAGATTTACTTTTTGAATTTTTGAATGGATTAATGGATTTACCAATTATGCATACACTTTCAAAAGAGCCTCTTTTGAAAAAATGGCTACATCCAGAAAATATTTCTAGCCAAATAGCGACTGATTATTTATATCAAATGGAAATTTTAAAATGTTATGATTTAATACTAAATAAATTAGATGATGATAATATTACTTTTGAAAGAAAAACTATTGGGAAATTATATAAAGATAAAATAATGTTTTTCCTTACTCATAGAAGATATAATGAAGCTAGTTATTGTATTGAGAGGTACCTAAAATTATCCAAAAATAAATTAAATATAGAAAATGCAGCATTTTTATTATCAAAATTATTCTCTATTTCAAAAATATATAAATTGTTAAGAATGTATTATTGGTCTATCAAAATAATTAAAAATAAATTTTAAAATCAGTTTTTCTATCCATTACTCTAATTACACTGTCCCCCTAGAAGACTTAAGAAATTTGAGCCATATAAAGAACCTAATTAAAAATGATAAAAATAATACGATATGAAATCCTGTATTTACATCCTTAAAAATTATCATATTTTGAGATAAATCTATCTCTGACACCATCCCACCAATTAAACCTCCAATAAAAATAGCTACCCCTCTATAGAATACCCTTCTAGAAGTTAATTTAATCATACTTTTTCCATCCATATGTTCATATAACCTATTATCCATAGCTAAAGCTCTACCACTAAAAAACAGTGAAGCTAACGATGCTAAGATTAACGATAAGAGTAGCCTAATTAGATCATGTGCAAAATAAATATTTATCCAAAGTAAAGGAAAAATACATATCCACATACTATTCCAGCGTATAACAGGATATGTGCCAATTTTATCAATCTTTCTTCCCCAATAACGCATACTAAATAATCCTACCAATTGACTAACATTAAGTAATAAAGCAATCTCAAGATAATTAAAATCTAATTCTCTTATCCAATATATCATCATTAAAGGACCAGATATTGAGAAAGAGAATTCAGATAAGGCGTCATATGAAATAAATGTTTTAATAAATCGAAATTTTTTGTCTCTAAGATTAATTTTTTCATCTTTTTCTTGAACAACATGATAATCTGGCTCATATTGAAAATATAAATAATATGCAGATCCAAAATTTGCTATTACTCCGATGAAAAAAATTACACCAAAACCAAATAAAGGATTGATTTGTTCAAAAGAATTCAAAATAACCCCAGCAAATAGCGAAGATATTAACATTGCAATCCTTATTATCTGTGAACGATGTCCAAAATATCTTCCTCTTAATCTGCTAGGAACTAAATAGCCCATCCACGAGGTCCAAGGAGATTGTTGGGATAGTGCTATTGCAAAATAGAAACAAATAAAAATCAAAAATATATAAAAATTATTTAATCTGATACCTACTAGATAAATAGTAGGAATTAAAAAACATTGCAGTAGTTTTAAACCTACTAATAAAATTTTGCGTGATTGAAAAAAATGATAAAATTTATAGGCTAGGTTTTGCACACAAGATCCTACAAATAAAGGGAAAGTATTCAAGATTGATATTTCAAAACTCGAATATTTTAATACTTCAAAAAATGCCGAAAAATATGCCTCAACCATACCATACATAACGGCCCACCACGATCCTTCAATTGTTGAAGTTTTTAATGATGAACGCATCAAACTAGTCTGTCTTTTATCTTTATATTCCATTTAGATTTTTTGTTTATTAGAAATCTTCCAATTTTTATAACAATTGTATATTTTTTGTTGAACTAAGGTTATTTAAACTTCGCAAACAAATTAGGTGTAAAATGGAAAAATTAGTTTACATAATAGATCTTGATGGTACGGTATGGGAAGATGTCCCAAACGAAATAGCTCATAGTCATACTAAATCGGCTAAATTATTTGATAATGCAATTGAATGGATAAACCAAAAATACGATGAAGGAAATTACATTTGTCTTTTTACAGCTAGAACTGAAGCTTTAAAAAAAATTACTGAAGATAAATTAAATAGTATTGGATTGAATTATCACCAACTAATGTTAAATAAACCAAGACTAAGGCATACTGAGTTTAAAGGGTACCATTATATTGATAATTGTGCAGTTTTAAAATCTAGTCGTTTTGAAGGCGTATGGAGTGACTTAGTTGAAAAGAATATAAAGATAACAGTATTTAATGATGATTAAGGAAATTTTATAGATTTAAATCTAAAAAATTTATGACAATATCATACCTATTTCCTATAATCTTAATCATAAGTTGCGCTGCTCCAATAGATTATTTTGGGAATTCTATAAATTTAAATAAAGAGAATATTTATCTGACTGAATTAAGAAATGATGATAAGGATAAATTTTTATTAATCTTTAAAGGTAAGTTTAATTCAAAGCAATATGGCGATGATTTAATAAATAGAAAAAAATCTTTAGAACGTTACATAAAACTAATAAAAAAATATTACGGATATACAGAAAGTAAAATAGTTGATGAAGAATATTTTGGTGTTGTTGCACCAAGATATTATGTTACGATAAAATTCAACTGAATTTTTATTCTTTCCTTATCTCAAAAAAATATTTTTAATTTTCTATAGTATGAGATACCTATTATATAGAATTGCTATATTTATTTTTCCAAATAAATTAATTAATACTCTTGGATCCTCAAAAACTTTGCAACCAATTAGAAATTGGTTTTTTAATAGAAATAAAATACTAGAAACAGATAAAATAATACGATGGAACAACTTTGAATTTCATTTTTTCGCAAGCCATCAAGTACTTTTAAAAGCATCTACTCGCGGAATAGAAAGTTCTCTGACAAAAGCCATACTTAGCATTATCAAAAAAGACTCAAATATAATTGATATTGGTGCAAATTTTGGATTCATTACTATTATTTTAGCAACTTTTGTCAAAAATAATGGAGGCCTTATTTATTCATTTGAATGTGAAAGTAAAATTTTTCAAAATCTTCAAGCTTCAATAAAAAAAAATAATTTAAATAATGTTAAAGCTTTTCATACATATTTAGGTGAAAATAATATAGATAATATCAAAACAGCAGATAGTATTATCTATAATGAAAATCTTAATATAGATTTAATAAAAATTGATACTGATGGTTCTGATTTAGAATGTTTAAAAGGATGTTCAAAGATTATTGAAAATTCTCATCCCATAATTGTAATTGAGATAAACGATAATATGAAATTGATTACTAAATATGTAAAAAAAATGGGGTATAATTATTTCTATAATCAATTTCTAAAAAACTTTTCAGAAGACAAATTAAATCATGCTGAAGTGCCAAATCTAATAGCTTCAGTTAAAAGACTTCATTGATCTTTTAAATTATTCATTTATAAAATTGTATAAAGAAAAATTAAAGTATTTTTTTATCAATTAAAGAACCACAAACACATCATAAATCCAATACTTAACCATAACATAAAATTACTATTTTTAGTTACAATTTTTTTCATTTTACTCACCCCTGATTATCTATTCCACGGTGACCGAGTACTTTGTGGAGGGTGTAACAAATGGAAACCTTTCCTCTTTTTTAATTACACAATTACCACTAATCAATTTCATTCTACAAATTACAGAAAACCATTATCAAATGATAGAATTCGTCTTCATAAAGAAATTGTTAGACTCCACAACAAAGGTTGGGGATACACTAAAATCCATAGTCATTTAATAAAGAATGAATTTAAAATAGGAAAAAGTAGAACAAGTGTGGATTCAATTATCAAAAAAATAAAGAAACGGGAAGAATTTTTATCTCATCCTGTTATTGATAAGATTGGGAATTTTAGAATCATGATGATGAAAATTAAGTACAACCTTCCATAAACAAATCAAAGTCAAGTTCAATAACATCGGGATAATTACTTCTAAGTTCATTTTCCATTTCATCAATGATACTTAGAAATTTTTCACCATATATATTTTGAAAATTATTTAATCCTGTTTTCCACAATTCTTCAAATTGTTTAACACTATAATTTTCTAATAAATATCTAACTATTTGACCAGATTGATGATAAGAAATCATCTCACTATTTCCATAAAAATTTGATGTTAAGGAATTAGTATCTATTAATTTGTTTTTTTCTAAAAAATACCTATACAATTCAGATACAGAATATCCATTACAATTATTTACTTGATAAGTGGATAACCCTTCATTCATCAAAATAGATGTTTGATGAGGGTATCCCCATCCTAACATAACAATAAGATGTGTTAATTCATGTTTTAGTGGAGTATCAATTTTATCATTTAATACAAGATAACACGTTTTAATATGTGGGTAGGTCATACCAGTAGATTTAGAATTGGTTAATGGTTTCATATCTTCTCGTGTTAAAACAAACCTTACATATATTGTGTCTTTTAATTCTAATCCAATACTTTCACTAATATCTTTTATAGAAACAAATGTTTCTTTAATTAGAAATTCCCTTCTATCTAAATCAATAAAATTTTCAGGAAAATTAAAAATCACATTATTAATTCTTTTAGTCAATTGTGATTCAACTTTCCAATTTTCATGGAAAGATTTCTTTTCAATATTTGATTTACAACCCCAATAAATCAAAAATAATATAGGTAATAGGTAGAGTTTTTTCATTTCACATCAAGTTGATAAAAAGTATTTTATCAGGATGAGCAATTCACCCTCAGTTATTTATTCAACCGTAACTGATTTTGCTAGGTTCCTAGGTTGATCTATTTCACAATCTCTAAAAACCGCCAATTCATATGCCAACATTTGTAAAATAATAGAACATGTAATTGGAAAAACATGTTTATGTGTATTTGGTATTATTAAAATATAATCTGATAAAGGTTTTAACGAGTAATTAATTTTATCTGTAATGGTAATTATGATACCTTTACGTGCTTTTACTTCCTCTATATTAGCTAAAATTTTCGAAAAACTTTCATCCTGTGGAGCAATACACACAACTGGCATATTTTTATCAATTAAAGCGATTGGCCCATGTTTCATCTCAGCGGCAGGATAACCTTCAGCATGTATATATGAAATCTCTTTTAATTTTAATGCTCCTTCTAGAGCGATAGGGAAATTTATTCCTCTTCCTAAATAAAGAAAATTATCAGCTTCGTAAGTATGTTTAGCAACTTCTTTAACTTCATGGGAAATTTTAAGAATAGATACGACATCTTGGTCAATATGCCTTAGCGCTCTAATAAGGTTTTTACCTCTTTTCTTCGAAACATTTTTCTTTCTTCCAAGTTTTAATGCTAACATAATGAGAATTGTTAATTGAGCAGTAAAAGCTTTTGTGGAAGCGACACCTATTTCAGGACCTGTATGTGTAAAAATTCCTGCATCTGTTTCTCTAGAGATTGTACTACCAACAACATTGCAAATTCCTAGTGTAATTGCACCAAGTTCTTTTGCTTTTCTTATTGCTGCTAATGTATCTGCAGTCTCTCCTGATTGGCTGATAGCAATTAATATAGTATTGCTATCTATAATCACATTTCTATAACGAAATTCTGAAGCATATTCAACATGCACAGGTATTCTAGCATATTCTTCAATAAGATGTTTACCTATTAATCCCGCGTGCCAAGAAGTACCACAAGCAGTTATATAAATTCTTGATGCCAATAAAATATTTGAAAAATAATCAGAGATTCCACCTAATTGAGTCGTGCCATCATTCAGGTTAAACCTTCCACGCATAGTATCTGAAATTGAATGCCGTTGGTCATGAATCTCTTTTAACATGAAATGCGGATACTCACCTTTTTCAATCTCTTCAATTGTTAAATCAATCCTGGTAAGAGTTTTAGTAACAATATTTTTTGAATCAATTTTAGAAATAGAATAATTATCATCATTAATTATAACTAATTCATTATCATCTAGATAAATAACATTTCTGGTATATTGAACAATAGGAGAAGCATCACTTCCAATTAAAAATTCCCCTTCACCTACTCCTAAAACTAATGGGCTTCCCATTCGAGCAGCAATCATTGTACCTGGCTCATCTTCACATAGAACAACTATCCCATATGCACCAACTACCTCTTGCAAGGCAGCTCTCACAGCATCTTCAAAACTCAATTTTTGATTACTATTATAATATAATTCAGAAATAAGCTGGACAAGAACCTCTGAATCGGTATCACTAGTAAAAGGTATCCCTCTACTTTTTAAAACTTCCTTTATGGCATCATAGTTTTCAATAATTCCATTATGCACTAATGCTATCTTTTTAGTGTGGTCTAAATGTGGATGAGAATTAATATCATTAGGCTCTCCATGTGTAGCCCAACGAGTGTGGCCAATTCCACAATAACCATTTATTGGAGAGTCATCAATTAATGATTCAAGATCGGATACTTTACCAGCCCTTTTAATACAATGAAGAGTTTTTTCATTTAATAATGCAATGCCTGATGAATCGTAGCCACGATATTCTAACCTTCTTAATCCTTTTAACAATATTGGGACAGGATCTTTTTTACCAATATAACTAACTATACCACACATAAAATTTGCTCTAAAAATAGATTATTATATAAATATGGTATAAACACGTTCATCTTTATTTTTATAATAATGGTCTTTTAAAGTAGTCTCATGTATAAATCCAACCTTTTCATAAAATAGATGAGCATTTGTGTTATCTTCATGAGTCAAAAGATAGAGTTTTCTTGCTTTTTCATTCCTGTTCTTATACCATTCTTTCGCATCGTCCATTAATGCTTTAATAAGCTTTCTACCAATACCTTTTCCACGAGATTTACTTAGTATACAAATCCTATCTAATTCAAATAAACCATGCTTAGGTAGACCATGCATTAACCAAGTCACCAAACCTAATATTACGCCATCTTCAATACCTACAATATAATGAATTTTTTTATTAAGCTCATTGTTAAAGACTTTTTTTGCTTCTTCGTGATCATTCATATTATAAAAATCTAAAAGGACTTCAGCAATTTGTTCGGCGTCATCTTTAGTAGCTTTTCGAATCAAAACTTTATTATTAACCATAGATAATATTATAGAATAATTAACAGATCTATTATAGATAATTAAAAATTAAGTCCAATTAATCAAATGATCATAATCATAAAATAGTTTGCTTATTGCATGATATCAAATTTAGTATTTACTATGACACGCGCTGAAATGAATTGGAAAATAGTAAGATCAGTAATACCAATCATTGCAATGATCTTCTTTGTATATTACACAAAAAATCTAAAAACAGATTATACAGAAATAGATCCAATTCTAAAAACAAGTGCTCATGATGCACTTTGGAGATTTCAAATGAATGAAGGTGAAGAACTTCTATACAATGTGATCCAAGTTAATGGTAATGTAACAAAAATTGATTCTTCTAATTTTATACTGCATTATAAAATTATATGCACACCTGATAAAATCTCAAATTTTTTATCTTATGAAGGCAAAAAAATAACCATAAAAGGAAGGTGTGTTAATTATAACCCAATTACTGAAGAATTACAATTAGATCATGTTATACAAATTAAGAACTAATCCAATATGCTATCTTAAACATAATGGTATTAATGGCATCAGATTTCATTAGCTGACCAAATCCTTCATCTAATTTTAATCTACTATCTGTTACCTCATAATGATCTCTTTGTTGCTGCCATACTAGAAATAAAGCTGACCCAGGATTATATTCCCATTTAATAATAAAATTTGATCTAAGAGAAAGGAAGTTAAAACCCTTAGTATAATCACTAGATAATTGAAATGAAGGAGCCAAGCCTATTCGATCTGGATCAATCTCTATAGTCTCATCATCAATTTCTATAATTTGATCTTCTTCATAATAAGAAAAATTAAATTTGCCTGGCTCTAAAAACTCTTTTAATCCTTCATATCTATAATGTGAAATTTCTGGCCTCAAAAAAAACTGAATTGATAATTGAGGTGAAGATATCATATTTGTTTCAAAGCTAAACCCTTTTGAATCATTACTTATATCAGAAAAGATATACCGTGTTTTATAAGTATTAACCGCTAGTTCATCGCTTATGGATTCTACAAATTGATCTGTATCAAACTCTTTATTCATAAAAATATCTAACTCAATTTTCCATTGGGAGTTCGGCCTATAATTAATACCTGTCCTAAATGATTTGTCATACTCTCCATCTTCCGCAAACCTATTACCTATTCTAACATAAGTATTTACTGATTTTCTTCTATCAGTGCGTATTCTTAATCCATATTTATTAGAGGTTGGAAGGCCAGCGATAGGTCCACCTCTCGTTAAAGTCCTGTTTTTCCCTCCTCCCGATTTTTGAAAATCCATCGATACCGAATACCAATTATTCAAACGTATCCAAAAATCTGCCCAAAATCCATTATTCCCATTTTCCCATTTGTAATCCCTATCGTTCCATGTACCAAAACTAAAGGAAAATAACTGCCAATACTTTTTCGGCACAAAATCCTGATATTCAATATAACTTTTTAATTGTTTTGAATTTGCTGATCGCATATAGCCCAACTCATTTATATCATATCCTGGCGATATTTGCCTATAGCTTAATGAACCTTTTAAATTTTTACCTGAAATCTTCGTTAAACTAATTTCAGAACTAGTGCCTTCAAGATTAGTCATTGTACTATCAATCTCAATATCATCATCAGGCCTTTGAAAATAATGAGTAGAATTCGTTTGTATATCTGTTATAACCTCGTTTGCACCTGATATATTAGAACGTGCAGTATAGCCACTTACCACCCAAGAAGGATCAGGGAGTGCAAATTCAAAATCAGCTCCAACAACCTCAGACTTTGATAAAAATGTTGAACTAAGATAATTAGTCTCCAATGCTTGCCTTCTATTGGTTAAAAAACCACCAAAAGTTACTTTTCCTTCCTTTAAATCCTGTTTCAATCTAAGCACCAATGAATTTGCATATGGTTCAATAGGTTGAGAATTTTCTGTCTCTGTTGAATCAAAATATAAAGCGTCCTCTTCTGCAGTTAATGCATCTAAAATTCCAATAGAAAGTCCATTAGATGTTTTACCACTAAATTTTAATGCAGAAATAATATTTGTTTGAGAAGGGTAATTTTCATACTCACTATTATCTAAAATAGATCCTCTAGGATTCCTTCCTATCCTTCGTGAATAAAAAATAGATGGAGAATTCGCACTAAATGCTCGAGTTTTTCCAAATTTAAAAATATCAGTTCCTTCTAAAAAAAATGGACGACGTTCTTCAAAAAATGTTTCAAATGCAGAAAGGTTTAAATCTGCTGGGTCCGCTTCTACTTGACCAAAATCTGGGTTAATGGTACCTGTCAATGTAAAATTAGAGCCTAAACCTATTTTAAAATCAACTCCTAGATTACCTGAAAGGTTATGCTTACTCCAATATGGATCTTGTTTACTACCAGATTCTAATTTGTCTGAAGAGGCAATATATGGTAAAATTTCTATCCTCTTTTTTTGTTTTGGCAATACAAACCCTTTAAGGATTCCAAACTCAGAAACGAACCCCTTAGACTCCATTAAAATGGGAGCCCAAAAACTTTCTTCTCCATACCTTGCTGTTTTTCTATAAAAATTCAACCCCCAAATCTGCTCTGTTTTTGAAGGAGTAAAACGTAATTGAGAAAGTGGTATTTTCATTTCTGTGGACCACCCATCATTCATAATAACTGATTTAGATTCCCATACAGCATCCCAAGAATCATCAGTCTCTGTATCATTAAAATATAACATATCTCGTATAGATCCACTGGGACTTACATGAAATCCAAAACAGGTTCTTTTATCATAATAACTATCTATTCCTATTGCAAACCAATCTGAATAGCCCCAACCATCACGCCTAATTATTTGCTGAGCTATTGAATCTGGCGCACTATCATAAAGATAAGCACCAACATATATAAATTCATCATCAATAGCAACTCTCACCTCAGTTTTATACCTAGAAGGTTCACCTGGTTTGGGATCTTTTTGAGTAAAATTTGAAATAGGATCCCCAGTTTTCCAAATCACCTCATCTAAAACACCATCGATAGTTATTTCATTATTTGTTTTAAGAATATCATAAAAATATTCATTATTTTCAAATGCAAATCCTAATGATAGTAAAAAAGAGAGAAAAACTATTTTTAACATGATCCTTATTTTAATAAAAGGATTTTCTTTGAGATCATACTTTTATTATTTCTAATTCTTAAAAAATAATAACCTGATGCATACATTTTATTAATATGCATTGGTATAGTTATCATACCTAAAGAAGACGGTATAATAGTTTTTGATGCTATTATTTTACCAGTAAGCGATACTATATCTATGGTAATCTGATCTATTTCTTTTTCAATATTTAAACGAATCTTAAAATTTGAATTAAACGGATTAGGATATACACTGTGCAATTCAAATGAATTTACTGGCGATGACGCATTAGAAATTTGCAGAGATATATTTGGAAAGCCAGGAGTTGGTGATAAATAATCCCATTGATCACTATTTTCAAGTGTTGATATCCTACCATATGAAATATCCTCTGCCTGTGATGGAAATGTTATTGAATCAAGAATTGTTTCACCATCTGGATGAACCAAAGCTAAAAATTCACCCCCTGCTGATAATTTAAAATTTGTATGAAGACTCCCTTCATTTTGATTTTCATCACACCAAACTAACATATATGCATTAGGCAAAATTTGAGCAGCAGAATCAGGGAATTGCCATTTTGTTAAATTATCTATTTTATCAGTCAAATAATGGTTTGCTAAATCAACCTCGGTATCAGCATTATTCCACAGCTCAACCCAATCATCATATTCCCCTACCTCATCCATATTTATGGATTCATTTTTAGCGAGCAGCTCATTAATAAATACATTTTGAGTATTAACTATATCTAAAACTTCAAAAGATTTGTAATCGTAAATAGGAAATTTATCATAAGTAGAATTATTGGATGCAAAAACATACCAATCATACTTTCCTGGTACTTGAAAAAGAAGCTCAGCAATCCACCGATCATGATCTTCCACATGCTTGCTAGTTGAAATGGGCTGATGAGTTAAAATTATAGAATTCCATTCATCTTCATTCTCATGCTTATAAAAAAATTCTGCATTTACAATATCTCCAAAAATAGCAGTATTTATGCTAACTGTTTCACCAACAAAAATAATATTATCCTCTATTGCTCCTCCATAAATAATGGGATCATTACCATTGAATACAATTTGATTAGTGAGTGATTCTTTTCTACTTGCAATAAATTCTAGGATTCCCTGTTTTACATGTGCATTTTCAAAATCACTTCCATAACTATTTAAAAAATCATTGAAACTAAAACCATAGTCTAAAGTTCGATATGTATCATATTGAGCTGCATTGTGCAAAAAATCTACATAATAGTTTAGCTTTTGATAAATACTATCCAGGTCAAATAACTGCTCGTTATAAAATTGTAAAAAATGAGAAAATAAATTTCGATACCTTACCTGGGAAAATAAATATTCTGTTAGAGGACGTCCATCACCATCAATTACTGCATATTCGTAGGGATCAATATTTGACCAATCAATATTAAACCAGTCAATACTAAAGGAATTATCATAATCATATGGAATCCAATGTATCAAATCATTATCAGGGTTATGGTATAAGTAAAAATTATTTCGAAGAAAGCGGTAATCGTCCCAACTCCCAGTAAGAATATTCATTGCAAAATATTGTAACGTTGTTTTTATATCTAGAACCATTTCTAAAGAATCAGGAGTGTTATGAACAATACGAATAAGCCTAGCTAACTTTGAATAATCATATTGATTCTCATTTGTTTTTAATTGATATGGTCTGGTCTCATTATAATATGGATGGTAATCCTCAGGATCATTTCCTCGAAAAGTTAAATCAGCAGGCCAAATACATTTCCATAAATTTCCATTGTCATTTTCAAAGTTTTTTGTTAAAAACGAATCATCAATATGCTCTACAGATATGTATAAACCAAAATATTCTCCGTTGATATATAATAAAGCATGGGAAGCTCTACTACTTGCCATTCCAATATCTTGATAAAAGTCCCAACATAATTTTGAGCGAATAATGGAAGGATCATTATGCTCACCATTAAGGTTTAATTTTTCTACATCATAAAAATCTCGACCAGAGATAAAATAATTAAAATCTATCTTAAATGATTTTTTAGCAGCATTACGTGAAGTGTTTCCACGCAAACGAAATCCTACTGAGTCTATAGTTTCATCTAAATATGCATTTTGAAATTGAACAGTAGCAGGATGAATTGAATCACTTTCAACATTTTCCCAATCATACATCCAATCTAAATCTTCAGCATCAATAGTAATATTAATAATCGCTAACTCTGATTCATCATACACTTTCCATGATTCATCAGAGAAGATAAAACTTGTGAAAGCGATTAATATCGATACTTTTTTGAAAATCATAAAATAAAGGTTTTGAATATATTTTTAATTAAGTGTTTTGAACACTAAATAACCATTACTTGCAAGTAAATCACTAGATGAATTTTCATCTTTGAGTACATAATTCCCAGATAATAATCCAAAATCTAATTCTTGTAATTGATTTGAAAGATTTAAAATAACAGTATAAGTATTATCATCATCCCATCTCTTAAAACCTAATACATCTTTAGGTAAACCATCTAAAAATTCTAGAGTAGTATTATTACTCCAAAAAACAGAATGGTTTTTTCTCAATCTAATCAATTTTTTATAAAAATCACCATCGGGAAAATTTTTCCATTGGATAGTGTCTTTTTCAAAAAATTTAAGTTTATACTCTAATCTAGCTTCTTGGCCTGAATATATCATCGGTATCCCTGGCAATGTAAATAACATTGTTGATAAAGGATATACTTTATCTCCAAAATGTTTTATCATTACCCTATTCCAACTATTTTCATCATGATTATCTAAAAAATTCATTTTCAAAGCTCTGGAAGGATAAGATTTTTTAGATTTTTCAAAATACTCACGTATGCTTGATACTTCTCTTTTTTCAGATGCAATATCTTTGAGGATATGATACAGACTCCAATTATAATCTGATTTAAATGCTTTTTCGCATAATTCTGGGTCTTCCCATTCAGCTAGCATAAAGACTGGTTTTACTAAATTTAATTTTTCAATTGTAGCCTCCCAAAAATCTGTAGGGACCATTCCTGCAACATCACAACGAAAGCCATCAATATCAAACTGTGTTACCCAATATTCCATAGCTCGAGCCATATAATCTCTTAAATCAGCTCTACTATAATCTAAATCATAGACATCATCCCAATCAGTCCCAGTAGGTGGTTGAAACTTTCCATTATCATTTTTTATATACCATTCAGGATTCAAAGCTACCATTTCATTATCGCATGCGGTATGATTAGCAACCCAATCAATAATAACATACATACCCAATTTGTGTATATCATCCACCAAGGTTTTAAATTCTTCCGCTGTTCCAAATTCAGAATTAATACTAAAATAATCTTTTACAGAATAATAACTCCCCAATTCACCTTTTCGATTTTTCTCACCAATAGGATGAAGAGGCATAAACCATAAAATACCAATACCCATATCTTTTAGCCTTGGCAAATGCTTACGAAAAGCAGATATTGTACCATCATTGGTATACTGTCTCAAATTAACTTCATATATTGTTTGATCATTAATCCAATCGGTATTAGACAAATTCATTTGACGTCCTCCACAATTCAAGAGTAAACAAAAAAGGATGAAAAAATATACGTGCCTCATTCCTGGGATAACAATATACCACTTATAGGTTCTAATATGACCTTTTCTTCTAACTGATTTAAATTATGATTCATTAGTTTTCCCGTATTTATCAACTGATTCCAAGTTCCTTTCGGCAAAGAAACTTCTATGCTATTTTTATTATCTCCATTTATAAAGGCAACCATTTTATCATTAATTTGATATCCCAATCCGAATCTATTATTTAAGTCAATAAAATCAATCGCAGCAGAATGAGTTCTCCGAAGATGTGGATTTTCTTTTCTTATTGTTATTAACCTTTTATAAAAATCTACTAAATCCGCATTTTGTTTTAATTCATTCCAATTTACCCAGTTTGTTTCATTATCCTTATTGTATGGATTAGAATCCATCTTATGAACATTTGAATCTGCAATATTAGTTTGTTGAATTATTTGAGAATGGCCCCATTCTTGTCCCTGATGGATAAACGGAACACCCTGACTTGTAAATAATATAAATGCTCCAAGTTTATTCATTTTTGTTAATTTTTTAGAGAGGGAAATGTGATTTAATTTATTTAAAATAATATCATTTTTATTATTTTCTCCACTTGATAATCGAAGAAAATCACTAAAACAATAATCATCATGAACCTCTAAAAAATTAATAGCATGATAAGGCATTTTATATACACCTCCACTTACTTGAGAAGTACCACCTATTATTATTTTCAAATCTTTCTTACTCTCATTTGGTCTATATGAGCCAAATAGGAACCCTTTTTTATTATAATCATGTAAATCACCTCTAATAACATCTCTAAAGTGACCATTAAATGATCCCCATCCTATATTAGAGAATTCCATACTCCTATTATCCCACGCCTCACCATAGATTATAACACCTGGGTTTATAGATTTTAATTCTTCAGAAATGATTTTTGCAGTTTCTAAAGAAAGAAGATGAGCTTGATCAAATCTAAAGCCATCAATATGATATTCTGTCATCCAATATTTTAAACTTTCTATTATATATTGGCGTACATATTCATTTTCTGTGTTCAAGACATTGCCACAACACTGACTAATATAATTTCCATCTTTATCTAAACGAAAATATACCTCCCTATCAATATATTTTAATGGATGCCAATCATAATTAGATACATGATTTATGACTACATCCAAAATAACAGCAATATCATTTTTATGTAATTCTCTAACCAATTTTTTTAACTCATAAACAGCCTTCCCGTCTACACCATTCCATTCTTCTGGTATTCTACTACCATCAGATGCATAATAACTTTCTGGTGCCATAAAAAAAGTTGGCATATAGCCCCAGTGATTGCGTTCATAAGGGTTCCAATCATTAAACATGCCATCAACGTGTTTTTTATATGGAATTTCCACATTTGCATAATCCCACAAAGGTAAAAATTGGATAGCATTTACACCAAGTTTTTTTAAATGTGAAAGTCCACCTTTTTGATTTTTCTCAATGAAACCCTTATATGTACCAAGAAATTTTGCTCCAGAAGAAGGATGCCTTGTCATATCTCTAAGATGAGCTTCATATATAATAAGATCCGTAGGATTTACATTTTGCCAAGTATCACCTTCCCAATCAAAAGATTCATCAATTACCAAGGTTTTAGCAACGTGCCTCCATGAGTTTTGTGTAATAGCTGCTTTTGAATAAGGATCTGCTATAATAACATTATAATCGTTAAGAGGGCCAGTTAAACGATATCCATATATTGTACCAAATCCTAAATTCTTTACAAAAATTTTCCAGTCCCCTTGGCTGGTCTTAATCATCCTATATGCAGAGCCAATTGTATCCTCAACATTTTTAAAAATGATTAGTTCGACTTTTGATGAGCTTGGAGCATATAATTTAAATTCAATACCATTTTTTTTTACAAAAGCTCCATAACTCACTACACTATTCTTCACATTATTACTACATGATGTAAATAAGACTAAGATAGTTGATATAACGGATAAAAATAATTTCATTATTAAACTTTGTTGAAACCTAAATCAAATAAAAGAACAATATTTTACTTTAGATATAACACTTTTTTATTTACAATACTATTTTTTGTATTTAAAGAAATAATATAAATCCCAGTTGAAAGAGATTTACCATTACTATTTGTACCATCCCAAATAAAGGAATGTTGCCCCGAAGATACTTTACCTATATTAAAACCTTTAACAAGGCTTCCATCGACACCATATATATCTATATTTATATTAGACACCTCATAAATATTATATTCAATTTTAAGATTTCTATTAAATGGATTTGGATAACATTTTAAAATTTGATACTCATTTGGAGTAACTGAATCTTTATTTGTCTGTAAATGTAAATCACTATTGGAGTAAACCATTGCAGATTTAGCAGGTATGGAATATTCACCATACGAATTATCTTCATTTATAATTAGAATATCATCAGACTCTAGTACATTATACCATTCTCCAGAAGACAAAAATGGCACATCCTCCACTGTTCTTTCTATCGAAGAAAAATTAGCAATTACAACAATCTGATGATTGTTATTATTTTCAGTCTCATCCTTATATCCATACACTATAACCTTTTCATTCGTATATCTATATAAATCATAAAATGTACCATTATAAAAAGCCGGATTTGATTTTCTAAGTCTAGCTAATGTTGAGTAATGCTCTAGATGTGACTGCCCAATATCTGTATCTAATAAAGACCAATCAACTGGCCGATATTGTAATTTTTCCTCATCATAATTACCATTATTATTATCATCATCCCATCCAGTTTGCAGACCAAATTCCTGACCTTGAAAAAGCATTGGGATACCAAGAGATGTGAATAATATTGTTGCATAAAACTTATCTCTTTCCCTAGCCTCCTCAATGGAATAATTATTAAAAGTAACCATTTCTTGTAAAATGGATTGTTCATCATGACTAACCATATATTTAACAGCCTTAGTACGGTCACTATATGGATCTCCCCAATCTGAATATTCATGCAAACCAACAATCTGTCTCATGATAGATATGGTAGCAAGACTTTGACTATGGACATCATTTAAAAGTCTATCATGAAAACTATCATGCCAGCCAGAAGATAAATCCGTATTATCTATTAGCCATGGATTTGATGGTAAATGTTCTGCAATTTGAAAAATTGTAGAGTCATAGTTATATAGTGCAGTAGACCATGCTGGTATTCCAAATTCTTGCTGTTGCATATCCCAGCCAATCATATACATAGCATCAAATCTAAATCCATCTACTTTGTATTCGTCTACCCATATTCTGTTTACTTTATTTATGTATTCTATTGTTTTTGGATTAAAATGATCCCAGTCTAACATTCCCCAAGAACCTTCTGCCTCGTTCGGGTTTAAATCTGTATGCAATTTGATATATGGATTTAAGTTATAATCTGGTTGAATTTCCCAAATTGGACTAGTTGATTTTATATGGTTCCATACTAAGTCTATTATAACTGCTATTCCTCTAGAATGAGCCTCATCAACTAATAATTTAAATTCTGTCGGAGTTCCATAGTTTGACTCCAAGGCTGACATAAGTTGAGGATCATATCCCCATGAATGAGTACCAGGAAAATCAGTAATAGGCAATAATTCAATAGCATTTATACCCGCTTCTTTCAAATGATCTAATTTATTAATCACATCTAAAAAGGTGCCCTCACCATTCCCCTGAGCAGAAAAATCATCCACATGTAATTCATAAATAATTAGCGTGTCTAAAATTGGACGACTGTAATTAATTGACTGCCACACAAAATTATCTGCCGTTGATATACCGCCAGGACCAATCTCTATCCTAGTCTTACCATTTGATAATCTTCTTGAAAGTGGATCAGCAATTCTGTTACCATTAATTAAAAGATATTCATATTCATAATCACCATTTGGTAGATCTAATTCAATCCACCATGTATCCTCTATATTTGGATCTTTAAACATAGTTAAGGCGTCTACATCTTCTGTGGAATTCCCAGGTGTACTAAGAAGAACTCTCATCACAAGCTGTGATGGTGCATAGACGGCTAGATACATAGTATTATTTAACCAAGTGGGACCTAAGTTAATTCCTTCTGGCATAGGTGCTTCAATAATCTCTATTGCACCAAAGTCATAGATTGTACTCCATGTTCCATCAATAGATACTTGCACCCATATTGGATCGTAAACTGATAATGGTAAATCAAAAGGTATATATAATATTCCATTCCCATGATAAAATTGTGAACCATCTAACGTATCAGCACCAACAGAGTATCGTATAGAATCAATATTTTCTGAAGAAAAAATACCAATACTAAAGCCATCTACTTCCCCATCAATATTCATATGACGAGCAGCTTGAAAAATAAGAGGATCAACAACATTCAAGATTGAATTAGTCCAATTATCATCTGTAGTCATAGGATTTAAAGGATCTGGTATCCATGAATTATCAGAACCAGATGAATTATGATGAAAATGAATTTTATAAAGATGCTCTTCACCTACATCCAATGTATATGTTTTTTCATAAGAATCCGTTGATTCATTATAGTTCATTTTTGATAGAGCATTTGGACTAATCACGCCATTCGAATTAGGACCCCAATCATTAGATGTTCCACTGGGCATCGTTCCAGGAACAAATACTCGAACAAAATCATCATTAGGCCCCTCAACATACCTAAAAGTCACATCAATTGATTGTCCATAAATAAAAGAAATAAAAAATAAAATTAATATTCTCAAGATTCGATTTTCACCTCTTTAGATAAATGCCTAAACCAGAACCAATAGAGACCAAAAGAAAGCAATATCAATAAAACAAATAGATTAAATACATTAGACCATTGCTTTAATACTATCATCATTCCTGTTAAAAACAATACAACTTGCCACGGCACAGCAAAAAAGGTTGCAATAATATCCCTTCTGTTCTCCTTATTAATCTTTGAAAGTGTATCATTAGGTAACTGGTTTCTTACCCTGTCCCAGATACCAAAGGGACGGGTAATTTTATAAAAATTGAATAATACTTTATCATCCGTTGCCTTCGTATAAAATGTACCAATAATACATCCAGCTAATGAGCTACCGCTTGCTATTAAAAATGAAGTATACTCTGGAAGAGGTCCTCCAAATGCTTTTGTCATAACAGCTGCAATCATGCCAAAAGCGGTTCCAACCGCATAACCATATCCATTAAATCTCCACCAATACCATCGTATTACTTGAGGTATAAACATCCCTGCTCCAATTCCCATAGTTATCCAACCCCAAATCTCATTAATATTATTTATTGTAAGACTAAATACTAATGCTAGTGCAACAATCACTAAAGATGCAATACGACTCTGGAACATCAGATCCTTCTCCGTCGCATTTGGGCGTAAATATGTCTGATATAAATCTTTCACCCAATATGCCGCACCCGCATTAACCGTTGAATCAAAAGTAGACATAGCTGCCGCCATTAATCCAGCCATCAGAAAACCTTTTACACCAGTGGGGATATAATGCTTAATTACTGTTGGTAAAACTAATTCTGGATCAGCTATCACATTGAATTCTGGATTTAATCCATGGTGAATTCCCAACATAGCAAAAGACGCTATTAGAGGCCAACGAAAAGCCAGTAGTGATGTCCAAAATAGGGAAAGAAGTCCCGCCTCTCTATCACTTTGTGCAGCAAAATATCGTTGCAGCATATAACCTCCAGCGCCACTTGAACCTTCTAGTGTAACCTTGAAAAGGTAAAACATGATTGCAATTCCAAATAAATTATAAATTTCAAAAGTAGAGCCGACTGGCATATTCATTTCATTTGGTGGAGTAATTCTAGACCACTCAGAGAGGCTTGTCTTAATTGCAGTAAAAGAACCATCTAACATTGGTACAGACACCATGAATTCTTCTGGCAAAGTTACCATACTCATCGCCATACCAGAGATATATATAATAACACCAAAAATAAAAACACCTTGAAAGACATCCGTCCAAACAACCCCATACAATCCACTAGCTACTGTATAAATCATTGCTAATATTACCATAATAAGTGATGCATAAATGGGCTCAACCTCTAAAAATGATCCAACAAATTTTCCTGCTCCAATTACAAAATAGGTGACCATGGCAATAGTCATAATGATTGATGCAAATGCAGCAATTACTCTGGCAGTATCGCCTTCTTTTCCTGTCCCAAATCTGAAATGCATCCACTCTGCCTGCGTCATAACCTTTGAGCGTCTATTCCATTTACCCATAAAAACCATCAAAAATGCCATGATCAGAGTCACGCCACCTCTTATCTCAATAAAAAATCCTTTTGTACCAAGTGCGTAGATAAATGCAGTGTTAATCATAGTACCTGCTATATCAGTATTTGATGCCATTCCCGATGCACCAAGGACCCACCACGGCAGTTTACGATTACCCAAAAAGTATGAATCAATATCACGAGAGGCTTTTTTCTGCATAACAAGACCAACAATAACGATGGCAAGCAAATACACTATAATAATAATAAGATCAATTGTTTCCATAATTACACCTTATAGTATTGGTTTTTATATTCATTTATCATTCGAAAAGCTGTAAACCTTACTCCTGTTTTTATAGCTTGTTTCATTATCCCAATCCATTTTTTCTTGTTATCGTAAAACATCGGAATGATTTGATTTTCTAATAGATAATATAAGTGTTCTGCATCTTTTTGGTCATCTGGATGATTTGGGTCTCCAATAGCCCAACCATTTACTTTATGATCACATCCTTCAGCCCACCATCCATCTAAAATTGATAAATTGGGGACACCATTTAGGGTTGCTTTCATCCCACTCGTACCAGATGCCTCATTTGGTCTTAGAGGTGTATTAAGCCAAACATCTACTCCAGAAGTAATTAATCTCCCAAGCCACATATCATAATTCTCTAAATAAATAATTTTAATAGAACCAAATAGACTTTTTGCTTTTGTCACAATTTGACGGATTAATTCTTTACCACCAGTGTCTTTGGGATGCGCCTTTCCAGAATAGATTATTTGAATTTTCTTATGACCTAATAGTCGCAGTTTTTCTAAATCATTAAAGAGAAGCTGAGCACGTTTATATGTTGCAGAGCGTCGCGCAAATCCAATGGTTAGGGTTTCCATATCTAGCGCCTTTCCAGTTTGAGAATTAGCATAAGTTAATAATCGTTTTTTTCTAGATAAATGTGCTTCTAATAAAATTTGATCTGGGACAGAATCTATTTCTAATAATTTATCTGGATCTAATCTCCAACCCGGTAAATATTTATCAAAAATATTTTTAAAAGTTGTGCCCATCCAATAGCTGTGATGCACACCATTAGTTATAAATCCAATTGAAGCCCAAGGAAACTGATTTTGTGCAACATCACCATGTAACTCTGATACTCCATTGGCACTCCTACTAAAATGCAATCCCAGTTCTGTCATGTGTAGCCTCTGCGATTTTTCTATCGATGGCAATACCATATCATCAGGAATAAGATCATTCAGTATGTTTTTTGTACGGTCCAATGAAAAATGGTCATGACCAGCTGGAACAGGAGTATGCGTTGTAAAATGGCATAATGATTTTACTTTATCAGCGTCTCCTTTAAAATGGCGTAATAGACTAAGAACTAGAAAAGAACAGTGACCTTCATTCATGTGATAAGTTTTTATACTATTTTGTTCAAGCTTCTGTAATAATTTTATACCTCCGAACCCAAGCACTGACTCTTGAAGAATACGATGATCCTTATCTCCTGAGTATAATCTATGAGTGATAAATCTATCTTCATCAATATTTTTATCTGTATCTGTATCTAAAAAAAATATTGGAACACGATCACCAGAATCTGCAACATACTCAAATTTAAAAACTTGAATAAATACTTTTCTATTACGCAATTGGATTGAAAAATTTAAATCCATTTGCTTAATTAATGGATCAGGATCAAACCTTGGATATGTTTCAGTCTGTACTCCTTCTTCATCTAAACGTTGCTTAAAATATCCTTCTTTATATAATAGCGTTATAGCACACATACTAATTCCAGCATCACCAGCAGCTTTTATATGATCTCCAGCCAATACCCCTAACCCACCGCTATATGTTGGGATACTAGATGATATACCTATTTCAGCAGAAAAATATGCTATTTCAAATTGTTTGTTCATATGCGATTCGCTTTTTGGGTAATTTTTTTCATTTTGTGCATTATAGAATCCTTCAAATCATTTTGCGTCATTCTCCATGTCCAATTTTGATCGCTAATAGTACCTGGAGTATTCATACGAGCCTCAGATCCCAATCCTAAAAGATCTTGAACTGGAACCATTACATTCAATGCTCTAGATTGAAAAGCATATTCTATCATTGCCCAATTGACCTCCTTTGAATTCAAATTTAAAATATTTTTCACCATATCCATTTTATCCTGAGGAAGCTGTCCATTAAGAGAATTATACCATCCAATTGATGTATCATTGTCATGTGTACCAGTATATAAAACCGTATTTTCCTGAATATCACTAAGAGGATCTTCCTCATAAAAGGCAAATTGCAATACACTCATTCCTGGAATATTATATTTCTTGCGTATTACTGCAGCATCAGCAGATGCCTCACCAAGATCTTCAGCAATTAAATAGATTTTTTTTTCTGTTCTAAAAAGATTATCAAGAAGTTCAGTCCCTTTTGCTTTAACCCATTTACCATGAATAGCATTTAAATCATTTGCTGGCACTTCCCAGTATTTTGCGAATCCATTAAAATGGTCAATTCTAATGATATCCACATATTTTATTATATAGTTTATACGATTAATCCACCAATTAAATCCTGAATCTAAATGCTTTTGCCAATCATAGATAGGATGACCCCAAAGTTGCCCCGATTCCATAAAATAATCAGGCGGACACCCTGACTGATATTTCATTTTAGAATCTTGATCTAACTTAAATAGAGACTGATTTTTCCATACATCTGCACTATTGAAAGATATATAAATCGGGATATCACCAATCAACTTAATATCCCTAGAAGTCGCATATGCTTTTAAAATTTTCCATTGTTTATAAAAAAAGTATTGTAATATTTTTATTTCTTCGATCTGATCCTCATAGATGGTAAATATATCTCTTATCGCATCTTTATCTAAATTTTTATATCTAGGCTCCCAATCGGACCAATTTAGTTTATTCTCTAAACTTTTTATCACAATAAATAGAGCATAGTCATTAAGCCAAAAATCATGTTCATTACAAAAGTCACTATATTCTGCAATATCCTTATCACTACCATCCTTAAAAAAATTATGTGCGGCTTTTTTAAGAATTGGGAATTTCCATTTTTTTAATTTTTCAAATTCAACCTTTCTATCACCAAAGTCTGGTATAGGCTCTAAATCATTTTTTTTAATTAAACCATCTTCTATAAGAGAATCTATACAAATCAGAAATGGATTTTGAGCAAATGCTGAATTTGTGTCATATGGACTATTACATGTCTCTGGATAATTTGTAGGTAGGATCTGCCAATAAGATTGATTCATTTTAATAAGGTCATCAATAAATGCTTTTGCATTATTACCAATCTCACCAATACCATAAGGACCTGGCAGAGATGTGATATGCATCAAGATACCACTAGCCCTTTTTGAATTTAACATTTCCTGCATCACAACATATCTATATTAAAACATTCGCCATAAATCACTAAGACTTTAATAAATCTTCCAAATCTTCAGCCGAATTGCGCATAATATTTGTAACAAATACACTAGAATCAATACCTAGTCGTTGACCTGCAAGTGTAATATCTAAAATTATATGGTTGGTTGCAATTTCATTGATAGCTGTATTTTGAGTAAGGATGGCCTTACTATTTTCTGTTTTTTTTGTACTGCCCATTATAGTATACTTATGGTCAACAACCATAATAACCTTAGGGGTCCATATTTTTCGAAGATCTTTTTCATCCAAATTATACGATACTACTTTCCCTAATTTTTCATCAATTTTTGTAAAAGAGAAGATAGTGCTTTCAATGCCTCTATCTTTTGCAGCAAATAATTCTTTTTTAATTTCTTCGATTTCTCGCTCCCAGCAACTGATTGCAATTTTTTCCTGAGCATTATTGATCAATTCTTTTGCTTTAAGAATAATATTTCTATACCCATGCAAATGCCAAAAGTCAAAAGCCTCATCATCAATTTCAATATTACTAATTGCGTCTTTAAGCCCCTCTAATTTCTCATTATGAGATTGATTTAGATGTTCGATAAGAGCAGGTGGTTGTAGTGGAATATATTTCTTTGGAGAATCGCCAACACTATTTGCAAAGCCCAAACTGACTAACCTATTTAATACATTGTAAATAGCCGACCTCGGAATATCCGTTTGCGAACTAATTTCATAACCAGTGGATGGGTTGTTTTTTAATAGAGCCGTATAAGCCTTGGCAGCATTAGATGTAAAGCCAAATTCAATTAAAAAACTCTGTATTTCTTTCATTTTATTAGGCCAGTTGAAATCATTTATATTTGCTCTGCTGATTTAAGTTAAAAATTAATTTTAGATTACACTAATTTGCCCTAAAATTAATAACTCTAAATAGAGTTACTAATAAGTATTTTAAAATTTTATGAATTATAGCAGATATTTAATCTATCAAATTGTGAAAAAAACAAAATTATTTACACATATTTTTATTCTTTTACAATTTCTATATGCAGGTACAACTGGTAAAATATCTGGAAAAGTTGTTGATGAGAACAACCAGCCACTAATAGGATGTAATATCATTGTTAAAGGCACCTCTTATGGTGCTGCTACAAATCTTGAAGGTGAATATTTTATTATTAATGTTCCACCTGGCACCTACAATATATCGGCTTCTATGATTGGATATGGGACAGTAACAATTGAGGGTACACAGGTTATTGTTGACCTAACTGCAAAATCTGATTTCTCTTTAAAGCCAGAGACAATTGCAGGTGAAGAAATTATTGTTACAGCTGAAAAGCCAACGGTGAGACTAGACCAAACTTCTATGTCTGCCGTTGTTAGCTCTGAAGATATTGAGAATTTACCTGTTACTGATATAGGTGATATTATTGAACTACAAGCTGGTATTGTACGGGACCCAAATGGAGGGTTTCATGTCAGAGGAGGACGTAGTAGTGAAGTTTCTTTCTGGGTTGATGGGGTAGCCACTACTGATTCATATGATGGTAGCTCTGGCTTAGAAGTTGAGAATGCTGGGATCCAGGAGGTACAGGTAATCTCTGGTACTTTTAACGCAGAATATGGACAAGCAATGTCAGGGATTGTTAATGTAGTTACAAAAGATGGTGGTGAAAACTTCGAAGGAAATCTTGATTTTTATAGTGGTGGATATCACTCTAGCCATTCTGATCTTTACTCTCTATCTTCTCCTTTTTCTAACTGGGAATCTTTTACAGATATTAATGGTGATGGTAATTGGGATTACGGTGAAATCCTTTATGACTTAAATAATAACGGTACCTGGGATGAAGGAGAAATTTACTGGGACAGGAATGGTAATCAATCATGGGATGGTGATGAAGGATCAGAACCTTTAAATGATGACGTTGGTTATGATGGATATTTAGGTGATTACTACGATTATAATGGCGATGGAAAAACTACTCAACCTAGTCCTGGAGAAGGCAATGGTCGTATGGACTGGGGAGAGCACGAGTTCAGCCTTGATAAAAATGGATATACAAAATATTTAAATATTTTCGAAAATATTTTTCAACAAACAAACCTATCAGGAAGTTTAAGTGGCCCTGTTCCATTATTAAACAAACGACTTACTTTTTATTCAACCTTCAGATATTACCAATCATCTGGTCGCTATTATGGAAGAAAATTATTTACTCCCACTGGCAATTTTAGCGATGAAACTATTGTCCCACTATCGCCCTATTCAAAATTATCTGGTCAATTTAAACTAACATATAAAATACGACCAGATATAAAAACTAGTTACACTGGATATATTACAGAGAAATCTTATAAAAATTACGATAGCTATTACAAATACAACCCTGACGGATTACTTCAACACTTTGAATCCGATCAATCTCATATGCTATCACTAACTCATAGTATTAATCAAAGCACGTTCTATGAACTAAAATATCTAGACTTTAGCAGTGGCTACAACCAGTCACTTTATGATATAAATGATGTGCCAAATGCAAGTAGAATAATAGACCAAAGTGAATTAGATGCTTTAAACCTGAATGACTCAATTCAAGTAAGAATGGGCTATGATATTTTTAAAAATATTCCTAGGTACGATTTGGACTCACTTAACGAGAATATGTATCAAATTATAGATATGAGTGACCAAAGTGGATATGTTGCCAGTGATGAATTTATCACACCCGCGTGGTCTTTTGGTATTGGTGGAACTCAGAATGGGCGGTTCAGTAGAAATACTTCATTTAAACAATTAAAATTCGATATATCTAGCCAAATTAATCCAACGCACTTTATAAAAGCAGGGATATTGTACAAGGTATATGATATCTGGGCAGATGATAAATTTTTAAATTATAAAACTGTTGGGGAATGGTCGGTTACTCAAAACGGGGACACGCTAGGATATAACCCTCTAGCTGGTGCACGTATGAATCCTTTCACTCCAATCATTAACCCTACTTATACATCTGAGCATGACTATTTTAGAGCAAGTCCCAAAGAGTTCTCACTATTTATACAAGATAAAATAGAATTAGATGAATTAATCATTAATGCAGGTACGCGTTTTGATTATTTTGATCCAGATTGGAAAGTCCCCACAAATGATCAATTACCAGGTAATTTAAAATATTATCTAACGAAAACTCAAAATGATACTACTGTCTTTTGGGAACATGATTTCTCATTACTACATGATGACGTTACTATTATTGACTCCATCACTCAACAAGGTGCGGTTTCCATAGAAAATCTTTTCACTACTGGTGTTGAATATGATTCAACTGTAGAGTCTTATACACAAGCTTTTGATAGGCAGCTATATACCTACAGAGATTCTTTTAGATGGGGTTATGGATATAAAACTGTTAAACCTTCATACCAGATAAGTCCTCGAATCGGTATCGCATATCCTATAACTGATAAAGGCGTTATTCATGTATCATATGGCCACTTCTTCCAGGTCCCAAATTTTAGCTTTTTATATGAAAATCCAGAATTTGAAATTACAAATAACAATAATGGTGGAATTCTTGGAAATGCTGATTTAAAACCTGAAAAAACTGTCATGTATGAAATTGGATTTAAGCAAGAAATTGCGTACAGAACAGCTATTGACCTTACCATTTTTTATCGTGACACAAGAGACTGGGTTGGTATTTCTACCGCTATCAAAAAATATCCAGTTGGAAACTATAGAAAGTATGAAAATAAAGATTATGCAAACACAAGAGGATTTACGCTTGTTTTAGACCGTCAATTTACTGGTGGTTTTGGAGGAGGAGTTGACTACACTTGGATGATTGCAGAAGGAACATATTCAAATCCTCAAGATGCATACTTTGACGCTCAAGATAATCAGGCGCCAAGGCTCAATATGCTTCCTCTGGATTGGGATCAGACTCACACTCTAAATTTTCGTACCACATTTGGTGGTAAAAACTGGATCATAAGTTCAATTGGAAAACTTTGGACTGGGAAGCCATATACTCCTGAATTCAAGACAGGTGTTGTCTCTGGTTCTGGTGCATTTGCTGGTTTTGCAGATAACAGTGAGAGAAAACCAAATATATTTGACTTGGATATACGTGCATCCTATTCGCTTTCTCTACTTGGTCTAAAATCAAACCTTTATTGCAATATTTATAATCTCCTTGATATAAGAAACGAATTTTCTGTTTGGAATGATACAGGAAGATCGACCTATACACTTACTGCAAAAGATGTATCCTTAACTGATCCTGGACGGATCGGACATCTTAATGAACACCTGCTTCGTCCTGATTGGTATGGCGAACCAAGAAGAGTCAACATAGGCATAAATGTATCACTATAGATGGTAAAATATTATAATATACTATTTATCCTTTGGTTCTTTCTAAGCATAGGCCATAGTGGAAGTCCAAAAGGCAATTCACTCGCTAGGGCTAAGAATGACCACTCAGGAAATAAAATTCGCACTACCTTCTATAACTATGGTTTAGTAGGACGATGGACAAGTGAGCCTGAAGATATTGGTGGAGAGTGGCCAATTAATTCAGGACATGAATACATTGGTGATGTCGGTCATATGGTTGGTACAGAATTTGTTGATAATGATAATATCAAAAGAAAAAGTGTGATTACTATTGATAGTCCACGTGGTAGTGAATTTAATCTTGACACCCATTGGGGCTGGGAACCTTTGTCTGGATACACTAACCCAGATACTCCTCTAATTGCTATGAGTCATATGGGACCATCTGAAGGAGAGAATGCTAATGTCAATACCTGGCCTGAACAATGGCCGGATAAGCTAGATGACCCATTGGATCCTGGATGGGCAGGTACTTGGAACGGATATTTTGGTAAAGATCAGAAAAATGCTGAACAAGAAAGTTATTTTGTAATGGATGACGCCCAAGATGCAGAATTTTTTTATTATCCAGATTCGAATGATCTTGAAAGACGTGGCATGGGACTAAGATGTACACAAAGAGGATTACAATGGAACCATATTCTAGCTGAAGATGTATTATTTTGGCTATATGACATCAAAAATATAAGTGACTATGATATGGAAAAAATGGTATTCGGCTATATTGTAGGAACCATCACTGGTGGTGATGGGGACAGCGGAGATGACTGGGCTGATTTTGAAAAATCAGATGATATAGCCTTTTCATATGACAATGGCACTGACTTAGAAACTGGTCTAGGTGGTATAGGATCTAGCGGGTGGTCACCTGTTGGACTTGCTGGTTATGCATTCTTGGAAAGTCCTGGAAATCCCTATGATGGATTAGATAATGATGGCGATGGATCAGATGGTTTAGGACTCACACTTTCAGAAGATGTGTTCTCTAGTCGATCTTATAGCACTGGCGATACTATAGTCGTAATCGACTACCAGACCTATGAAAGAACCTTAGTTGCTATGCCATCAAGCGGTATTATAATTCAAAAATCGAATAGCGAGCATGTGTTTATGCCAGGAGATATACTAGAAGAGATACCAAGAAATCTTATCGATGACAACCTAAATGGTTTGATCGATGAAAATAATGGTGCATCCATAGAAATCGCGCCAGGTATTTTTGAAGATACATATCTATATTTTGATGCTCTATCAGGAGAAGGCCTAAAATATATAGATTATTTTAGCGGGATCGGATCCACCAACACTCTCATTGACGAAAGCAGAGAAGATGGCATTGATAATGATGGTGACTGGGATATTGCTACAGATGATGTGGGCATAGACGGGATGCCAGGAAGCGGAGATCTCGGAGAAGGAGACGGCCTTCCTACCTCAGGAATGGGTACAGAATTACCTGGTGAACCAAATATTGATAAAACAGATGTAGATGAATCAGACCAGATAGGACTATCCAGTTTTTATTATTTTAATTTTGGTGTAGGACCACAAATGGATGACGATCCAAGGCTATGGGAAGAGATGCTACCAGGTTATTTTAATAATTCTATATCAAACACCGATGCTGATTTCTTATTCAGCTCTGGATATTTCCCATTGAAAAAAGATCTCACAGAGCGATTCTCAATCGCATTATTATTTGGTGATAATCTCCCTGATTTGGTTAGAAATAAACAAACTGTCCAAACTATATATAACCAGAACTATAATTTTGCAAAAGCACCAGACCTACCAAGCGTCTGGGCATACTCTGGAGATGGATATGTTACACTATATTGGGACGATAATGCAGAGCAATCTGTAGATAGAATAACTGGTGATGATTTTGAAGGATATAAAATTTATAAAGCGACTGACACTCAATTCACAGATGCTGGTGTTATAACTGATGCATTTGGTACCGCAAAATTTAATATTCCTATTAAACAATATGATAAGATCAATGAATTTGAAGATTTTTACCCAGGTCATGTAGATGGAATTCAATTTTATCTTGGTAACAATTCTGGACTAGTACATTCTTGGACCGATACAAATGTAATCAATGGACATAGATATTTTTATGCGGTAACAGCCTACGATCATGGGTCAATTGAAAAAGAAATTCTTCCAGCTGAAACATCGAAATTTGTAACCATGAATCGAGGTGGAAAAGTTATTACCGCAAAAAATGTTATAACCGCAGTCCCTGATGCTCCCTCTATTGGCTATGTTGCAGCACCAAAGGAAAAAGATGTCTATCCAGTAACTACACCAGTAGGTACTGGAACAATGAAAATACGCAATATTGATCCTTCAAAAATTCCAGATAATAATATCTATCAAATCTATTTTAAAGATACACGCATGAATATGATTGATGATGATGGTGATTGGTCTGCCGATTCCCATGATGTTGGTATTGATGGATGCTCTGACTACTATGAAAATGGCCTCGGAGGATGTAATGATTTTGCCAATCCCGTTGCAAATGATGAGAATCAAGATAACTGGAATGATTGCGGCTCAGATGGGTTGTGCAATGAACAGGAATTTGGATTCGACCCAACCCAAAACCCTGATCCTAACAATGATGATTATGAATACAATAACAATCCATTTGGAACAGAAAATAATGGAGAATTTGACTATGGTGAGATGACAGAAAATAATGGGGTAGCCGATACTGGAGAACCAAATTTAGATATTTATGATCTAGACGAAGCAATACCACACACCACTGATTTTATGGTGGTAAATATATCAAACAATACTCAATTGGATACTGTGGTACCATGGAGCACTGATCTCGATAGTGACCTAGGTCAATTTAATGGAATGATTTTAGAAATAAATAATCAAACATCAATTCAGACCGATAGTGACCTATCTCATTTTTACCCAGAATCAGAATCTGATTATGCTTATACTTTCAGCCCCTTCAGTTTCGGAGGTATCGCAACTCAGGGCGTCGCCTATCCAAGAAATTATGGATTAGTGTTCTCAGACTCTGCAATATACTCAACAGCTTCTATTGATCTATTACGCGAGAATGGTCAAACCATTACCATTGATTCCTCAATGGCAAATTTTAAGGTAATTGATTTAGATAATGAAGAGATAAGCATTGATCTAGCGATAATTGATAGGACCTGGATATACTACAGCAAGGCTGCTGGTCTTCCAGATTCGGTACCTATTGATTCAATAATCAACAGTGAGTTTTATCTAAGAGAAGATCAATTTGGATACTATAACATTATAGATACTGTCGCAGGAACATGGTCAGATTTTGGATTTGCGGTATCTCTTTTTGGCACAGACTATGCACTAAAACTTGAATTAGCAAAACCAGGTCACTTTTCTTATTCTGACCGAATTATACTATTGGAGCATGTAGGAGACACTTCGTTTGTTACATGGAATGTAACACCTGGCCACGATAACATACCGGAGCAACATATACCAACTACTGGCGATACGTTATCTTTGTACACCACTAAACCCTTTTCAAGTGCAGATGTGTATGAGTTTATTTCAAAAGGAGCTTCATTTGATCCAGGATTATTAAATTATTCAACTAATAATATTAAAGTTGTACCCAATCCTTATATTGTAGCTGCAAGTTGGGAAGGACAAAATCCATATGCAGATGGCAGAGGACCACGCTCTATTCATTTTAATCACCTTCCTCCACAGTGTAAAATCCAAGTATTTACTCTCTCTGGAGAACTTGTCAATACCTTAATTCATAATACCGACTTTGATGATGGATCTTACGAATGGGATATGCTAACTAAAGATAATCTAGATATCGCCTACGGAGTATATTTTTATCATGTTGAGCCTATGGATGAAGGTTTATATGATTTTAAACCTCATTTAGGAAAATTTGCAGTCATAAAATGAAATATTTTATACAAACGATACCAATCTTAGCTCTGTTTTTATCTATATCTTTTACACAAACTGTTTCTAAAACAGGAACCACTGCAGCCCAATTTTTAAAAATTGGAATCGGAGCAAGGGCTCTTGGTATGGGTGGAGCTTACTCCGCCGTATCTAATGATGCGACTGCTCTCTATTGGAATCCTGCTGGATTAGCATCCATTAAAAAAAATGAAATCATACTAGATCACCAAGATTGGATATTAGATGTAGATCTAGATTTTATTGGCGGATCTTATAACACTCCTTTTGGAACTATAGGTGCAGCCATTAGCGCAATGTATATGGGTGAAATGGAAGTGACAACAACCCATTCCCCTGAAGGTACAGGTGAAAAATTTAATGCTGGTTCTATTATGGGTCAGCTAACATTTTCAAGGTCTCTCACAGATAGATTTTCTTTTGGAATATCAACTAAGATTATTCGAGAAAGTATCTACAACTCTAAGGCCAATGGTTTGGCACTTGACCTTGGTACCTTATACGATACGCAAATTCCTGGACTTACTATGGGAATGAGTATATCAAACTACGGTACAAAGATGCAGATGGAAGGACGCGATTTACTTTTACAAACTGAGGTAGACCCCAGCCTTGAGTCTGATCCAATTAATATTAATGCTAATTTTGCAACAGATCGTTTTGAACTTCCACTTATATTCCGCTTTGGATTAGCCTATAAAAAAAGCTTACCCAATAATCTAAGTATCTTATTTGCCGTAGATGCCCTGCATCCCAATGATAATACAGAGAGTATTAATCTAGGCTCTGAATTAACATTTAAAGATTTCTTGTTCTTGCGTTCAGGGTTAGCAAATCTGTATCAACGAGATAGCATCTCTGGTGTATCTATTGGATGTGGAATAAAATTAAAAATATCTAATACGTACTATCATATTGATTATACCTATGTAGATATGGGTCCGCTAGGCAATCCCAAAAAAATCACACTTACAACATCATTATAACCTACTAAAATTCTTTTGTAGAATTAAGGCCATTATAACTAAATTAGTATGTTAAACTGGTTTTACTACCTATAATTAATAGTGTCTCTATCTAGAGTTACTAAAATATTTAAACGTAAATAAAGTAAAAATGGAGCAATCTATGATAAATCGATTAAAGGTTTTTTCCTTGGCTATGATCGTAGCACTAACCTCTTCTCTTTTTGCTGTTAACGTTACATTGAATGTAGATATGTCTGATGTAACTGTTTCAGAAGATGGGGTACACGTTGCGGGTAGCTTTCAGGGCTGGGATCCAGCTGCTACAGCATTGACTGATGAAGATGGAGATGGTGTCTACACCGTTGTTGTTGACATGTCTGGCGTGGCAGAAGACACAGTCTATTTTAAATACATTAATGGAAACGCATGGGGAAATGATGAAGGCGTTGAGGATCCACTATGTGGTGGTGCTGGTGGTTTTGGAAATGATAGATGGCTAGCGGTTCCTGATGCAGATACTGTTCTTGATCCAGTGTGTTTTAGTGAATGTATTGGCTGTGACGAATCTTACGTTCATTTTGCGGTAAATGTTGCTGGGTTTGATGTAACAGACGTGAGACTAGCAGGAACATTTAATGCTTGGGATGCGTCAGTTGATTGGATGGAGGATGCTGGTGATGGTATCTATAAACTTTCTAAAGCATTTCCTGAAGAGAGCGTACACGAGTATAAGTTTGTGATAAATGGCGACAACTGGGAAGAGCTTCAAGAAGATTTTTGTACAACACAAGGTAGTGAATTTGTTAATCGAGCTGTAACTGTTTCAGCAGATGACATGATGTTTGATCCAGTTCCTTGTTTTGCTTCCTGCTATGCTTGTGGCGGTGAGCCTCTAACAGCTAGTGTTACTTTCCAGGCTGATATGAGTGTTCTACTATCACAAGGTTGGGACGTCAATACACATTTCATGGAACTTAGAGGTGGAATGAATGGTTGGGCTGCTGGAGATGTCTTCCAAGAAGATCTCACAGATCCAAACCTCTATACCTTTACAAAAGAAATCACAGCACAGCCCGGTTCAGTACAAGAGTGGAAGTTTAAAGCTAACCCTGATGCTAATTTTAATAATAATGGTTGGGAAACAGCTGCTAATAGAATATTCTATTTCTGGGGAGAAGATATAGTTCTTGCTCCTGAGACACCTGCTATCCTTCCTATTGGACCACTTGCTAATGCTGTAGACGTTGAGATTCATGCAACGTGGGTGGAAGGTACTCTCAATGCTAATAACAACGAGCCCTTTCCTGTAACTCCTGATACATTAGTTATGAACGGATCGTTCTTAAATTGCTGGTGTACATGGGGTAACTGTATGGGATCAAGTTGCGCAGAATCTGTTTCTCCAGATGTCCCGCGTCTTACTGATCCAGATGGTGATGGAGTCTATGTTGGTTCACTAAGTTTACCTGCTGGACATGGTAATGTATTCACCTACAAACTCGGTGCATATTATCCGGGTGTTGAAGATGTACCTGGTGAAAATGGATCTATGGATAACGAAGCGGGCTTCGGCGCAGATAAAGTATATTACATTCCAACAGACGCAAGCGGAACTGTGACATTGGAAACTGTATTTGGAGATAATAATCCAGCAAACCCCTTCCTACCTCGCGTTATTACCCTTAACCTAGACATGAGAAACCATGATGTCTCTGATGATGGCGTGCACGTCGCTGGAAGTTTCCAAGGATGGGATCCAGGTGCAACTGAGCTACATGATCCCGATATGGATGGTATTTTTTCTGTTGATATTGAAGCAGAAGCGGGTGATACTCTTTACTATAAATTTATTAATGGTAATGCATGGGGAAATGATGAAAGTGTAACAGACCCTGTCTGTGGTGGAGCAGGTGGATTTGGTAGTGATAGATGGCTAGTAGTACCTGATGAAAATACAGTACTACCTCCAGCTTGTTTTGGAGAGTGTCTGTCATGTGATGAGTCTTATGTTGTTTTCCATGTAGATATGGAAGAAGTAGAGACAATTTCACCAGATGGTGTTTTTCTTGGTGGTGGTGTTTTCTGGCCAAATTTTCATCCAATGACTTTAGTCGAAGGTGAAGAAAGTATCTACATGATCAAGGTACCTCTTCCAGAAGGTGAACACTACTACAAATTCAATAATGGTGGTAATGATGCTGGATATGAAGATGGTGGAAACCTAACCGCAGAAGGATGTGGTGCTGGAGATTGGGGTGATCGTGTTATATCAGTTGGAGAAGAAGACACCATGACTCCTCCATTCTGTTTCAGCTCATGTTACACATGTGGCGGAGACCCTGTTGAGGCTAATGTAACCTTCCAGGCAGATATGACGACTTTATTATCTCAAGGATGGGATGCTAATACACACTTCATGGAGCTAAGAGGTGGAATAAACGGTTGGGGAGCTGGAGATGTATTCCAGGAAGATCTAACCGATCCAAACCTCTACACCTTTACTAAAACAATCATGGCTGCTCCAGGTAGTATGCATGAGTGGAAGTTTAAGGCAAACCCAGATGAGAACTTCAACAATGGTGGTTGGGAGACTGCGGCAAATAGAGTGTTTGAATTTACGGGTGAAGATCTCATTCTTGATCCAGCAGAGCCAGTAATTCTTCCAATTGGAGAGCTTCTAAATGATGTAACAGTTGAGATTCACGCAATGTGGATGATGAATACTCAGAATGTTAATACTGGTGAATATTTTGTAGAGCATCCTGACACACTCATCATGAATGGTTCTTTCTTGAATTGTTGGTGTACCTGGGGTGACTGTATGGGTCCTGATTGTGCAACACCATGTTCTCCTGATGTACCAAGACTCACTGACTCAGATGGAGATGGTGTATTCACTGGATCATTAATGTTGCCTGCGGGCCATGGTAATGTGTTCACCTATAAATTAGGTGCCTACTATCCTGGAATTGAAAATGAAGGTGGAGACAATGGCGCGATGGATAATGAAGCAGGTTATGGTATTGATAAAGTATTCTATATGAATACTGACGCAAGTGGAACTGTACTGTTGCAAACAGTATTTGGTGATAACAACCCTGCAAATCCATGGGCAGGTCCTGGTGGATACTTAACAAATGGCGGTTTTGAAGAAGGCGCATTTGGTTGGGGAAGTTGGCCACCAGAGTTAGAAAACTGGGAAGCCAATGACATGTATCCATTTGAAGGGATGCACAGTCTTCAAATAACACCCAGGACTGATGACTCTAACGATAATCCTGAGTGGACACCAGTATATCAAGGTTTCAGTGTTGATGGTTTAGGCCTTGAACCTGGTAACTATGTCCATATGCAAGGCCACATGATGACACCCGCTGGTGATGCCGTAACAGGTAATAATAATGGATATTTGTTTGTTGAATTCTTTGATGCTGGATGGAGTCAATTAGCTAAATACACATCAGAAGTAATTGATGCATCTTCGACAACTGATATGTGGCACCATGTTATGGTCTCAGGTATGGTTCCTGATGGAGCTGTAAATGTTAATGCTGGTTGTGAATTATGGCAGGGTCCAGAGGCTGATGCTGGTGCTGTCTATTTTGATAATATTGGTATGATGATTTCTACAGATGTGCTATCTGCTGAAGAAGAGGATATTGTCACACCAAAGGAATTCGTATTATTAGGCAATTATCCTAATCCATTTAATCCTGTAACAACTTTACGCTTTGATTTAGATTATACCTCAAAGGTAAACGTAACTGTATACAACATTTTGGGTAATGAAATCATTACACTTCAGAATGGTGAATTACATGCAGGAAGACATGCGATACAGTGGAATGCTAATAATACTTATGGTCAGAAAGTTCCTTCTGGATTATACCTATATAGGGTTACTTCAGATAATCGAATCTTAACAGGAAAAATGCTATTAATGAAATAGCAACTGATCTATATAATCTAAAAAGGGGGAGTTCTACTCCCCCTTTTTTTTTGTCTAAATCTATTGATACTTTATTGGTATGAATAAAACTCATTTAATCTTATTAATCATATACAGTACATTTTTCCATACTTGTGAAAATAATGTTGATCCTGAAATCCTGGCAGTGGTAGGTACAAGTGAAGTCACAGCAGATGATTTCATTGAGTCATATTCAAATAAATTAATTAATACGGCAGCACAAGATTCTGACTTTGAACGTAGCAGAACCCTAAACGAATTAATACGAACCAAACTATTCGCAGAAGCAGCAAGATCAAAAAACCTTTCACTTGATTCTATAGGATTGAATAGAGTCAAACTATCAAAAGAATTAGCACTACGTGAGGAACTCTATAATCACATTATAGGGTCTAAAGGTGTTGCCATAGAAGATAGTATTGCAAGGAAACATTTCACATGGAAAAACACAGAAATTTCACTAAAGCATATCTTTCACCAGGATAAAGAGGTCTTAGACACGCTATTGCCCTTAATATTAAAAAATCCAATTATGTTTGATGTCTATGCAAAAAAGTTATTTAAAGATAAAAACCTAAAAGATTCTGGTGGTGATTTAGGCTGGATCAGTTATAATACATTAGATCCAAATTTAGAGCAAACTGCTTTTTCCATGCCTATAAATAAAGCTGTGGGACCCATTCGATCCAGCTACGGGTGGCACATCCTTTTAAAAAAGGATGAAAGAAGACAAATGATCATTAGTGAAAACGATTATCAAAATACCAAGCACGGCTTAATCAATACTATTATAAAAAAACAGACTCAAATAATGGCAAATGATTATGTGAATAATCTCATGGATAATGATATAACAATTGATGACACACTTGTGATGAATACACTTCATAAGATTCATACAATTGTATTTCAAAAAAATAAAAATGAATATGATCTCAAACCAAAGATTAGCGAAAAATTAACTGAGTTTATTATCGATTTAAAATTGAATGCTAATACTACACTTGCAACATTCAAAAATGGATCATTTACCATTAATGATCTTTTAAATAATTTAAGAAATTCTAGTCCTAAATCATTTTTAGACAATCCCGTTCAAGCATTTTATATTGCTCTAAGAAATAAACTTTTAACAACTGAAGCTTTAAATCGTGGATTACAAAATAATAAAAAAGTACAATGGAAAATACAATCTAAAGAAGATCAATATCTCGCAAGAGAATTCCTGCTCTCCCTTTCAAAAGATAAAAAACAAAAAAACTTTTCTGAAAAAGATATTATGGAAATTACAAAAAAACTAAAAGCTCAATATAAAATTGTAGTGTATGATAAGAACTTAGAAAAACTATTTAAATCTAAATTAAAAGCTAACTAAAAATTTAATAACCAATTTTTTACTCATCACTTGATATCCTTTACACAACGAAATCCTGTGTGACTTAAACCCGTATCTTTGCTGGAGCTCATTCTTCTTGATACTCGATATCCAGAGCAATAACTATCATTACATAAAAAGGATCCTCCTCTTAATACTTTTTTTACAGCAAAAGGTTCTGTTGGATCATAGGACCGTTCTGGACCTTTTGGGTTTTTACAGAATCCTGAATTTGCATCTACCGTGTAGCTATTAATATTATAATAATCAGAACACCATTCCCAAACATTACCCGCCATATCGTACAAACCATATTCGTTGGGCTTAAATGAGCCAACAGGTGCGGTCATACTATATCCATCTCTTTTAGTATTTAAATATGGAAAATGTCCTTGCCAAAAGTTTGCTTTCATAGGTTCTATATTAATGGATTCATTTCCCCATGGGTAAAGAGCATTGGTCTTCATTCCCCGTGCTGCCCACTCCCATTCAGCTTCAGTTGGAAGCCTCTTCCCTGCCCACTTTGCATATGCAACCGCATCATCCCATGAGACATGGACCACTGGATGATCCATAATATTTTCAATGGAACTATTTTGACCATTAGGATGCTTCCAGGAAGCGCCTCTAACCCACTTCCACCAGATTGATTCATCATTTAATGGTATTGGCTTTGTACTGGCTTGAAAAACTAAAGATCCAGGCTCTAATAATGAATCAGGTGGCTTAGGGATATGTGTTGGCAATTGTTTTCTCATCTCATCCCAAATTATCAATTCTTCAGCAGTGGTAACGTAACCAGTCTCATTAACAAACTGTTTAAATTGATGATTTGTCACTTCATAGGCATCCATATAAAATGAATCTACGAACACTTCATGGACAGGTTGTTCATTAGCATATGCCTCTGGCTTATTACTACCCATAAAATATTTTCCACCTGCTATTAAAACCATATGCTGATCAAATACTTTTATACCAGCTTCGGTTTCACTTATAGGTTTGTACCATAACACTGCAATAATTAGTATCACTAAGATTACTAGATATCTGATATTATTGGTTACAGTAATCAATATATTTACAATTTTATATAACTTGAATATTTTTTAAAAACAGGATACAATTGAGATTGGTTATGTATTTTACAAGAAAAATAAATACAATTTTCACATTATTCTTTTGCTCAAATTATCGAGGAAATCCAGTATAATTAACCCAATCAAAATCTGCATAATCATCTGTATCATTACCGTTGCTTGTAATATATACTCCCAGGTAGGCTCCTGTATAACCTTTGCATAAAATTTTATCAGCGCTGGTCTCTAAATACTTTTCAAATGTTTCACCATTATCAATAGAATAAAAATAAGTATAATTATCCTTTTTTGAAGTTATTTTAAAAATGATGTTTTTCTTATAAGATTTCAACCTAATGGTTTTCATTTCAACAAGTCCGCGTTTGGGTTGTTTTAAAAGAACATTAAGATATACTTTCTTTTTATTTTTCTTAATTGTGCATGAAATATAATAATCATCTTTTTGAAATATACAGATACCAGACTCTGATGTAGGATATGTAGGATTAAATTCCATATTAACAACATATTCAAAATCACTTTCTGTTTGCCTTAAGCCAATCAAACTACATTGAGCTCTATCCTTTAATGTATTTGAATTGGAAAACATTCTTAAATATCCTGGTCGATCGGTTAAAGAATAAGTGCCACTTATAGGAACCCTCCGAAAATTCCATTTAAGATCTAAATATTCATCATCAAAACCATCATAATATTTTTCAACCATTAGTTGATATTTACCATCAAAAGGTAAAGGATTATTTCTTTCTACTTTCCCTGAATATGGTGCCACTACTGGGAAAAGATAGTCTACTGGCTCCCATACTTTTGGGTGAACCTCTTCCCACCTCATTGTTGCAGGCTCCCATATTATTGGCATCAAATGAGTTTCTCTACCCATGTTCGAAGAGCCATTTAAATCATTCCGCTTACCAAGCGCAACCATATACCATCTATCATCAGCTAATTTTACCATATCAGCATGGCCTGTACTATGTACCCAGTTAGTATTGGATAGATGTCTAGAGGTAAGGATCGGATTCCTTGGGTTAGATTCGTATGGACCAAATAAATTTTTACTAGCAGCTATCATTACAGCATGATGAAGACCTGTGCCTCCCTCTGCAACCATGAGGTAATACATATTATTTTCTTTATAGATATGAGGGCCTTCAACACAACATCCACCACATGCACCTTTCCAGACCGAATATCTTTCTCCCTTGAGTTCCCAATATTTTAAATCTAATTCCTGAACCCAAATTTCTCCTATACCATTTTCGTTAGGTTCGTTAGGTTTATGTGTTCCAACAAAGTATGCTCTATCTCCTTCAAAGAAAATATCAGGATCAATTCCAGGTGCTCCTTCGATAATATGCGGATCTGACCATGGACCGCGGATATTATTTGATGTAATAATAAAATTAACCATCTTTGCAGGACCTCCGTTTGGAGGACTATAAACATTTGTTGTAATAATATAAAATAGACCTTTATTATACCTAATAGTTGGAGCATGTATCCCACCATCTGATTGAACATCTAACAAGTTCATTAGACCATTGCACTGATTTTCCCGATGCAATCCATAGCCTACTAAATTCCAATTAACCAAGTCGGTACTATGATGAATTGGAAGTCCTGGAAAATATTCAAATGAAGAATTCACAATATAAAAATCATTGCCAACTCTACATATTGATGGATCAGGATAGCTTCCAGGGAGTATAGGGTTTGTAAAAGTTGTTTCCTGGGCACGAAGTGCTACCATTATAAATAAGGCTATTAAATAAAAAACATTTTTCAAAATTCTATGCATAAAATTAAAATTTATATTTCTCTATCAAATATTTGTTTGTATATAAGCCCTCTAAACTTATCATAGAGTCCAGAACCTAGACCTACATGATCTGGAGACTGATTTACTTGAGTCATTAGGAGTCCTACAAATTTTCTTTTTGGATCTATCCAAAAACTAGTACCTTCATATCCTCCACCCTGCCAAAGACCTTTGTCTCCTTTTCCTTGAGATAGCGTTGAATCGCCTGTAATGTATACTCCATACTTTGTACTGATTCCATATCCATCTTTCCTATCAATACTCGAGATCATACTTTTTAATGTAGTTTTATCTAAAAATCTATGATTATTTAATTTACCATAGCCTAACCATAACCGTAAAAAATCAGCATAACCATCACTTGTTGCAACCATACCCTCTCCTCCAAAATAGACCCGTTGATCTTTATCATACATAGGAACATTTGCACCCATTATATCAAGCTCACCTGATACTGCTCTTCTTAAAGTACCATCACGTCCAGTAAAAGTAGGTATTAATTGAATATCTTCAGATATTTTATATTGAAATCCTTCTATACCACAGGGTGTTGCAATACGATCATTTACTAATTCATCTAATGTCTTACTAGAAGCTCTCTCTGCTACTAGTCCTAGGACTGTTGTATTTAATCCATAGTGGTATCTCTCTCCAGGATGATGAATCAAAGGCATATTGGATAACCTATTTATAAGGGAATCACTATTGGCAACCATAGAAAGATCGGCCTCAACAGAAATTGAGTCTAGGCAACTTATAGTTGTATTTGCATAATAAAATCCAGCCCTATGATTAATTAAATGATGAACTCTCATTATAGAATCAGGCTTAACTAATTGGATAGGACATGCTAAATCTAATTGTTTATCTGATGCTTTTGAAAAGGTATCAGCTTGGGTAAACATTGATAAACTTTTTCCATCAGAAGATTCAGCAACTTTAAGATTTGAAAATTCCGGTATATATTTAATCACAGGATCATTGAGGTCTACCATCCCATCTTCTACCAAATCCATTAAAATTGAAATCGTTACAATTTTGCTCATTGACCAAATACGAATCCATGTGTCTCCATTAACCTCAATATCGGGAAGCAACCTATGATTCACCACACTATGTTCATATAAAATAGTCCCATCGATATTCTCTATTCGAGCATATAAAAAAGGATATGAACCATTATTTACATGCTCATCTAATAAATTATCTATAGCTTTTTGATCATTAATAATTTGCCTTACTTTTGAAGATTCACATGATAAAAACAAAGAAATAAAAGAAATAACACAAAAAACTTTATTCATATACTGTAACTATTTATGATATATTTAATATGCAAAGGATATGCCTATCTGCTGCGTAACTCCCAAAAATTTCATAGACTCATAGGAATAATTCATCAAAATATTATTCTTACCAATGCTTGGGATTTTTAATCCAAGACCTAGTGAAAATTCTTTTTCATTATCACTTAAAAATAAAGAATTAATTCCTGATCTCAAGCGTAGAAGGTCATTGAGAAAACTAAACTCCAATCCTATATTTATATAATTTGTATTATCATTAGGACTTACAGCGTCTACCGACCATAACATTTTTAACAATTTTCCAACTTTAACATTATCTGAAATACCAAAACGTAATACTAATGGTAAATCAAAATAGTCTGTAGACAACACACTGATTACACTTTCATTATTACCTTCAATCGTTTGATCAACATCAGCAGCAACCAATAAATCATCGCCAGTCATTTTTAACTTTGGTCCAAAGTTGCTGATACTCGTACCTAAACGAAATCCGAAAGGGGTATCAAATAAAGTCCCTATATCAAGAGCTAATCCTCTTGCATAACTACTCGCTATCATTTGCTGTATATATTTGCCATTAAAACCAATAGAAAAACGGTCTGTAAAGTTCACAGCATAAGATACTCCGAGTGCATAATCTGCCGCTTTAAATGTCTCTCCAGTATCTTCATTACCATAGCGTGTAACCTCCATATCATCCATTGTCACAGAAATCAAATTAAACCCAATAGTGTTTTTAGAATTAAGTGGTATAGTTAAACCAAAATAATCATGAGAGATATCTGCAATCCAGTTAGAATGGTTAAAATAAACCTCTCTCATATTATAAAAACTTATACCTGCAGGATTCCAATACATTGCAGTAGCATCATTCGCAATAGAAGTAAATGCACCTCCCATACTAACAGCAGCAGAACCAGCTCCTATTGATAAAAATTTAGCTGATGTCGTACCCGCTTTGTCTACGGATAATAATTGAGAAAGCATAAAAAGAAAAATAGAATATTTAATTATTGTATAGTTTCTCATTTCACAATTGCCAGCTTACCAATTTTTTCCCCAATATTGTCCGCTTCTATATGATAAACATATACACCAAAAGAAGCGGCCAAATTATCCTTTGTCAATAAATCCCATCTTCCTGTACCTGATTCAATTGGAGATGAATGATGAATAGTTTTCACTAATTCACCAGAAATTGTATAAATACGAATTGTACAATCGTTAGGTAGATAACGAAATTGTATTTCTCTTGGGCCTCTTCCTGTATTAAATGTATTTTGATTCTCGAATGCCGAAGCTGCAAAATATGGGTTAGGAACAACTTTTATTTTATCAAGGTCAGTAACTGCATCTTCAACATTAATATGAGAAGCAATTGTATTAAACTCATAAACATCGCTACTCAAAAATGGTTTATCAATAATTACATAGGCCGTATCACCTGGCTGAGGTGCATCATAAACTAACATTTCATCATATGGGAGAAGATTTAATAAAAATCTCCAAGAAGGAATAGGGTTCCCTTCTTCATCTTCATGATCCATAAAAACTATCCAGTCACTTTCTCTATCTCCATCAGCATTAAAATATCCATCGGGATCACCAAAAGGTATTACATCAATAAATCCAATCGGTATCTGCTCCCAATCTACTTCATCTTCACCTGTTAAAGATACCTGACGCTCTACTCTAAAATTGACTTCCTTTGCTGGATGTAAAAATCCAGGAAAACATGTTGAGCTATTTGGTAGATACCGCATACAAAGATCTATGCTGGAGTCAGATTGCTCTTCAGTAAAAATGATTCGGTAATCATAGGGTAACATGGAGCCCACAACATTAAAGGTAAAATATCGTCCAACATCAAATGTCCATAAACTATCATTTGACCAATAAGAAAAGTTTTGATTAAAACCAAGACTTCCAACATTATAAAAAGATAAACGAAACCCATCTATAACTGGACCATCTACAATCGGAAGAGATTCTATATCTTTAAGTAAAGTATCATGATTATCTTGATTAGTAATATCAATTAAACTATAAGATTTTGTCGTAGCAGTATCATAGCCTGCAAGCCCTTGTTGATTGGCAAAAAGCGTATCTTCAAAAGTAATTCTATATCGATGATTATTTTTTATTACAGAAGGGTCTATAATTTCTAAATTAATTTCTCCACTAGATGATCCCGCAACATGACTAATATTATTTTCTACAAGACTAGCCTCAACATAACCCGCTGAAGGTGGAGAAGGTACCACACCAACAACATTCGGGCCCATCTCAATCTCTCCAGTAAGAGGGTGTACTCTTAGTCTCATAGGAGAGTCACTAGGAATAATATTATTAGTGGCATCACCACCATAATCATAAGATACAACGGCATAATAGTATCGCTGACCATTAACAACATTATTATCTACATAAGAATGAACAAGGCCAGTATCATCTCCTAGATAAAACTTTACCCCATTTAAATCAATTGGGTGCCATCCATTTTTACCATTAACCAAGTCCCAGCGAGCAGGAACGCCATTTTGAACATATGGCTCCATAAAAGTTCGGTTTCCATCACCATCGGTAATATTATAAGCATCATTAAATTCAAAATCAGTAGCACGATATATTTTATAACCTTCAAAATCATAAAGATCTACACCATTTGTAATTCTGCCCATATATTTATCTTGAGTTAATTCGGCTTTATTATCCCAATAAAGAGTCACTTTCCCATCTCCTGCCAAAGCTGTTACTATCGGCGGGTTAGGTGCTTTTGCAAATTGATAATCACTTTCATACGTTAGCTGCGCCACATATTTATTTCTAATTGCATCCTGTTGATCATTACCCATCATTATAGCCATAGCTATACGCTCTGTTTGGCCTGCTTTTAGGGGAAAAAACCCGGATGAAATTTGCATATCCACACTCCCTGGCTCATCACCACCAGGCGGAGGATCCCAAATATTTCCAGGTGATAAATAAAATGTCCAAAGAGAATTATCACTCGCTGTATTAAATCCACCATCATTCTTCTGAACAGAGGTAAGACCCATTTGATCTGATTCAGAGACATCCGTCTTATCTATATTTGGTTCACCTGGAAAACCTGTTCCAGATCCTGTCGTAGGTTTTTGATCACCAACTCCAGCAATAATACCACCTGATTCATCACCATTTAATCCCACATCATCAATGAATGTCCAGTCCCCATCATTGTCAATCCCATCATCTCTTGATTCATCAATCATTTCGTCAATACCTTCATCAATACCTTCATCAATAGCACCATCGCCATCATTATCAATCCCATCAGCATAAGACTTACCAATATCTTCACTTCCTAAATCATATAAAATAATGTTAGTACCAGGGACTTTATATCTATGCCAAGCATCATTAGATGCTATTGATACCATTTCAGCGGTAATAACTGGCGAACCAACATCTGCTCCTAATCCAACTGGGTATTCTAATAAATATGGATCTTCAGGATCTGCATTATTATCTATTCCATCTGCAAAACCTGCACCCAAATCGGTTTCATCTAATTGAATTAAATGAATTACACCTTCTTGAAATCCATCATTAGGATGTGGCCAAATATTCCAATTTTGTGAAGATGCAGCATCTATCATTTCTTGAGTAATAATAGGACTAGCAGCTTCGCCATTACCATTATTATCAATATAATCTGCAAAACCTACCCCACTCTGATTTGCTACAGGAACATGACTTAAGTTTTCATCTACTAGACCATTAAAATTATCATCAATAGAATTTCCTAATATTTCATTTATAATCATATCCTCTGTAATTACTGGACCCATCGTCTCTCCATCGCCATCATTATCAATTCTATCTTTATCATTCCCTGGTGTCTCTATAAATGACGTAGCGCCAACACCAACTGGATCTGTTCCAAAAGCAGATCCACCGATACCATCATTATCTAAAGACCAAGCAATATCAGTTAACAAATCAAAATCAATCACATCATCATTACAGTCTCCGTTACCTCCAACGCAATTAGCTAACCAATAACCAAATGCCACTTTTTCATAATCATATGAGCCATCATTCGTTACTTCATGAAGTAAAAAAACAACATCTTCTATTAATATTTGTTTCCACTCCATTGCTCTTACTCCAACCTGAATACCTGCGCCTTTTCTTGTTAAATCAGTTGTATCAGGAGAATAGGGATAGCCCACTATATAATTACGATCATCAGAAATCTTATAAAATATTTCTTGACCTGCATTGAATTGATTTTTTCCAAAATATCCATTCCAAGAACCAGCCCAGCCTGGATCATTATTGTCTCCTAATTTATCAGGCCAGGTATTAGGCCAAGTAGTCTCATTATCACTAATAGCAATTTTTGTTGAATTAGGATTCAAATAACCTGGTATTGGCTCCCACATCATTGAATTACCTTCCTGATCACTACGATGGGCAATGGTTACCAATGGTTTTGTCTCCCCAGAATTAGTAACAACCTCAGAGCCTACATATAGTGCTTGATAGGCAATATATCTTCTATCAGAATTTGTTGGCCACTCATAGTGAAAACCGTAAGCTCCACCTCCTCCACTGGAACCAATATTATGAATAGAGGCTCTTACTTTATTAACATCAATAGGTGTCTCTCTTCTATAATTAGGGTCTCCACGTTCCAATGATTGTGCATCAAGCAAAGAAACAAATGGCATCGTTACAAAAAGTAGCATGCAATATTTACTTTTAAATACCAAACTGAACTCCGAATTGAATACGTCTAGGTGGGTCATACCAATCAGGACGATTAAAATATTCTGATATCGTGTTTGGCCTCATTGGTTCAAACGGGCTAATGATTTCCGCACGTCTTTTTTCAATTGTTTCACTTGCACTACCTGTATCTCCATATACATTAATCTGATTTCGTCTATCTGTAAGATTGTATATTCCAACATATACTTTCCCTTGATAATTACTTAATTTTATTTTTCTTTGAACCTTAATATCCAGACGAAAGGTTATTGGCTTTCTTCTACTGTTCCTTTGCAAAACGTTTGATAAAACTTCACCCTGCATTTCATAGTTTGTGATATTTGGTGTATAAGGATAACCACTACCAAACTGAAAAATAGTATTAATATTCCAATTGTTTAGAGAAGCAAAAATAGTCCCATTTAAAGTATGATTTTGATCCCAATCTAAAGGTATCATCGACTTTGTCGGTTCATTCCCAGCTAATGCAGCGCCAAACTCTTCTTCGGGATTAGAATTAGCGCCTTCTGCTATTTGGTAGGTATAATCAATTTGGCCACCAAACATAGTGTTAATACGTTTATAAATCGTTGTAATAATCCCTCTTGAATTGGCATAATCTTTATTTACATAAGTATAATATGTTTTACCATCACCAAGGTCAATAGGTATCCCACTTGATACATAGTTCCTTGCATCCCTATAAAATGCTCTTAATTCTAACCGCGTATTCTTTTGGACCTCCTGCTTCAAACCAATCTCATAACTTACAGTTGTCTCAGGCTTAAGGTCTGGATTACCAAATATACCAAAATTTGTTCCTGTCTCTGTTAATTTATATTCTGAATTATCATAGAGAAAAGAATAGTCAGGAACTTTAAAAAAATATCCATATGCAAAATGTATCACTCCCTTATCAGAGATAGGATACGCGACCGCCATTCGCGGGCTCAATTGCTTTTTTATTGTGGTGTTTTTCCACCAACCGATTTTGCTATTAAGAGTTGGTTGGTCATTAAACCTGTCATAGTACTCAGCATATGTGTGTGCAACATCATTACCCAAGCTATCCTGATCTATATATGAGATTGCTCCCCAATCTATTGCTTCACGTTCAGTTATTGTCAGAGAATCAAGTGCAGGATTACGAGGGTTATTTATGTAAGGCTCATGAATATTATTAGGTGTTCTACTATTCGGATCAAATTGCTCATATCTCAAACCTATATTAATAATCATATCACCATATTCAATTTTATCTTGCAAAAAGAGGGCTATCTCTTTTGGCTTATTTGTATATGAGCTCCTTGAAAAACTATTTTTTTCTGGGATAGATAATGTAAAAATTTGATCAGTCTGTACAGAGTCCATTATAGAATAGTTATCTAAATATAAAATATTTTGCGTATAGTCTATACCTGCTTTTATTTGATTATATTTATTAATTTGGCTAGTAAAATCCAGTTTAATAGTTTGCGTTTTTGTCTCTCTTTGAAACCTCCTAGTATCTACTCCCATTCTATAGAGTGCGTAATTAGGATAGAATGTCACATCATCACCATATTGATCTATAATATGATCAGGAATAATTGCCTGAACATGAGACCAATACAAGCTATCGGGTTTTACATATCTATCATCTAATGGATTCTCAAATAAATATGAATCATAATTTCTTTGGAATTGACTAAGATTAAATTGGAAAAAACTAGTAGGCGAGAAAGAATGCGATAGACTAATAATAAATAATTTTCCTCTCTCAAGATTTGTTAATTGCCCATTACTAACAAATTGTAATGCATGATTGTAGTCTTGAGATTGTTGAGAATTCAATATTGTATTCAATTTTAATATTGTAGATGGACGTAATTGGAACAAGAGTTTATTTTGAGTAGACCATGCATTATTCCAATTTAAACTCTTGTAAAACGGTGTTTTATTTTCATCGCCACTATCAAAATATTTATTATTATTATTATCGGTAAATACCGTGTCACCATATATATTAAAAGTTTGAAGTCCATTGAGCCATCCCTGAGAGCTATTGACTCTTCCACTTGAATAGAAAGAAATCTTTCCTGGTAATAATGGGCCACTAATATTTGCCGATATACTATAATCTTCACTTATGGTTAGTCGATCCAAATTATTAAAAATAGGATCTTTAGTAGTATAGTCACCAGAATAAATATGGATTGAACCGTCCAACTGACTTCCACCATCTTTTGTCACCATGTTAATAACACCAGTTAATGCTTTCCCATACTCAGCATTAAATGTTCCACTTATCACCTGCAGCTCTTGCACATTATCATTTTCAATTTGTACAGATACACCTCCGTCATACATATCAGATACAGGGACACCATCAATCATATAAGACACTTCGCTGGCTCTTCCACCTCTTAAATGAATTTCCCCATCACTATCCTGGGTAACGCCTCCCTGCAAACGTAACACATCCATCACTTCAACCGCAGGCATATCATCCAATATATCCGATGTAATAATCGCTTCTGATTGGGTAACATCAAATTGAATAAGCTTTCTCTCGGCTTTTACAGTTACCATTTCACCCTGTATAACGCTTTCCAATAGGTTTATATTTAATCGGTTAGTCTTATCAATAGAAATAGCTATTCCCTCTTGCAAAATATTTTTATATCCAATCATTTCATAACGAACATTATACTCCCCAGGCGGAATATTTAGGATAATATATTCTCCATTTTGATCAGATGAAGTACCTAAAAATGTATTTTCAATTATAATATTACATCCTATAATTGGCTGTGAGGTATTCTCATCTATTATAAGACCTGTTAATTTCCCTGTAGTACCTGCAAAAATCATATTCAGTATTAAAAATAATAGTTTCAAAAACATGAATAGTATTTTTATCATGATATTATAAGATTTTTTAATGCACTACTATCAACAGATACAACATTATTCATTACCAAAATATTTCGAAAATTTAGATATTTATCTTTTTTCCGCACTAAATACTCAGAATCATTTTGCTCGAGTTTTCCATAAACCATATCTAATACATTTTTGACGAGTGCTTTATTTATTAACTCTTGAAATTCTTTTTCAAATAATTTGTCTTTATTAATATTTTTCAATTTGGCTTTTTCTAAAAAATGAGATCGACATATAAGGCCTTTAATTGCATTCTTAAAATCAATTTTTGTTATAATCGAACTTTCTTGAATATCTGATAATGATTGTAATTGTTTTTTAGTTTTTCTTATATCCCAAACATCTTTATTAACATTTACAAGCACTGTAGTCTCATCAAATTCTTTAGTTTTTGTTAATGAAAAATAATTATTATAGAAATTATGCAAAACGTCATCAGAGAATTTAATATTCAATGATTTTTCCGCTTCAATCATATATTCTTGTATTCCTAACTGACGTTTATAATACTGCACCAAATTTTTTAGTTTATTTTTAGATAATTGATAATGTTGCTCCGTTATTAAACCATTTGGAACCTTGTCAAGTAACTGAATAATACTATACCCTGATTTTGTTTTTATTGGACCTGAAATTTGCTTTTTTTCTAAGGTAAAAGCCGTCAATTCAAAAATAGGATCTAGATCACCTAAACTTACCCATCCTAGATCTCCACCATTATTTTTTAGTATTGTATCTTTAAATGTCTGTTGCGCTATATCCTCCCAAGAATCTCCCGATAACAATCTCATATGCATGTTTTCTATTTGATATTTATTTTTCGCAAAAAGATGCCGAACGTGGAATGTATTATTTTTCCAAACTGAAAATTTTCGTAATTCAGAATCCGTAATACCATACGCTAGATTAACTTCTTCTTCAAAAAAATAGTTCAACATTAACTGATCAAAAATCTTATTTCTTTTTATAATAAACTCTGAACTTTCTTTAATTTTTTCTTTAGACGCAAAATTCAATATTAAAATATTATCTATTAAACCATTTAAGAATGCATATCTATTTAATAAGTTGTCTTTTTTATAATTGGCTTTTAAAAAATCACTATACTTTGTTTCAAAAGAAGATTTAGTAATGCTAATATCATTAATTTTTGCAACAACTTCATCTTCAGGATTGGCACAGGAAAAAATAGTAAAAATAATTATCAGTTTTATTGAATAACTTGTAGAAAAAATCACCTGGAAAAAGTCCAAACTATTTTTTAGTCTACTATTCAAAAAGAAATTCATTGTAAAAAAATTATCAAAAAGAAGTACTCAAAAATTTCTTAAGAACCTTTAAATCATTAATTGATTCTATTTTAATAAGGTCATTTTTTTGGTAATATGAAATTCTTTCCCTGCTCTAAACTCATAAAAATAAACACCACTCGCAACAGGGGCATTATTCATATTCCTTCCATTCCAATCCACCAAATATGTCCCTGCCTGTAGAGATTTCTTTGTATAGGAGTAAACCTCGGCTCCAGCAATGGAATATATTTTTAAACTCATATCTGATTCCATCGGCATAGAAAATTTAATTTGTGTTGTTGGATTGAATGGATTTGGATAATTATTACTCACATAGAATCGCTGTGGTAATGGAAGATCTTTTTCAATATCCATTAATTCCATACATATAGCTGAAGAATCCCATGGTTCTTGAAATGTAGGATCAGGAGAGAAAGTTTCGTCTAAAGGAAATGCAAATGATGAAGGCCAATTACAATTATCATCTATATTTCTATGAAAATAGCGTATTCTAGGTGCACCACCTAAACCACCACCTTCTTCTTGTATTTCAGTACCAAAAGAAACATCCTTAAAACCCCACTTATAATAGATACTCCAAGGAAGAGGGCCATGAAATGTTAAATCAAGTGAATACGTTCCATCATTATTATTTACTGCACCATAAAAATTAACATCTGCGCCATCTGAATATCCTTGTGTAAGATTTAACCACTTATCCCCTGTTCTTAAAAATACAGAGTCTTCAATTGCATTAAATCCCATTGAGGTGGCATCAGACATATCAATACTAAATGTAACATCCATTGAATTACCTTGTTCTAAAACAGCACCAGGAAAAACATCATAAAAAGAATGGATAGGGAGCTCTAATAAATTTGTTCCATCATCCTCACCTAAATTAAAATTACGATTCCCTGCATTCTGTGGTGATGTCTCCCAACCAATCCAATCAACAGGTTGCACATCAAATCGTGTTGCAATTGAATCAAGCGATGCTTGACTAAGATGAAGATAATATGCCCACTCATGTTCGCTATTTGGTTGAGCTGTAACATTAATAGCATGACTGAATATATTCGTACCAGGCGTACGAGTCATGGTACATTCTGTACAATTACCCCAATTATTAAAACTACCTCTTACCTGTACCGAATCACTGCGACCTATACTAAATATGCTCATACCTAAATTACCTGCTTCATCCAACCACTCTGTCATATCAACAGAAAAGAGTACTGTTTTTGTGATATCTTCTCCTCCTGGTTCAGGAATCACGTAATCAGTCTGACCATGCAAGGTAAACATATCTGACTCTAAATTAAATGAAGGGTTTTCCCATGCCCCATCTATTAGCCAGATACCGTTATCTGTACCATCATTCTCAATTGCTCCCCATTCATGATCTCCAGGTACAATATTATCAATAATCACTGTCCAAATATGATCTCCTGCTACTTCATCACCACTGGTTGAACCATCATCATACATTGGAACCGTATTCCAATCAGTGGGTGTACCTTTCCATTCGATTGCAACATATTCTTGAGTACCATCAGTTACTGTAAATTTTACTGCTCCAGGATAAACAGCACTGTCTGGAGGTATAATATAATCTGTAACACCAGTAATGGTACTACCCTCAACAACAAACTGTGGATTAGGACCATCAATAAGCCAGATACCATACTCCGATCCATCATCTTCTATAGCTCCCCATTCATATACACCATCATCAAATATAGGATATTGACCTGTCCAAACATGATCTCCTGCTTCAATATCTCCATCAACACCATCATCATTCGCAGCAAAAAGAAACCAATCTGACATTGATCCTTTCATCTTAATATTTTCATTTAACCATGAATGATCAGTAATGGTTAGAGTCGCAACTGTTGTTGATGCAGGATTATATATTGCAATAGAGGCACTATCAAGAGCACTCTTTTCTTGATCTCCAGCATCATTAAGATCTGTAAAGGCTGTAAAATACCGTAACATATAAGAAGATTCTGCATAGTCTACTGTATAATTAATAGTCACGTGGAATGTATCAGGATCTTCTTCATTAGATGTGGAGATTGTATCTTTATCACTAACAAACATTTGCCAATGTAGACCAGTTGGAGATGGATATGAACCTTCTAGCTCATTCTCCCATCCAGTATCAATACCACAATCTACACAATCAGGTTCATCTTGTTCATTGCCAAGGTATTCAAATATACCTTCTCCATGCTCAGGTGATAAATATGTAACACTATTAATAATCCAGCCTGTCGGTTTATTGATACCAAAAAGCATCCTACGATCATAATCGGCATCAGGATCTTGAGTAAAAATAATTTCTGTGGTGGCTATAAAAGAAGACGCTATTTGAGCAGTCATAGGCTGATCTATAATTTCCATTTCTAAACAGCCAATAAATAACAAAATAATAGAAGTTAAAACTATATATTTGGGAAGATATTTCAACATGGTTCCTCCGTTAATTTTTATTTATATAAAACTCCTGCAAACTACAAATTATAAATAAATAATACTGTTCAAAATCTGAATTATTTTAATAGATAAATCTTTTTTGTTTGAATGGTATTTGATGTACTTACTCTTACAAAGTAAAGCCCCGATGTATTATTATTTAGTGAAATTTTAACTCTATGATCACCTTTAAAAATAAAACTATATATATTTGATTTAATTAAACGGCCAGTAAGATCAAAAATCTCAATTTTTGGATTAATATTCTCATAAGAAGAAATCATCAAAATCGCTTCAGAATTAAAAGGATTAGGATATATATCTTTTACAAGAAAATTTTGAGGATTAGAAATTACATGATCTGTATTCATCATTAATGATCCACTACCGCGAATCAAATGATTCCTAGTATTAATTTGAAGATCAAAGAATAATTCTTTTTGGTTATCTGGCCATGTAACTATTACCGAATCAACATAGGTCATATCATCAAGGCCAAAATGGACATCTAAGGTATTTTGGCTACAATATCCATTACCTGCTGAAACATAATTTAATTGATAATTAGTACCATGATATAATTCAACTGTAGCACCCACTGCAAATAAATTGCCCTGAGCTTGTTCTAAATTCAATATAATCCAATTCAAATTATCAGAATCATTTTGCAAAAGATTAATAGAACCAATATTTGATGAATGCCCAACGAGTATCATATCCAAATCGCCATCATGATCAAAATCGCTAAATGAAGATCCATATCCATTATTAGCTAAAATTGCACCACAACTTTCTCCCAACATAGAAAATGTGAGATCCCCTTGATTTATCATCAATGAATTATATACTCCACCAAATGCAGTCTCATTATTATTGTATATATCAAGCCACCCATCATTGTTAGCATCAAAAAAAAATGTTCCCCATCCCATGCTACCTGGTATATCTTGAGTCCCTGAAGAAAAACTAATATCTGTAAAAGTCCCATCAGAGGAATTTAATAGAAGAGAATTCTCATAGAGATTTGTTGTGTAAAAATCGAAAAAACCATCTCTGTTAATATCACCAAAGGCTACTCCCATACCCATCACTTGTAAATTTGTTTGAGAAGATTGAGATATATCCAAAAAATATCCGTTACCCTGATTTTCTAAAAGAATATTCCCATTATTATTATCTTGAGTTATAAAGATATCTTGGTCTCCATCCCTATCGTAATCGATCGCACCAAGTCCCATAATTATTCCTGCAGAAAATGGACCTGTAGCGCCTACAGTTTGAGCGATATCAACAAATGTTCCATCTGCGTTATTCTTGAATAATAAATTTGGCTCATATAAAAGTCCAATATATAAATCAAGAAACCCGTCTTGATCAAAGTCAAACCAAGTACATCCTCTAACTTGTTCACTAATATTAATTCCAGTCAAGTTTGTTATATCTTGAAATGTACCATTCCCATTATTACGAAAAAATTTACTTTCCCCAATTGTAGCACCTATAAACAAATCTAAGTCACCATCATTATCATAATCACCAGCTACTGCAGTCCTCGCTTCCATTACTACACCAAGATTAGATTCAATAGATACATCTGTAAAATTCATTCCACCACTATTCTCATAAAGATGTATAGTCCCTCCGTTTCTCGTAGTAAATAAGATGTCATCTAAACCATCATTATTGTAATCAAATACACAAACTGCTTCTGACATTCCTGAAAATGATACACCTGCATTATCAGAAATATCTGTAAAAAGTATTTCTCCAGATAAAAAATTAAAAATGAATAAAAATAATATGAATTTCATAGAGTCTAAATAATATTGATACTATCATGGTTATTTGAAGAAATTTAACTTTAACCTAAATTTGATTCACTACATAAAAGATCTTTTTTTAATATATCAACAAACTTTATTGTAGTTATTAATTAAAAAAATTCAGTTAATTATGCTAAAAAAATATTTCAATATAAAAGAGTTCTACCTTACTATTCTTTTAATATCAGGGATATCAAAAGGGTTATCATTCGAAATTGATCATATTGAACCACCTTTTTGGTGGTCAGGATTTGAGAATAAGAACCTTCAATTAATGATACATGGTGATAATATATCTAAGCTCCAACCAAAAATCCCATACAAAGGTATAAAAATTAAAAAGATACACATTGCCGATAGTCCTAATTATTTATTTATTGATTTATTTATAGAAAAGGATAAACCAAAACAATTTACCATAAATTTTTATGATAAGAAAAAAAAGGTTCTGAGCTATGACTATGAACTACTAAAAAGAAAAGAATATCATAACAAACAAAATTTGAATAGTGCTGATGTGATATATTTAATTACACCTGACAGATATGCAAATGGTGATAGAAGTAATGACAATATTGATCACTTATTTGAGAAAGTAAATAGAATGAATAAAGATGGAAGACATGGAGGTGACATAAAGGGGATTATAGATCACCTTGACTATATTAATGATATGGGATTTACTCAAATTTGGCTCAATCCTGTTCTAGAGAATAATCAAACTAATTATTCTTATCATGGATACTCCACAACTGACTACTACAATATTGATGCTCGATATGGTTCCAATAAACTATATAAAAAATTATCATTAGAAGCAAAAAAAAGAGATATTGGCCTTATCAAAGATCTAGTTTTAAATCATATCGGATCAGGGCATTGGTGGATGAATGATCTTCCAACGATAGACTGGTTAAATTATCAAGATAATTACGTTCAAACTAATCATATTCACGAAACAGTTTATGATCCTCATTTACCCCAATCTCAAAAAAACTTGTTCACGGATGGCTGGTTTGTTCAAACAATGCCTGATTTAAACCAAAAAAATCCATTTGTTGCTACTTATCTAGAACAAGTCACCATATGGTGGATTGAATATGCTGAATTGTCTAGTCTTAGGATTGATACTTATCCATATATTGATAAAGATTTTCTTTCAAAGTGGAGTAAAAGAGTTATTGAAGAATTTCCAGATTTCAACTTTTTTGGCGAGGCCTGGTTGAATGATCCAACAATGGTATCCTATTGGCAAAAAGGAAGTAAACCATATGATGATTTCCAATCTTACATACCAAGCATGAAAGACTTTCCTCTTCAAAAATTTCTTATTCAAGGTTTAACAACTAAACATTCTTGGAATAGCGGGATAGGAGATATCTACCGTATTCTTGCAAGTGATTTCCAATACGGAGATCCTTATAATCTTGTCATTTTTCCAGATAACCATGATATGCAGCGTGTATATTCTTTATTAAATGAAAAAATGGATCTATTTAAAATGGCAATTTCGTTTATTGCCACAACCAGAGGAATACCTCAAATTTATTATGGAACTGAGATTGCTATGACCAGTACTGAAGATCATGGTGAACTCCGTAAAGATTTTCCTGGAGGTTGGGATAACGATAAGATAAATGCCTTTATAGGTTCTGGACTAAATCCTATACAACTAGAGGCCAAAAATTATATAAAAACATTACTAAACTGGAGAAAATCAAATAATGCTATTACTCAGGGTAAGCTAATACATTATCCTGTAACCCATGGTATCTACGTTTATTTTAGAATCTATAAAAATGAAAAAGTAATGGTAATAATGAATAATCAAGAAAATAAAAAAATATTGGAATTTGATTTATATCATGAAATTTTATTGAAAAAAAGAAAAGGAATTGATATCATAAATGGTAATAATTATAACCTATCAGAGTCAATTGAATTAAAACCTAAAAGTATCCTAATTTTAGAATTAGAATGATAAAAGATTTAAAAAACATAAAACCTTTTACTATAAGCTTATACCTTTTATTTCAGCTTAATAATGCATTCGCACAGGGTGGTATTAGCTGAAGAAGACCACTGCTTCCAGGTGGAAGTTTATTAGAATATAATGACTCTCAAAATGGACAGTTTTCTTTTGGTATCTCCTATGAGCATGAACAACTTGATAGAGCGCAATATGAAAATAGATCTATTCCTAACTACAATAAAGAAAGAACGGATAATAGCAGCCTAACCATTATTACATCCTATGGAATTACAGATCATTTTACCATAAGCGCATTTTTTCCTTTTCGTTATATACTAAATCAAAAAATATTATTTAGAGGCCAGAATCAACATATGTACAATGGTGGAAAATATTTTAGGGAATCCTATGGTTTAGGAGATGTTTTACTACAAGCTAGAGTACAAAAATCTTTTCTTAATGAAACCCCTATTGTTTTTGGTATCGGTTTAAAATTAAGTAATGGTAAAATTAATATGACTGATGAATTTGGTGATAGGATAAGTGATAACTTACAAGTAGGAACTGGAACAATTGATCCAATATTTTCAATATATAGTAATAGAGATATCAAACGTTTTATTTTATCAGGAGGAATATTTACAAGAATTTCTAATGGAGAAAATATATATGGATATCAATATGGTAATGAAATTCAAACTCTCATTAATCTAGATTACATTGAGAATCCTCTTATCTATGGCGGTATTCAATTTAGTCATCTACTATCTACCCGCGATTATTATGAATATGGAAAAATTTCTAGAGATAGAGGTGGTGAAAATTATTTTATGACAGGTAAAATTGGAACAAAAGCTACCGATAATTTAGATTTTGAGATGACATTACAGATTCCTATTTATCAAAAATTAAATGAAAGTCAACTTATCTCTCCCTTTATTATACAATTTGGATCACTTTTTAGATTTGAATCATGATAAAAAAGCTTATTTATATATTAACCTTACTTTTTCTACTCGGTTGTTCTATATACCAAGATGAAGAAACGCCCGAAATATTTTTTCAATATTCAGATTTTGAAATTTTAGAATTAGGCAAAAGTTTTTCAGATATGATCATCTCTACAAATAATAACTCAATTTATCTATCTGACTATAATAATAATGCTATATTAAAAATTAACACTCAAAATTCTTTATCTCTTCAACAAACTACGATTGTTGGTTCTCACCCCATTGCAATAGATATTAGTCTTAATAATTCAATTCTGGCTGTTGCTCACGAAGGAGAGTCAACAATTCAATTAATTAATACTGAGACCATGAATGTAGACACATCATTTGCTGTCTCACTAATGAACATGAATGATATAATATTTGTAAATGATTCTATTCTTATTATTTCTTCAAAAACTGATCCCTCTTGTATTACTCTCAACATAATCTCTGGTCAAGAAACATCTCAATCAGTACTTAATGGAGAATTCGCTATTAATAAAGAAAACAAAACCCTTTACGTAGCAACATCTTCATCTATAAAAAAATATAACTGGGATAATGATAGGTTTTATCAGGATTTTAATATATCAGATCCATATGGTTTTGTAGGTAATGTACATCACCTTATATATAACCATCAAAAAGGAATTATTTTCACATGTATAAGCGATAAAAATAATACAACAGATGTACAACATATCTATTCATATTATGGAAACGATATGACATTTGCAGGTAAATATCAAATAAAATCCGCAGGATTAGCCGCCGCAACATCTCAGAATGGAGAAAGAATTTTTACTGCACCAACTGATGCTGACGAAATGGGTGTATTTATTATCGAATTTTCTCAAGAAACAAAATTAGAAAATAATTATTACCTTTCTGCTGGCAACCTTACTGCTCGTGGTATCGCTTTAGATACAAATGAAGAGTATTTATATATACTTGTTAATATACCTGGAGATGATGATTCATTTGAGCCCTACAATGATTATTCTTTTGATTTACAAAGAATTACTTTAGCAAAATAAATGCGCATATCTAATCAAAATGATATGTAGATACTGATTTATGCTGCTTTATACGGTTTATCCATTGCTGTAAACTGCCTATTTTTTCAACATTAATACTACAAACACCAAAAGATTCTTCTACTTTTCCTCTTATAATAAATAATCTTTCCCAGTGTACCAGATCACCAAAATCTTTAAAAACAGTAGGGAAGAGAACACACTCATAGATATCGGTCTCATCTTCTAATGTTAAAAATTCCATAGGTTCAGACATACGTGTTGTAGATTCTTTTCTTGTTATATAAATACCTATTAAATAAATAGACTGACCTTGATATTTTGGGATATCCTTTGCATAACAAATCCTCTTACTAAGCATTGGCCGATATCTTGCAGTAGGATGAATAGTAATAGGGAAGCCAAACGTATCTAATTCTAATTGATATTTTTCATCTAGTGTCAGGTGTCTTTTTAATAGACTTGGTCCAAATGTTTTTCGTGATCCATTCTGCAAATAAAATCCTGCTACATTATATGCAATCTCTTGGTGACTCATATTTAAAGTTATAGATCTAAAACAACCAGCATTAGTTAACGCCATAGCATCAGAAAAGTCTAAATCAACACGAAATAAAAAATCATCTAGAGAATCAAAATAACCATTTTTTCTTTTAGATAAAATTAGACTAATTGTTTTATATTTTAAATTTCTAATACTCATAAAACCCATTCGAATTTTATCAGATTGTCCATGCCAATGATAATTACTATCGTTTATATCTGGAGTAAGTATCTTGATTTTCAATCTACGTGCTTCATTCATATAAGCATATGATGAATAAAAACCACCTTGATTAGATATAACAGATGATAAAAACTCAGCTGGAAAATGAGCCTTGAGATATGCACAAGTAAAAGAAAGCATAGCATAAGATGCAGAATGAGGCTTACAGAAAGAATAACCAACAAAAGATTCAATCATTTCCCAAACAGTATTGATTATTTTTAAAGGATATCCTCTTTTTTGTGCACCTCCAATAAATTTTTGTTTCCATGATATAATAAAATGTTGCATAGAATTTCGACTCATCGTTTTTCTTAATTGTTCTGCTTCTGCATATCCCAACCCCGCCATAGTCATTACCGCCATAGAGACATGTTCTTCATACACCATAATCCCATAACTTTCTTTTAAAAACTCTAAATCTGGATGAATTAAATTCCATTTTTCACCATGTATTCTAGACAACATTAGATTCGTATATTTATTAGCGGCAGGGCGAATAATTGATGAATAGATGACTACATGTTCAAAGTCTACTATTCCCGACTTAGCAAGTAATTGTCTAGTGGCAGGGCTCTCTATATAAAAGACCCCCATCGTCTTACCTATTTTCAATAAGTCCTCTGTTTTTTTATCACCGATAGGTTGGATTTGATGATAGTCTAAATATTTATTATCAAACTCTTCTCTATGAATATTTATAGAAGAAATAGTATCACGAACTACAGCTAGGCTCCTATTACCTAATAAATCAATTTTTAAAAGTCCAGAATCTTCTACCTGATCCTTCTCCCATTCTACAATTTGAACACCTTTCGGTGCTGTAAGGACAGGTACATATTTTCTAATCTCATCTGGTACAATTAGCACTCCACCAGGATGAACTGAAGAATAACGAAAGGCTCCTATGATTTTCTCACTTTCTTTTAAAATACGAATTATAGTATCATTTAAATCAAGATTAGCAAACCGGGAATCTGTCCGTATCCAATGTTCTAAATCTTTAGATGAATGATACCAACCAATACGATTTGTAATACTTTTAATTTCTTCATTTGACAATCCATATACTTTCGCTACCTCTCGAATAGCTGAACGAGTTTTTAAAATAACCTGATTAGAAACCATCGCCGTACGTTCATTACCATATTTTTTAAATACATACTCTAAAATACTGTCACGTTCATCCCAGGGAAAATCCACATCAATATCTGGCATATTTTCTCTCTCTGAATGGATAAAACGTTCAAATTGTAAATTATAACGTAAAGGATCCACCTGAGTAATAAAAAGACAATAACTCACAATTGATGCGGCTGCAGACCCTCGTCCAATAGTAGCCTGCGTCTTAGTAATAATATCTTGAACAATAAGAAAATAAGGTGCAAAACCTTTTTGAGTAATAAGTTGTAATTCATAATTAATACGATTCCGCACATTGCTATTTATATCATTATAACGCTTCTTAGCACCTATGTAAACTTTATCTTTTAATTCTCTATTCGCATGGTAAGTTTCTTTAAGTGATAATCCTGGAAAAATAGTATTAATAAATGACCAATCAGTCTTACAACGATCAGCTAAGTATCGAGTATTATTAATTGCATCTAAACTATTTGGGAATAAATGCACCATCTCTCTCTCATTACGAAACCAATGTTGTTTTGTTTTCTGTTTTGATAAATCTAACTGATCCAATGTTACACTATTATCTATAGCACGCAAAACTATGTATGATCTATAATCTCTCTCTGATGCAAAATATACATCACCAGTTACAACGATTTCTAATTTCAAATCCCTTGCTAATTGTTGTATTTGCAACTCTGAGAATCCTGGTCGTAGCTCTACAAAAAGATGTGTATCTGGAATAAAACGATGTAATAACTGTAGTGTTTTTTTATCAAACGCTATAACAAATAACCCAGATGAATATCCTTCTAATACATCCGATATCTTTTGGTCTGAATTATCATGTATCGTGGATATAATTCTACAAAGATTTTCATACCCATTCTGATTCTCTACTAATAGTATAACCTCATCATGATCTGTTATCAAATTAACCCCAGCAATCGGTTTAATATCAGATTGACGACAATGTTGTACAAAACGAATAAAACCCCATAGTCCATTCACATCAGTTAATCCTAATGTATCCATAGAACAGGATTTTGCTTTATCCATTAGATCTGATAATGATAAAAGTCCACACATTGAGGAATAAACAGAATGTATGTTTAAATGAATAAACATCAGGTACAACCTAGAGCCTGCAATATATTAGCAGTTTGTACACTACGTACACCATACTTCAATCGTATTTTTTCTAAAGAACGAGAAAGATCCAAACTACGATTCTGATATGTATCAAAGAGGTTGATCTGCTCTACATAAGGAGAGAATCTGCAAAGGTTTACTAATATAGTACGTATACGATTACGACGTTTGTTTGCACAAAAAAATAATTTTTTAAAAATAATAATTACAGAATAATCATCAATATCATCAATCTTCCCTAAAGAAAAACATTTGTATCCATCACTATAGTGAATTTCTAATTGTACTCTACCTGAATTTTGCTTTCGTTTTCTAAGTTTAAATGCAACTTTTTCAGCGAGATCTTTTACTATCGCTAATAATATATTTTTATCATTTGTATCCTTTGGTAAAATTGTTTGCTCTACAATATGATCTAAATAATATGGTGGCATCACAGGTGATTGATCAGAGCCATTTGATTGCTTAACAAGTAATGTAGCATAAGATCCAAATAATATCTGGAATTCTTTAACTTGTTTTGACATCTCTTGAATATTTTTAATCTGTTTAATAAAAAGGAATTTCAGCATTCGATTAACCATTCTCTCTTGTACAATTGGTAACACCTGTGGTTTTAAAGGTGAAAGAAATTTTTTTTCATCTCCATTATCAACCTTATGAATCATATCAGACACAACATCAGTAATAACTTTACTAACCAGTTTATTAATACTAATCCCAACTATTCCTGATAGATTTGTTTGACTTTGAATATGTTTAATAATAGAAAGTCCTGTGTTCTCCATATTGCCTTTAAGAGCATCCATACCACACATATCTAAAAAATAATTTCCAATACCATTTGGTTCAATAATAGGTGTATATCTAGATAAAATATTATATATGTGATTATTAATACTATTATAAAGAGATTTATTATATGGTAACAGTATCGTATTATGACTCATTTTTCTAACTAAAGAAACCTTCATTCCATGAAAAATCCCTTCTTCTTTAGCTTCAGAAGATAATGCAATAACACTCCCATTAGGATCTTCTGAAGAAATAATAGCCACAGAACATGTTTTAAGACTAGGGTCCATAATTTGTTCAGCTTGTAACACCATATTATTAAGACGTATGTGAAAAACGTCTTTATTAATCATGGGTATTATTCCTAATTCAAATAGTTCCGAAAGGAATAAAGTAAAACACCATTTATATGAAAATCATCATGCGAATCGATTTTTATAACTGGAAAAGTTGAATTCCGAGGATGTAATTCAACTTTATTTTTTTTAGGGACATAACATTTTAATGTAGCTTCACCATTAACAAGAGCAACAACAATCTGTCCTGAACGTGCAGTTTTTGCTTTTCTAGCAACGATATAATCTCCATCATGTATATTTTCATCAATCATAGAATTACCTTTAACCTGTAGCACATAATTATCTGGATGCAATAAAGATGATGGAACGTCCACCATCTCAGGATTCTCTAACGCTTCAATAGGCTCACCCGCAGCGATAAGCCCTAATAACGGTAAACAGGCTGTTGTAGTTGCGGAAAGCTCTTCTTGAGCTAAGGCGAGTGCCCGCTTACCGTTAGGACCTTTTACACGATATAAATAACCCTGTTCTTCTAGGGTCTTTACATACCAGTTAACTGTCCCCAATGATCCAAATCCTAAGCTTTGCATGATTTCTTCATAAGATGGAGACTGATCATGAATCAATATAAATCGATGTATAAAGTCCAAGAATTTTTTCAACTTTGGTGACAGCTTTTTATTCACGAGGTAATAGAAAAATGGTTAATTGATTTTCCATTCCAAACAACTGAGCAATATGCTTTTCTATTCTCGTAATCATTAATTCTAGCAATAGCACGTAAGACTACTGAAGAGACTCTTTTTTTATCCTGTTTTTTTAATATATATTTCATTACAACCCTCTATTAAATAAATACTCGTAAGTTACTCGTAAGTATTTTATAAAAGAATTTTATATTATACAAATAAAAAAGCCCCTAAAAAGGGGCTTTAATTCATAATAAAGAATTTGTTATATTGCGGAGTTTCCTAGCCAAAGTCCTATAAAAAGCAATACACCTGTAACGCTGTGCATAATAATAGTACCCCAATTTGCTGGCTCAAGCAGTCTACTATTGTAATATTTATAGAGTGTTTGAATAGATGTTATCCCAAAATATGAAGCTAATAACGCAATCAATATTAAAGAAGGAAAAGTTCCATTCAAGACCAATAAGACTATACTAAGAAAAGCACCTGAGACTAATGCAACATAGCCAACTCTTGCTTTTTCAGGACCAAATACCACTATAAGGGTATTCTTTCCTGTTGCTTTATCACTATCATGATCTGGAAATTCATTAACATATACAACAGCAGCAATTAGGAATCCCAGAGGGATACCCGCTAAAAATGCTTCTGGTAGAAGTTGACCTGTTTGTACCAACGTACTACCTGCCACCATTAGTGGACCAAAATTAAGTCCAATGAGCAATTCACCCATTCCTTTCCTTGATGAAAATCGAAATGGAGGTGCTGTATAAAATAAGCCAGATAAAAATCCTATTAATCCTAACCATAAAACAGACATACCTGCTTTTTGTATAAGTGGAATACCTACCAACACACTTAACGTAAAAACAGTGATCGCTAAATTTCGCACACCTGTAGGAGTAATAAGCCCCATTTGTATCCCCCTACTTCCACCATTTAAACCTTTATTACTATAATTATAGTTTAAATCATCTGTCCCACTCAAATAGTCAAAATAATCATTAGATGTATTAGTCCCAATATGCAACAGAGATCCACCTAGCAAAGTAAGGCCAAGCCAAGACCAGTCTACGGGATATCCCATAAATTTTGCCACTGCAGCTCCAACCAAAATTGGCATAATAGTAGCAGATAAAAACGGCAACCGCATAATTACAACCCATGTAAATATTTTTGTCATAAAATCTATTTTTGGTCTTACTTCATCGGGCGTTTTATCTTTTAATGGTGTGGTAACACCACAATATCCAATATGTTCACCATTTTTATCTTTTGTTGGAGTAATTTTAATTCTAGCTGAAAACTCACTCCCATCCTTACGTAAAAATGCTGTCTCTCCTTCCCATTTCCCTTTTTTAACTGATTCATCCAACCAACCTATTACATGACCTAACACAACCTGGCCATCACTAAAATCACTCACTCGCATTTTACCAATAACTTCTTCAGCATTATAGCCAAAAAGATTCACTGCACCATCGCTGAAAGTCTCTACCTTTCCATCTAGGTCACAAGTAATTACACTTTTAAAATTTTTGCTCATTTTGATCCTTTTCCAGTCAATTGCTTTTTAAAGTTTACAAATTTTTCCCTACATTATAAAAATGAAATTTACGTCGGATAAAAAATTGGTCTGCTAGGTGCTGAATCTAGTGCCCAGTTTGGAACCTGAATATGTAAAAAACCAAACCCATCATTTATATCATTTTCTATAAAAAGTAATTCCGAGACTGTTTTACCACTCTTAAAAAACCTTTTATGATTGCCTAATTGTCCATCATCTTCAGATTTATCAATCGAAGGCAAATCGACAAGTAAATGCTCCACTCCCGCGGCTATAATATAATCGATAGCATCATTAGTAAGGAAAGGTGCTGCTTCATAATCATAGTTTCTTGATTTTTTAGAATGACTATTCGGTGTTGTGCGGATAATAAGTCCACTATGCGCTGTCAACATTTTCTCCTTAATAGCATTTTTAGTTATAACCATATCCTCTGCTAATGCAACATGATATGATTCCTCCGTTCTGTTCGCTTGCTCTGGTGAAATTGTTATCAAAGAAGCTGGAATGAAATCTATAGGGCACACATCAGCTATTGTAATATTGGAATCATTCACATGCCCCTCACACTCTGTATGAGTTCCAGTACAATGAATATTAATTGAAACAATAGGGACATTACAACTCCCACCTTGTTGTATATCACCAATAAAATCTTCTGATGCTAAAGGTTTACAACTTGGTTGAGAAGAGTTATAAAAAGTTGGAGCATCGCCCGAGAAGGTGTTTTTAATAGATAAATCAAATGCATTTTCACTACTAATTAAATACTGTTTTTCTTCATATATAATTTTCAAAACCTATCTTATCCTAGCGTTCATTGATTAAACTCACGACTTCACCATCATTGGGAAAACGTCCTAAAGATTTTTTTGAAAAAATCAATTTTTTGTCCAAAGTAATCTCAAATACTCCACCCCCTGATGAGATAAGAGAAATATCAATATTAGAAAAACTTTGTTTTAATTCAGCTTCTAAACTAGAAGCTTTAGGTAAATAATTTCAAACTGAACAATATTCAATAGATAGTTTCATCCTAAACTCCTTATCATTTTTTAAAAATTTTTAAGATATCATCAGCATGATTATCTATATTTACTGAATTAATTATATGTACTAACACTCCATTTTCATTAATGAGAAAAGTTTTACGCTGTGGAAAAAAATGATAACTATTCACATCATACAATTTCCCCATTATTTTTTCTGAATCTGATAATAAATTGAAATCCAAATTATATTTTTCCTTAAATAACTTTAATTTATCCTCTGTATCATAACTAACACCTAAAATAGAAATATTATTTTTTCTAAAACTTTCATAATTATCGCGTAGCCCGCACGCTTGCTTTGTTCATCCTGGGGTAAACGCCTTAGGGAAAAAATAGATAACAAGTTTTTCTCCTTTATAATCGATCAATTGATGCTGCCTACCATTTTGATCCTTTAAATTAAAATTAGGTACACTATCACCTAGTTTTAATGATGAACTAAATAAAGAAATTTTAAACATAAAAAAAAATAGGATTGCTTTCATTTTTTAATTGAATATCAGGTCAAAATCTAAATACCACTAAATACTAATAGTATTAAATTTTATATAATGAAAAATATTGATATAATAGGTATTGCTAAAGAAACTATTAAAATTGAAGCCAAAGCAGTATCTCAAATTCAAAATCGTATTAATGAAAACTTTGCATTAGCTGTAAAAGCTATCTTCGAATGTAATGGGCGTTTGATTGTTTCAGGCATGGGTAAATCAGGCCTAATATCTCAAAAAATCGCATCTACAATGGCCTCAACTGGCACACCATCGCAATTTGTTCATCCTGGAGAAGCAATTCATGGTGATCTGGGGATGATTACTGCAAAAGATATTGTCCTTATTATTAGTAACAGTGGCGAGACCATGGAATTAATACATATTCTTCCTTCTTTAAAAAATAAAAACATCACCATCATTGGACTCATTGGTAGAAAGCAATCTACTTTAGCTTTTAAATCTGATTTTTTTCTTGATACATCAGTAGATAAAGAAGCATGCACATTAGACCTTGCGCCAACCGCTAGCACCACTGCTACTTTAGCTATGGGAGATGCTTTAGCAGTATCACTTCTGGAACTTCGTGGATTTAACAAAAAAGATTTTGCCAAACTTCACCCTGGAGGGATGCTTGGAAAACGTTTATTATTAACTTTAGATCAAATTGCACATAGAGATGATCGAATTCCTTTTGTTTATACTGATACAAAAGTTAAAGATGCTTTATTAACTATCTCCGAAAAAGGATTTGGGATGACTGCTGTTTTAAATAAAAACAATGAAATGAAAGGCATTATTACCGATGGTGATATTCGAAGAGGATTAGAAGATAAAGGAAACACAATTTTTGATCAAACTGCAGATTGTTTGATGTCTCCAGAACCAAAATGGGTGACTGCAGATACCTTGGCAATATCAGCTCTTGAGCTCATGGAAAAACATTCTATAACTAGCTTATTTGTATTCTCTAATACAAAACTAAAAAAACCAGATGGGGTTGTACATATCCATGATATCCTTAAAACAGGAATACAATAATATTCTATGAGAAATATTTATTATACATTCATAAGCTTAATTATCATCCTATGTATAAATGGATGTAGTAAAAAATCTACACCAACTAATATCTATGAATCCGAGGAATATAAGTCTTTATCAAAAAAAGACATAATTATTGGTGAATCTATTTGGGCAACCTCATGTTTCCGCTGTCATAGATATGGTACAAATGGTGCAATAGTTTCTGAAAATAAAGAATATTGGGATAAAGCAGCTCAAAAAGGGATAGATGCTCTTTTTAAAAGTGTATGGGAAGGCTATAAAGGTGAAAATGGTGTAATGCCTGCAAAAGGTTTCTGCAATTTATGCGATGAGCATGAGATTAGAAAATCAGTTTTTTATATGTTTCACTTAGCTAAAAAAGCACAAGCAGCACAAGAAAAAAGAGAACAATTAAAAGAAAATGCAGCTAATCGTTAAAAATAGCTGAATTCTCTATAGATTCTTCAAGTCGCCTTGATAAGCTTAAAAATTTTTCGACATTCATCTCTTTTAAATAAACCGCTCCATGTACAGCACGTAAATGTGGATTAGGATTACGATACCAATAATCTCTGCCTAAGATCAATTGTAAATCACGATGTTGTTCCACCCATATTTTTTGGGACAATTTTGAAAAAGGGCCATCATATTCATAGCTTGGAAAAGATGCATCTTTCTGACTTAAGTAACAATTCATAAACGTTGAATGCATAATAGCCATAGAGTTAAGTGTTACAGGCACAATGAGATCTGCTTCTTCTAAATCAAAACGATACCAAACATTTCTATATCCCCAGATACGCAACTTTGAAAGATCAGAAGTTTTTCCCCAAAGTCTAATTGCCTCCGCTATAGACTGGAGTACTTTATAATGAGTATCAGGCCCACTACCCTCAGGATCAAGTGCTAAAGAGATTACTGTAGGCTCAAATTCCTGTAATTGATTTAATATTGGATTCACATCTCTTTTTTTCTGTGGTTGCTCTGTAAACATATCACCCTTATAAAACCCAAGACGTAAATGGTGAACATCTCGGACACGGACTCCATAGTTTGCCCATACCAATTCTTCTTCAAATTCACGAATCATACCTTTTAATTTTTGAATATCAAAAGAGTTTTTTTCTCCTTCATAGCACCTACCTAATTCATTAATAATGGTTTTTAACTGATGAGATAATTGTTTTTTATTTTTAATGGAGAATATTTCAACAATTGATCGAACGATTCTATGAGATAATCCTCTTTGCTGTCCATTAATATCGTTATCCGCTATTCTATCAAGATAATGGTATACATCTTTGTCCCACTTAAATTTATAGCCTTTAGAAAAAAAGTCTGGATAGGTAACCATTCCTATTCTTTCATTCTCAAGAAAAAATAGTGTCTTTTTAAGTGCTTTAATTAAAAAATCATTAGTCACAGAAGTAAAACCAGATGTCATATTTGCAAATATATGCCTATTACTAGGTTCTCTAACTAAATGAATAATATGTGGCATCATACCTAACATAATATCATCATGGTGTGGCCCAGTATGGTAATATATTTGATTTTTTTCACTTTTTATACCACGTTGGACTTTTGCATCGATACTTTTAATTATCTCTGGAATAGTATTTTCATTCAGATTTTTAATACCTTTAAATTTTTTTTCTTTTTTAAAATCCTCAACAGTTAATTTTTTACCAAATATATTTTTTTCTTTAGATAGCTTAAGAAGTGCTCTTTGCTTTTTTTGAATATTCCAAGGTGATTCCATCCAAAATTTAGTATCAGTATCTGTCAAATATTTTGAAGCACCAGAGGTTATATAGAATCTAGAGTGCTCTAGTTTTTGTAATACAGAAGCAGGATACATTATATCCTGATCTGACTCAAGTGATTTTTGAATAATCGATGCTTTTGCTTCTCCAGCTGCAATTATGATAGCAGTTGCTTCTTTATTATATGTAATGGTCCCAAGCCCAATGGTAATGACTAATCTATTCCTGCTAATTTCAATACCTCCAAGATCAATAGCGGCAGTAGCCTGAGTTTCAAAATTTGTTTCCATTAATCTTGTAGTAGAATTATGATCAGATCCTCTTACGTTAAAAGCGATATGCCCATCAGGACCAATACCACCAAGAAAAAATCCAATTCCACCTAACTCACGTATTTTCTCTTCATATACATTACACCACTGATCAATAAGGAACAGAGACTCTTGTTGATACTTTTCTATTTCAGTAGCTGCCTCTCTATGTCTCAGACTCAAATCAACCATACCATTAGAGAATACTTCTTCCCAATGCATACCGTTTGCTAAAGGAATTTCATTAGAACTTATTAAATAGGATCTATTTTTTTCTATCCCAAAACCTTCTAAATAATATTTAATTACATAATTGTAAAAACTATTATGTTGGTTAGGGTTTAAAGGATAGAACTCATCAATTTGAATAAATTGTAATTTTGATAAATCAGGTCGAGTTTTAGATATCAGCCCATATTTTCCTCTGATAGACTTTACACTGTCAGTGTCCCAATTTTTTATAAAATAATTTGTCCATTTAATAAAATATTCAGGAGTTTTACCAGTAGGCAGACTGATAACTCCTTCTGGATTATCAAAAGTCCATTCCAGAAATCTTAAGGCAGTAATTAGACCTAAATCAGGAAAACTATCTACCGTGATATAAGGAATCTTTGTATTCTGCTTATCGAATACATTTTTTTCAATAACGCTATTTTCTATACTTGATAATTTCAAACTAATTATCTACTATCCTTCTTTAAAATCATAAAACATAACTCCATCAAATCCAGGGCCACCATTTCCAAATAAATATGATAAAAAATCTATATTTACTGTCATTTTTTCATTTGAAGATGCGTGTATTAAATTCTTTTTATTTATAAGATAACCTTCATGAGCTATAACAATCCCATTTCTAAAATAACTTTTTTTAACAAAAGCTACGCCACAAATTTTAGGAAGTTTTTTTAAAATATCTTCATCTATTTTTATAATTGGGATAAAACTTATTGATTCTTTTGAAGTCCAATCTAAATCTAAAAATTGCTCTCCATTCTGCTTCCTATTTATTTCAATTTCAATAGTTTCAAGGATATCTGATGATACAACTTTTGAAGTGATGTCTGGAGTTTTTGGATTATTTAATAATCTATCTGAAGTGTAATGCCATCTTGATTGAAAGCTAGGATCTATTTGTCCATAACGATTTGGTTTATAATGCAATTGAATCATCGCATCTTTCGCATCCTTAAAAGATTGGCTTTCCGCATAGGCAATAGTAGTCAATACGTGTACAGTACAATCAGAAGTATCAATCCTAATGATTGGATCAGGGTCGACACCTCGCTCTTCACCAAGGCAAAAAATTCCGTATGGAGTCCCGACACGCCATAAATTCAAAGCAATTAATCTATTTTTATAATCAGGAAATCGATCATGAAACTGAGGCAAATAAATATTTAACTGGTTCTCAGTTAAATCCCACGGATTAGGCAAAGTTTCAATCCATTCAAAAGGATCTGTTTTTGAACAACCAATAACAAGAGTCAGAAATAAGAAAAATATTTTTATATACACTAATTTTTAAATAAATATAAGACACTAATTTATAAGTAATTATGGATTATTATTAGATATCATTAATCGTAAATAAATAATATTTTTCAATAGAATGATGGGATGTTTAATTAAGTCAATTATAAATAGTTTAGAAAAATAAATGTATACAAAAAATTTAATGATTATTGATCCATCTTTAGAAATTCCAGAATTAGAGTCTTACAATAAATTAGCCTCAAAAAGCCCTATTCAGACAAGCTACCATCTTCCTGCAATTCACAACTCAAAATCTATGGAAAATCAAATAAAAAATGTGTCTGGTGTAATTTTAATGGGAAGCGCTGCATCAGTACATGACAATTTTGATTGGATGAAAAATGTTACAATAGTTATAACAAAAGCTATTGAAAAGAAAGTTCCTATTCTTGGAATATGTTTTGGCCATCAATTTCTAGCACATATCTTTGGGGGAAAAATAAAGTTATTGTGGAATGCCAAGAAAAAAATAGGAATCAGAAAAGTCAAACTCAATAATAACAATTTACTAAAGAGCACATTTGAAGATTATTTAATTTATTCGCACCAAGAAGGTGTAGTAGAATGCCCAACCGATTTTACTATCTCTGGATCGAGTTCAATGGTTGAGATTGAAGCAATATCCCATAAGCATCTTCCGATTTGGAGTTTTCAAACTCATATTGAAGCGAGTAATATATTTGCAGAAAGAATCGGTATCAATCAAAATGACTTTAAAAAAGCACAACCGCTAGGCGATGCATTACTAAATGCCTTTTTCAATAAAATAATAGATTAATCAAATGAAACCCTTTTATAATTTTTTATTATTTTTTATGATTTTTCAATCTTGCATTCCTAATAAGGTACTATACACAAATTATGGAATGACATCACTAAAAAAGCCAATTAATAAAATAATAAATAATTCAAATGTTGATGTATCACTAGGTATCAAAATAGTTTCTCTAAAAAATGGTAAAACATTATACGAGCTAAATAGTGAAAAACTATTTACTCCAGCAAGTAATAATAAACTCTATACGCTAGGCGCGTCACTACACTACCTAGGAGAGGATCATATTTTCACAACAAGCATCTTGCAAGATGGAAAAAACCTCATTTTAAAAGGTGGCGGAGATCCTGATCTTACTGTAGCACAACTTGATTCCCTGGCAATCCGCTCAGCACAATCTATAAATTTTGTCGATACATTATTCCTAGACGCAACTCTTATGGACTCAGTCTATTATGGTAATGGGTGGATGTGGGATGAGGGTCCATGGTGGTATGCCGCTCCAATAAGTGCATTATCATTAAATGATAACTGTATTGATTTTATTATAAATCCAGGAGAGATAGATGAACCTGCAAATATCAAAACATATCCAAAAACAGATTATATTTCAATATCTAACAATTCTTTAACAATTAAACAAAACCCAAACATCGAAAAAATATTTATAGAACGTGACTTCATAAAACAAAAAAACCATTTTACTATAAGCGGTTCCATTAAAAACGGCGCAGCTTCTGATACACTAAAACGAAATATTAAAAACCCAGCACTATTTACAGGTACAATTTTCAAAGAACTTTTAAATAAATATAGTGTGGTTGTAAATCAAATTGCAATAACATCAATAACGAAAAAATCAATTCCAATAGCACTCCATACATCAAGATCATTATTACATTCTGCACAAAACTTGATGAATGAAAGTGATAATCTTACTGCAGAACTATTTGTGAAAAAAATTGGCTTAACTAATCACAAGCAAGGTGATTGGAAGAATGGCTTACACAATATAAAAATATTTCTAAATGATTCGGTTGGCATCGATACTACCCTTATAAAAATTGCAGATGGATCTGGCCTATCTAGATATAACCTAACAAGTGCATCTGAAATATGTACATTTTTAGAATGGATATTTAATAGTCAGCATAAAAATGATTTTATTTCATGCTTACCTACTGGAGGCATGAAAAAAGGGACTATGGAAGATAGACTAAAAATAGCAGGAGATATGATAAGGGTTAAAACAGGAGGGCTATCAGGAGTCACAAATATATCTGGATATATTTTTTCGCCTAGATATGGCCCGATAGCATTTTCAATTTTAACTAATGGATATATAGGAGATTCCAATCCTTACCGATCACTTCAAGATAAAATAATTCAATATATAATAGATGATTAAACCAAAAGAATTTAAAGCAAATTCAACAATAGGCGTTATAAGCCCATCTTATTGGCCTAATAAAAAAGTCTTAGAGGAAACTTCAAAATATTTTACTGACCTTGGATATAATTTAAAATTTGGTACAAGTAATTTCTTAAGGTTTGGACCTTTTGCTGGTACACCTCAAGATCGCGCTGATGATATTCATAATATGTTTGAGGATCCAACAATAGATGTTATCATTTGTGCACGTGGAGGGTATGGCGCAAATAAAGTATTACCGTTATTAGATTATGATATTATCAAAAAAAATCCTAAAATATTTTTAGGATATAGTGATATAACAGCGTATTTAACATCAATCACTCAAAAAACAGGCCTCATTACTTTTCATGGTCCCATGTTATCTAGCTTTAACGAACAATTTATAAAATATAACTATCATCAAATGCTACAGATCCTCCAATTTAAGGGAAAAAAGAAAATTTTTTCTTCAAATTCACTACCTGTGAAAATATTAAAATCAGGAACTGGAATTGGGGAAATATGGGGTGGCAATATGACTTTACTTATAAACCGTTTAGGAACTAATGATGCCTTAATAACAAAAGATATAATTCTTTTTTTGGAAGATGTAGACGAATATTTATATTCTTTTGAAAGAAACATGATGCATATGTATGAATCAGGAATGTTTAAAAATATTAAAGGGCTAGTAATAGGAGAATTATCTGATTTTAAAGATCAGGACATACCTTTTGGAAAGAATACTGATGAAATTGTGATGGATATTTGTGGGGATTTAGACATTCCAATTATATCTAATTTCCCTTGCGGACATGGTAAATACCAATGTACAATACCTCTATCTTTATCAGTTGAGCTTAATGCAACCAATAAACCATACATTGAGATACTTGAAACAGCTGTACAAAAAGAGACTTAAATGCTAAACTATATTTGGTTTGGAATGATGTTTGTTGCTGTTATTGTAGGAACGATAACTGGAAATATTGATGCTGTAACACAGGCAGCAATAGATATGTCCAAAACAGCAGTTACTATTGCTCTAGGCCTTATTGGCATCATGGCCCTTTGGCTTGGAATAATGAAGATTGCAGAGGAAGCTGGGCTAATTCGTATCATAGCTCGAGGTCTTCGTCCCATTACCCTATGGCTATTTCCAGACATTCCATCTGATCATCCAGCTATCGGGTCAATTATTCTCAACATGGCTGCAAATATACTTGGCCTTGGTAATGCAGCTACTCCATTAGGACTTAAAGCAATGGAAGAGTTACAGGAATTAAATGATGATAAAGAAACAGCTACAAATGCAATGTGTACATTTTTAGCCATAAATACATCTAGTGTTCAAATCATTTTACCTGCCACTGTAGTTGCTCTAATGGGCGCAGCGGCAAATCAAATCTTTATTACTACAATTTTAGCTACAGGATTATCAACAATAACAGCTATCATAGCTGTAAAATTTCTAGAAAAAATGAAACGATTTGAATATCCAAAAAATGGCAAAAATCATGATTGATTCTTTTGTTATTCTCACGAATCAAATATCAAGATACATCATCCCTTTTCTACTGGTTTTAATCCCATTCTACGGTCTTTTCTTTAAAAAAGTTAAAGTATATGAATCATTCGTAGAAGGTGCAAAAGATGGTTTCACAATTGCAGTTCGGATCATTCCCTACCTTGTAGCAATATTAGTCGCAATTGGTATGTTCAGAGCTTCAGGAGCTTTGGAAATGTTATTATTATTTTTAACACCTTTTTTAAATATCGTGGGATTTCCTCCAGAGAACCTTCCGCTTGCCTTGATGCGGCCACTTTCAGGGAGTGGCTCTCTTGGATTATTAACTGACCTAATAGATCGATATGGACAAGATTCATTAATATCAAAAATTGGAGCCACTATGTATGGTTCAACAGAAACAACCTTTTATGTCCTTGCTGTTTATTTTGGTTCAGTGGGCATAAGAAAATCAAGGCATGCCCTTATAGCTGGACTTCTAGCTGATCTTGCTGGCATTATTGGAGCTGTATTTTTTTGCCAAATTTTATTTGGAAATCCAATAGTATCAAACCAAAACGATAATGATGAAATTGTGAATATTCAAGAACTGGATCCAAGTATAATTGTAGATTTAAAATATTCAACTCAAGATAACTTTTTAGGAAAAGATATTTACGGCGAATTGGATTCTTGTTATTTACGAAAAACCCCTGCAGCAATGCTTGTTAGTGCTAGTAAAAGTTTACAAGAACTAAATCCAGATTTACGTTTACTAGTATACGATGGTCTACGTCCAAGAAGTATCCAAAAAAAACTGTGGAACGCTCTTGACACCATACCTGAAACTGAACGAACTAAATTTGTTGCAGACCCTATAAAGGGTTCAATACATAATTATGGAGCAGCAATAGATCTAACTCTTGCTTATAAAAATGGAATGGAGCTAGATATGGGAACCAAATATGACTATTTTGGAGCACTTGCCTTTCCAATTTATGAAGATTCTTTATTAAATCTAGGTAAGCTTTCAAAAGAGCAGGTTGAGAACCGAAGAATCCTTCGTAAAGTAATGCAAAAAGCGGGCTTTAGTATTTTAAATTCAGAATGGTGGCATTTTAATGCTTTCTCTTATGATGAAACCAAAAATAAATATCAGATTGTTGAGTAACCTAATGTCTATATATTTAACAAGGATAATCTCCTATCAAATGTATTTCATTATCAGTCTTTTATTATTCTTTATCAATTGTAATGGAGAGAAAAAACTAAAAACAACTTTTAACAATCAAATTAAGAAAATTGAAGAAATATATATTACTGATAAAACACTATCCGTTTTTTCTATCAGCTTAGATAGAATTGATAAAAAATGGATACTCTCTGGCGAAATGACAACAAAGCCCGCATATGTTCGTATTCTTGAATTCACAGATTCATTATTTGGAAAGGACAACATAATAAATAATCTGTTATTGTTACCAGACTCATCCCTTGGTGATAGCGTCTTTGGGATTATTAATGTAAGCGTTACTCCCATAAGGGAAAAACCTAAGCACTCCAGCCAAATGATAGATCAAGCAATAATGGGAAATATAACTAAACTACTTCAAGAGAAAGATGGGTGGTATCTTATACAGACTGATTATGATTATGTTGGCTGGATTAACAAAACTGGAATTATTGTAACGGATTCCATTGGTATAAAAAAATGGGAAAATGCAACTAACTATAAAGTTAGCGCATTACATGCCTCAATATTCTCTCTGCCATATGAAACTAGTCAACCCATTACTGATATCATTTTAAATAATATATTTATCGGCAAAAAGAATAATAACAATTGGATATCAGTTATTTTACCAGATGGACGTTCTGGATTTGCTAGGGAAAAAAACCTTAAACCAATAGGCACTACATTAATCCAGTCTATTAATACTAAAAAATTGTTATTCGAGGCTTATAGAATGACTGGGACTCCATATTTATGGGGAGGAAACTCATCCAAAGCAAATGATTGTTCAGGGTTTACTCAGACAGTTTTTAAATCTCAAGGGATCCAGCTCCCTAGAGATGCAAGACAGCAGGCATTATTAGGAACAAAAATCATCCCTAATGAGACATGGGATAATATTTTAGCTGGAGATCTATTATTTTTCGGTGAAAAAGATAGAGTCACTCACGTTGGAATAAGTGCAGGGAAAAAAGAATTTATTCATCAGGGAGGCATGGTAAAGGTAAATTCTCTAGATAAAGAGTCTCCTGATTTTGCATATCAAAGATCTAAATCATTTTTATATGTGAAGCGAATTCTCCCCTGATCTAGTTACCAATTTTTCAACTATAATTGTTATGGTTATGTTCACAATTACAGAAATTAAAATAAACCAAGTCCATGCAATTCCCAAGTATTTCAGATAAAATACAATCAAAAGACTACATACTAGCCCAATAATTAAACTTATAGAATTGAATTCTTTATTAAACTTACTCAAAATAAACAATCCCAATAGTCCACCATATGTAAATGATGCTATTTGTAATCCAATGATTACAATTGCAGAGTCACTTTCATCGAAAATCAGTGCTATTCCAATTAAAATTATAGCCCAAAATAAACTCATCAATCTAGAAGATAATAAGGAAGGTTCACCTTTGAATAAATCAATTAAAGTGGAAGAAGCAAGCGCATTTATCGATGAGCTCAAAGTTGACATCGCAGCTGATAAAATTCCCGCCAACAAGAAACCCTTTAATCCAACAGGTAAATATTCTACAATAAAAGTGCTGAATTCACGATCTTTATTTATTATGGCTCCTTCAAATAAATAAAAAATTAGAGATCCAGCAAATAAAAAAATTGTAAATTGAATCAAAACGAAAATTCCACTTCCAATCATAGCTTTTTGACCAGATCTTAAATCTTTAACACTTAAGACTCGCTGAACCATCATGTAGTCTACACCGTGAGAGGAGAGAGAGAGAAACATCCCGCCTATTAATGCATTTATAAAAAGGTATGGATCATCAAACATGCTTCCTGAAAAGCTAAATATCTGTATTTTATCAGAGTAAATTAAACCAGACCAAATATTTCCGAAACTATCCTCTGCATTATACATTATAAAAAAGATCGTTATACATCCTCCAAGTAGATAGAGAAAAAATTGTACACTATCGATCCATATTATTATTTTAAGACCACCTATGACAACATAAACTAATGTAATTACACCAATTAAAATCACTGAGGATATTAATGTCCATCCAGTAATAACTTGAACAATGACAGCAGTTGCTAAAAACCTTATACCATCTGCCAAAACGCGAGTAATAAGGAAAATGATGGATGCAACTTTTTGAATATTCTGGCCAAATCTATTACCTATTATTTGATAGATAGATGTAACTCCAGATGTAAAATATTTCGGAAGGAAAAAAAAGCTAACAAAGACTCTTCCAAGAATATAACCAAAACCCAACTGCAGAAAAGTCCAATCCCCACGATAAGCAAGACCTGGAACGCTGATAAAGGTTAATACTGACGTTTCCGTTGCAACTATAGAAAACATTGCAATAACCCATGGTAAAGATTTATTCCCTAAAAAGTAATCTTTAGATGATGTATTTTGCTTACCTTGATACCATCCAAAAATGATAAATCCAGTTAAAAAGGTTAAAATAATTATAATATCAATCCAATGAATGAGTAGGCTCCTTATTTGGTCTTAACATAGTTTTATATGAAGAATAATTTTAACTTATAATTGCGAAATAATCTAAATCAAGTTGTGAAGAAATATCTTTTAATATTACTTATCTTATTACTTAGTTGTCGATCTCCCATCAATAATGTAAAAATTCTTAAACCAATAACTACCCAAAAAAATGGTTCTGTGAGGACTGGCTTAGATGTTTTGCTTGAAGATTATCCAAATATTCTTAAGAATAAAACTATCGGCTTAGTTACTAATCATACTGGTATAACGAGAAATTCTAAAAATAATTATAAAATTTTTCAAGAAAGTCCGAATTTATTTTTAAAAAAGATTTTTGCTCCAGAGCATGGTTTCTTTGGCGAAGCAAGTGCTGGCGCAAAAATTAACTATGAAAATAAAAATTTTAAAAAAGTAGAGATTATATCTTTATACGGCAAAAATAGAAAACCAACTAGTGCAATGCTAAAAGGAATTGATTTAATTATTTATGATATCCAAGATATTGGCGCCAGGTTCTACACCTACATATCCACTCTTGGAATGGTTATTGAAGCTGCATCGGAAAATGGTATAGATGTAATGGTTTTCGATAGACCAAATCCAATTGGAGGAGAAATAATTGAAGGCCCTATTCTTGATAATTCATTCAAATCATTTATAGGTTATTATCCCATACCCATTCGATATGGGATGACCGTTGGCGAACTTACCAATATGGCAGTAAATGAAAATTGGTTATCATCTATACCAAAAAATTTAACAATTGTAAAAATGGATGGTTGGAAAAGATCAATGTATTTTAATAAAACAGGATTACCATGGGTTGCACCTTCTCCAAATATTCCAGATCTCGAAACCGCGATTGTATATCCTGGCAGGTGTCTAATTGAAGCTACAAATATTAGTGAAGGCCGCGGTACAAAAAGACCATTTAAACAGATTGGCGCTCCGTGGATAACTAATACGTTAATTGAAAAACTACAAAATATAAACCTTAATGGAGTGGAAATTAGTTTTACTAAGTTTTCTCCAGAATCCATACCTGGGAAAACATTAAAACCAAAATTTAAAAATCAAACTTGCTACGGGAGTTCTTTGGAAATAACCGATAAATATAGATATAAATCTTTAGAAACGGCGCTTTACGAACTCTATATGATAAAAAATCTTTACAAAGATCAATTTCAATTTAATGCTAAAACACTAAATAAGCTCTATGGGGATAAATCTCTATCAAACTACCTAAACAGTGGAGCCAACTCGGATGAAATTAGTATAGAGGAATCCGTATTTGATTTTCTTATGAAACAGAGAAATGATATAAATAGATTTATTAAAAAATCTTCTAAATATTACCTCTATGACTGATTTATTTTAAATATAATATTTTTTCTGTCAATCTTTTTGTAGAAGTTTCCAGTTCCAAAAAATAAATGCCACTAGAAATATTATCATGATTGGATTCTGGATAATAATTCATTACGTGAGTTCCTGCCTTAAAATAGTCATTTATTACCGTCCCCATTTTTACCCCTCTAATATTGTATATATTGATACGAATATTGTCAGCTTTATGTAGTTCAAATTTTATTTTTGTTCTTGGATTGAATGGATTAGGAAATACAGCTAGACTAACATCATTTGGTAAAATGTTAAAATCACGATTCGATGCTGATAACCAATACATATTAATTGCCCCTGTAAGAGTCTCATCTCCATCCATTTCATCATACCCTAATGCCCATACCATAACCCCTCCAAGATTTCTAAGTTTTGCATAATTACATTTATACTGTACTGAAAGAGGATTATCATAGGTGATAATTTTTGTTTGATCATCTTTCACAAGATAAGGACACTTAGCAACATTATCCCATTCGTAAACCCACCCATTACCAATGAGTGAAGTAATTTCATTGTAATATAAATCAAGAACAGTACCAGAAAAACTTCCATTAATTGTAGATGTATTATATTGCTTGCCCCAAAAAGGTATACCCATATTTATTTTTTCTTGAGGGATTCCACTGCTTATTAAATAATTTATCCCTGTCTGAACTGACCCATCGGGGTCACCCTGTGGAGATTGATATAAAGGTGAATTATGACCTGCATGTGAACTCCACCCTCCATGGATATCATACGTCATTGCATTAAAATAATCCACATACAATTTTAGGCTATTAAAATCATACCACTGCCCAGACCAATTTGATATGGGAACTGCCATGGTTATTAACAACTCAGGATCAAAGGCATTGAATGTGGAATCTAATTCTTGAATAAATTGGGTGAGGTTATTCCTTTGCTCGGCTGATTGAGGATGCTCCCAGTCAATATCAACTCCATCATAACCATAGGTAATAAGCTTATCAATAATATTCTCTATAAAAACTGCTCTAATATCATATGTTGAGGTAGAGGTGGCAAATCCTTGACCCTGCCCTCCTCCACCTAAAGAAAGGATGAATTTCCTATCTAGGTCATGGATATAGCTCGATGTCGCAACATTAAAAAATGAATTATTTGGAGCGATTATTCCACCATTCGCATCTGGCCATGCAAAAGCATGATTAATATGAGTAAATGTTTCTAGATCAATATTTTGAGGTAAGAGCGTATTTTGAACCCAATAAGGGTAATATCCAACAACACGACTTGCAAAAGAAATGCTTAAAATTATTGGAAACAAAAAGTAAATAAATCTTTTTTTAACTACCATTGCTTACGCCATTCAAGTTTGGGATTTTCATTTTCAAATCCTAGAGATTGGTAAACTAATGAATGTAACCTTTGCCTCCAATCAAAATAAGTCGGATTTTTATTATTTCTATTTGGATGTACAGCATTCGATAATAAAATCACAAAAATATCATTGTCCACATCAATCCACATACTTGTTCCAGTAAAACCATTGTGCCCATAACTATTGTCACTCATATACAACCCACCAGATGCTTTTCCAGAAGGACTATCCCAACCAAGACATCTAGAGCTTCCATCAATAATAAAAGATTTACTTGTGAAAAGCTTTACAGTTTCAGGCGTAAAAATTCTCTCCCATCTATATATACCATTATTTAACATCATCTGTGCAAATAGTGCCAAATCTTTAGCGGTAGAAAATAAGCCCGCATGGCCTGCCACTCCACCAAGACTAAGCGCATTCTCATCATGGACATATCCTTTTATAAGAGAGTTTTCTTTATTTATTTCTGTTGGTACCACCCTATGCATTTTTTTTCTAATAGGGTTATACATAGTCGCAGTCATACCGAGTGGATCGAAAATATTTTGTTTAGAATACTTTTCAATAGAAATTCCGGTAATTTCCTCAATAATCTTACCTAAAACAATAATCCCAACATCCGAGTAAACCATAGTGTCAGCTAGACTATAAATAGGTATAGTATTATAGATACTATCAACCCGTGATTCAATATCCCCTTCCATTAGATAATATTGTCTAAAAGGCGGAAGACCACTAGTATGTGTTAATAGGTGCTCAATTGTTATTTTTTCTTTATGGGAAAAATATTTATTATTTTTCCCTTTAAAAGCAGGCAAATATTTTGTCACTGGTGTTTGTAAATTGATTAACCCTTCATCATATAATTTCATAATCGCTGATGTTGTAGAAACAACTTTTGTGATAGATGCCAAGTCAAATATATCACTTTTCCGCATTTTGTGTATTTTATTATAGGTGTGATATCCTGCAGCTTCATGAAGAAAAATTTTACCATTTTTTGATGCAAGTAATACAGCGCCAGGGAAAGCTTTGTCATCTACAGCTTCATTCAAAAATTTAATAATATTATCAGTATTAGCATTTATTTCTTCTGGCAAAACCCTTTTGACTTCAGTTCCAGGTTTATAGACTTTTGAACTATGCTTTGGTGTATATTTTTCAACAATTATACCTTGTCCTATTTCTGCAATGCCTGGGATAGAAATTGGTAATTTTCCAGATATCGCAACTTTCCCTAAAATGGCATTCATATACGCATCTTGCATCAATAAATTATCTTTGTATGCGCAAATATAAACAGGAATATCAGGAAAACTTTGGATAACGTATGGATTACCAAGACTTCCCAAAACAATATTATTCGTTTTTTCTTGTAATCTGTTAATGAAGTATAATTCGTTTTCTGGAAGAGATATTCTATCCTTCCAAGCTTTATGTGTCACAAAAGTATTGATTATGGTATTAGCACCTGAAGGTATCTCATCAAGGATAGCATGCATTATTTTTTTTGAATCTGATTCATCAATCTGATATGGTTTAATATTTAATCCAGTACTAATTAATCCTTTCGTTATATTTGAAATAGAGTGATCATATTTATAATCATATATATCAATAACATAAATAGGACTATCTGATAATTTTGAAATTGGAAGTAAATCTTTTTCTAGTTTTACACAGGTTATTGCTTCAGCTGCTACTCTTTTTGCTATTTTTTTATTTTCTCTGATACCTACTTGACTATGGATTTGATTTAAATCAATTGATTTTTTGATATGTAATCCGATCTTTTCCTTCATTTTAAGCATTTTTAAAGCTGATTCATCAATCCTGTTTTCTGGAATTATACCATTTAAAACAGCATTCTCAACAGTATTTATCGATTTAACTATATCATGATTTTGTATAATAATATCACAACCAGCATTTATCACTTCTATAAGCGCATAAGAATCAGAGTAATTTCTAGTAATACCACCCATTCCCATCCCATCAGTAACGATTGCCCCATTAAAGTTGAGCTGGTTTTTTAAAATATTATTAACCCAAAAATGGCTCATAGAAGCGGGGGTATCAGAATCAGGCTGATAATCTGGAGCGTGAACATGCGCAACCATTATAGCATCGATACCATTTTGTATCATTTTTTGGAATGGGGGAAGTTCAATTGACCAAAGTCGGGCTGAATCACTTGGAATCATAGCAAGTGAAGAGTGAGAGTCCGTTTCAGTATCACCATGGCCAGGGAAATGCTTTGCAGTTGCAAGCATTCCATTTTCTTGGATTCCTCTAACATATTCAGCCGCATATATGCTCACAATATCAGGATCTTCACTAAAAGATCTAACGTTAATTATTGGATTCAATGGATTATTGTTTACATCTACTACTGGTGAAAAATTCAAATGAATACCTAAAGCTCTAGACTCCTTCGCAATAATCTTACCAATATCATACGCATTGGTAGGTTTATCCGTTGCAGCAATTGCCATAAAAGGCATAAGCTCAGTCCCTTCTTCAAATCGTTGTTTTAATCCATACTCTATGTCAGCATCGATTATAATAGGAACCTTGGACTTATTTTGCATCTCATTAAGAAAAGTCAGACTGCTACTTGCTTCACCGTACCACAAATGAATACCTCCAATCCCATCTTTTTGAATTAATTCATTAATACTTTCCCATTTTTCTTTTTTAATATCTTTAAGTCGCAGATTCATGCGATAAATCATCATTTGAGCAATTTTTTCTCTTAATGATAGACTTTTCAAAGTTTCTTCTGCCCAACTTCCTGTCTTAATGTGAGGTGGATTACAACACAGAAGTATTACTAAAAAAGAACTAAAAATAATATTTATAGATTTCATATCTTTAAAAAAAAGCAACTGTAAGCCTGAAAAATTAATGCCATTTAATATTCTTATGGTTTGAATATTTGCACGATAAGTAAAAAGAAGACATAAGTACTTAATTCATAGTTGATGTTTCTAAAAAAAATGATCCAATAATTTTCTTTATTATTAGACATTTAAAAATTTCAAATTAGCTTTAAAGGATGTCAAACTCTTTAGAACAATTGGTTGGTCAACTTATTATTGCTGGGTTTAGAGAAAAAACCATAGAAAAAAATTCTGTTATTGCGGAATATATCAGATCTTTCAATCTTGCAGGTGTTATACTATATGATATTGATCTTGAAATTGGTGGCAAAGAATTAAAACCTGGCACCAGAAATATTGAGTCACCAACTCAAGTCCAAAATCTAGTATCACAGCTCCAGAATATTTCTAAAAACAACTTATTAATTTCCATCGATCAGGAAGGAGGTAATTCTTCAAGACTCAAATCTATTTATGGTTTTCAGGAAGATACCTCATGGGGACATATTGGCAAATTAGATAGCGCCATGCTAACAAAACAGTTCTCTGAATCTATGGCAGAAACCCTTTGCCATTCTGGAGTTAATTTAAACTTCGCTCCAGTCCTAGATTTAGATTATGGACAAGGCACAGTTATTAGCGATCAAGAAAGAGCTTTTTCAAGTGACCCAGATAAGGTAATAGAACATGCTAAAATATTTATTGATGCACACCGAGAAAAAAATATTATCACTTGCGGAAAACATTTTCCGGGACTTGGCTCCGCCTCAGGCGATACTCATGAGGGCTTAACAAATATAACTGAATCATGGACTGTCAAAGATATGATACCATTTGATAAATTAATCCAAAGCAAGAATTTGGATTCTATAATGGTCTCCCATGCTTTTGATAAAAAACTTGATCCTAATTATCCAGCCTCACTTTCTAAAAAAATTATTCAAGGAATGTTAAAAGAAGATCTTGGCTTTCAAGGTGTAGTTATTTGCGATGATCCAAGTATGCGTGCTATTTCAGATCACTATTCAATGGAAAAAACTTTTGAGCTTATGTTAAATGGAGGTGTCGATCTTTTCTGTCTTGGTAATAATTTGATTTATGACCCTGACTACATACCAAAATCCATCTCTGTTATCTGTAAATTAATTAATTCAGGAAAAATAACAAAAGATCGCATAAATAAATCAATAGATAAAATCAATTCACTTAAAAATCTTTATGGAATTCTTAAATAATGACGAAATAATTGGTGTTGATTGTGGAGCTTCAAAAGTCTTAGTTCAATCATGTGTATTTGATTCAAAAAAATCACTTATTTCACCAGGGCTAATACATCAAGAATACTTTTTTTCTGATCATCCAGATTGGAATAACAATTATCATCCTGTGCAATTAAAAAATCAGATTCAAGAAAATATAGAAAATCGCATAAGATTACGTAACATTGAAAAAAAACAAGGAGATGTTATCGTTCAAACGATAAACAATATTATAAACAAGTTTAGTAATATTGAATTTGGTATCTGTTTTCCTGGGTTAAAAAGTAAAGAAGGGATCTCAGTGTTAGTAAATGGCCCTAGGATACCAAATATTTTGAAGAGATTAAATAATGTAAACTCTCTATATAATGATTCAGATTGCTGCGTAATTGGTGAGGCTATGTCAACCATAGGTAAAATGAAAAACGTGAAAAATGGTGTATATATTGGGGGTGGTACTGGAATTGCTGATGGAATAATATTAGATGGGAAAATTATTGATCTAACAGTTAACAGCGTTTTAAAGAAATCTTGGGAATTAATACTTCCCACTGGAGAATCAGTTGAGTCATGGCTTTCTCCTGGTGGAATGATAAAAAATCATAATAATAAATTTCAAACAAATTTTAAAACTCTTTCTGATTGTTCCCAGTCCGTTGATTTTGAAAAAACAATGAATTTTGTTTTAAAGGCATTTACATTTTTAATAGAAGATCGAATTAAGTTTTTCAAAAATCATAAAAAACAAATTGAAAAAATTGTTATCGGTCAGAGATTGGGAAATTTTCTTTATAATGATAAAAGTGGAATAAGCGAATTATTTAAAAAATATTCGGATTTCGATATTTCATTTTCTAAAAATAGAGAGACTGCTGCTTTAGGTGCTGCATGGAAAAAGCAATGCTCTCAGTAAAAAATTTATATCATACTGAACCAGTACTATCCATTGGAATTATTTTACCCATTGATAAAAAAAATTCCATAGAGATTTTTTCTCATGAAAAAAATAAGCTATATAAAATTGAAACGCATGAGAACAAAATAATAATAAATAACAGCCAGAAAGAGTCTATACTTTTGCATAATGATAAGACCAATGTTTTCCATACAATAAGATCTGTTCCTGCGGGACGCGGTTTTCACTGGGAAAAATCTATAGATGTAAAATTGCCAGGATCTTTATTAATAAAAAATAAAAATGGTTTTCTATTTATTATCAATAAAATTAGTTTGGAAGAGTATTTACCCTGTGTCGCTACTTCTGAAATGAGTGGTGCGTGTCCACCAGCACTTCTTGAGGCGCAGACCATAACTGCACGATCATGGATTATTGCTGCTAGTGAAAAGAAGCATTCAAATCTAGGCATTGACGCATGTAATGATGATTGTTGCCAGAGATATCAAGGGATAGGGAATATTACAACAGAAGCAATTACAGCTTCTAAAAAAACACGTGGAAAATTTTTACTTTATCAAAATGAAATTTGTGATGCAAGATATTCAAAATCTTGCGGTGGCATAACTGAGAATAATGAGAATGTATGGGAAGACCCTCCAAAACCATACCTTCGTGGTATTTTTGATGGTTTATCAAAATCAATTCCAGATTTTAAAGATCATAAGGACAAAATAGATTGGATATTAAACCAATCAGATTGTTATTGCAGTAATAAATTTATCAAGGAAAAAGACCTCAAAAAATATATTGGCAATGTTGATAATAAGGGTACCTACTATCGATGGGTCTACTCTAGCACACAAAAACAATTAACTGAAACAATAAATAAAAAATGTGGAACCTCTTTTCATTCAATCAAATCATTGATCCCAAAAAAGCGCGGGATTTCAGGAAGAATAACATCTTTAGAAATATCAGGATTATTTAATAACCAAATTGAAAGTATAATGCTAGAAAGCGAGTATGAAATTAGAAATGCTCTCCATCCAGAATTTTTATATAGCTCCGCTTTCGTAATCATTTTAGATTCCAAGGAAAATGATATGTTTAAATCTATTACTCTAAAAGGAGCAGGATGGGGTCATGGAGTTGGTCTTTGTCAAATTGGAGCTTTGGGTATGGCACTTTCAAAAAAAACATCAAAAACAATTTTATCTCATTATTTCTCATCTGCTTTAGTAAAAAAACTTTATGACTGATGTGATTTCATTACACTGGATTGATTGGACAATTATAATTGCCTATATATTTTTCTCATTAGGCGTAGGAATCTATTTTTCGAAAAGAGCAGCATCTAGTACAGAAGAATATTTTCTTTCTGGTCGCTCACTCCCCTGGTGGCTTGTCGGAACATCTATGGTTGCAACAACATTCGCAGCTGACACTCCTCTTGCAATTACTGAATTTGTTCGTGGCCAAGGAATATGGCAAAATTGGTTTTGGTGGAATTTATTAATGGGTGCACTTCTAAGTGTTTTTCTTTTTTCAAGACTTTGGCGCCGTGCTGAGGTTCTTACAGATAATGAATTACTTGAATTAAGGTATAGTGGCAAGCCTGCTGCTTTTCTACGGGCATTTAAAGCTGGATATTTTGCAATTTTATATAATTTTATAGTAATGGGTTGGGTAATCAATGCGATGGCGTCTGTTATGTCCGTAATGCTAAATATGGATAAATGGACAGCAGTATGGCTATGTGTAATTATCGCCCTAGTCTATGCGATTCTCTCAGGTTTCTGGGGAGTTGTTATTACAGATATTGTTCAATTTTGTATTGCAATGTTTGGGTCTATTGCACTTGCTATGATCGCCTTAAACCATGTTGGCGGTATGGATACTTTATTAAATAAGCTATCCTCACTTTTAGGATCTGGAATTATTCATGAAAATACTTTAAAATTTATTCCGCCTATCCCAAATACTGATTTTACCACATTAACATTTTGGGAATCTCCTTTCTCAAAATTTTTAATTTTTATCACTGTAATGTGGTGGAGTCATCATGGTACAGATGGTGGAGGATATATTATTCAAAGAATGTCCTCTGCTAAAAATGAAAAACACGCAATGCTTGCAACACTCTGGTTTAATCTTGCTCATTATGCTCTAAGAGTATGGCCATGGATTATTGTAGGTGTAGTTTCTATTGTAATGTTTCCAATTATACCTGAATCTTATTCAGAATTAGGTACAAAAGCTGGATACCCACTTGTTATGAATACACTTTTGGGCCCAGGAATGAAAGGAATTTTAATCGTATCTTTTTTAGCAGCTTTTATGTCAACAATTGATACACACTTAAACTGGGGTGCTTCCTATATAATTAATGATATTTACAAAAGATTTTTCAGACCAAACGAATCTGAAAAACACTATGTAATTATTAGTAAAGTTGTAACAATTTTGCTCATGATATTAGCCGCTTTCACAGCTCTCAAAATGCAAAGTATATCTAAAGCATGGGCATTTATTTTCTCAATGGGTGCTGGAATTGGTCTTGTATTAATTCTTCGTTGGTTTTGGTGGCGTATTAACGCTTGGAGTGAAATTGTAGCACTCTCAACATCAATTATTATAACAATATTATTAGAACTTATTTCCTGGTGGCAAGTAACCACATTAGGAAATCAATATTCACTATTTGGAACCGAGCCTGTCCTTTTTGGCATCCAAATTCAAGTCCATCACAAATTAATAATCATTGTTCCTCTTGCTATTATATCTTGGTTAATAGCAACTTTTATCACAAAACCAGAGCCAAGTGAACATCTTAAAAAATTTTATGAACGGGTACAGCCAGGCGGATGGTGGGGACCTATTACAAAAGACTTTAAACATACCCTAGAACCTGTTAGCAATGGTATTCTTATCCAATGGCTTGCCGGTGTAATGATGATCTACGGTTTTACATTTGGTATTGGAAACTTAATTTTTAATCAATATAAAAACTCTGTTCTTCTTTTAGGATTTGCAATAATAGGTGTATACCTAATATGGAACAGGAGTATCTCTAGGCTCCGTTAAATTTGTCTAATCCAAGACGTATATACTCTATTGATATTTTTAGAGGTATGACGATTGCCTTGATGATAATTGTAAATAACCCTGGAAGTTGGAGCCATGTTTATTCTCCTCTATTACATGCTAAATGGCATGGGTGTACACTAACTGATTTAGTTTTCCCATTCTTTCTCTTCCTCGTTGGAGCATCGATGAGGTTTGCCTTTGTTAAATGGCATTATTTTCCATCAGAAAAATTCTATAAACATATTTTCTGGAGAACCTTTTCTATTTTTATGGCGGGAATTATTTTAAATGCATTTCCTTTCATTCGACAAGGATGGGACTGGTCTGATTTCAGAATTATGGGTGTTCTTCAGCGTATTGCACTTGCATATGGACTTAGCGCACTTATGATTATCAGATACGATTTTAAACAAATGATTCAAATTCTTACATCCATCCTATTATTTTATTGGGCTTTACTTTGGTTAGGCTCTGGAGAAAATCCTTTTGAACTTGAGACTAATTTTGTACGAACAATTGATTTATTAATACTGGGGGAAAACCATCTTTACAATGGATTCGGTATACCTTTTGATCCTGAAGGTCTATTAAGTACAATTCCGTCAATAGGCACAGTAATAATTGGTTATCTTATGGGTGGTATGCTCCACACAACAAAAAACTTTAATGACTGTACTAAGAGGATGTTTATTTTTGGTTCAGGATTAATAATTCTGGGATATTTATGGGGAATTATCTTTCCAATCAACAAGGCACTTTGGACAAGTTCCTATGTATTATTTACAGGTGGAATATCTGCAACTATTTTAGCAATACTAACTTATTTGATTGATATAAAACTTTGGAAAAAACCTTTCTGGGTTTTTGAAGTATTTGGGACTAACTCAATATTCCTTTTTATTTTATCTGGCCTATGGGTAAAAACTATAATCTATATAAAAAGAGAATTTAATGGAGAAACAACAAGCGCATATAATTACCTTTATAAAACCATTTTTGTTCCTATCGCTGGTGATTTAAATGGATCACTTTTATTCGCTTTAACACATGTTATCGGATTTTGGTTTATATTATATTGGATGTACAGAAAAAAAATTCAAATCAAGCTTTGAAAAGATCCGCTTTTATATTACTAATCTTTGGTTTCTTAAAATCAAACGACATACCCTACATCATCGTTTTAGGAATAGCGCAAGATGGAGGATTACCCCATGCTGGCTGCATAAGTAATTGTTGTAAAAAGTTATGGAATACTGGAGAAAGTGAAAAAGTATCTTCTATTGGTATAGTTGACCCAAAGACAAATCAAAGCTGGTTAATTGATGCAACACCAGATTTTGCAAACCAACTCCATATACTTGAGAACATTCACCAAACTAAGCTATCTGGTATTTTTCTAACACATGCCCACATAGGACACTATTCTGGTTTATTACAATTAGGCAGAGAGGTCATGGGTGCAAAAGATATGCCTGTCTATGCTATGCCAAAGATGAAAGAATTTCTTAATAAAAATGCTCCTTGGAATCAATTATTATCTATAGGAAATATTAAAATAATTAATCTAAAAAATAGCAAAGAATTAAAATTAAGCAATCAATTATATATTGAACCTTTCCTAGTACCACACCGTGATGAATTTTCGGAAACTGTAGGATATCGAATAGTGAGTAATAAAAAATCTTTAATCTATATACCAGACATAGACAAATGGAGCAAGTGGGATCAAAATATTTTTCAAGTAATACTGCATACTGATTATGCATTACTAGATGGAACTTTTTACTCCTCTGATGAAATACCCCATAGGAATATGTCAGAAATTCCACATCCTTTTATTACCGAAACAATGAATTTGTTAAATGATATGAACAGTAAAAACAGAAAAAAAATCTATTTTATCCATTTTAATCATTCCAATCCTGCAATAGACTATACTAGTTCGGTATCAAATATTATTAGATCAAAAAGATTTAATGTTGCTAAAGAAGGATTAAAGTTTACTCTATGAAAAAAATTTTTATTACTGGTGTATCCTCTGGAATAGGTAAAGAACTTGCACTTGAATATGCAAAACAAAAGTGCCTTATCGGTATATCAGCAAGAAGAGAGGAACTTTTAAATGATATTGCAAAGGACTGTAATGACCTTGGATCACAAATCATAGTTTATCAATTAGATGTCCAGAATAGAGAAAAATGTGAAAAAGTCGCAAAAGATTTTCTCAAAAAAGCAGGTGGTATTGACTGCGTAATAGCTAATGCTGGGATTGGTGGAGATGATAATCTTTTTTCTGGATCAAGTAAAAATATAAATAATATTTTAAATACAAATATCCAAGGTGTTACTAATATCCTAATGCCATTTATACCATTAATGAAATCGCAAAATCATGGAACCTTGGTCTGTATCAGTTCAGTAGCTAGTTACATGCCTTTACCATTCCATGCTGGTTATGCAAGTTCTAAAATTGCTATTAGAAGAATATTTGACTCATGGAGACCATCTCTTCAAAAATATAATCTTAATTTAGTATCTATCTGCCCTGGTTTTATTGATACGCCAATGGTTAAAGGGCCTGCAAGAAATTTCCCACTTAAAAAAGCTAATGATGCAGCAGTAAAATTTATACATGCAATTGAAAATAGGAAAAATAACTTCGTGTACCCAAAATATTATTACATGCTAATATGGCTTTTTAATTTAACACCAATGTGGTTTTATAATTGGTTTATAAAAAAAATGTTTTCAAAGCCTTATAACTAAAAATTCAATAATTTACCCATATGAAAAACAAATCAATTTTATTTAATGCAAACAACACCTTATCAATCGATAGCAAAATAGCTAATACATTTGCAATACTGATTGGATCATTATTAATTGGTATCTTAGCTCAAATTTCGATACCTATTCCATTTAGTCCAGTGCCTATTACAGGGCAAACTATTGGAGTCGTTTTAGTAGGTGGAGTGCTAGGATCAAAACGTGGAACTATCTCTATAATATGCTATCTTTTAGAAGGAAGTTTTGGACTACCAGTTTTCGCAAATATGAAAGCAGGTGCACATGTATTAATTGGCCCAACTGGTGGCTATCTATGGGGATTTATTGTAGCTGCTTTTCTTATAGGATATCTAAAAGAAAAAGGGTTTGTTAACTCACCTCTAAATTGTTTTATTTCTTGCTTTATATCTACTACAACTATTTTACTTATTGGCGCATTTTATCTTTCTATTCTAACTGGAGACTTTAGTAAAGGTATGAATTTGGGATTATATCCTTTTTTGGTAGGAGATATAATTAAATCATTTATATGTGCAATATTGCTCTTAGGTTCAAATAAATTTTCTTCCTAATAATATATTTTGTCTGCTGCATGTGCCATTTTTAGGCATTTTTCAGTAATCCCACCGAGATCATGAGAAGTAAAAGTAAGATTAATTTTACACCAGCCCACAATCATATCAGGATGATGATTATACTCTTCAGCTTCTACTGCTAATAAATTGATAAATGATATACCATCCATATAAGAATCAAAACTATATTCTTTGCTAATTGCATCTTTCATATACTTCCATCCTTTTAGATTTTCCAATCCTTCTTGGATTTCAGATCTAGATAATAAACTCATTGTTTCCCTTACTGGTTTTATTAACTTTTATAAGTTCTAACCGCACCCAAGTTACTGCAATTAAAAATGCAGTACATGCTCCGATCATCATTGCATACCAATTCCACTCAACTGGTTTATTCAAAAATAAACTAAAATAAATCGCCAATGGTGCACTAATACCAAGAACCCGAACAATTGTAATAATGAGGACAGGCAAACCTCTTCCTAAACCTTGCATCACTCTTCCTGAGGTTATCGCAATTGCAACTAATGGATATACCAAACAAAGCAATTTTAAAAACCCTACTGAAATATTTATGATATTTTGGTCATTTGTAAACCATGATGAAAACATCTCTGCAAAAAAGTAAACAAATGCAGATGCTATTAACGTAATTAAAAATGCGCTACTTATTCCATATCGAACTATTTGGTTTAAAGCATGTAATTCTTTTGCACCATAGAACATCCCTACAAGAGTTGTCAAACCTCCTGCAATTGCAAAAATTGGCAAAAATATTAACATATCTATTCTACCAGCCACTTGATATGCTGCTACTGCATCTGATGAATAATTTATTAATATTTTATTAAAAATACCTTGTCCCATAGCCATAATCACCATTGATAAAGATGCTGGCATTCCTACTTTTATAATATCCCATAAAATTAATTTTGAAGGAGAAAAATCTTTTAGGTTGAATGTGATATAGGCATGCTTTTTTATAAAAAGCATATAAATAAATATTATAAAAACTATTAATTGCGATACTACAGTTGCTAATGCAGCGCCTCTTATTCCAAGCCCTAGACCAATATTACCAAATTTTTCAAGCTTAAATATAAATATTGGATCTAAAATAATATTGAATATTGTCCCCAGACCTGCAATCATCATAGGGAACCTCATATCACCCTCTCCTGCAAGTATCGATCTAAAAAAACCTGAAAAAACCATAAATGGAAGACCAATAACTATCATTGATAAGTATTGCCAGGCTAAATTCAGAATATTATTCTCTGCACCTAAAAATATTAAAATATTTTTCCCAAATAATATTCCCAATAAGGTAAAAGTAAAAGCTATAAAACATGCTATTGCAATAGCATGCTCTGCACTATTATCTGCGTTAACTTTGTTTTCTTCCCCAATAAATCTTGCAATAGAAGCTGTGACTCCCGATCCTAATCCCATAGTCAAACCAAGCATTAAAAAAAATATTGGCATATTAAAAGCAACACCTGCAATCGCATCCCCACCAAGACGGCCTATAAATAATATATCTATTAAATTATAAAAAGTTTGAATACCCATTCCAAACATTATGGGAATTGCTAAGGTCCAAAGTGATTTTTTTGGATCGTCTAAAAAAGAGTTTAAACGTGATGGAGGTTTAGCTTCGCTTTGCATTCAAAAATTTAGTTTACGACTATGTAAAAGTAATAAAAAAGGTACTAAACTAAATTGAATCTATAGCATTAATTAATGATTTATTTACTTTCTTACCCAGTTTATAAAGCTCTTTATTATCTGTTAAGCTAATTTGCTTCACAGCATCAATTGCTGAAATTGTCACAGATCCATCTTTGTTTTTCCAAAAGATTACGTTACATGGTAAAAACATTGCTACTTCTCGTTCCAAATCAAGAGCTTCTTTAGCAAGCGTAGGGTTGCATGCACCTAAGATTTGAAAAGAATCATAATCTATATTTAGTTTTTCTTTAAAGGTCTTTTTAACATCTATTTCTGTAATTATTCCAAAACCTTCCTGCATTAAGGATACTCGAATTTTCTCATTTACTTTTTCATAGCTTAAATCAACTACTTTTTGATAACCATAATCCATATTTACTCCAAAATCATTTATTAAATAGGCCAAAGAATTGGCAATACAAAAATAGCAGTAATCCAAAAAATTAATGCCAACGGGAAACCAACACGTATATAATCACTAAACTTATATCCCCCAGGGCCATATACCATAAGATTAGTTTGATAACCAACAGGAGTAATAAAAGATGCCGAAGCAGCAAAAGCCACTGCAAAAACAAAAGCACGTGGCTCAAATCCCATCTGATCTGTTACAGCTAATGCAATTGGTGTCATTATAATTGCTGTTGCTGCGTTTGAAGAAATTTCAGTTAAAATAACGGTAATTAAATATATTAGTCCAAGAAGAACCTTGGCCTGCAATTCTTTAGGTACAGATTGGGCAGCTGATGCAATAAGACCACCAATCCATTCAGCTGTGCCAGTGTTTTGTATCACTATTCCCACAGGAATTAATGCTGAAATAAGAATTATTACCTGCCAATTAATTGATTGATAACTCTCTTGAGGTGTAATAATACCAAGAGCTAATAAAATGACTACTCCAAGCATTGCACTTTTAACAATAGGCATAATTCCAAATGCTGCTAGACTAATAACACCCAAAATCACAACAATCGTCATCCACCACAACCTTTGTTTTCGTAGTTCGGCATCAACTTCACCAAGGACAAGAAACTCACCATTTTTTGTTAATTCCCCAACCTTATTTTGAGGCCCATATACTAATAATGTATCATATGCATGTAAAACAACATGTGCAATTTTTTCTCTTAAAATTGAGCCTTCTCGTCTAATAGCCAAAATAAAAAGACCGAACCTTCTTCGAAAATCACTCTTCATTAAACTCTTTCCCACCAGTTCAGCCTTATCAGTAACAATTGTTTCTACTAATACATTATCTTCTTTTTCAAGCTCCTCTTGGGTTAATTTTTCATCTGTTAGCATTGTAACTTTTTCTACCTCTTTCATCCTTAAAAAGTTTTCTAATGTACCTCTGACAAATAAAATATCATCTTGCTGAAGACGCGTTAAACGAATACTATTTGTTATCATCTTTCCATCTCTTAAAATATCTAAAACAGTTACATCGTAATTTTTATTAATCCCTCTATCCATGCACGTCTTACCATTTAATGGAGATTCAATTGTAACTTTCATCTCAGTAAGGTATCCTCCTAAATGATAACTTTTTGTTAAACTTGATGTAGAAGTACGAGATGGAAGAAGAAAAGGAGCTACAAAAAGAATATAAGATAATCCTATAGCCATTAATATGATTCCATATTTTGTAAATTCAAACATTCCCATAGGATTTGTGTTTGGTTCTAATGAATAAATTGAATTCACAAGCAGGTTTGTTGATGTTCCCACCAAAGTTAATGTTCCGCCCAAAATCGCAGCATAACTTAAGGGGATCAACATTTTAGAAGGGCTCATCTTATATTTTTGAGATAGCCTGATACTTACAGGCATAAAGATTGCAACAATTGCCGTATTATTCACCACTGCTGATGCTATCCCGATAGTAAATAGATAGACAGCTCTTCCAAGTGTAATAGATTTATCTGCAAGACGCCTCACCCTGACAATTAAATATTCAAGTATGCGTGTCTTTTGCAACGCATGACTTATAATAAATAAAAATGCTATGGTAATTACAGCAGGGTTAGAAAAGCCAGATAATGCTTCTTGAGGAGTTAAATATCCCATTACAAATAAAATTGTAAGAAGAATCATTGCAGTTATATCAATTGAGAATAATTCAAAAATGAATAAGAGGAAACCAATAAAAAGGAGACCAATTACAAATACAATGTCTAATGTCATATACAAAAACTTAACACTCTATAAAAATTATAAAGTATGTTTAATTAAAAGGGTGCTCACCCAAATGGGATCGAATTTGTTTATTATCTTTATCGGAAGATAAAAAAATATCTTGAGATTTCGATTTTGAAATTATCGCAATTATAATAGTATCAATAATTGAATCTTTTCTAATATTATTTAATACAGCCATTATAAAAATTGGATATTCTTTTTCAGGCAATATTTCCTCCCATTTATCAAAAATATCAGTTGTATCAAGAAAATCATCAACATTCGATACTTCTAAAGCTTTTTTCACAACATCCATCAGCAAAAAAATTTCAGCTTTCAACTTATTCTTATCAAAAACCTTATTTTGCATTATTTACCAATTACAGATTGCTCATCAACATCATCAATCTGGTCCTTTGCAATATATTCTTTAGCATATTGCTTATAGATTCCAGACGTAACAAAGATTTCAAATAAATCCTCATCAATATGAAAATCATTTTTCATAAATCCCATTATACGCATTGCTTGAGACAACTTTTTCCCTTCCTTATAAGGCCTATCAGCGGCGGTTAATGCTTCATAGATGTCTGCTATGGCCATTATTTTAGCTTGCGTAGACATCTGCGATTGATTTAAACCTTTTGGGTAGCCTGTACCATCCATTTTTTCATGATGCCCACCAGCAAACTCAGGCACATTTCTCAAATTTTTTGGATATGGGAGTTGTTCTAACATTTCAATAGTAATCACAATATGATCATTAATTATTTCTCGTTCTTCAGGTAAAAGAGTACCCTTTGGAATATTAAGATTATTTATTTCATCTTCTGTAAGAAGATTTTGACTTTTATTATTTAATATAAGTTCCTCTGAGCCAATTAATCTAACACGATCTTGTAATTCTTCTTCCATATACTCTCCACCAACATTACACTTCTCTATAAATTCCATATTCTCTTCAATTCTCTTTATATCTTGTAAATATTCATCATCAAAATTTTCTTTAATATGACCATTTAATTGTCTTTTTAAAAAAGAAATTTCAGCATCACGTTTTAAAAGTTCCATTTTTGTTCTTATAAGTTCAATACGATCAAATATCGTTTCTAACTTTGTTCCTTTATCAACGACATGAGGGGGCGTGGCGACTTTACCACAATCATGCAACCACGCTGCAATATACAATTCATATCTTTCATCATCGTTCATAGAAAAATCTTTATATTTTCCTTCACTAATTTGTGCAACGGCATCCGCAAGCATCATGGTAATGACAGGTACACGTTCACAGTGTCCACCTGTGTATTCTGATTTTTTATCTATAGCAGTTGCAATTAATTTAATAAAAGCTTCAAAAAGAATTTTTAATTCTTCGACTAAACGCTTATTTGTCAACGCTACTGCGCCTTGAGAAGCGAGTGATTCTACCTGCTCCTGCATTTCTTGATTAAAAGAAATAACATCCCCTTTATCATTACGAGCATTAATAAGTTGCATAACACCAATGATTTCATTTTCGTGATTTCTTAGTGGAACAGTTAAAAATGATTTAGAACGATATCCAGACTTTTTATCGAAATTCTTAGTTCCCTCAAAATCAAACCCTTCTTCTTCATAGGCATCTTTAATATTAACAGTCTTACCTGTTAACGCAACATAAGCAGATACATTTTTCTGATTCGGCGTTTTGTCATCCAACCATAGATGAACAGGGTAATAAGGTATTTCAACTCCTGAAGTACCACCCATAATTGTATTCATAGAGTCATTACGCAAAATTTCAAAATCTAGGTCACCATCTTTATTTATTGAATACAATGTTCTTCCATCTGCTTGTGTAATATTTTTTGCTTCTTCTAAAATCATTTCAAAAAGACGATCCGTATTCTTTTCGGTGGAAAGTGCCATACCAATCTCACTCAACCGATGTAAACGATCTTCTAAAAATTTTATTCTATTTAAAGCATCCATGTTACAAACCATTTTTTCATTCTATAAATGTACATCTTATAATACCCTTTTAACAATTAGAATAGGTAGACAACTATATAACTAAAGTAATTTCTAATATGAATTTTGAATTAAACGCACGTATTTCTCAAATTAGAGAATCTGCAAAAAAAAATAATTTACAAAATGGAGAGTTAATCAACTTAGTTGAAGATTGTATATCCCAAAAAGTAGATAATAATACTTTCCATGAAATATTAGATATTGCCCATCTCAGTACCGTTTCAAAATATATATCTGAATCAAAACAGATAGATATATGGCTTCATTATATAGTTCAAATTATCAAATTATCAAATTATAGTGTAGGTTTTCTTTTACAACAAAGAGCAGAAAAATATGGAGATAAAACTGCATTTTATATTATTGAGGATGGAAAAATCCAAACAATATCATACACAATACTTTGGAAAAAAATTATCGAAATTGGCAAAGGTTTATCATTATTTAAACATAATGGTAAAAAACCAGTTATAGGCCTCCTTACACATAACCAACTAAATGGCGTACTAGTAGATTTAGCTTGTCTATCATTTGGGATAACCATTGTCCCGATACCTCTAAACTCAACGGAAGAACATATTTCTTATATTATTAATCATTCAGAAATATCACATATTTTTATTGGAGGTAAAAATGGTAAAAATCTTTGGAGGAAAATTAAAACTTCTCATCCAATTAAAGATATAGACCTTGAAGAAAGTCAAAAATCAGATGATTATTTTATGAATTGGAATGTATTTATTGAAAGTAGTGATCAAATAAAAAATTTCAATATTAAAAATACTCTTAACAATGTTGATATGGATGAAATACAAACCATTATGTATACCTCAGGAACTACGGCAAACCCAAAAGGAATAATTTTTGACCAGGTAAATATAATTAGTAAAAGATTTGCTCGTGGCTTAGCCTTGCCCGAATTAGGTTCAGAAGACATATTTTTATCTTACTTACCTCTTTTTCATACTTTTGGAAGATATTTAGAAATGTTGGGAAGTATTTTCTGGGGCGCTAGTTATTGTTTTGCTGAATCTCCTGCATTCAATTCTCTTCTAAATGATTTCAAACTTATTAAACCAACAATTTTTATAAGTATTCCTAAGCGGTGGGTACAATTGTATGATATGATAGATAATGAGCTCGATCTTGATTCTGATGAAAAATCTATTATAATAAAACGTTTGAAAGGATTAACTGGTGGTAATTTAAAATGGGGTCTTTCAGCAGCTGGATTCCTAGATCCAGATACTTTTTTATTTTTTCAATCACATGGTATCAATCTACTCAGTGGATATGGTATGACTGAGGCTACAGGCGGGGGAACCATGACACCTCCAAATAATTATGTAAAAAATTCTGTTGGAACCAGTCTACCCGGCATCCAGCTAAAATTAAAACGAGATGGAGAATTATGCTTAAAAGGATACTATGTTACAAAAGGGTATTATAAAGAAGAAAATAATGAAATATTTTTAGATGGTTGGTTTCATACAGAAGATATTTTTGAAGAAAAAAATGGACATTATTTTATTATTGATCGTAAAAAAGATATATATAAAAATAGCAGAGGGCAAACAATTGCACCACAGAAAATTGAAAATTTATTTCAAGACTTTGAATCAATAACATCAATATTCTTAGTTGGGGATGGAAGAGAATTTAACACTGTACTTATTTTCCCAAATTATAAAAATTCTCCAATTGATTTATATCAATTAGATAACAATGAGCTACGAGATTTTTTTAGTTCAATAATTTTATCCGTCAATAGTTTTTTATCACCTTATGAGAGAATAGTGAATTTTGTCACGATTCAAAGAAACTTTTCAAAAGATAAAGGTGAATTAACTCATAAAGGAACCTTTAAACGAAAAATAATCTTGAAAAATTTTGAAAAAATCATAGAACCTCTCTATGAAAAAAATTATATCTCTCTTTACCATGATTCATATGAAATTAGAATTCCAAATTGGTTAACAAGAGAAATTGGAACAGTAAAAAATAATATTTCTTGGAATGGTAAAGTTTTATTGATTTCAAATCAATCTAAATCATTAAATATAAATTGGTTCCAAGATAATGTGCAGATTGGAGATTTTATTTATAGTACAAATTCAAAATTACTTGATCTAGAATTATTCATCCAATCTCCTTCTCTATGGCTTGGTAATTTACATTTTTCAAATTTCACTGGCGAATCCATATTCAGATTAAAAGAATCTAAACAGTACAATTTATTCAAACTAAAAACAATAGCTATAAATTTTTCAAAAACAGAAAGCGTTTTCAATGAAAAAATAGATACTCTTCTATACACATTGCATAAAGCATTATATTTATTTTTAATTAATGATAAAACATCATTTGATATTATTAAATCTATAACTGATAAAGGCCTTGGCAACTGGTCAGGTGTTTTAATTGATTCTTTAATGGCATTTAAACATTATCCTAAAGTATTTCTCCAAAATAAAATGATTGAAGCTATTGCCCCAATTATATCTGGAGAATTATTTATATCGTTAATTGAAGAAGCTTTCAAAAATCAAAGAAAAACTAATCCTGCAAAAGGATTTACCTTTGATATCAATAGAACGAATGATATACACTTTGAAGCACTCATCCAATATTTAAAAAATGCGAAAAAAAATGTGCATAATGCAGATAATGATAAACAAGAATTTATTAAGATAATATTACTGATTATTGCAGAATTTGGCATTGCTCATCCGACACGATTTGTTTGGGCGAGATCTGAACTAGTAAGTTGGCAACTTACTAACACAACTCATTCAATATATTCTACAGCACAAAAAGCCTACTACAATCTAATAAGGGGATTTCGTTCTTGGATTGGAAAAACAACAGAATTAACAGTTGATCCTGAGAGTGGATTAGAATATAGTTGGAAAGATGTTATATCCTTTGATGAAAATGTTCGATTTAAACATAAAAATCAATTACTTAAAGCGATAAGTACAACTTCGCTAATTAGAGAGTCCATTTTCTTGTTTTCAAAAAACTATTTATTAAACCTTCATGATATTCCTCAAAATGGTATATGGATTACATGCCTAGGAAAAAATGAAACCAAGAGTGTATTTAGATTGCTTGTAAAAACAAGATCTTTTGGCGCTCATAATTTAGTAGCCAATATCAATGAAGGCTGGGAACGTGATTTTATTGATGAGGAAACAAAATGGTTAATAATAATGAGCTCTGGGATGAAAAATATACCCTTGGTTGAAAATTTTGGTGGTTATTGGCCTGAATATAATTTATATACGAAAGAATATATACAAGAAGAGACTTTAGACATATATCTTGACCGCAATAAACAAGATATTATTGATAAAAGTAAAATAGATCGTTGGCAGATGAGATGGTTACATTATATATGGAATGGTATCCAAGCTTATCAAGAATTTTGGTATAGGACAAATTATAAGCTATCTATTCAACCTCCTATTCCTAATAATTTGGTAATCCCAAAACATGATTATAAAACTGGAACACGTATTATATCAATTTCCGAAAGAAAAAAAATTGAATCCATTGCAGAGCATTTTCTATCTTTATTTACTGATTATATTATAAGTACAGAAAAAAAATATCCAGGTCTAGAACATATGTCTGATTGGGAAGTGATCTTTACTGCGACCTTACAAGCACTTAAAGTTAAAGAAGGAGAAAAAATACTTAATAAATTAAAATTAGAATTAAACAATAGTCCTATAAAGAAAAAATGTAGCTTAGTTGGTTTGTCAACTAATCGTATCGAAAAATTTTTAATTGATATAAATGATTTTGGGGTTCTAACTAAGCCAGTAGTTTTTGCATCTTTACGATATGAAAGATGGCTTGATTTAAATCAAAATGCGACATTAAATGCTAAAGCCTCAATACTTCAAGAACTATATAAGGATTACGGTCTCAACAATTTACTAAATGAATATCCTGAAACCAGAGTTAGATTCTTTATGATGACATGTTTTAAAGGAGAGAATATTGAGCTAAATGATCAATTTCAAATTATTATCAAAGATTTGAGAAAAAAAATATTAAGCCCCTGGGATATTCAAGAACGAATTTCAGATATCCAATCAAAAATTAATTTAAATAAAACTGAAAAATTTTTTTTAGCAAGGATGGTATTCCCCCATATCAACGCTGCAGACTATGTTGAACTCGTCACAACTACAAAGGGTGAAAAATCACGATTAGACCTAGTATATCAAATAGAGTTAGATGATGGAAAACTATATAATATAAGACCTGCTTTTCTACCTAAAGAAATAACAAGTTTCCATACTCTTTTAACTGAATCATCATTATCAGTGACTTTTACAAATGAACACGAATTTTTGTTTGCTTTTAATAATCGAAATCGTCTAGTCGGTGGATTATACTGGAAAAATATTGAAATAAATAAAATACACTTGGAATGGGTAGCAATTCGAAAAAAATATCAAAAAATCTCTTTAAGTAAACATTTGATGAATGATTTATTTAAACGTATGAAACATAAAAAAATTCAAATAATAACTGTTGGTTTCTATGCTGAAAATTTTTTTTCAAAACATGGATTTAGACTAAATGAAAAATATGGAGGAATGGTTAAAGAATTATAAATATAACATCAAATAGATTATAACTCCTGTGACAGAAACATATAACCAAATTGGCAGAGTAATTTTTGCAATATTACGGTGTAAGTCAATCTGATTATTCCACCCTCTATAAAGTGTAAAAAGTGCTAACGGAATAATTATAACCGCCAAAATGATATGGCTGAATAATATTATATAATAAAAAATTTTGAAATCACCTGTATAAAGTTTGGGACCACTTTTAAACCAATGGTAAACAACATAACTGACCAAGAAAAGTGTTGAAGTCCCGAAGCAAGTAAGCATAACATTTCTGTGAGTTTCTATTCTTTTATTTATGATTAAATAGTACCCATATAGAAGCAGAATAGTAGTTAAACTATTTAATGTTGCATTTACTAAAGGAAGAATTGAAACATCGAGAGCACCTTCAATACCCTCAGGCCTAGGTCCTAGAATTAAAAATGCGACAACCAAGCTGATTACTATAGATACCACATAAATAATTCGTGTCCAAAAAACATCGTTTTTCATAATATTTTATCTATTATAATTGTTAAGAATAATATGGGGAGATAAAAAACTGACACTCTTAAAACAAACCTTGCATTATTAACACTATATTGTTTTGCAAGAATAACACCTGAAATTAGGTATCCAACGCCTAAGATAATAGCAGACCAAAAATATATCGTTCCCAAAATTCCAATATAAACAGGAACAACTGAAACAGGTATCAGTAAAAAAGAATGCCATATAATTTGTCGATTGGTTCTTGAACCATCCGGTTCCGTGACAGGTAGCATCTTTAACCCAGCTTTTTTGTAGTCATCTTTAAACATTAGTGCTATTGCATAGAAATGAGGATGTTGCCAAAAAAATAATATTGCAAAGAGTATCCATGCTTCAGGGTCTAATCTGCCAGTTGCAGCTACCCAACCACCAATCGGTGGTATGGAACCAGGGATAGCTCCAACCGAAGTATTTAACCAAGTGAGTTTTTTCAGAGGTGTATAAATAAACAGATACATTAATGATGTTATCAGAGCCAGTAGACAAGTTAAGGGATTAATAATCCAGTAAAGTATAGCGCTGCCAGAAAGAATGAGAGCGATACCAAACAACATAGCATTTTCAGCTGAAATTAGTCCAGCGGGTATGGGGCGAAGGTTTGTACGGCGCATAATCTTATCAGAATCTGCTTCCGCAAAATGATTTAAAGCTCCAGATCCTGATGAAATCAAACAAGAACCAAGTATTGTGAAGAAAAAATGTATATAATTTGCAATACCATTCCCTCCCATATAGTAACCCAATGTAGTTGAAATTAGAATCATAAATGTAATGCTGGGCTTCATCAGCTCGTAATATGCCTCAATGAGACTTTCTGCTTTTTTTGGTTCGCGTCTCATATGGACCGGATTTGTTTCACTAGCTGAGTGATATCTTTTTTAAGGATTGCAATACTGGCATCATCGGTTCCATCAAAATATTTTCTTATATTTCCTTTCTCATCTATCAAAATAAATTTGATTGCATGCCCCTGAGGAAGCTCATCGGCAAATAACATAAATCCATCTTGTTTTAGCACCTTAATACTATTTAAATCTGAAGTTAAAAATTGCCATCTTTGGTCTTCTACACCATTGATTTTGGAATATGTTTTAAGTATTTCATTACTATCATTTTCTGGATCAACTGTTATGGATACAAATTGGACTGCATCTGTGCTTGAAAAATCATTATATAAATTCTTCATGTTATATGTCATGATTGGACAGGGACCAGGGCAATTTGTAAAGAAAAAATCAAGAACGGTGATTTTATTTATTAAATCTTTTTCGGTAAAAGGATCGCCATTTTGATTAATTAACGAAAAATTTGGAACTTTTTTAATAATAGGGATATCGTGTGACTCGTTTGCCAGGTTAATAACCCAACTAGCTACAGTTCCAGCTGCAAGCATTATGACCAATAAGAAAATGTAAATTCTATTCATGATAATATTGTGATTTCCTCCAAGCGCAATATTGAATACTGACTAATCCCATAATAATCGACGCAAACCAAAG